>JBHLRS010000004.1:0-19661 GCA_048882325.1 Candidatus Thorarchaeota archaeon | reverse complement strand
GATGAAGAGGATGATAAAAAGGGTCCTAGAGTCAGTGGAGGACGATTCGGTCGGGGATCGAGATTTGCCACAGGTGGCAGACAGGAAGGCAAAAAAAAACTACGGGAGGAATAAGGAATCCCCGCGGTGATCCTATCAAGGGGACCATCTGCGCAATCATGATGTTTGTAGCATTCATTTGGTTTGCCTGGATATATATCAGTCCGATTAACTGGTTGTTCGGCCTCCAAATTCTGCAGTTTCCACCAATACCTGTCTTATTCATTGATACCGTAGTCATTGCACCAGTGATGTATTTTCTTATTAGAAAATGGCTTGAAGTCATGACTCGAAGGAACACAGGACCAGCTGCAGGAATTGATACAGTTGAACCTGGTGGCGGAAGACCCGAGCCTGGTGATGAGTGGGGACTGGCCACCAGACCCTACACTCCCGAAACACCTGATATGGTGTCAGGCTCCAAGTCTGAGATACGAGAGGCCCCGTTTGGACTTGATGATGGCTTCTTTGTCAAGATGCCTGATATCGATACTGGGGAGGAGCTTTTCGATCTAGAGAAACTTCAGAAACGTGCCATGATTAGAGCACGAGTGTCATCCGGAGGGTGGGTAAAGAAGAGAGTGAGTTCTAGGGCTACAGGGTCTCTGAAATCATCTGATACAATGAAACACGGTCGACCAGTGAGATCACGAATCCCCACTGGCGAGCCAAGTAGCATTCACATTCCAACCACTGTGCTTGCAGCTGTAGCACGTACAGGACGCACTGAAGATGATGCCATCAGAATCACAAGAGATGACTTACGAGAGAGTGTCTTCACAGGTAGGACTCCATTAACCATAATCTTAGTCATCGATGTCAGTCTGTCTATGAAGGGAAGCATGGAACAGGTGCGAGAGTTTCTTGAACGAATAGAAAGTGAAACACGGGGGTCCAAAGACCGTACCGGTATCATTGCATTCAAGGACAGCGGAGCAGTTGAGATTCAAGTGCCTACAACTAACTGGAACAAGATCTATCGGGCATTGGGTCGGTTACGTATCTCAGGACTAACTCCAATTGCTGAGGCCCTCAAGAAATCTTTAGAAACCATAAGAAGGGAGCGAATGAGAAATGATGACGTAGAACCTCTTGTCATAGTTGTATCCGATTTCTCACCAAACATTCCCCTTGCCCAGACTGCTGGCCCTGGCCATGAACAGTACACTCCAGTTCAGGATTTAGTTCGAGCTGCAAGACTCATAAGAAAGGCAAAGGTGCGGTTGGTTGCTGTTAATGTTGATCCCGAGCAATCAAATTGGCCTCGATTTCTCAAACGCCCTTATCATGAAGCTCTGGAGCTTGCAGCTATGCTGAGAATGAAAAAAGAAGGACTAAATGATCCGATAGAAACTATTCTAATGGTGGAAGAATTCCGAAAGACGTTCGGAGCTTATCTTGTTGCTCGTGCTTCAGGCGGCAAAGCTTACCTCTCACGTGATCTTCTCAAAGAACCCTCTATTCTTGGAACTCTTCTGAGTGGAAGTCTTTCACGAAGTCGTTTCAGGGAACAAGATCTCAGAGAGGTGGAAGCATATCTTCCCCAATGATGTTTTGATAGTGTGCCCCTCTCGATTATGTTATTAGCATGCACGCGGTTTCTAGGATGCGCACAGGATCCACCTAATGCCTGGCGTCATAGTGAGCGAGGAGAGCCCAGTACTGGGTTGCAATGAATCTGCTTTTCATGCGTCAGGCACAGGATTTTGTGCGCACCTATCCCTTTAGTGGTGGCTGCAATGCGTCCTGGAAAAGTACCTCCGGAAATCCTTCAGAAGATTGTGTTCGAAAAGTTAGGGGTCAAAGATCCCGATGTACTTCTTGGACCTAGTTTAGGTGAGGATGCTTCAGTTATTCGAATAGGTGACAAAGTTATTATTGCTGCGACTGATCCCATAACCGGTTCAGTGTCTGATGTAGGTTGGCTTTCAGTTCACGTGAATGCTAATGACATTGCAACTTTCGGCGTCTATCCACGATGGTTTCTAGCTTCTATTATCCTACCCAAGGATTCGACGCCTGAACAACTGGGATTTGTCACAGCGCAAATTGATGAGGCTGCTAGTATACTTGGAATCTCTGTTGCTGGAGGTCATTCTGAAATAACAGAAGGGATTGACAGACCAATTGTAGTTGGGTTTATGATAGGCATAACAGGGGAAGGAGAGTATGTGACATCCTCAGGAGCTAAACCCGGAAACTCAATTGTAGTGACAAAGTCAATAGCACTTGAAGGAGCCGCGATACTCGCCACTGAAGGCTTTGATTATTTATCATCCACACTTGGAGAGGTAGTTGTAACAAATGCGAAGGCTCTCAGGAAAGATCTCAGTGTCGTTGCAGAAGGAGTTGCTGCCTTTGAAACAGGGCATGTTACAGCTATGCATGACCCTACTGAAGGCGGACTCTCTGGCGGACTTCATGAAATCTGCGACGCCAGTAAAGTAGGATTTGAGATATACAAAGATGCAATTCCAATTGATGAATCCACAAGGATGATCTGCGATTTGTTAAATGTAAACCCAATGGAGCTTATCAGTAGTGGGTGCATGATAATCTGCTGTAAGGCTGAGTATGCTACTGAAGTCGTTAATACAGTCCAGTCTAGAGGTGTATCAGCTTGTGTGATTGGCAAAATTGTAGAGGACTCAAATCATAGGATAATCATAACTGATTCAGATAGACTCCATCTCGAACGACCAGAAACCGATGCCCTCTGGGATGCCCTGAAAAAGGTCAATCCTTCATGAACTCTTCCAATGTTTCCACTTCTTTTTCGGTAATCCAATCCAAAATGACTGGTGACAAGGAGATGTTTCCATGAATGAATACCTCATAAGCATCCGATTTTGGCAGAGGGTCTCGTTCAATTCCTAGATACCAATAGTACGGTCTACCCATAGGATCTTTTCTTTCCTCAACTTCATTATGCATTCGAACTTTGGTCGGTTTTGTGATTACTAATTTAGAATCTTCAGAAAGCTTATTCGGAAAGTTCAGATTTAACATGTCAATTCCTTTTGGCATACCCTTCTTGAGGACTCTCATAACGAGCTCAGTTATTATCTCACACATCTTCTCGCAATCACCATCAGCACCTATAGCTTCAAACCACTCCTCTGGTGAAGCTTGCCGAGATACAGCAATTGATGGTAGTCCTCTAATGGCCGCCTCGAAGGCTGCTCCGACTGTTCCACTTGTCAACATGCTCTGATATCCAACATTTGCTCCTGAATTTATTCCAGAAATCAATAGGTCAATGTTTTCATAGAATGCTTGTGCAAGAATCACTGAATCAGCTGGCGCACCATCATGAGAGACAAACTGATAACCATTAGTATCATGTTTCTCCGTGATTCGTATTGGTCTCTTTAGGGTCAAGGTCTTACCAGTCGCACTACGTTGTCCATCTGGCACAACGACTATTACCTCTACAACCTTCATCAGCGATTCTGCAAGCTTTAACAGTCCCTCGCTTCTCGGACCATCATCGTTAGTGAGACACACCCTATACATTGAAAATAGCTCCTTAGCGTAGTAGCACCTTGCCACCTCATCACAACTAGATAAGAGTGGTGTTAGGAGGAAGAAAAAAGGTTGTGGAAGCACATTTGTGCTCCCACTCCCGGCATCATAGGACTCTATTAGAGATCGTAAGACTTGAGCGTCTTACGCTTATTCTCGCCTGTCCTCTTGGCAGCTTTGTCGAGAAGCATCTCGATTTTCTTATCTAATGCAGGATAGAAATCTCCACTAACTTGGAGTTTCTTCTTCTTTGCATAGTCTTGCACTGCCTTCTTCACAATGAATGTCATTTCTTCATTACTCCTCCAAAAGGGTGCGTTAAAACACACTCTAGACCCTTATAAGGCTTAGCTTAGAGATGCTCTCTAGAGCGCCCTTCCGCATATTTTGAGCGATTTTCGAAATACAACAAAACAGTGATGGGGATTATTGGAACTTCTCTCTTTCAGGAGAAATCCTACAAAGACCTAAAAGACTCATTCGTACCCTTGACTTGGACACGACTAATGAGGTGAGTTTGAGATATGAGATATGCTTATGGAATCTTTATTGGAGCGATACTTCCATTCATGTGTTTTCTAGGAGGCGCAGTTATTCTGATTCAATCACTACCCTGGGATATCTACTTTACATGGTTCATTGTTTCTATTGGTATCGGAGTTTTTCCTCCCGTTCTCGTGTTCTTTGCAAATAGAGATGTGATTCGTAAATTTCTCATCTTTGAAACAGGCGGATTTGGTCTGTTCTCACCTCTTTGGATTGTCCTTTTCGCAGATATCACTGGGACCTCTTGGACTACTCTTTTTACTGAGGGAATCATAGGAGGTTTACCTTCACCTGGACTCGGCCCATCTATCATTCGGGGCGACATAAGTAGTGAGATGCTTGTACTAATCTTCATCAGCTGCATAATTCTTGGTTTAGTCTTCCTTAGGCCATCATTCATTGAGAAATATGGTGTCAAGGGTGAGATGGCTGAGTTACGTGATCTGAAAAAATCAGCTGAGCCAACTCCAAAACCTGCAGAACCCTCAGCTGCACCTGAAACTCTCGAGGCTGATCCAATTGAAGCTGATATGCCAGAGGTCGCAGCACCAAAAGCAAACGTCGACACGATGGCTGATCTACGTGGTCTATTAACAGAACTAGGAACTCCTGAGCCCACAATTAATCTGATCTTCAACTCGGGTATTGCTACGACTACTGAATTGGTAGCAACCAGTCCGGAGCAATTAGCAACATTGACGGGAATTGACAAGAGAACAGCTGAGGACCTGCACATGGCTGTGCAGAAGAAGGTCTGGTTCGGTGATATCTAATCAGACTGTTTCTTGAAGGATATCACTGCATCAAGTCCGACAGCAACCAATTCATCGATTGGTGGTTTGCCTACAATCTTAGCTTCTTCCTCCACATTCTCTCCTATCGCCACGCAAATGGCTCCGACCCTTACACCACGAAGATGCCCTATGACAAACAATGCCGCAGCTTCCATCTCAGTAGCCAAGACACCTATCTCTCTCATCGTTTCCCACTTTTTTCGAGTTCCTTCTGGATCTGTCACATAATCCGCATGCTCACTGTAGAATGCGTCTTTGCTATGCCCTATGCCGACATGGTAACTTGTTCCGTTCTCCTCAGCTGCTTTTTTCAAGGCGAGTACAAGTTCAGGATCAGCAACAGCAGGAAACTCGATGGGAACATACTGGCGCGAAGTGCCATCATCTCTGACTGATCCAGTGAAGATGATTAGGTCACCTGCATGAACAGAACGGCTGATTGCTCCTGACGTTCCGACTCGCAGAAATGTTGTACATCCAACCTTCACTAGTTCTTCTAATGCAATAGCGGCTGAAGGACAACCAATACCCGTTGAACAAACTGCCACAGACACACCCTTCCACTTGCCTTTGAAACTCCAATACTCTCTCTTCTTGGCAATCTCCTCAGGTTCGTCAAAGAACTTCATTGCTATATTCTTTGCTCGGGCTGGATCACCTGGTAGGAGAACAAGCTCAGGTATCTCACCGGGTGCAATATTGATGTGGTACTCTTTGTCGTCTGTCATGTAACAATCTTTAGGCGCAGCTGTCACTCACAACAAAAGGGTTTCGAAATAATAAGCCTGAGATAGAGATAGGCTTAAGAACCAAACAGGAGCCGACTTGCATGGTTATAATGAGCGAGGAAATCACTGAGCTTCAAAGGAAAATTCTAGGAATCATTTTAGCTGACGCCCGTAGACCAAATGCTATCGCTTCAATTCTAAGAAGGCGGAACGTTGATTGTAATCAGAACGATGTGGTCCAAGCACTAATTGACCTCGAGAAGAGAAATCTGGTTGAACGACTTAGTGCTAAAGCATGGACTGCAAAGGGTGCAGCTGAAGACTACGTAGATTGAGTTCAGCGATTATAGATACTTGATTAATGTATGAACAATATTGTAGGTCAATTGTGGGTTCTGTTCACCGAATATTTCTGTGTGAACCGTATTTGTTGAAACAATCATCCCTCTGGCCTTCTCTATGAGTTCCTCAAGGAGATCTTCGCCCCGCTCAGTCAGTGGTAGAACATGCGCAACAACCATTCCAACATCTGCAGCACCTTGGTTTCTGAGTCTGTCTGCAGCTTTGAGTAGAGTACTACCACTCTTTGTTAAATCATCAACAATGATGACCTCTTTATCCTCGACATCTATTTCCCCATGAAGGTCTACTTTGTATGAGTTTTCTCTTCTTTTTCCAAAGCCCTTTATTTTGTATCTCTCCTGAGCTCCTTCATCAGGCGTAACGAGAATACAGTTCTTGAAACCGAACTGTTTCTCAGCAAATCTGACAAGGTCTGGGATCACATCAATCGTTTCATAGAGGTTCTTCTCCCTCAAGGCTGCGACCCAATCAAGACTATCGGGAGCATGTGGATTAACAACCCATACTTTGTTGCAGGACTTGACCATAGTTTCAATTGCCCACCTCCCAGACACAGCTTCTCCCGTTCGGAAGGATTTGTCTTGTAAGGCAAATGGTTGGAAGGTGAGTACAACCTCTACACTCGCTGGAGGAGCTATCGGCTTGCATTCATAGCATTTGTGTCCTATCTCCCGAACTACTTCTGGTCTTGAGAGCAAATCAAGCAAAAGAAGTAGTTCCACAACCCGATCTGATGTCGTGTAGGACTCATTCTCTGCAGGACCTGAACCTGTGCAGCTTTGAATGATTACTACACGTCTGTTCGATAGTTCTGAAACATCCTCCAATTTTGCATAGATATCTGCATTGGGGAAAAGGCGTCTTCTATCATAGTTGAGTCCAGATGTGAATACTCGATATCCCTCTTCTTGGAAGCTTTCCTTCAGGTGTTCTGCACCACTGGCCAAGATGACATCATAGTCTTTCATGGTAGACCACCAAGAGTGGGCGACAAGTCTGCCTTTATGAGATTTGTCACCGAGCCCTCTTCCAGCAAGAAGTGCTACGGTAACCTAAAATGGTCGTGGTGTCATTGAATCTTGCCGCCACAGGTACGTGCTTCGTGTGAGTTTAACAGCCAGGGATTTACTGCAGCAGTTAGCTAACGATGTTGGTCTTCCATACCAAACCATTGCACGAAAGGTCAATCGGATGATGGCTAAGGGTATAGGACTGATCGACTCTGTCAAAAATATAGCAGGTGAACATGGGCTATCGGATTCGAAATATCGGATAGATGCTGTAAAGATTGTACGCGAAGCTGAGAAGATTCTGCGTGAGGACTACACACAAACTCTGATGATATCAGCAGTTCTAGGTCAGATGGTCGAAGCTAAAGGAAGGGACAGATTTCCTGCTCCTGCTTTCTTTGCTTTCATTGAAACATTGTCAAGGATTCCTGATGCACCAAAGGATACTAAGTCTGAATTATCAACCGAGATTGAGGATCGAACTACACGAATCATTGAACTAATGACTACTCTAGTGTCTGTTCTTTGTGAGTGGTCTGAAAAAGGGGTAATTGGTATTGCAGACGACTGTCCAGAATCACTTCGTGACATGGCTAAGGTTGTATTCCGAAAGACCAAACTTATCCAAGGTGGTCTCTGGACCTGTATCTCTTGTGGTGAAATAGTAAACGCGAAAGAGACTCGAGCTCTCATGTGTTCTCAATGTGACAGTCGTATATCCCGAAGTGACATACATCAGAGGTTTGATCAATTAGCTGGACGAGATCGTACTGGTTACGGGCGCACGATATCTGATGAAGATATCGACTAGCTCGACAACTGAAAGTCAAGGCCTATCTTAAGTAGCATATGAGCTTCGTCAACATCCGCTTGGGTTACTGCGACATCATCAACCTGAAGGAGAATCTCCCTGTCTTTTGATGCCTCCAAAAACAGAATCACTGGATCTAAACCTGCTGCATTGCCAACACTGATGAGCGGGGCGGTAACTCCGTCATAGAAGTCTGATCTACCCAATGGTACATCCATTCGCTTTAGCAGTCTATCACCTTTCTTTGAGAGGACTTGTCCGCAGGTGGGTCCATCGTGGGTCATTAAAGAAATAACGAATCTGGTTGGTACATTTCCCCTCAGATAGAATAAGAGATCAGTCATCCAATCATACTCTTTTATCATCACATCACCAAAGATAATCATCAAATCCTCCGCAACCATACCGTGAATTGGTACCACGGGAGGTTTCATATCGATTGGATATCTGTTCCATGATGAGAAAGCTGGAGAGTTGAAGAGTAGAACAGTTTCAAACTCATTGTCTTCGTATAGTTTTCTGCAGAGAGCTTGTCCGACTGGATTCAATCCCAAAATAACAGAATATCTCTCGGTAATCTTTCTTTTCTTATACACTTCGAGAATCGGTGATATCCATTCTTGTTCAAATGTTGGCATTCCATCAGCTCGCGTAACTCATAGTGAATATGGCTAATGACTGTTTGTCTTACAAAATTGAGTTTTGATGGATGGAGACCCCAATTTAGATGATTTTTTATGTTTGGGTCCGAATCCGATTGATTTATGTGGAACCCAGCATGCGCCACGACCCGTATAACTAGTGGTGAGTGAGTACCATTGGATAAGTACATAGAAAGTGTCTACAATCGCGTCGTTGAGAAAGATCCTCATCAGAAGGTCTTTCATCAGGCCGCGTTGGAAGTTCTGGAATCTCTGGAGCCTGCTATCCAGAAGTATCCCCAGTACAAGGAAAACTCTATTCTTGAGAGGATTACGGAACCTGAGCGACTAATTCAGTTCCGTATACCCTGGAAGGATAGAGATAACAAGATTCAGGTCAACCGTGGTTTCAGGGTTCAATTCAATTCAGCTCTTGGTCCTTACAAGGGTGGACTTCGTTTTCATCCTACAGTAACACAAGGCATACTGAAGTTTCTTGGTTTTGAACAAATTTTCAAGAACAGCCTTACAACACTACCAATGGGCGGTGGAAAGGGAGGGTCTGATTTTGATCCCAAGGGCAAGACAGATGCAGAGGTAGAGAGCTTCTGTGAAAGTATGATGTTTGAGCTCTACCGACACATTGGCCAGTTTATTGATGTACCTGCTGGAGATATTGGTGTAGGTGGTCGTGAAATTGGTTATTTATATGGTGCATATAGAAAGATCACAAACAACCACGGTACATGTGTACTGACTGGTAAGGGTGCTGGTTGGGGTGGTTCACTGATTCGACCTGAAGCAACAGGATACGGATGTGTCTACTTTGTTGAAGAGATGTTGAAGACTCGCGGCGAGGAGATGAAGGGTAAGACAGTTGTAGTTTCTGGTTCTGGAAACGTTGCTCAATTCGCGACTGAGAAGTGTATCGACCTTGGCGCCAAGGTCATTGCAATGAGTGACTCAACAGGTTGGATTCACGACCCTGACGGTATAGACAGGGAGAAATTAGCCTGGATTATGGATTTGAAGAACGTCCGCAGAGGTCGTATCAAGGAGTATGCTGAGAATTTCAAGGTTGATTATACTGTGACTAAGGATGGTACTCCTTGGAGCCTGAAATGCGACATCGCACTTCCAAGCGCAACTCAGAATGAGGTTGATGCTAATGAGGCAAAAATGCTTGTTGATAGTGGTTGCATGGCTGTGGGTGAAGGTGCAAACATGCCGACTGTCCCCGAAGGTGTCGAGATATTTCTTGAAGGCGGAGTTCTCTTTGGTCCGGGTAAAGCTGCTAACGCGGGTGGTGTTTCAGTTTCCGGTCTTGAGATGGCTCAGAATAGCCAACGCTTCTTCTGGACCCGTGAAGAGGTTGATGCTAAACTGAAACATATCATGCAGGCAATTCACGCTAATGCGTACAAGACTGCTGAGATGTTTGAGCAGAAGAGCAACTATGTCGTTGGTGCTAACATTGCAGGCTTCCTGAAGGTCGCAGATGCAATGATAGCGCAAGGTCATCGCGTATAGATTCATTTGCAGAACCCATTCGAGGGTTCTGCAATTCACACTTTTTCTGAAATTCTAATCAAGACTCAACGTCTGATAATTTCTAAGAGCTCACCAAGTCTTCGCTTGACATCAGACTCGACAGTGCTAAGTTCAGCTAGCTGTCTAATGTGGTCAATTCGACTCTCTCTATATTTCTCTTCCGAGATTCCACCACTGCGACGTTGAACTTCTAATCTATCCGACTCCGCATTAATCTCATTTCGTCTAGCTATAACTAGGTCAAAACCCTGCTTGAGTGACATCCACTCAATCATTGCATTAGCTTTCTCTTGTTCAACTCTCTCACGTCTTTTACGCTCAGCTTCTTCTTGCTTAAGCTTACGATTTGCTGCACGCAGCTCTCTTTGAATCTCAAACAGTCGACTTTCCACTTCTCGCTTCACTTGAACAATTTGTGTGGATTCTGACCATTTTTCCTTGTAGAGCACTAGATGTTCTTGATCTGTGATCTGCCCAGTTTCCAGTTGACGGTCAATATGACTGAGCTCTGATTGAACTTCAAGGAGTTGCTTCTTAATCTCATCATATGATTTCCTAAGAGAAACCCACTCCACGCTATATTGGGAAAGAACCTCTTTTGGGTCCATGTAGTAATCGTCTTCTGGTGGAGCTCCTTCATAATGACTCATTTGATACACTCCTACGATGTATTTCCAGATATTGTATGACTTAAGGTATTTTCTAATACGCAATTATCCAACCTATCCGCTTAAAGGGAGGAAGTGTACATTCTTGAACTGTTGTGCTTGGAAATGAACATCGATGTAGATCTAGTTCCCAAGGATGAACGCAAAGAAAAGCCACAAGACGTTCTTCAAGTACCTTTTGGAACTGTCTTTTCTGACCATATGTTCTCCATGCGTTACGATGGAAGTAGCTGGGTCGATGCTAGGATTCATCCCTTTGGTCCGTTATCTCTTAGTCCTGCAGCTTTGTGTCTTCATTATGGGCAGGGCATTTTCGAGGGCATGAAGGCATATAGAAGAGGTGACCGGGTTCTTTTATTTCGACCTGAATTGAACTTCAAACGACTCAATGTTTCAGCGGAACGAATGGTGATGCCCAACGTAGATGCAGAATTTGCGCTACGCGCTCTTATGAAACTACTCAAGATTGAAGCTGACTGGGTTCCTGAGGTCCCAGGGAGTTCACTGTATATCAGACCGACAATGATTGCCACAGAACCCAAACTAGGTGTTCGCCCCTCGCAAGAATATCTCTATTATGTCATCGTAGGTCCGGTCGGACCGTATTTCAAAGAAGGTTTTGCTCCTGTCAAAATATACGTCAGTGACAAATATGTGAGAGCAGTACGGGGTGGAACTGGATCCGCAAAGGCAAGTGGTAATTATGCAGCCAGTCTGTTAGCAGGGACGGATGCAACAAAGGTTGGTTACTCTCAGGTCCTCTGGCTGGATGCTCTCGAACGAAAGTGGATTGAAGAAGTTGGAACAATGAATCTGTTCGTCAGATTTGACGATGAAGTTGCAACACCTCCTCTTTCAGGTTCGATTCTCCCTGGAGTGACTCGCGACTCGGTTCTAACGCTAGTCAAAGACTATGGCTTGAATCGCCATGAAAGAATGATCTCCATAGATGAAATAATCGAAGGGCTGAGGTCAGGGAAGGTCAAGGAGATTTTTGGTTGTGGAACTGCAGCCATAATAGCTCCAGTGGGTAATCTATGGTATAAGGACACATCCTATAAGGTATCAAATGGGCAAACGGGAGAGCTGACACGGCGCCTCTTTGATGACCTGATTGGCATTCAATCAGGCGAACGAGAGGATCCCTATGGTTGGGTTGTTCTGGCGGAATGATTCTATCTGATGTCTATTCGAAGCCAAGCTCTTCTTTTTCAGCCTCAGAAACGTCTGGCTCCTCGGTTTCCAGGCTTTCCCATGCAGGAGGTGGGTCCAACGAGTCATCAGAGGCGTGTGCTTCGGTCATTTCTGGTGCTTCAGGAAGATCGTAAGGTGGAAGTTCCTCTTCAATCTCTTCCTCCTCCTCCTCCTCGTCTTCATCAGGATCCTGAAGTCTAAACTCAGCCACAAGTTTACCTTCCTCGATCTTTTCTAAAAGCATCCTGAACATACGCTCAACAACAATACTTCGCCCCTTCGCTTCGAACTCGATGTTGCCAATCTCGAACTCGACTTCGCAGTAGTCGGTCTTTTTGCCTTTCTTGCCCTTCTTTCCATTTTCAGTCTCTGCAGTTTCTTCCTCTGACATTATGTTCAACCTGTTCGTTCGTAGTACCTGATACCTAATAAACCGTATAGATAGTCCGAAGCATTTTAGTGTAGAATTGCATGACTTACTCAGTGTCGAGGTGGTTTTCCTGCCATCACATCTGGTCGTTGACTTTACAAAATGTACTGGTTGTCGAATGTGTGAATTAGCATGTTCAGCAACTAAGGAAGGTCGATTTCAACCAAGTCTTGCTAGGCTCAAGATTGTGAAATATGACGATCTCGGTATTGATTTACCGAATGTCTGTGGTCCATGTGAAACTGCACCATGCGTTGACATTTGTCCTGTCTATGCAATACGGCGTAATCCCATTACAAAAATGACTTTCCTGGATGAAGGCAAATGCATTCTTTGCAAGTCATGCGTAGGTGCCTGTGTCAACGGTGTCATTCTACTTGATACAAATCGAATGAAAATCATCAAGTGTGATCACTGTGGCGGTGATCCTGAATGCGCAAAGGTTTGTCCAACTGGGGCAATAATGTACACTGATGTTGCTGTTTCCCCTTCGATTGATCGTCACGGTAAAATCTCTAGCTACCTTCGTGAAATCGACCGAACTGCTCAAGAATCCAGCGGAGCTGAATGAAGTGAAAGCTGGTGGCTACAAGGGCAAAATCCTTCGAGTAAATTTGAATGATAATAGATTCAAAGAAGACTCTCTACCCAAGGAGTGGATAAAGGACTACATTGGGGGAGATGGATTCGGAGTCAAAATACTCTATGAGGAGGTACCCGGAGGTACTGAACCACTGAGTGAAGACAATAAGCTGATATTGGCTACAGGGCCCATAACTGGAACACTCTGGCCCATGAGCGGCAGGACTGTGTTCATCTCAAAAGCTCCTTTGACTGGAATCTGGGGGGAGAGTCATGTTGGGGGATTTCTGGGTCCAGAGCTCAAGTATGCTGGATATGATTTGTTAATCGTGGAAGGTAAGGCGGAAAAGCCGGTTTATATACACATTGAAGACTCGAACCTCGAACTTGAGGATGCCTCGGAGTTGTGGGGCGCCACAACTGACCAAACAACCCTCAGGATCAAGAAGAGGCATCACGATCCTGATATTCAGGTAGCCGCTATTGGACCATCAGGTGAACACTTGGTAAGGTTCTCTGCTGTGATGGTGAACCATGCCCGAGCTGCTGGCCGCACAGGTATGGGTGCTGTTTTAGGGTCAAAGAATGTTAAGGCAATAGCTATCCGGGGTCATGGTGGTATTGACGTTCATGACCACGAAGGATTCTTCGAGCTCGCTAAGAAAGCCCACATGAGAGTACGCAAGAACCCACAGGCTCGAGAGATGGGAAAGTGGGGGACTTGGATTTTGACAGCAGTCAAGCAGGAGATTGGAGAGTTACCAACATACAACCATCGCACTGGGGTCTTCACTGGATATGAGAAGCTAACGGGGGATTACATTCGACCAAGATTCACTGTCTCTGACAGAGCTTGTTTTGGTTGTAGCTTAGGTTGCAAAAAGGTCAACTATGTTAAGACTGGGGCTTTTGCTGGTACACTTGAGGAAGGTCCAGAGTATGAGGGTTTGATGGCATTTGGTAGCTCATTAGGTATTGATGATTATCCAACCACCCTCAAGGCAAATCAAATATGCAACCGCTATGGGATGGACATCATCTCAGCAGGAGCTACAATTGGTTTTGCGATCGAAGCTTTTGAGAATGGACTGATTACTGAGAAAGATACAGGTGGTCTCAAACTAGAATGGGGCGACAGTGAAACAACAATCCGCCTACTACAAATGATTGCTGAACGTGATGGCTTCGGAGATTTACTTGCTGAGGGAAGCAAGAGAGCTGCAGAAAAGATTGGGAAAGGTTCCGAGAAATTTGCAATTCATGTAAAGGGAATGGAGGTTTCCGGACAGGATGGTCGCACACATCGAAGTATTGGTCTTGGACACGCAACTGGTGCAAGAGGCGCTGACCATCTCAGAAGTCTAGTCGTTGTAGATCAACTGGGTTATGAAGATGTGGCAGCAAAGAGATGGGGCGCTGACAAACTTCCAGAAATCATCGATCCTTATACTGAGAAGTATAAAGCAACTGCAGTATTTGAGAGCGAAAACTCGTATTCTATCCGTGATACTCTGATAGTATGTTGGTACTCAGTTTCATGGCCTCCAATATTTTGGATGGAAGACTTTGCAGAGATGTTGCCGCTTGTCACAGGTGAGAAGCACTTGGGAAAAGTTGAGAATCTCACAAAGATTGCAGAACGCCAAATCACATTGAAACGTCTCTTCAATAGCCGCGAAGGCATCACTCGAAAGGATGACAATCTTCCGGATAGGTTCACAAAAGAACCGATGCCTGAAGGTCCGGGGAAAGGTCAGACTGTGGATCTCAATCCAATGCTTGATGATTACTACTCATTGAGAGGTTGGGATCTAGAAACAGGTTTGCCAACAGAGAAAACAATCAAAAGACTCTCTTTGGAGTGGACCAAAGCCCACTCCTAATGAGGTCTACATTCTAACGTAGTCGACTCTGTGAGTGTGACCACAAGCGGGACACGCGTACTGGTCTGGACCAGTCCAGTCAATCTGTTCCCAAGACAACGGAGCAGAGCAATTTGTGCATTTGTCCTTGATCACTGGTTTGACAAATACGGTACCTGCACCAGCACTACCAGCTGCAACGTGCATCTCCTGAGTAGTTTCCTGGGCAACAGGGGTAGGAGCTACTGTAGCTGAATCGCTGACCATGTATTGTGACAATGGATGATGGGGTGTGATATAGCTGAAGGGGCGAATCAACCAATCAAGATGCTCCTTCGAGATATCGCTCCATGCACGTGTCTGCCAGACTGTGACCAGATGGTCCTGTCTTGGTACTTTTCCTCGTATCTTAAAATTGCCAGAAGTGGCTTTGAGTTTGAGCTCATTTCGTCTAGCTTCAAATGTTTCGACCATGTGCATTGGAAAGATGAACATCTTCCTAGTACTTGCATCAAACTGGTACAATCTGTAATTTGTGAGGATGAAACTCTCCGGGAGATATGTGAAGACTTCTTCTCCTTTCAACCATGCAAAAGTCTGGTAGAAATGTCGGGAGAATGGTCTGTGGAATCCTACCGAAATCCATCGATTGTAAGGGTGATCCGGATGCACAAACGGAACACCACTCACCTCACAGATTTTTCTGCGATTTCCAACATTGAGACTGTCGAACTCTCGAAGTCCGAGTGCGGCGCGTAGCTCTTCTCTTCTTGGCATAGCTCCCACTAAATTGACAATACCATTCACGACCTTGCACATCGCGGAGTTAGGTGTCAACTTATACTCCTTGATGATGTGTAGTGGGACACTTGCACTGGTCCGTGAACCTCTATCGAACTGTATCCATCTGTAATTTGTCAAGATGTATTCTTGATGTTGACTTAGGACACGTTCGTTTTCGATTGGAATGTATACTAGTGATGACACAGTAGATTACACCAACTACTAATCTGGGCTGATATGTAGGAAAACCGGTTTTGCCAATTAAACCTTAGCCGTACCGGCTAGGAATGGTTTCTTACTGCAGCGGTCTTACAATTGATTGTCTTGGGATTGATACGTACAGAATGTCTTCGTATCCAAGAACTCCATAACCACTTGGGTTTTCCAGTTTCACATGGTCATCAAACACGTCTTGGACACGGACATTCGGTATTTTCGCTAGTGTATCCTTTTGCTGATAGCGTAGGTACACGGTGAATGATTGTCCTGTTGTCTTCAAATCTTGAAAGATGCTCCTCCAATCTGGCACTCTGGGTTTCCTCCTGTTTGCTTGTGATGATTATGGAGCCTTTAATACTTGCTGCTTGCTGTCACAACAATCCAGTCTTGGTTACACGTGGTTGGAGTCCTTGTTGACGAAATATCATGAAAAGCGTATCTTGGATTTGGTCATTGCCTTTGTGAATGAAAACATGGGCAAGACAGCCGTTTTTGCAGTCAGATGAACCAAAGGCTCTTGGCCCAGGAGAGAAATCATCATGAGCTTCGATAGCCTTTGCTATGAGACATTCAGCTGATTCAGGACTTTCTGACCATATTGCCTCCACAATCTCCACATTTGATTCAAGAAGATGGTCGATGTGCCAGTAGACTGTCTTCTCTTTCCTGAAATGTCTATGTAATCTGTTCTCTAGATTTGTAGATCCTGTTCCCATGGCTGAGCCAACATACAACCACAATCCGGAATCAAATGCGACCTCGCCAATTGATTTGATTTGAATTGCAACTGGGGTTCGAACTCGAATGATGAGAACATAGACTCCCTTCATCAACTGACCTCGTAGGTGCTTCCACAATCTCTCTCAGATTTAGTGTTTGTTGTTTATCCTACTTGTAGACGATATTATCATAAGTGTTGGAGGAAAACCACCAATCAGACCAATGGCAGCAGCTGAAATAATCCCTGGAATTTATGTTGTGCGAGGTAAGTTTGCAAGCGAGTTTGGATTCATCGCTAGCTACCTAGTGGTAGATGAGGGTGAAGTCCTAGTGATTGACCCTGGAACTGCGGGAGACCCCGGAAACCGTCTTGAGAAAGCAATCAAAGAACTAGGTTTAGATCCAAAAACCAATATTGTTGGAATAATCTGCACCCATGGACATCCAGATCATGCTGCCGGCGCAGGAAGACTCAAGAAATCAACAGGTGCGTCCATAATGATTCATAGGGGCGACGCTGAGCTTCTCGAAACACCTGCGAAATTCTTGAATGAACGCCTCATGATGGACAAAGCTGAGCGATTCTCCATGAAGTTCGATAAAGGCCCTCTTAGAGTGAACTATCGTGGTATCGATGGATACGAAATCCTTTCGCATGGGCAAAACATCGGGGTGGGAGAAACGACTCTAAAGGTGATTCACACAAGTGGGCACTCTGCTGGTCATTGTTCCTTTTATGACACCAAAAGAAATGCGCTATTCTCTGGGGATGAGTTGAACAACTTTCCTAACGATCCTCGAAAATTCTATGTTGACAAGACTGGTAGTATTGTAGCCAAGCTAGCCGCCATAGATGTAATGTCGAAGCTCGGAGCGGAACATATCTTTCCTTCACACGATACGCCTCATCTTTTCGCTGATGCGCGGTTACAGTTTGAAGCAGTGAAAGACGGCGTGGTTCATCTTCAAGACACTATACTAACACTACTAAGTGCTCGAGGCGACGCAGACATCGAGCAATTTGTATTTGACATCAAACAGGCTAGAAGCATACCTATTCCTCAGAGCTACGAGGCACTTCTAACCACGACAATTCATGTGACATTGGTAGGTTTGAAGGAAGCTGGTTTGGTGCGGGATCTCGGAAATGGGATCTGGACAAGAGTGTGATAGCTGCCCGAGCTAGATTCAAAAGATTGAGTTCTTGTTTTCATACAATTCTGTCTGTCGCTAGGAGAAACTACAATGTCTGACCGAAGAGATGTTCAAGTACCAAGCACTGTTGAAGCAATTCGAATGGCATCTGCCTCTGTCTTAGGAACCTCAACCGGGCTTGGTTACCCAATTGGAAGTGCGATTGGTGCAGGCACCATGTTAGAGCAGCACTCCGAAACTGTATCCATGAACATTGCCCCCCTTATATTCTCTATTCGTGACACTCTGATGTCATCTGAAGGTCTGGAACTTCTTTCAATCGAGTGGGACCTTGATAGAACACCTGGACCTGATGTATTGCCTGAGCAACTCGTCGTAGCAGGAGGTGTTGAAGGAGGCGTTGGTTCTCATGTCTGTGTCTTGAGTTGGGAGAAAGGAGTTGTTGATCCCTTCAAGATTGATGAGCACATGAAGATTCTGTCCAAGAAGATTGCAGACATTGAGAGCGCGGTAATCAATAATGATCTGAATTATGAACTAGAAGGGCTCACGGTCATGACGAAATTTGCAGATAGATTGAACAGTGTACTCTTTGTTGACATGCTAGATCGTCGGTTCCAAGGGTCATGGGATTCGCTTCAAGTGAAACCTGAACATGTTGACGTAGATCTCATAGCTAAGATGGTGGTAAGTGATGACTTCACGCTTCAACCACCAGGACTGAAGGTTTTGGGTCGAAAGAGTCTGGAGTTCAAACTTCCTAACGAGTCTGATGAACGATTAGTTGCTCATTTCAAGCATCGAGTATTGACACCAAGTGCTATTGACACTCTAACAAAAACAGTGACAGAGAATGGTCAAGCTATATTGAATGAATTGAATTACTACGCCTACGCGCTGGAGGAGTCTCAGATAGTGAGTGGGGTCGTTGGCACTTTGAAGGATTCTCTTGGTCAAACTGAGGTTACCTTGACTGACATCAACGCTCTAAAACCTCGTATTGATGAATTCGTTAAGAAACTCAAAGAAACGGTCAATGCTCTAGAACATATTGTTGAAAAACATCTGAGTTCAGGAAAAGTTCTCACTATCGTCAAACACAAGGAAGAACTGATTTCAGCAGTGTCTATGAATAGTGAAGTTTCATCGGGTATAAAGAACACACTTGCTATGGAGCTCGTTACTCGAATCATGAATTCTGTGGCTCGAGAATTTTCAGGTGCTGGTGAAATCCGCGCGTGGGAGCTGAAGGGCACCATAAGGTACGCTATCGCATATGCAAATAGGGTTTCACAGTACTTTTCAAAGGAGCTAAATCAATATCTCGTCACAAATGCAGCCAAGAAGGCTTTCTTCACAGCTCTTCAAGACTTCAAGAAAGAAACTCTTCAACATGACATCAGTTCAACTGATATGACACTCTTTGACCTCTTCTATGCTGAGATACAAGCACAGCTTAATGCTACATTTTCAAAGGAGGCATATGAGGGCTCTCAGTACGAAGACTTCAAACAGCTGATGGATGTTGTCACACGACAACTTATTGACTCATTCAAAACAATTGATATCTGGAATCTCATAGGTTTTGAGAATGTCGCTGAGGTTGCTAGAAAGGAGATTACACAACAGTACTCTACTCCTGACTCTGAGGAATTGACAGAACATGGGAAAGCATTGATGAAACTCCTCGATGAGTTTCAAGATCTTGTTTCAGATGTCATCCCTGATGTTGCTGATACTCTTCTCTCAAAGCAATTAGTTCATCGAATAATTGACAAGATGACTTCTGAAGAAACTGACCTGGTTATTGAACTTGAGGCGGCTGTCGAAGGTGCTAGTGAGCGACCTGAGGAGTGGAGAAAGGAAGCAAAGGAGTGGGTTGAGAGTTTCAAGAATGCTTTGGATGAATCTATGACTAAACCTCAGGCGCTTCTTGCACTATTAAACTCAATCCATGAGATAGTTGGTGAAACTGTCACTCCAAGTGCCATGGTCGACCGTGCGAAGTTTGAAGCTGACCAGCGAGAGCAAGAATACAAG
>JBHLRS010000003.1:146378-177532 GCA_048882325.1 Candidatus Thorarchaeota archaeon | reverse complement strand
TTGACACCCGGGAGAGTCTTTAGACCTTCGGGAGTAACTTCCTTGTGGCATTTATGACAAACGTAGACCATTCCAGTCACCTAATGCTCTCGCAGAGTAAGGCAATATGAAGCTTTTCTTAGGGCCCGAAAATAGCCCTCGACCCTTAGTCAATCAAGTGGTTCTATCTTCTTGAGATCACCGCTAAACAGGTATAGGAACATTGGAATCACAAAGACCCAAATAATGAGTGCTGATGATAAAGGAAGGAAACCAAAAAATGCACTAAGTAAAAGGATGGATGTGCAGAATACAATATAGATTGCCACGATGATTAGCGCAGTTGTTTTTTCTGCATGGACTTCCAATTCGTTTGGCTGGTGATAAAGATTCACAAATCAGAATCATGCACGATTTCTCCAGCAACTAGACCACTACTTAGTACTTTGGTGACTCTGATAAGTAAGAGTGTACCTGCTGAGAATCCTCCGGGCACTGTCATTAGAGGGCCCTCTTCAAGAGGATAGACCATTGTAAAACCATGATGCGTCTTGGATGGTTCTCCAGCAATTCCACGAACCACTTTCTCAATGTACTGCTCTTTCTTCTGACGATTTATTTTCTCTGCCTCTTTTCTTAGAACCTGTCCTAGCTCATCCTTGAGAGAGGACTCAGGATATCCTGCAAAAGCGGAGCCAGGTAATGGTCGAAAACCATAGAGAATGATTCTCTCTGCACCAGCCTCACTAACCTCTCGCATTATCCGAATGGACTGCTCTACTGATTCAGCAGTTTCTCCAGGGAGACCATAAATCAGGTAGACAAAGGGCTTCATATCATAGTGTTTCGCAATCTTGACAGCCCGGACAACATCGTCTGGACTTCCACACTTCCCAATCTGACGCATATGGTCTTCAGACCCGGTTTCCAACCCGATGTTAGGAGAACTTGAAATCATAGATCGTTTTAATGTTTCAGCAACTTCCTTTGTGAAGAGACAAGCCTTCATGTTTTCAATAGCGATATGGACATCTCCGTTTGAAACCTGAGGCTGCAAGTTCAAACGATTTAGAAGGTCTTCAATTGCTTCGAGATTCGCTGGAGGGTAGCATGGATCAGTCATGGGTTCATTACCACGCATGTAGTCTAGAAAGCCTGGAGCTTCCAGAACAACTCGATGAACTCCGAGATCTATGAGTTCCTTGACTTCTTCTACGATAGAAGCAGCTGAACGACTTCTCGGGGGACCCCAAGTTCCAGGTACACTACAAAAACCACAACCAGGAGGAATATCCTCTGGACAATCCATTCGGGTAAGTGAGTCTTTCGAATCACAGTTGCTACATTCTGTACACTGAGAACCATTGACAAGAGGGTGTTTTGTCCTCCTGAAGTTCGAACAACCTCTAAGTATCTCAACATAGACCTTGCAGGCCTGATAGGCTGGGTAGTCAATTATCCTTGTAGTTGATGGATGGTATTTTTCTGAGAACTCCTGAGATGTGATTAGAGCACGAGTCTGATTCACCTGAGGTTTGTCAGACTCAAGGAATCCTATCCCTTGAATGGCAGAGAGGTCTATGTCATCCTCTAAGAGACCCCTCTCAAGTACCTCGTCAAGCGTGGCTTCGCCCTCGCCAACCACAAGAACATCAGGTCTAATCTGTCTGAGTATAGAGGTAGGGTCTGCAGCAATTGGACCACCAAGAAGGACCTTACCCTTAGGTCGCATCTGCCGCCAGTACTTTACTGTCATCTGAACCGCGTTTTGGTCCATTGTCATTGCACTTACTGCGAGGTGGTTAAATCGCTTCAGCATGCTCTTCTTTGAAAGAACATCTTCTACTCGACGGATCGAGCATCGTACGCTGTGCTTTTCGAAGATCCCGGCAACAGTACGAGGGCCGCAACCTATGGAGTCTCTGGAGCTGGTTCGGTGTCCAGAGCCTGCACTGAGGGCATCAATGATTAGTACTGGACCTGACATTATCAACCTCAGCTCATATGATGACTGGTTCTTTACTGTTGCCTAACCCAATTTTGCACAGACTCATAGCACTTTTAAGGCGCTACGGACAAAGCTTGCTCCGGCACAAAATTATAGCCAAAACTAAGGAGTAAAAAACTAAGTGAGTGTTGACGAAGGCGGAATTTGCCCGAACTGCGGATTGCCTCAGGACCTGTGTGTCTGTGAAACAATCGCACAGGAAGAGGCACGAATTGCTGTGACTGTTGAACGAAGAAAATGGGGTCGACTCACTACGGTGATAGAAGGTTTTGATAAGAACATCGACCTCGGAGATTTGGCAACCAAACTGAAGGGTAAGCTTGCGTGTGGAGGTGCTGCAAAGCACGGTCACATTGAACTTCAGGGAGACCATCGAGGAGTCATCCAAGATGTACTTGCCAAGCTAGGTTTTCCAGAAGAAATGGTCCAAGTGGACTGGTCGTTTCAAGCAAGGGGAAGAAGGTAACGACCACGGATCTACTCTATGTCCTATAGGAGTAGGTCTGCAGAAGTAATTAGTTGAGTCATATTGCTATCCGAGTGTCATTGAGTCTATACCAAGTTTCTTCACAATCTCCTTGTAGCGGTTTCGTACGGTGACTTCAGTGACTCGGGCAACCTCTGCTATCTCGCGCTGAGTTCTACGTTCATCAAGCATGATGGATGCAACATAGATGGCTGCTGCAGCTAAGCCCAGGGGGTCTCTCCCAATAGTGAGACCGATGTCCCTGCTCCTCTGAAGAATCTCTACGGTTCGAAGCTGAACGGGACTTGATAATGACAACTGAGATGCAAAGCGGGAAATGTAGTCTATCGGATTACTGAGGGGTATCTTGATGGCTAGACTCCGGAGAAGTAGTCGATAGCACTGACCAAGTTTCTTCTTGTCAACACGAGAAGCGTCAGCGACCTCGTCCAATGGTCGAGGTTTCTTTCTGATTCGGCATGCAGCATATAGTGTTGCAGCCACCATTGCCTCGATTGACCGACCTCTCACAAGCTTCTGAATTATGGATTTCCGATACAACAGGGCTGCAAGTTCTCGGATCGGACCTGGGATTCCCAGCTGCGATGCAAGACGCTCTAACTCAGACATTGCTTGAGCCAGGTTTCTGTCCATTGAACTGTGAACCCGAGAGCGAATCTGCCACTTTCTAAGGCGGTAAATCTCAGACCTACGAGTGGGACTTAGTTTCTTGCCTGAAGTGTCGCGATCTCTCCAATCAATCACAGTTGAGAGACCCTTGTCATGGACTGTGTATCTAATTGGTGCACCTACTCTGCTACGAGCATCGCTTTCCTCAGAACTGAAAGCCCGCCACTCTGCACCAGTGTCTATCCTATGGTCCGAAAGGACCAATCCACACCCTCCGCACACCCGCTCCCCCCGGGACAGGTCTTCAACAACAGATGTGGAACCACACTCTGAACAAGAGACTGGCTCCATGCTCACGTCTGAGACGGTACTCTTTCTATCACTTGCGCCACGCGTACGGTCCAATGCCTCTCCTCCGTCCGAGTTTATACCGGAAAAAACCGCCAGTATTCACTGCTTAATCATTGCCTTGAAGACAGTCTCCCGGAAACCCACAGAAAATCATTTAGAAAAATATTCTTTTAATACTTCTGAATTCTGTGAAAGGAGCTTCGACTCATCGTGATGCTTGTTTGCGCATGCACATTTTGTCATTAAGTAGTCCTTTCGTGACCGCGCTCAGTGATTATGATGGTGTGTTCATATTGAGAAACAAATTCTCCCTTTTCCTCAGAGAGAATATTGTGTCCAAACAGAGCTCCATTCTTTTCGAGCTCCTTGATTGCCATCTCAAGAGAGGCTGGTGACATCTGTTCAGCGACCCACCGCTTGGCAAATGGAAACTCCTTGTAGTTCTTTCTAGTAATTCCGAGGAATTGTTTTGTGCCTTTGAATCGTACAGGTACACGAACTGGAAGAAGCTGGAATATCAAGGGTCTAGGTTGGTCAGATATGTTTCCGGATCCTGTGCTGGCGAAGGTCTCGATGGCATACACTTCTCCCTCCTCCACAAGTACTTCGGATTTTCCAGAAACGCAAGGCACCTGTTTGTCAGCGTGAAGTTCGTATTCTTTTAGTTGATGCCCCGAGAGTTGCTTTATTGGTTCAAATCCAGCAGACTGAATGGTGTCTTCAATAAGTGCACCAATTGTGTTCAGCTTTGCTCCAGGGCGCATCATCTGGATGGCTACGTTAGTGGCATCAACAGCAGCTTTTACCAGAGCTTCATGGTCTGGGTTTAGGGCAATTGTGAAAGCAGTGTCTGCAATACATCCGTCCACATGAGCGCCACAGTCAACTGTCACAAGGTCATCCTCCTCAATGGTGGTTTCATCATTGAGAGGGGATGTGTAATGTGCAGCAACATTGTTCAATGCAACGTTGCAGGGAAAGGATGTACCCGATGAGTTCTCACGAATATAGTTCTCAACAATGTTTATGATGTCTAGGACTTTTGTACCTGGTTTTACCATTGGTCGCGCTAGATTAAGTGCTTCTTTTGCAACCACTCCAGCACGTCGCCATTTGTCCCAGTTGTCCTCTGATTCTTCATCCTCAGTTTTGTCGACGGGCTTGTCATCTGCCATGATTTCACCAACTAGTTGGCTCGTGCGGGTTAGCCAGATAAAAGTGACGGAAAGACCAGCTATGAAAGGACCTTCTCAATGCGTTTAGCTATACGAGTCATCATGAAAAACATGTAACCAATGTTAGCGCGTTTGTTTGTGAGAACTGCAAGAATGGCATCATTGCCAGCATCACAGATGATGACATAGCCTGTTTCACCTTCGATGAGCATCCTAATGAGTGAACCTCTTTTGAGCTGCTTGAAGACCTTACGTGTTGCTTCCTGGATCTGAGTTGATCTTCCAGCAATAACATCCTCATCAGGGACTAAGTTCTCATCAATTCCCTCTGGATAATGAGTAGAAATCGTCAAGCCCTGTGATTTCGAAATGACAGCGCTTGCTTCAACATTTCCCTGAGAAGCTCTGCTCAAGTCCAGTAGAAGCTCATTCAACATTTCGGTCTTTGAGGACAAGGTACAGCAAGCCTCCAATGGCGTCTTTCGTGCAAATAGATTGTCAAGTATTTAAACTCTCTTGGCGCCAGCTTTCTTGAGGGCTTGGACTATCTTTGCCAGTCCTTCGCCTCCATCTTTCTGAACATGTTTTTCCAAATAAGTACCCTGAACAACAATAGAGGCGCCAGCCTCAACAGCGGTGACTACTGATTTCTCGTCATTGAAACCACCGCCAGTAATCAGTGGAATATCAATGAATCTGGAAACAGTACTAATCATCTCCGGGGGAACTCCACCACCCTCTGCTCCGCTGCCAGCCTCAAGATAGACTAGTTTCATCCCGAGAAGCTCAGCCGCTATGGCATACATTGCTGGTAGTTTTGGCTTGTCTCTCAAGAATGGTTTTGCGTCACCCACCCATGATGCTGTCTTTCCTGGAGCAACAATTAGGTATGCCATAGGAATCGTTTCAATCCCGGTTAGTTTGACCTTTGGTGCAGCGAGTGCCTGGGCGCCAATGATATAATATGGATTTGTACTGTTTAGAAGAGTCATGAAGAACATCGCATCAGCATGCTCAGATACTCCAGTGATGTTTCCAGGAAACAGAATGGTTGGTATCTCTACAGCTTCGCCAATTTTTGCAACTGCATCATCGATGACCCCAAAGATTGTGCTCCCTCCGATCATAAGAGCATCACTCCCAGACTTCTCAGCCAATGTAGCAATCTCAATCACATTTTCGATTGATGTGGACAGCGGGTCGGGGTCGAGCAGGGAGAAGTGACATGCTCCATCAGACTCCAACTTTTCAGTAATGTACTTCCAGACCTTACCGACCATTATGAGGCCTCCAAAAGTAATAGCTCCCCATGGTACCGGGCTTTTTACGCTTTTGGTGATTCCAACCCATTGAGCATATGGACTGTTTTGATGCGTCAAGTGAACTTGTTAATAGAATCTGAAATATTCTGAGGCAAATCGTGCAATTATTCTCAACCTTTATTACTGAAATAGGAAGAAGCTGCCAAGGTACGTTCTGCAGAACGAGGACAGTCAAATGACCACAAGTGACCCAAAAGAGAGCAGCTCAGAAACATCAGAAGTGGAAGTTGTTTCAACAGATCCTGAACTGCGCATAGGTGTGTTCCCCTGTAAGTGTGGAAAAAATATTGGTGCAGTTGTAAATGTAGATGACCTTGCAGAATACTCAAAGTCACTTCCTGGTGTGGTTTTTGTTCAAGTCAACACATATACCTGTGCCGATCCTGGACAAAGGGAAATTCAGGAAGCAATCAAGGAACATGGATTGAACAGGGTTGTTGTAGTTTCTTGTAGTCCAACTATGCATGAAGACACATTCAGAAAGACTGTGAGGGAAGCAGGTCTCAATCCCTACCTTTGTATCATGGCAAATGTCAGAGAGCATGTTTCGTGGGTCCATCAACATGACCCGGTTGCGGCAACACAGAAGGCAAAGGACCTAGTTGCTATGTCGGTTGCTAAGGCAGCTACACTTGAGGCACAGCCT
The DNA here is from genome assembly GCA_048882325.1 of Candidatus Thorarchaeota archaeon. Classification (GTDB taxonomy): domain Archaea; phylum Asgardarchaeota; class Thorarchaeia; order Thorarchaeales; family Thorarchaeaceae; genus SMTZ1-45. The sequence goes on along the minus strand of JBHLRS010000003.1, from coordinate 170,955 downwards.
GAACTCGATGTGCCGGTGACTCAGGCAGCGTTAGTCGTGGGAGCAGGGGTTGCGGGAATGCAAGCAGCTCTTGACTTGGCAGATGCAGGCTTCAAGGTCCATCTAGTGGAGAAGGAGCCAACAATAGGTGGCATCATGGCCATTCTTGACAAAGTGTTCCCTCAAAATGACTGCAGTATCTGTATTCTCGGACCAAAGATGGTCGATGTGGCCAAGCATCCGAACATCAATCTCATTACAATGGCCGAAGTTGAGAGCATCTCGGGTTATGTTGGAAACTTCGATGTGAGAGTGAAGCAGCGCGCAAGATATGTCGATATAGACACATGCACATCATGTGGCGATTGTGTTGAGGTCTGCCCAGTGGATGTTCCGAGTAGGACAGACCAGAGTCTTACGTGGCAGAAGGCGATTCAAATCCCATTTCCACAAGCAGTACCTTCATCCTATTTCATCGATCCTGAAACATGTCTTGGAATGGACTTGATTCGATGTGGAAAGTGTATTGACAGGTGTGAACAGAAAGCCATTGTACCCTCGGATAGGGACAAATTCATAGACTTCCCGGCCGGTGTGATCATTCTTGCCACGGGATTTAACCCAGCTGACCCCAATAAAGAGCCCCGTCTTGGGTGGGGACGTTATCCAAACGTCATCACAACACTCGAATTTGAACGGCTCATCAATGCAGCAGGACCAACTGAGGGAAGCCTGGTTCGACCTTCGGACCTTGTCAAACCTAAGTCAGTTGCAATTGCGCAATGCGTGGGATCACGAAGCAAAGACACCCGAATAGCATGCTCCAACTTCTGCTGTGCAGAGTCAGTGAAGTGCGCTCTTCTTGTCAAAGAACACTATCCAGATACAGAGGTGACTATCTACTATCAAGACCTGAGGATGCATGGTAAGTACTTTGAAGACCAGTATCTCAAGGCTCGTGAAGAGGGTGTGAAGTTTGTCAGAGGTAGAGTCGGTGAGATTCAGCAATATCCTGATACAAAGAATCTCCGAGTTAGTGTCGAAGACACCACACACAACAAACTCTTGATGGTTGACTATGAGATGGTCATTCTTTCCATGGGAGCAGAGGGCAGATCAGGTAACTTCCCACTTCCAATATCATGCACCGAAGACTCATTCTATATCGAGTCACACCCAAAACTTAGACCAGTTGATACATCATCTGCTGGTGTTTTCATCTGTGGTGGAGCAGAGAGTCCCAAGGACATTCGTGACTCAGTGATTCAGGCAAGCGCAGCAGCAGGTCGTGCGGCCATCATACTTCAGAAGGGAAGATATCCAATTGAAGCTCTGAGTGCCAAGATAATGCAGGACTTGTGCAACAGATGTGGGACGTGTGTAAGTCGTTGCCCCTATGGGGCGATATCTCAGGATGGAACAGGCAAGTTCACAGTCATGGGTGCACTTTGTCAAGCATGCGGTACATGTGCTGGTGACTGTCCAAAGGATGCAATCTATATGCCCAACTTCACAAGTGAACAAATAGAGGCGCAGATTGGAATTGCTCTGAGAGAGAACCCAGAGGACAAGATTGTTGCATTTGCATGCGCGTTTTGTTCCTATCGTGGCTCAGACCTAGCAGGCGTTTCAAGGATGCAGTACCCTCCAAATGCTCGAGTTATTCGATCGATGTGTTCAGGGAGATACTCAACAAGATTCGCACAGAAGGCCTTTGAGCTAGGAGCTGGTGCAGTCTTGTATTCAGGGTGTCATCTCCCTGCTGACTGCCACTTTCAAACTGGCAACCATTGGATGGCAAAACGAGAACCGAGAATACGAGGATGGATGAAGAGAAACAACATCTCAGATGACCGATTCAGGGTTGAGTGGGTCTCGGCAGGAGAGGGAAAGAAGTGGCAGACTATCATGAGCGAAATGTCGGAGGTCGTTGAGAAACACAAGGAAAGTATCCCAACCCCCAAGAAAACTACAGCAAAAGACAAACCTAAAGCAAAATCAAAGACACAGAAGGCAAAGCCAAAGACCAAGGCCAAGTCCAAACCAAAGGGCAGCACCACTAAGAAGAGTGCTAGTAAAAAGAAGAAGGCATCGAGCAAGAAATGACTGACAATGCTGATGAGAACAGAAAGAGTGAGCTGGAAGAGCTCAGGGAAGCAGCACGACCCTGTTTTCAGTGTGGGATATGTGCATCATCGTGTCCAGTTTTCAGAGTCGCACCTGAGATGAATCCAAGGGTGGCGGTGGATGCATTCATCACAAGTGGAGAAGTCAATGAAGAGGGCAAGGAATGGCTCTGTGCATATTGTTTAATGTGTGACCAGAGGTGTCCAATGGGAGTGTCGTTGGCAGAGATTCTCTTGGGCATCAAGAACATCGCTGCAAGGGAAGGGCGGGCTCCGCCAGATTTCGTCCAAACTGCAGAAACCCTAGTGGATGACGGTTGTCTATCACCGATATCAAGTAGGTCTGAGAAGAAGCGAGCTGAGCTAGGTCTACCAGATTTACCTCGACCAGATCCAGCAGAGGTCCGGAAGCTGTTTGAGGCAACAGGAGCTGCTGAGGTTCTTGAAATAAACAAAGCAGCACTGGAGGAAGCGTCCGAATGAAGTATGCGTTCTTCCCAGGCTGTACGATGGCTTACCGCCTTCAGTTTGCAGAGAAGTCAGTTAGGATGGTAGCTCCAAAATTTGATATCGAGCTTGTGGATTTGGCGTTCACTTGTTGTCCTGAACCAAATGCTGTACGTGCTATGTCAGATGACACATGGTTGACCTTCGCTGCAAGAAACATTGCTCTTGCAGAAGCTGAAGGTTTAGATATTTTGACAGCTTGTGCAGGGTGCCATGAATCACTCTCTCTCGCTAAACACGAGCTTGATGAAAAGCCTAAGAGAAAGGAGAAAACAAATGATATTCTAAAGAGTCTTGGACTTGAGTATAAGGGAACCTCATCGATAGTTCATATGCACCAAGTATTGTATGATGAGATTGGTGTGGAAACAATCTCCTCTAAGGTCGTTCGACCCATTCCCATCAAAGTGGTCACGCATTCTGGATGTCACCTTCTGAGACCAGAGAGAGTACTTCATGTTGACAGTGCAGAAGTACCTGTGAAACTGGATCACCTGTGCGAAGCAATAGGAATGGAGTCACTGGATTATATGGATAAGACCATGTGTTGTGGTGCGGGTGTTAGAAAGGCAGACTCGAAAACATCGTATGCTGTACTTCGTGAGAAGATGACTAGTATTGCAATGGTCAATCCAGATGCGATTGTTGTCTTCTGCCCCACGTGCTTCATATCATTTGAGTCAGGACAGCGAATGACGAACAAAAACTTTGGTACAGAATTCAAGTTTCCTGTCTTCTACTATACGGAATTACTAGCTGTAGCGATGGACCTCCCAGAGGTCGACCTCCTACTTGCTGAACATCGAGTCAAGATTGACTTGCCCAAGGTTGAAAAAACCACTGAAGAAGCGGAAGCATCGAGTCCGTAAATGGCTCGGGGTTCTCTCGGTGCATGAAGAGGATTTGTAGTAGGAGACTGAACCAATGGAGGAAATAACCGTGGCAATTTTAGCAGGTGGATCATCCAAAAGATTTGGTTCAGAAAAGGCGCTTGCAGAGTTTAAAGGGAAACCTCTCATCATACATATGATTGAAGTCGCTCGCAGGTTATCATCAGATATCCTCGTGGTCGTATCAGATGAGAAGCAGAAGGCATCTATTCGTGATATAGTCAAGGATGTGCAATTGGTTGTAGATCCACCAAGTGATATCAAGTGTGCATTGGTTGGAGCCTTGACAGCATTCGAGTACACGGACACATCATACACATTGCTTCTTCCTGTCGACTCACCCCTTGCAAATGTCGACCTTCTCAGGGTATTAATAAGGATGAGTTCTGGACACGGTGCGGTTGTACCATCTTGGCCTTCTGGATATATAGAGCCTCTTCATTCAGTCTACTTGGCTGAGCATGCGTACTATCACGGTCTCAAAGTCATGGAGAGTCGACAGCATAAGATGAGCAACATGCTAGATGCTCTTCAGAATGTCCTTTTCGTTTCCACAGACACCCTCAAGCAGTTCGATCCAGATTTAGACACCTTTGTCAACTTCAACACACACAAGGATCTCAAGCTTGCAGAAAGAAAGATTTCGAAGAAACCTAAGAGCTAGTCCATTGAATACTCATGCCTAATTCAACACGTCCCCTCATGACCCACCATACAGGGGCCATATGGGTTTTCAGGAATGCATCGTTTCCCAAAGAGTGAGCAGTCCAGCGGGTCGATCATACCAAGAATGACCTCATGGCATCTGCAACCAGGCAGAATATCTACTGATTGTATCCTCGTGAGTTCCGCAGACATGAACAATCCTGATCTCCCGCCCCTGGCTAGGGGTAATTATTCCCTTTGCAATCGCTTGGGCATACTGAGCGTCACGGAATCCTCTGTCCTCACTCATCGGAATATCAATCCAACCTTCATCGGACTGACGTTGCATAAAAGTGCAGATGTGTGTACCCAAACGTGACTAGTCAGAGTCGCGTCCATCTAGAATTGCCAAAGCCTCTCCAAGAGTGATTGAGAGTTTACTTGCCAATTCTCGTGCGGTGATGTTCGGGTTTTTTGGCAAAATATAGTTCTGAGCATATCCTGCATTCCCAGCAAAGAGTGGATTGCTTTTTGCAGTTTCAATGAGGAGTGAATACAATGGATGCCCTTTGAAATCTGCTACGTTGATGTCAATCATACGACCTGATTCTTTGTTGGACTTTCTTGTCCTCTGTTTTGAGTCAGGTAGAGTGTCCTTTGTTTGTCTTGTCAGTCTCTCTTGCTTCAAGGCGGCGTCCCAACCTTAGTTTCCCGGCGAGACCTACACAAGAGTAGGCTCTTCATAGAACTTCCTTATAGTTGATATAAGCATTGGGGAGCTGCTACAGGATTTTCTTCAGCTTGCGTGGAGTGACACAAAAGCAAGGAAACCACTATCTCAGATGGCGCGCTTCCCACGTAGTAAGGTTTAACTGGACTTGCCGGAATGACACGCAGGAAGAATACGACCTACGGGTCATGAATGGGGAATGAATTATTGCCTCATGGCATACGAAGAATAGTTCTTGATGTGCTGAAACCTCACAGCCCTCGTCTTACTGATTTGGCTTTGATGCTCTCACGTGATGAGAGAGTCAATGGGCTGAACATCTCACTGAAAGAAGTAGACCAGAATACTGAGAGTATAACTATAACACTGGAGGGCGATGATCTAAGCTATGACTCAATCAAAGAGATTTTGGAGCAAGCTGGAGCTGTCATTCACTCAATAGATCAAGTTGTTGCTGGAAAACGATTTGTTGAAGAGGTGACTCTTCAACCAGAGAACTCCTAAAATACAAATTACTTTCCAGAGATTTGATCAGTAAGTTTCTTACTCTCTTCCTCTATCTTACGCCGAACAAGATTGTGGAGGTCCTGTTCGAAGATACTTGGTACTATTTTCACAACGTTGCAAAGTCTATCAACAATACTGTCTGCTAGATTTGAATATGAGGGAGGGCTGCCTGCGACTATGCCGCGCACAACAACCTCACCAACACTCGCACCAACAACAGAGTCAATAACACTAGCGATAATCCCCTTAGGATCCATGAAGAACGGAAGATGTGCATTATCATGAAGTGTCGTGAACCCAAGTTTATCAGCAATGCTTTCGGTGTACCACTCCAAGCTTGATTCTTTCATCCTAAGCTTGTTTGCAAACTCAGTCTTTGTTAGGGGGTTTGGGTGACTCCATGGATGGCGTGTCACCATATACAGTGCGGCCCCAAAAAATGGGTCAACCTCTCGAGGGACACCCTCTTTGGAAACAAACCGTCGTATAAGATCGAGTGCCATGTTCTCATAGCGCTCATCCACTTTGTTCTCCTTGAAAAACTCATGAGCATCCCTGACTACTTTGACGATTATCTGTGGACTCACGGCCAAGTGTTCATTGTCAAAGTGTGTGACCATTGCCTCCGCTCCAAAAAACTATCCATGAACAAAGCGTCGCTTAGCGAGCAGAAACTCGTTCAGAGTATATGACTCTTTTGCAATAGAAACAGAGGTCGGCTGTTTTGGCGCGTTGCTACCTTGCACGGTATATTTTTTCTAAAGTCCATCGAAGAGTTCGTTGAATCTCCTCTAGTCTGGACTCCTCACCATAGTTTTTGATTACAATCTCATCGAGTATCTTGTCATCTGATTTGACCTCAAAGTCAAAGGTGTCTTCCCACTCAATCTCACCACTCTCGACTCGAAGTCTGTCTTCCTGTTGGAATTTCCCCAGTATATCCTGAACAAAGAACCTCGCAAATGCGCCACGTGTAATGTTGTATACGGCATGGTCGGCAGGAATTATGCGGAGAGTCTGTTCGATAACCTCGATAGTTGCCAGTTCTAAGTCACCAGGTTTGTTCAGGACCACAAGGCTTCGTGGCTCTCCAGTTTCTGCTGGAGTGACAATAGGAGTTCTTACAGCAGTTTCCATTGCTACGTCAGCGGTGGCAAAGCTGCCCTGACCAATTTGTGAATCCAACGCCTGAATGAATTCCTCCAGTTGCTCAACTCGCTCCCTGAGTCGATCCAGCTCTTCACCCAGTTGGGTTCTCAATTCAAGCAGCACACGGATATCTGGATTTGACACAACATACACCAACATATCAAGCGGACACTCTGAAGAAACGTCCAACACTATATGGTTGATTGTATTATTAGAACTCGTAGAATATTGATTCTCTCGGTTATTGTGAGTAAACAGACTACTCATCAATCGCAGCTACTGAGATGGCAAAGTCCGGACACTCCAACTCACATAGCTTACAGACCTTGCAGGCTTCTAGGTCAATGACTCTGGGAAGAAAGAACCCACGGTTATCTACAACTTCTGATTTCTTCAGGACACCATGTGGACAGACGGAGATACAGATATGGCAGCCCTTGCAAAGTTTGGGATCGATAACTATTGCTTTAGCCTTTTTAGCCATGTTCTGGGCCTCCGATTTCACCCGCATGCTCAGGGGGATATAACCATATTCATCTGAACCAAGAGAGCAGGCATTATATACTGTGTATCAGGACCTTGTAGTGTAGGTGTAGAACGATTGAAACAATTTCTTGTGTTCATGTGCTCCAAGTGTCACAACTTCACCAACGCACCTGTTGGACAAAAACATAGACGATGTAGCTATTGTGGATCAATCATAGATATCTCAAAGGCAGCATCGGCACTTTTTGACACGCCTGAAATGGCGTCTTCAGCGGTGAAGGAATTCAACGCATCTCGTGGTGGGGATGAGTTTGAGAGGGCTGTTGAGAGATCAAGAGAACGAATACTTGCATTGCTCCCGAAACAGCGAGTGAGTGCGGAGGATATCTCTTCAAACGAGGATATAGAGAGACCGCCCGGAAAGAGAAAACGATTGATGAAGCTCCTGCACAAGGAGGCAAAGACTGCTTCGTGTTCACTTGACAGGATAGAGGAATTGTGTCCAGAATATGAGCTAGACTGGAAATGGGTAGAGGAACAGCTTGAGGGTCTTTCGAATAGTGGCACATTGGTCTTTCCCAGACCCTGGTCTGTCCAACTCGTGGTGTCTGATGATTTATCCGAAGTGAAAGAAACCACTAGCAAGGATGTCACAGTTGAGATTCTAACACTTCTTCAGGGCTCTGAGAAGATGATTAAGGTCGTTGATATAGTTTCCACATTCAGAGGGCAGGGCATCTCAGAGAAATCAGTGGAGTCATCACTGGAAAAGTTGATGCAAAAGGGTGAGATCTTTGAGCCAAAAAGCGGCTATATCAGCCTTGCCTAAAAGTTTCGATTAGTTGAATAGGACTCAAGTGCACAAAGGTGTGAAAATCATGCCAATAGTAGAACTGGTGGCCAAGAAGACTTTGGAGCTCAATCCAGACATAGGTCTCGATGTGGTGGACCTCATAGTTCTGCTCTGGATGTATTCCAATCCGTATGACAATAATCGTCGCCAGCTCAGTTCAATGCGGAATGTTCTCAAAATGTCTGAAACCCTACAAGTCCCCGGGGGAGGGTTAGATGTCACTGAGGATGAGCTGACCCAGATCGTGCTGGGCAGCCTCCATAAGCTCAAGAATAAGGGACTGGTCTACATACGATCAGCTGGAGTCCACTTTGTAAAAGGGACTCTGACTGAAGCGGGTGTAGAACTCGTGAAGAAATCGATAAAGACTCCAGTACTGAGGCGAGTCACTGCTGAATTCGGAGATAATCCTTGATTCCTGTATTTCGGATTCGGACAAGTGACAAGCTTTAAATGCAAAACTCTTCCGAAACCGGACTGCTGCTCAACTGAGACAGCTGTTTCCGAACCGATGGAAGCAGTGCAGACATCTAGTTCTGCTCGCGAGAACAGTCTGTATACGGGTGCCGGTAGGTTCGGGAGTGGTTGTGAGAGCAAAATGATGACTTTACAGCTTACAGAGTAGGCAAGATAAAGTCCCCACAGCGGAAGTGAGGCAATATGCCATCATATCGATATTCAATCATAGGCATTGACCCGGATAGGACAGCCATAGCTAGTGGTAGGAATATGCGGGTTTCCCCGAAGCAATGTAGAGAGGTCTGCAATCACATTAAGGGAATGATGCTGGACAAAGCTATCGACCTCCTTGAACTTGTGATTGAGGAGAAAGCCTGGATTCCCTATAGACGCCACAAGAAAAAGCGCGGGCATCATCCTGGAATGAAGAGGTGGCCATCGGGTGGTCATCCTGTCAAGGCCTCAGAATACATTCTGAAGGTCCTAAAGAATGCAGAAGCCAATGCGGATGCAAAGGGTTTGGACATAGATCGCCTCAGAATTTCCCATGCTGCAACCCAGCGTGGGCGAACCTACAAGGCATACATCGAACGAGCATTTGGTCGAAGTAGTCCGTACTTTGAGAACACATCCCATGTGGAGATTGTACTGGAAGAGGTGGGCTAAGTGTCAGCAGTCAAGTACTTCATAGAGCAGAACTCTCGTAGATTGGCAATTGATGAGTTTCTATCAAGTGAGCTCAATGCAGCAGGATATGGTGGTGTAGAAATCAGAAAGATGCCAATGAAGACGGAGGTTGTCATTCATGCCTCTAGACCAGGTGTTGTGATTGGTCGCCGCGGTGCGAAAATCAGAGAACTGACCTACATCCTAGAGAATGAATTTGGTATTGAGAATGTACAACTTGAGGTTTCTGAGATTGAGAACCCATGGCTAGATGCCGCTGTGATGGCTTCACGACTAGCAAGACAACTCGAAAGAGGTGTCCGCTTCCGCAGAATGGCGTATTGGATCCTCAGACGCGTGATGCGAGCTGGGGCGATAGGCTGTGAGATTATAGTAAAGGGCAAACTTTCAAGCAGACGAGCCCGATATCAGAAATTCAAACAGGGTACGATAGCAAAAACAGGAGAACCCGCAGGTGTCTTTGTTGACCATGCAAACGACATGGCAGTTCTAAAACCCGGTGTTATTGGAATCACTGTTCGAATCATGAGACCTGATTCGAAACTTCCTGGTGTCATACACATTAAACCACCCAAACCAAGAAAGAAGGAAGAGATTGAACTCGTCAAAAAGCCTGAGGAAGAAGAGGTTGACGAAGAGGTAGCAGTGGTTGAAGATGCACTAGAGGGAATCACTGACATTGATGAGCTTCGCGAGCTAGAAGAGCTTGATGGACTTGAGTTGGTTGATGACCCCTTTGAGGTGGAAGAGGAAACTCCGCCCGAGCCAGAGGGAGAACCTGCCACCGAGGAAAAGAACCTCGACGAAGAAGAAGAAGAAAAAGAAGAACCAGAGGAATCTGCTGAAGAGGCAATTTTGGAAGACCTAAAGGAATTGGATTCCCTTGATGAAGGAGGTGCCGAGTAGTGCCAGGTTTGAATGCAAAAGAGATCAGGAAATTGACACCAGCAGAACGTCAAAAGAAACTAGACGAGCTGTACAATGAGATGTCATCCATCAGAATTGAAGCTGCAACTGGTGGAGGTACAGAGAACCCGTACAGAATCCGTAATGTGAGGAAGGCGATTGCCAGAATCCTCACAATTCAGCATGAAGAGGAGATGGAGGAAACAGAATGAGAATCACTCCTCATAATATAGTAAGACACGAGCTTGTGGGTCTGTCAACACACATTATAGAATCCAAGGACCCCAATCACGTGTGCAGAAAGGGAATAATCCTGGGTGAAACCAAAGAGATGTTCCAGATTGGAACGGAGCATGGAACCATAGCAGTCCCAAAGGACATCTGTGTCTTCGACATGACTCTCCCAGATAACTCAGTGGTCAGAATCGATGGTGGACTACTAAGAGGAAGACCAGAAGACAGGATGAAGAAACGCCTCAATAGGAGCTGGTGAAATGTCTGAAACAAAGAACAAAGTCCGAAACATTGGCATCCCAAACGTGGAACCGCCTGAAAGCACTTGTGATGACAAGCATTGTCCATTTCACGGTAGTCTCTCAGTGAGAGGTCGTGTCATGGATGGTATAGTCACTAGCACAAGGATGCACAAGACAATTGTCTTTCAGACCGACTATCTCAGTCTTATCAAGAAATACGCTCGTTATGAACGTCGTAGATCGAAAAAGCTGGCACACTTGCCTCCATGTATTGAGGTGAAAGTGGGTGACACTGTGAAAGTGGTAGAATGTCGCCCCTTGAGTAAGAATGTTTCGAGTGTTGTGGTGTCGGTCACTCCAGCAGAAGAAGGGGCAAAGGAGGAATAATTTGTGTCAAGAAAAGTTGGAAGAGGAATTAGGAAATTCATTCCCCGAATTGCTCGAGGACTCCCGATTGGTGCCACCATTATGTGTGCTGACAACTCCGGAGCTAAGGAGCTCAAACTGATCACCGTATTTGGTTACAAAGGCAAACTGAGAAAGCTGGGAAAGGCGGGAGTTGGTGATATGGTCAATGTATCAGTCACAAAGGGAAAACAGGAACTACGAAAGCAGGTTCTCCAAGCAATCATTGTACGACAGAGAAAACCGTTCAGAAGACCTGATGGCACCTGGATGCAGTTTGAGGATAATGCAGCAGTCTTGGTAAAACCAGGAGGTGAGCCCCAGGGCTCAGAGCTGCGAGGACCCATGGCAAGAGAGGTCACTCTGAAGTGGCCCAGAGTTGCAGCAATTGCTTCAAAGATTGTGTGAGGGTGAGAATTATGGTAAAGAAACCAAGCTCAAAGTCACCAAGGAAACAGCGCAGGAGAGTTCGGAATGCCACTCTGCATGAGCGAAAGAATTTGCTCAAGTGCCGGTTAGACGAATTCCTACAGGAAGAGTATGGGCTGCGATCTCTTGTCATCAAGAAAGGAGATCTTGTCAGAATAATGAGAGGTCAATTTCGTGACACCGAGGGCAAGGTCACCAATGTTAGCTACAAGAAGGGATTGGTCTATCTTGACAACACTACAATCACGAAAGCAGATGGAAAGGAGGCTCATGTGCCGATGCATCCTTCAAATCTCATGCTTGTGAAACTGGAACTGGATGATGAGAGGAAGACCATCATTGAACGAAAGGTCATGAAAGTGGGGGAGGGTGAAGAATAATGGCAAGACGAGGTCAAAAGAAACACCTGAAGAGACTACCAGCACCAAGACACTGGCCTATTAAGAGAAAAGAGTCAAAGTTCACGACAAGAGTGATTCCAGGTCCACATCCAAAGGAGCACAGTCTTACACTGGCCATACTATTGAGAGAAGTTCTTGGATACGCTGAGAATATGCGTGAAGTGAAATCAATACTCTCCAGCGGGCAAGTTTTGGTAGACGGTGTGATTCGAAAAGATGGCCGATTTCCAGTTGGTCTCATGGATGTGGTTGAAATCACGACATCCGGGGAACGATTCAGACTCCTGCCGAAGTTGCGAGGTGGTCTGAAACTTGTAAGTATTGATGACGCAGAGGCCAAGTTCAAGCTTTGTCGCATTGAAACCAAGACCATGGTGAAAGGCGGCAAAGTTCAGCTGGGTCTGCATGATGGAAGAACTCTACTACTTCCAGAGGGAGAGAAAGCCGCTGATTATCAAACACTAGACACGCTAAAAGTTGGAATCCCCACACAGAAACTCATGAAGACCATCAATCTCGACAAAGGTGCGTACGCTGTCGTATCACGAGGCAAGAACGTTGGTATCGAAGGAAAAATCCTCGAGATTGAGAAGAGACTTGGCACCAACGCGAGTACCGTTACACTTCAGGATCCTGATGGAAACAGGTTCCAAACTGCGCTTGAATACGTATTCGTCGTTGGAAAGAGCAAACCAGAGGTTGCTCTGGAATCCAAAGGAGGTAGTTCCGAGTGAGCATCGAGAATGACCAGATCTACCTTGATGACTGGAAAGCATATCCAATGAGAGAGCCCTATGTGGCGAAGGTCGTCATAGATGTCTGTACTGGCGGAGGTGAGCCACTCAACAGAGCGGCAACCATTCTTGAGGAGCTTACCGGACAAAATCCTACACAGTCACGAGCAAAGCAAACTGTTAGAGACTTTGGAATCCGAAGAAAAGAAGCTATTGCTGTAAGAGTCACTTTACGGCACAAGAAAGCTGAGAAGTTTCTTGCAAGAGCACTAAAAGCAAAGGATGATGTTCTTTTAATCAAAAACTGGGACTTAGATGGTAATTTCGCCTTTGGTATTGCAGAGCACATTGACATACCCGATGTGAAGTATGACCCACAACTTGGGATTCAAGGTATGAACATCACAGTATGTATCGAACGCCCTGGCTTCAGAGTGAAGCGCAGACGGAGAAAGAAGACGAAAGTACCATACAGGCATCGCCTGACTCCAGAAGAGAGTATGGTATTCGTCAAGAACAAGTTCGGAATCGAGATACTCGAGAAGGAGCGTGAGCGAACCTATCTGTTCTGAGGTGATCATTGATGAGTGCAAAGAAAGAACGGACTAGACACCGCAAAAAAATGGGCAAAGGTAGTAGAACATGCGTTCGCTGTGGAACTCACCAGGCAATAATCAGATCTTACGGTCTCAACATGTGCCGACGCTGCTTTAGAGAAACTGCGGAGAAACTTGGTTTCCGCAAGTACGAGTGAGGAGGCTTCAGAAAAAATGACACTACTAGACCCATTGGCTGATGCAATGTCTAACATTTACAACAGTGAGATAGTTGGTAAGCCAGAAGTGGTTATCGCCCCAGCATCACGCCTGATAGAGAAAGTGTTACAGGTCATGCAATCGAAGGGGTACATCGGAGAGTTTGAGCGCATTGATGATGGAAAAGCGGGTAGATTCCGCATACAACTCATGGGCCGGACAAACAAGTGTGGTGTAATCAAGCCTAGATTCCCAGTGCGACGGGATGGTTTCGAGAAGTTCGAGAAACGGTTCCTACCAGCCTTCAACTATGGCATTCTAATTGTCACAACACCAGAGGGTGTGATGACTCATGAGGATGCCAAGACACGAGGTATTGGAGGAAGATTACTGGCATACGTGTATTGAGGAGAACTGACAAATGACTGAAGATGTAGTCTATGAACAACGGATTGAGATACCGAGTGAGTGTAAGCTCTCACTAGAGGACAAGACAGTCACAGTCAGTGGTCCTATGGGTTCTCTTGAACGTTCATTCCCAGAGCCACAGACCAAGATCAAGACTGAAGGTAATGAGCTGATTGTTACTACTCATATCAATAGAAAAAGATCCAAAGCCCTTGTCGGAACTGTTGTAGCACATGTTCGGAACATGTTCATTGGTGTACAGCATGGCTATGAGTATGAGCTGAAGATTGTGTACAGTCACTTCCCAATCACAGTGGAGGTAAAGGACAAGATAGTGATAATCAAGAACTTCATCGGAGAACGTGGCGTGAGAACAGCCCGTCTGATAGGCGATGTCCAAGTAAGGACAACAGAAGATGAAGTGTTCATCAGCGGAATCGATATCGAACATGTGTCACAGAGTGCGGCCAATATCCAACAGGCATGCAAGATCCGTGACAAAGACCGCAGAGTCTTCCTTGATGGAATCTATGTCATCAGGAAGAGGAAAGGCGAGGAAACAAAGGCAATAGTATAGGAGTAGGAATGAAATGTCGAAGAAACCAAAACTGAGCGATGTCCCAGGAATTGGACCAGCAATGGAGGAGAAACTCCGTGAGGCTGGAATAAAGACAGTCCTCAGTTTATCGAAGATGGATCCAAAGAAGCTCTCAGAAAAAGTCGAGGGTGTTGGAGAAACCAGTGCAGAGAGTTTCATTTTCGAAGCTTCAAAGCTACTTCCTAAGGATAAAGAAGCGCCTAAGAAGAAATCAACAGAGAAACCAAAAAAGAAGGCTAAACCAAAAGCTGAGAAGAAGGCTGCTCCTAAGAAAGAAGCACCAAAGAAAGCTAAGCCCAAGAAGAAGAAAGCAGAGCCAAAGAAGAAGCCAAAGAAAGCTAAGCCCAAGAAGAAGCCGAAGGTCGAAGTCCCACTAAGGGTGAAAAATACAGACCAGAGACTTCTGAAGATTGCCCAACAGAAAAAGAAGCGCATGCCAAAGTTTCGTCATGAACAGACACATAGATGGACCAGGGTAAGTGATTCCTGGCGAAAAGTCAGAGGAATAGACAGTCCAATTCGTGAGAAGCGAAAAGGACGTATTGCAATGGTTTCCTCAGGTTATCGCACACCGAAAGCAGTCAGAGACCTCCATCCTTCACTGTACGTAGAGGTCAGAGTTCACAGAGCTTCTGAACTTGAAGAACTGGATCCAGACATTCATGCTGTCCGTATCGCCTCTACTGTTGGTTTCAGGAAGCGACAAGAGATTATAGCTGCAGCAGATGCGAAACTCCTGAGAGTACTCAATCCTGGTAAGGGTGAGGAAATAGATGAAGCAGACCTCTTCACGGATCTTGACTTGGAGGTGGACTAAGAATGAAACTCAGTACACAAAAGAGACTGGCCGCAGACGTATTGAAGTGCGGAGAAACCCGCGTCTGGATGGATCCTGTATTCGAAGACGAGATTAGTCTCGCTATCACAAGGGATGACATCAGACGTCTGGTTGATGAAGGTGCAATCCAAAAGAAACCAGTTCGTGGTGTCAGTAGAGGCCGAGCCCGATATAATCTACGTCAGAAGCGAAAAGGTCAGAGGTCAGGTCCAGGAAGGAAGAAAGGTAAAGCAACATCCAAGCTGAGCAGTAAACAACGTTGGATGATGAAAGTCCGACCAATGCGGAAGGAGCTTCGCAAACTTCGTGATGAAGGCAAGATCACACCGAAAGTCTACAGAGAACTCTATCTGAAAGCCAAAGGCAATGCATTTCGAAACACTGCTCACCTTAGAACATACATTTCAGAGAGGAGGCTGTCCAAATAATGGCGCAGGGACCAACATACAGAGTCAAGTTTCGACGTAGGAGAGAGGGTAAAACCAACTACTATCGTCGGAAACGATTGCTGCTCTCCAGACGTCCAAGACTTGTAGTAAGGAAAACAAACACGAACACAATAGTACAAGTTGTCAATGCCAGCGTTGTCGGCGATTCGACAGTAGCGTCTGCCATCTCAACTGAGCTTGGTAATCACGGATGGGAGGCGGGTACAGGCAATATTCCTGCAGCTTATCTGACCGGATACCTAGCAGGTCTCAGAGCCAAGAGTCGAGGTGTCAAGGAAGCGGTACTAGATGTGGGCCTTAATCCGCCAGTCAAGGGATCAAGAATCTATGCAGCATTAAAAGGTGCAGTTGATGCAGGTCTAGAAGTACCACATGATCCCGATATCATTCCCAGTGACGATAGAATTTCAGGCGAGCACATCGTTTCGTCTTTCAACCATTATGGTGACAAATCAACTATGTTTAGTGAGTTAGGAAAGAAGAAGACGACCATTACTGGAATTCCTAAAAAGGTCACAGCTGTCAAGAAAGTGCTCGATGCAATTCCAGCCGCTCAACTGAAGAAAAAGAAGAAGGCTCAAGCACCTGCAAAGAAAGCAGCTGCGAAGCCAGCAGCAAAGAAACCTAAGAAGGAAAAACCCACAGTCAAGCCCCCGCGGGCTATACCTCACAAACCAAAGCCGAAGAAGCTGATATCCAGAGGTAGAGGCAAGAAAGGCAGGAGATCCAAAAAATAGGGGTGACATGTGATGAGTAGACAAAGAAGAAGACGACAACCACGTGCTGAGATTAACCCTCTCGATGACTGGGTTCCTAAGACCAAACTTGGTCGCTTAGTTAAGGAAGGCCACATCAACTCTATTGAGGAGATCATGCAGAACAACTACAGAATCAGGGAACCGGAGATAGTTGACGCTCTGTTTCCGGACCTTCGTCAGGAGGTTGTTGATGTCAGCCTTGTACAGCGGCAATCTGATAGCGGTCAGCAGAAGAGTTTCAGAATAACTGTTGTAGTCGGGAACGGTGAAGGTGTTCTTGGAATAGGTGTTGGCAAAGCACCAGAGTTCGTACCAGCGGTCCGCGCAGCTGAGTCACGAGCCAAGTTGAACATCACGATGTTCAGGAGAGGCTGTGGCTCTTGGGAGTGCAGATGTCATGATCCTCATAGCATTCCATTTCAGGTGAATGGCAGATCTGGATCAGTATCTGTCACCCTTAGACCGGCCCCAAAGGGAACTGGTTTAGTGACTGCTGATGTGGGGAAGATAGTTCTGAGAATTGCTGGACTGCATGATGTCTGGTCAATCACAAAGGGGCGATCACGAACATCGTCTAACTTTGCCAAAGCCTTCGTTGATGCACTAACGCAGACGTACAAAATGCTCCCACCACAGGAGTGGGGGACAACAGGAGTGGCTGAAATATGAGTGAAGAAGAGAAGATAGTTCTCGCAATTCGAGTAAGAGGACAAGTCAGAGTGAGACCTCAACTAGAGGACACCCTCGATAAACTCTTGCTTGGTCGGCTTCATCAAGCAAGAATCTTGAAGGTCACACCAAGCCTAGAAGGGATGATTACGAAGGCAAAAGATTACATCACTTGGGGAGAAGTCACAGAGGATGTTATTGTCAAGCTTCTTACAAAGAGAGGACGACTTCCAGGAAACGGGAGATTGACTGACGCTTATGTCAAGAAGAACTCAAAGTACACTAGCATCAAAGCTCTCGCGAAAGCCATTGCAACTGGAAAAGCGAGCGTAAAGGATGTCGAAGGTCTGAAACCAGTTTTCAGATTAACTCCACCCACAAAAGGCTTCAAGGGGAAAAAGAACCTCGGAGTCGGTATGGGAGGTATAACTGGATATCGAGGGGAAGATATCAACAATCTTGCCCTACGAATGATATGAGGTGAAGAAATGTCGTGGGACGACCGAGATGATGAAACCCGGAAAAAACTCCGGCGCTGGTTTGGCGATTTCCTACCTGAGGAGATGTTCCGTCAAATCGAAGAGATGATGGAAAGGATGATGAGCGAGATGAACGAAGGTACACTGTTTAACAGTGAGGCATTTGAAGAGATGCTCAGAAATCCGGAAGGGACAAACCCCTTTGTATTTGGTTTCTCAATGAAGATTGGTCCAGACGGTAAACCAATCATCCAGCGTTTCGGAAATCCTCCAATGGATGGAGGTGTTGAGGTAACTCCAAGTCTAGAACCTCTGGTAGATGTCGTTGAAGATGATGATGAAATCATCGTTGTGGCAGAGGTGCCAGGCGTGGAGAGAGATGAGATCAAGGTCCGAATCAAAGGTACGACCCTGACTATACACGCAGACAACCCGGACAGGCCATATCACAAGGTCATTGACCTTCCTTCCAAAGTACAAAAGGAAGATGCGAAATCTGCGATTCGTAATGGTGTGCTAGAAGTGCGGCTCAAGAAAGCATAGAGTGGAGTGATAGAAATGCAGAAACGACCATCAAAGAAGATTAACAAAATGAGAGGACGTCGAGCGGCCGGGTATGGGTTCAGCGCAGGTCATCGAGCCTCTGGGCAGAAAGGCGGTAAGGGAATGGCCGGGTCGAAGAAACATCATTACATCAAAGTGATGCAGGAAGACCCCAGATACTTTGGAAAATGGGGATTCAAGAGACCCCAGAAGGTAATTGACAACCTCGTGGCCATCAATATTGGAGACATCGATGAGGCTGCAGACAGACTTGTTGCTCAAGGTGTAGCGACCATGACTGGCAAGAAATACAGTATCGATGTGTCCAAACTCGGAATCGATAGAATCCTTGGTTCTGGAAAGGTGACACGGAAACTGAACCTCGTCGGTGTGAAAGCTATTACTCCAAGAGCTAGAGAGAAGGTCACTGGTGCTGGAGGCACCATCGACCTACCAGCGGAATAATCTGTCAGAGAGAACCACTAGCCTTAATGGTATTCTCAAGTTGGACCACAAAAATCCCTGCAGAAGGCATATGTAAATGACCATTAGGTTCCTCAAAGCATTATCCCCCTTTGTTAGGATAATGCCTGAAGTAAAAACACCCGACAGAGAGGTTATCTATTACTGAAGAAAAAGGAGAAGATTATCTCTCCTTACAAGAGGTTAGTCTGAGCAATCCAGTTCGCTTTCTTTTTTCGCAAGCAAGATTGCATCATCATCATCGGTTTCATCTTCAAATTATTGATTTGAACAAAAAACAGTAAAGGATAATAACAACTTAGAAACATACTGTTGTATTGGCATGAATTATTCATGTAATCGTGATGCGGAGGTCATAAGGTGAAGCGAAAGAAGAGGAATGTACTTTTAATGGTCTTTGTTGTTACCATTCTTGGGCTCCTCTCTGTACAACCTGTTTACGCAGGATACCGTCCATTTGATTGGGATTTTGAACATAATATGTATCCTACAGTCTTTAGTGTGACAGAAGCTGATAAGGTATTAGGACTGATGGAGATAAAAGGCGATTCATTAATCGGAATCAATTATGCATGGCTTTGCGTTGGTGAGGAGAGGACGGTCCCTAGTTACGCTGATAACTATAAAGTGAAGATTGGCTTTGATGGCCAGTTGAAATATGAATTTGGTGCATTTTGGGAATTCTTGGGAGATAAGGCCGTAGTTCTAGTTTTTGTGGCTTTATTTAGTACAAGTGAGCATCTGATCGCACAGAAACTAGTCTACTCTGATTGGATTACGACTGGTACCGAGGATGTAACAAAGAACTTCTATGATGAGGATATGTACGTGATAAACTATAGAGTCAGTGGGGGACATACCTATCTCTTTGCTGTAAAACTCTATGTAGAGCTTCGGTATAAATCCCATATTCGGTCTCAGAACAGTATATTCGATCCAGCTACCTTTCTAGTCACGTATATAGGCTGGGGTTATTTAGGCCCATAAACACTATTCCCATTAATGAGGGTGTCAAATAGAGAAGCTACTGGGACTTTCAGAACCCTGAAGTTGAAACTGTGTAGATTAGTAATAGGTGGACCTCATACAAGGGTGCAGGCGCTAGCATTGGATCGATTTAGAAGCAGGGAAAGGCGAGAGAATAAGATTGTATAATCAGATTGGTCGTGAGTTTTGCGAGTGCTCTTTCTGATAGTGTGCTTTAACACGAAGTGGGATCGTGATTACTCTTCGAACAGACCATCCTTTAAGCTCCTCATACCTCTCAAGAACATCCAGAATAATCGAAACGTGCTCGGGTGGATTAGGAATACCGACTGACCCGTGAATGATGGCCTTGGACCTTGCCATCTGTGTGAACTGATGGTCAGTTGGCACATTCCAGAATCGTCTGAGGAAGGTGGCTGTGATGTTGAACTGGTCACAGAACTGCATGGTCTTGATGCCAAGCTCCCAGTCCTCACGAGGGTAACCCTTGACTCCCGTCCTCAAACCTCTCTATGCGCTGATTGTCACTCAGTTCAAATATTGACTGTTATGCTAATCTTACAGTCATAATAAGCGAGATTTAAGCTCCTCGAAACATGCTTTGGCAGACGAAAAAAAGGTTTAGATATTATTTCTACAAAGACTACACATTTGAGGAAAGAGGGGATGTTGGCCAAATGTTTAGGTAATATTTGGGTATTATGCGATTTTTCAAGATTGGGCTATATATCCACTCTAGACATTCAGGATGTTGCAAGAAAGAGCAATTCTTACTTGTTTAGAAACGAGGTCCGTCTTATATGTAAATTCAGTATAAAGAAGCATACAGCAGCCATTTGTCTGCTGTTGAGGATGTAAACTCTTGGAAGGAGGAGTATAATATGAAGCAATTCAATAAAAAAAGAGTGGTTTTAGCCACCCTGTGCATTATGGTATTAGGACTCTTTCTTATACCTAGACCAGTTGCAGCATACATAATTGAAGATGCAGTCTATACTGCTGATGGCTATATCTATGAAGGTGGCGAGGACCCTGTTACCTACTGGTTGCACACTGAGGCCACTATTCGATACAAGTATTCATTTATCGGCGGGAGGCTACGACTAATAAGTGTAGAGTGGTACAAAGTTGAGCACACTTTTAAGGCGCAGAACCCGGGATACCCGTGGATTTCTTGCTACTCTATGGCCGAGATGTTTATTCTAAGGAATTACCAAGAACTATGGTACTCTGGCAGGTATTGGATTTCACACCTTGTGAGGTATCCTGGCATATCTGCACAGACTGGGGATCAGCTCAGGGATAGTGCGTTCAGTGGCGGGCTGCCGGGAGGCGGCGTTACAAACTGGATTACGATTACTGTCTGATCTTCAATGTAGCCTCGGAGAGGGCTTGTCCCTCTCCTCTATTTCACTCTAAACGTTCCATCGAGGTTAGAAGGCTGAAAAGGAGTACAAGAGAAACATTGCTGAGGTTGGAGTGAATCTCATCCAAAGGGTTCTGGCAAATGTGTCCCGCAGCATGTCTGTAGCAACCTACTAGCTCACACATACAAATCAATCCTCATGCCATTCGAGGGCCGGTTTCTAGCCAGAGAAAGTCTACCCTCTCGTTATGTCATTGACCTCTCAGCGAGTGACAATGTGGTCTATCAACCTCAAGACTATTTCAAGATTAAAAATGAATAGGACAGGGTGTTCATTCCTCAAGGTTACAAGGAACTCTTCAAGTCAGAAAGCTGGGAGTTTCAAGAAGAGGGATATAATCGCAAACAATTGTCCCTAACTGCGGGTAGGAAGACGATCTTTAGGTTCCCTCTAGATTGCTATATGACAAATTCTTTGATTCTATATATCATGGTTCGATAGCTTTTAAAGCACAAGTCATCTGGAACCCGAAACGAACTGCAGGAAGCAAAGAGAATGACTAGTCGGTTCCTCAAGGCATTGTCCCCATTTGTTAGGATAATGCCTGAAGTAAAGACTCCAGACCGTGAAGTCAGTTTTAGGGAGAAATTCGTCTGGACAGCGTTAATTCTCATAATATTCCTTATCATGTCACACATGCCACTTTATGGTGTGGACAAAGGGGTAGGAACGGACTATCTGTGGGCAATGCGTGTTATACTTGCTAGCACACGTGGTACCTTGATGGAGCTTGGAATTGGTCCTATAGTAACTGCAGGACTGGTCATGCAACTACTTTCAGGCTCTAAGATCATCGATGTAGACTTCGGTGATCCTGAGGACAGAGCTCTGTTCACTGGTGGTCAGAAAGTCATAGCCCTGTTCATGACTGCGTTTCAAGCAATCGCATACATACTTGGTCAGGCATATGGCGAGCTAACTCCAACAGAGTCTGTGATGGTTTTCCTCCAGCTATTCATGTCTGGAATCATCGTCATTCTGATGGACGAGCTAGTTCAGAAAGGATGGGGTCTTGGATCCGGAGTATCGCTCTTCATCATGACCAATGTCGCAGGACAAGTGATGTTCGCCTCACTGAATGTCCTTGATGCAGAGGTGGCGTCACCAGAAGGTTATATGGGTGGAGCTGCAAATGAGATTCCGACAAACCTACCGAAAGGAATCATTGCCGCACTAATCAGCAATCTTCTGAGATGGTTTGGCATTGGACGCACTCAGGGTGATCCAGTACCTATCAGTTGGTTCTTAGTCAGGAATGGCTTTGATCCAAGTCTAATGTCACTCTCTGTCACGTTCATCATCTTCTTCGCGGTCATTTGGCTAGAGTCTGTTAGAGTGGAAATTCCACTTCAGTATGCAAAGTATCGTGGAATGAAAGCAAGATACCCAATCAAGCTGCTCTATACTTCAAACATCCCAGTTATTCTTGCTCAGGCACTCTATGCCAACATTCTCTTCTTCGGCCAAATAATTGCAGGAGCATTCAATCCTGATGGTGACAACCCGTTCTTGAACTGGTTAGGTGCCTTTGAACGAGACGATAGTGGGCGTATGGTGGCTACTAAAGGTCTGGCGAAGTATATTACTCCGCCCCAGGGTGTGTTCCGCCTCATAGAGGAGGGGATGGAGGGGTGGGTCCATATCTTCATCTATGTGTCCCTCATGATTCTGCTCTGTTGGGGCTTCAGCAAAATATGGGTCGATATCTCAGGTATTGCTCCGAGGGATGTATCTAGACAACTGTTAAACTCAGGATATATCATTCCAGGTTTCCGAACAAGTGAGAAAGTTCTTGAGAGACTACTTGAGCGTTACATCCCTGTTGTAGCTGGACTTGGAGGGTTCCTCATAGGAATTCTAGCTGCGACGGCAGATATCCTGGGAGCGCTTGCGAGTGGGACAGGTATCTTGCTCATGGTGTCAATCATCAAACAGTACTATGAGCAGATAGCAAAGGAACAGCTTGCAGGTATGGGTGGCGAAGGAGTCGCAGGACTCTTAGGTATCCTCTAGCGATGGAACTGAAGGGGATCAATGATCTCCTTCAGGGTCTATTCTTTTTCAGTACAACCACTACCGAGATGACAGCAATAGCTCCAATGGTGCCAGCGGCAATAAGATATACTGACATCGGTAACCAATTGGTGGGCGTTGTTGGTGTTGTCGGTTGCGTGGTTGTTGCAGTGGTGCTGGTCGTACCTGATGTGGGGCCAGTGGGAATGCCTTTGATGTCTGTGGTGCTGATATAGTGTACTGATGGATCATCAAGTTGAACTAACGAGTACGCATCATACTGAAGTGTTACAATCTCAGGAGTATAGGTTGCAAAGTTCAGGTCATAGAGAACCACTTCAGTTGTACCAAAAAGCTGGATGTCTGTGAATGCAAAATCTTCCGCCGAGATAAATCTAGATCCAGCCCAATCCATCAAAAGGGCTGATGCCTGCACTTCAATGCTGAAGTTCTGCTTGTAATTGCGAACATGGAGATGTTCATTGAGATCCTCAATAGTGATGGTCAGACTTGCTCCAGATTTATTGTAGATGACAGATTGGAATGAGTAATTGGGTAGATATGCATTGTCAAACATGGGAATGAAAAACCAATCTAAGTCCGAATTGAGATGATCTTCAAATGCTTTTTGCAAATCTGGGAGAAACGCAATCCTGAAACTAAAACGGGAGAAGAACAGTCTTATTGAGTCAAGAAAGGCATCTGTACCAATGATTTGCCGTAATCGTTCAAGGACTACCGGGGTCTTATCATAGGCTGTGAAATAATAGGTCGATTCATTATCATAGATTGACTGGTTGATCTTGGCAGGATAGACCATTTTGACAAAATAGAAGTCATCTTCCTTTCCTGGCCAACCAAGATCATAGAATTCTGAATAGTAATAGACGGACCATACTGCAAGTCCTTCATCTAGGAAACCAACATCCACCTCATCATTCCCAACGAGCTGATACCACCACTGATGAGCAACCTCATGTGCAATCACAGCATCAAGAGTGTCTGGCGTGATATATCCAAGTTCGTATCTGTCATATATGATATGGGAGAGATAGACCTGACATGGATACTCCATGCCATAGTAGAATCCAGAGTCCTCCACCATGTTCAAGGTAGTGTATGGGTAGGGCCCAAAGGTGTCATTGTAGAGCGCCATCGCTCTTACTCCCCAATCAAGACCATTGGAACTCCAGAGACCGGCTGACTCGGGCAGATAGTACGAGGAAACATTGACACCGTTGTAGAGTTGAGACTCTACGATATAGTAACGAGATGCACAGAAAGTAATCTCGCGGACAGGCGCAGATGGTATGTATCGATATGTTGTCTCTGTTGTTCCGACATCAATCCCGACCAATTCTCCAGTTGCTGCAATCTTCATATCATTTGGAATTGAGAGATTGAATGCATAGTGAGCCATATCGAGATAGAAGGGGTCTCCAGTCGCCAAGTATGGGTCAGTATTCCATCCATCATATTCATCATAGACACAGGGGATGGGATATGCACTGGCAAACTCAAACATCCTTGAGCTTTCTATGTCTGACCCGCTGACTCCGGCACGATCACTCGAATTGGTTGGAAGAACTGATTCGAAAACTATCTTGAGGACGACTGATGTGTTTGGCTGAAGGTCTTCATTCAGATGAACCCACATGAGTTGTGTAGCAGAAAAGACATCGTAAGATAACGGAATCGGACTGGGCGTAAATGCAGTGACACTATGAATATCGATATAGCCGAGTCGCTCTTGCGCAAACATTCCAGAGAGGTACAGATGAAATGGAATGCTTGAGAAAGC
>JBHLRS010000003.1:0-146278 GCA_048882325.1 Candidatus Thorarchaeota archaeon | reverse complement strand
TGAATATCGATATAGCCGAGTCGCTCTTGCGCAAACATTCCAGAGAGGTACAGATGAAATGGAATGCTTGAGAAAGCAACAGAATCCGAATTGAAGAAATCAATCGTCATATTTCCGAGAATCGTGGCATCCGTTTCGTTGAGAGAGAGAGAAAGAGCCACAGTTGAGAGATTCATGTCTTCGAAATTTGCAGATCTAGTAAAGCCTGAAACACTAGGGCTATCGCCCATCCTATCAGAAACCAGTTTGTCAACATACTGAATATCTGGAGGTTGCGCAACCTGGGAAACAAAAAGAATCAGTACAAAAGGAACTACGAAACGAAAACCCTTCACACAACACACATCCAAAATACCTTAGGATGAAATGTCATAAGCTTTTGCGAAAAAGCACGTCTTCATGCTTACAGAAGGAATTATAACCGGTCCATCCAACCCAGCGCCTATCTTCAGAAGACGGTGAACCAACCATGACTGAGTCGCGAAATGTCGTGATTGTGACAGGCATTCCAGGAGTCGGAAAAACCACTGTAATCAATACAGCCGTTGAGCAAGTCAAGGAAAGGTCCGGTGAGGATGTTCTCATCCTAAACATTGGAACCGAGATGTTTGAAGTAGCGACAAAAGAGGGGCACGTGAAAGATCGTGATGAACTTCGTAAATTGCCCACTGCAATTCAGAGAGAAGTCCAAAGAAAAGCTGGAGTAGCAATTGCTGAGAAAGCTATAGCGGGAAAAACCATAGTAGATACTCATACACTTATACAGACCAAAAATGGATTTCTGATTGGACTGCCAGAGTGGGTTGTCAAGGGGATTAACCCGAAGACAGTTGTGTTAGTGGAAGCAGACTCAGAGAAGATTGCCAATCGTAGGGTTGGAGACGAAACTCGGACTCGGGATGATCAGGCAGTGGCTGAAATTCAGATACACCAGGAGATGTGTAGGGCTGCTGCAGTTGCGGTTGGTACCATAACTGGAGCGGCCGTCAGAATAATCAAGAACCGTGAGGGTTTAGTAGAAGAAGCAGCTTCGGAACTTGCAGACACACTAATGGAGTAGAAAATCATGCAGGATTTCTTTGTAGAATTCATGAACTGGTTTACTTCAACGTTCAGCGCACCACCTTATGCCGCGTTTTTCATCATGTTTGTATCATTAAGTATCTCAACTATAAGCAACCTTGCCATGAAGCGGTTCTCAGATATGCGACGATTAAACCGGTATCAACTTGAAATCAAACAGTTCCGTGAAATGGAACAGAAAGCTCAGAAAACTCAGAATGAGAAACTCCTGAAGAAAGTTAAGAGAAGAAAGGCATACATTGACAGAATTCAGCGAGACATGATGTCTGCAAGATGCAAACCGTCTCTGATGTTCTTCATTCCATTTATCCTAATCTTCACAGTGCTGAGAGGTTTCTATGCAAATAAGATAGTGGCGATTCTTCCATTCAACATTCAAAAAGTATTGCCATTCCTAGTAGGGCTTGCGGGACAACCGGTAGCTGGTGGATTTGGACTGAGTTTCTACGGATTCTACTTCCTAGTTGGACTTGGGATGTCTAGCATATTGCAGCGCATAATGGGTACTCAGGTGATGACAACCTAGAGCTGATTTCAAAGGGATAACGCGGTTCTGCGAATGAGGAAGCATGAATTCTAAAACAAGAGAAATCCTCTACACCGCTTTGCTTAAAAGGAAAGCCTAGAGGGTCCCCAGAAGAGATACACAGGTGTCAATAATGCCACGTCCAGGATTGCTTACTCGATCAAGAGCTAACCGAATGGTAAGAACCCCAGGTGGTAGAACAGTTATTCATAGACAGAAGTTCTACAAAACAGGAGGAACCTGTGCGGTCACTGGTGCCAAGCTACAGCTCTCAAGAAAAGCCAAACATGGATCACGAAAGGGAGTAAGTCGTTCATCTAAGCGTCCAAATCGACCTTATGGTGGAGTTGTTTCCTCAAGGGCATTACGTCGGGGTATCATTAAAGCTTCTCGAGATTAGTGCGATGAAACGCGTTGTCACTGTGGGAGGACTCCACGGTACGGGCAAGAGTTCAGTGGCGGATGCGGTTGCAAAGAGGTTCAATCTTAGAAGAATGTCTGCAGGAGTCATTTTTCGACAGCTTGCAAAAGAGAGAGAGCTCACTCTGGAAGAGTTCAGTCGAGTAGCTGAGGGCGATGAAGAGATAGACCGGCTGATAGACGATAAGTTGAGAGAAGAGGCTGAGAAGGGAAATGCAGTTATTGATGGTCAATTGGCTGCATGGATGGCTGGTGACAACGCGGACCTGAAGATCCTGTTAATCGCTTCTGTTGAGAATAGAATAAGGAGAATCTCAGAGCGTGATGAAACAGATTTTGAGTATGCTCGGCGAGAAACAATAACCCGTGAGGGTAGCGAAAAGGCGCGATACTTGGAGTACTATGGTGTAGACGTGTCTGATCACTCAATATATGATATAATCATCAACACTGACAAGTATGACCTTGAAGAGGTCATCAAAATAGTATTCACTGCCATCGAAGAATTCTTTGGTGAATCAGCTTAGACACTCGTTTTTAGCAACAAGCGTAAGGCTCATATTGGCAACTAGAATCGGCGACATATTCTCCCAGTCTATAGGGATGATGCAACGAGGTGACTCGGATGCAGACCAAGGACAAGGCGAGGTGTATCAAAAATGGGTCTCTACGAAACCGGAAGAGTATGTGTGAAGACTATGGGCCGTGAGGCTGGTAGTCTTTGTGTAGTAGTTGAAGTAAAGAATGACAGCTACGTAATTGTGACTGGTCCTAAACACCTCAGTGGTGTTAGGCGACGTAGCTGCAATACTAGACATCTTGAGCCTCTTGAAGCAATCCTTCCAATTGCTGCTGATGCAGATGATGAAGCAGTTGAGAAAGCAATTGAAGAGGCGGGTATGACAGAGAAATTCAGAACAAAGATCAGGCTTGAGATCTGAATTTAAGATTCCTATGGGAGTGATAGTCAGATGTTGGGCATGTTGCCTGCAGACCAGCCTCGTGAGCTGATTCTCAAGGCATCTGACAACACCAATCCTGATTATGGTTTTCAATCTCTGGATAACCTTCCCATTGACTATCTTTTAGAAAACGGAGTAATAGCACTGGACAAGCCATCAGGACCCACTAGCCATGAGGTAGCGACCTGGGTCAGAAAGATTCTCGAAGTTGAACGTGTTGGGCACGGTGGAACTCTAGACCCGACCGTTACAGGAATCCTGCCAACTGGTATTGGAAATGCAACAAAAGCCATGCAGGCACTGATACCAGCAGGCAAGGAGTATGTGTGTGTTCTTGAGCTCCATGAAGGAGCTCCAGAGGAAGAAATCAGAAGAGTCGTGGAAGAGTTCGTGGGCAAGTTGTACCAGAAACCACCCCTCAGATCCTCAGTGAAGAGAGTCCTACGAGTAAGGGAGGTCTACTACAACAAGATTCTGGAAATCAAAGGAAGACTTGTCCTCTTTAGGGTTGGCTGTCAGGCTGGGACCTACATTCGAAAACTGTGCTTCGATATCGGGGAAGCTCTGGGTGTTGGAGGACATATGCGGGAATTACGTCGAACTCGTGTCGGAACTTTCAGAGAAGATGAACACATGTGCACACTCTACGACCTGAAAGATGCCTTTGTTTTTTGGAAAGAAGATGGTGATGAAACAGAACTAAGAAAATACATCCTTCCAATCGAATATGGACTTGGTCATCTTCCCGTGATCAATGTCCGTGATTCCGCGGTGGATGCACTCTGCCATGGGGCCAATCTTGCCGCAAGTGGTGTCGTGAGTCTGAGTAGTGGGATGAAGAAAGACGATATGGTGGTCCTAAAGACTCTGAAAGGAGAAGCAGTGGCTATTTCTAAATGCGCTGATACCAGTGATAGAATTGCAAAAGTAAAGAGCGGGATTGTGGCTGTGACCGAACGAGTTTTGATGGAACGCGGTCGTTATCCTTCGATGTGGAAGAAGAAACCACAAGAATGAACTTTTTATCCGCAAATGTTCAGTATTACATGGCTCTGGAGCAGAAGCGCGACTGACGGTACTCACTCTCGGGTGAGAGCTGAGGAAACTCCCGACTGCGTGTCGACACCAGTCCTGCTAGAGCAGGGAGGCGAGAGTCTCGCTCTGGGAATAGAAACGACACCCCCAAGCTGGGTACGACGATGATACAGAGTTCTAATCTGTTGAGGATCAGTTTGGACCGGTTGAAACGGCTCATCACTGGGCAGCAATCTCAAGAATAGGCTAGCGATGTGTTGACCTGAAGCCTAGGGTAGAGAGCAAAGTTTGATGTCGCAAGACCTCGGAGTGGCAACAGTCTGAGGTGGAACAGAATTGGGGTTACTCTCTGGACCAGAGCCACCCCACCCCTCATTCTTCTCGAGTGTGTTCTTTCATTATCTCTTGTTGGACTTGAATAACTTCACCACTAGTAGTACATTCTGCATAGGAGTCTAGCCATTCTTGATTGAGAGTGATGAAGGATCCGCCCCATTTGAACACAGACATGACATCTTCTGCCTCTTCGGGCATACCAATGATGTATAGAGCCGCTGCTAGTGCCTCAGCTGTAGAGAGTTTGACAGGTTTGTACGTATTTATGGGGTTTGCAGCAAGAAGATAGGGTAGAGCCCTTTGCGCTCCAGCTCTTGAAGCTGCAAAAATCCGTTCAGCTTGTTTCCATGAGCAATCAAGCGCTACGAGACCAGATTTTAGGATACTATCTTTGTCAGCAGGAGAAAAAGCAACTTCAGAAACTGGATTTAGGACAACAGAACCTCGAGGGATGGCCCGCATATTCTTGACAATTTTGGCTTTGTTCATCTTGCCTAAACGAGTCCCAGTGCATTTCTTAGGATCACACTGGTCAGCATGATAGACAATGATGTCATGAGCTTGAACCAAGAGGTCTTCACCACAGACTTCTGTCAAAGAGCAAAGGATTTCTGTGTTACCATATGCCATCTGATGGAGGATTTTAATGATGCATTACGAGCCTAGCAACTCATGTGAGATATGCAGTCATGAGGAGGAAAATCTCACCTCTTGCAGAATGTGCAGCTCGATTGTATGTGATGCTTGTTGGGTTTCTGCCGATGGAATTTGCATTAATTGTCAGGAGGCTCGATGTCAGATTTGTGGTGAGTACTTGGCATCTCGGGCGTGCAACAGTTGCGGAATCCTTGTTTGTGAGGATCATGGAATAAAGGTCAATGAGTCCACAGTGTGTGATAAATGTCGGAAGAGTGACATATGAGTAGGAAGCTAGTTCAGATTGGAATGGATGACATCGACAGTCCAGATGGTGGTTGTACGACTCATTTTGCCAGCCTGGTAGTGGAAAAACTAGGTGAGTTGAATGTTGAGTGGACTGACTATCCGAATCTAATCCGCCTGAATCCAGGGATTCCATATAGAACTAGAGGGAATGGTGCTGTGGCTCTGCGCTTTATGGTGGAAGAGAAGGATTTGTATGCAATTCCTCCATTGGTTGAAGAGTTCATTCATGACTATGTGAATGAGGAATACCCAAACACCAATCCCGGTGTCGTCTTTCTGGAGGAGGAAGTGCCTAGACAGGTGCATGCGATTTTGGACCTCGCTCTGTGGCGTGTAGTCCCAATCCAGTTGGCTCGAAGAGTAATCCAGAACCACAACATCACTCATTATACGGGTGGAAATGGACGAGGTCTCATTGGTGCTCTGTCGTCAGTTGCTAATACGCTCTCTGGAGATCACACTTACGAATACATCGCATATCGCTCTCTAGATGACTGTGGCGATTCACGAGAGGTTGATGAGGAATCAGTGAGGGTCATGGATCAAAAGATGGGGAACAGAGTATTTTCCAATGTTGATCCAACCAGCAACAGGATAATGATTGAACCTCATGGTCCAGATCCTGTTCTCTATGGCGTAAGGGGAGAGTCAGCAGAGGATGTGATTGAAGCTGGGAAACAGGTTCGAAGCAAACAGAAGGTTGACCGTTGGATGACCTTTAGATCAAATCAAGGAACAGGAGCTCATCTGACACATCAGGTTGAGATAAGGAACCTGAGACCTTACATGTGCGCTCAAGTCCTAGGGAGGGTTGAAACCAAGCCGCAAATGATTGAGGGAGGACACACCATCTTTAGGATTGAGGATGACTCTGGAAAGGTTGACTGTGCTGTATATGAGCCCTCAGGTGAGTTTCGAGATATTATAATGAAGCTCGTTGTTGGAGACCTTGTCAAAATTCATGCTGGAGTACGCCCTGCATCAAGAACCCACGGCCTCACATTGAATCTGGAGGGCCTCGAAGTGATCAAACTTGTTCAAGCTATTGAGTTTGAAAATCCAAAGTGTCCAAACTGTGGAAAGAGAATGAAGAGCGCAGGTCGTGATAAAGGATATAAATGTACGAAGTGCGGCCACAAGGATTCAAAGGCTGTTAAGACAGAAACACAATTAGACAGAGATCTTGATACAGCATTGTATTTGCCACCAACAAGAGCCCAGAGACATCTCACAAGACCCCTGAGCAGAATCGATATGATAAACAGTGGAGTTCCAAGAAGTCTTGTCGCCACTTGGTATAGCCACTGAGATGAGTAAAAAGGTGGAGTTCTGAATAACCTAGACTCTTCGACCTCGCCGACCGCCAGGCTTTCGCGTTCCATCATGCGGCATTGGTGTCACTTCGTCGATGATGCCAATTCGTAGTCCGGCCCTACTGAGTGCACGGATGGCTGCTTGTGCACCAGGACCAGGAGTCTTTGGACCATGACCACCGGGAGCTCGAACCCTGATGTGAATGCCATAGATACCCTTGTCTTTAGCTTCGCGTGCAGCCTGAAAAGCAGCCTGCATAGCTGCGTGGGGAGATGACTCGTTCCTGTCTGCTTTGACCATCATTCCACCGGAATACCTAGCTAGCGTTTCAGCGCCAGTTATGTCAGTGATCATGATGATTGTGTCGTTGTATGATGCAAAAATATGGGCAATTCCCCATTTGTCACGTTCATCCTTACTCATCAGGTACATCTCCTTCAGAGCCAATGTCCTCATTTGTTACTGGCTCAACTCCATCAGGTCTCTTGGGCCCTTCGAAATCGTCAGCTGCATCAAAAGCAGCTGCAGAAGCACGTGTCGCTGCATCAGATGCAGCAATTCTTGCAGGATGAGATGCATCATTTAACGCAGACTTGGTAGTGTACTGAATTCTATCTTCCTCTGCGACTGTGATTAGTCTTTGAGGAGTATTTACTCTTGAAGTATCCAGAGCAATATGCCCATGGGTTACAAGTTGACGCGCATGATGCATTGAACTCGCAAGTCCTTTTCTGAAAACAACAGTCTGTAAACGTCTCTCAAGAACATTCTCCATTTCAAGGTCGAGCACATGATCAAGAGTTGGTTCAGTAGTAAGTATTCCAATACGGGCAAGCTTGTTAACAAGTTCCTTTTCCTGTAGTTCTCTCTCAGAAACAGGAAGTGCGAGGAGGTACCGAGCCTGTCTTCGGTAATTTGAGAGCTCAGTTTTGTGTTTCCATAGTTCTTTCTTGTTCCTTAATCCATAGACACCAATTAGCTGAAGCTCCTGTTCGAATCGGTCACTATCAAATGGCTTCTTAGGAGCAACGTATTTCTTTTTCTGCTTACGTGGGTCACCCATCATTCACTACCTCGTTGCAATCTTCTTCCTTGATACTCCTACAGCCATTCCGCCGCGTCCAGTAGTTCTTGTGTGCTGACCACGGACTCTCAGACCAAGTGAATGTCGTGTGCCACGCCACGACTTAATCCTTCGAAGTCTATCAATATCATTTCGATGAGCAAAGTCAAGATCAGAACCAGTCAAGTGTAGCATTCTTCCACTCATCCTATCTCGTGGACGATTTACATACCAGTCAGGAAAATCAGAGGCTACAGGATCCTTGAGAATCTTCTCAATCTTCTTGATTTCAGCGTCTGTCAAATATCCAAGTCGCCTTGATGGTTCCATCCCAAGCTTTGTAATGATTGCTCGAGACATCCTAAGGCCAACTCCCCTTACACGTGTTAGCCCTTGTAACAGATTTTCTTGTCCGTCAATGTCAGCTCCTGACACTCGGATAATATGTCGATAGTCTTCGGACATGGTGTATAACCTCATCTGACTGGTCTGAGGCTTGTTCGCGTCTTGAAGATACCTTATAATAGTTACCATCAAGCCGCATATTTCCACTCGATTTCTTTGTCTTGGGGGTGTTCAAATTGGAGAAAGAGGGAATAGAACTGAGAGATGAGTGAGTTGAACAGAGCTGACCCTACATTTCGTGCACCTAAAGTCACGCCATCGATTTTAGCAAGTATTCCAGACTGTCTGTACAGTATGCTTCGAGAGAACGTGCAGAGAACAACAGAGAGAAGGACATCAATACTTGTGTCGAGCAACAATCTAGCGAATCGGTTTATTCTAGAGCGATGGAATATCCGTTCATCACAACGTAGACGATACAAGATCCTGTTTAGTGCCATACGAAAACAATGTCGTGCTTTATTCCGCAACTTCCTTGCACGAGGAAAATTGGATTGGAATACACAGAACAAGGAGTATGTCTTTGCTGTTTTCAAATTTGATGAGGTTCGAGGCAATCTGATATTGGGATTTGTTCCACCTTCTGGACATTTGGAGTGGAGGTATGTTTCAGACAACAGGCCATAACATCATGCTTCATCTTCAATGCAAAGTAGTTGTTCTGCAGGGATATCAGGGACTTCTAAATCGAAACAATCAGACAGCGCGTCTACCAAGATTTTGAGAAGATCATTTCTATACGCAAGGTCAATTGCCACCATGGCGTGAGAGTTGAAACCCATGACTTTGCTTATCGCAGAGGGATCTAGTGAATTTAGAGTGTCCTGTTTATTCGCTAAGAGAACAATGGGCATGTCTGGAAACTCAGCCAATATCTCTGTGAAGATCGTTTTTGATGCAATGATGTTCTTGAGTGTTGAGTCAGTGAGTAGAAAGATCATATCGGTTGATGAAAAATCTCACAATTTTCCAGCCGCTTCTCTACCAGCAAAATCAAAGATTACAAGCTCATAATTAGCAAACTTCAGGTCTTCGATGACTTCTGTGTTCACAGCGATTGTTGGCACATATGTTTCTGGAGGCGGTTTTCCAATAAGCAGATGGAGTAGTGAAGTCTTGCCTACTCCTATTTGTCCAACAAAAGCAATTACAAACTGGTCTTGTACAAAGCGTGACATGATATTTTCATAGTTCGATTTGACATATCTTGTTGAATGACTACTCATGAGCCACTTCAATGACTTTGCAGCTCGGTTTATCTTGTTAACAACATCCTCATCTGATTCTTCAAGATCTGTGACAAATATGATTAATCCATCACCACAGTCGCGGCTGATGAATTTGTATTCCTCAATCACAATAGGTCTGTATTTCAGTCGCTCTGACTTTTGTATCTGTGATTCGAGCTGGGTGAGAAACCGGTTTACGTATTTTCTAGAAATTGGTTCTGCCCAGTATTCTGATGAAGCAATCTTGCGGTTGTTCTTTGCATTCAGCAAGATTGTGCTATAGATCATCGACGGAACCTCTTCTCGTGTACTATTATGTTATTTCCATTCTTAAGCTGTTGTCATATAGACTGTGCACTCAGGCGTATTTAAACCGCACAATCTATATTCCATGGGACCTGTATGTATTCCGAGGGCATCTTCATGAAACATCCGAGTCCTTACAGGATTCCGAAAGCATGTGTAGCGTGTGGTCATACAGAAAAATTTCAGAAACTGTACATGACATCATTCATGACCAGGGTTGGCTCAAACAATATTGAAACCATTGAAGTACCTGGTGAAATTTGCGATAGATGCTATTCAAGAACAAAGACAGAAATCGATACACCAAAACCAGTGAAAATACCTCAGAGGGAAAAACACTTTCCCAAAAGCGCTCTATGTTTCATATTGGTTCTAATTCCTTCAATCATAGCTGGGTTTCTATTTGTATCATTTTGGGCTTTTCTGATAGTTCTAGGTGTAGGGTTGTTTGGTGTTTGGGTCATATTCTTGGACTTGAATCCAATAGTACTGTACTATAATCCAGTAGAACAAAAGATACTGAATGATAGAGAGAACCCGATTAGAAAGCACCTCAATATTCTTAGAATAAAAAAACCTGTATCGTTTCAAGGTAGGAAAGAGGTCTTAGTATTCGTCTTCAGAAGTAGTACATTCATGTACATGTTCAACCGTTCAAATCAAGATTTGCTTTCTAAGAGGGAAATCTATAGCATATTGCACAATCGACCGTATGATATCGATAACGACGAAATTATGAAGCTTATCCGGAGACAAGAAAAACCAGGAAAATACCAAGAGCGTTCAAAGAAACAAACAACTACAACAAGCCAAGACTTTGAAGGACCAAAGGAAAAGGATGAAACGAAATGCCCCTTTTGTGGTGCTCCGGGATATTATCCTCAACCTTCGTGTGGTATATATGACCTTGTTAGTTGCAAGAGTTGTGGTGAGCGATTCATTCCACAATAGAGTGTTCTATGAATACGCAGGGAAAAGATGAAAAGCATGAACCAGTGTTCACTTTTCGAGCCCAGGTAGCCAAGCGGCGACGGCGGCAGCCTGGAGCTGAATGGTATTAATTCACCAGGCAGCTGCTCTCCCTTTGGGAGGCATGAGTTCGAATCTCATCCTGGGCGCCATTTACTTCTTGGGTTCGATATAGGTCATCTCACCCACATAGTTGATGTTCATCATCTCTTGAACTCGGTCCTTTTCCGTTGTATGACCAAGAACCCAAGCAAGTTTGACAAGAGCCGCCTCTGATGTCATATCATATGCACTCATGGCTCCAACCTCCATAGCAGCGCGTCCTACTTCATAGATTGAGAGATCAGCCTGACCAAACGCACACTGTGAACTCACAACAACAAAACATCCCTGGTCAATCGCCTGTAGAATACCACCGGTCAAGGCATTTTCATCTGTCGGGACATTTCCTGAACCAAATCCTTCGATTATTATACCGTGGTAGCCCATATCTACTATCTTCGCCAGTGTCTGGGATGGAAGACCAGGAAAGACCTTCAAGAGGAAGACCCGATCATCCAGACGAGTGTCGAAGCGAGGGATTAGACTTTGGTTTCGCCGCTTTCGATTTTCATAGAGAATGATGTCACGAGCTAATATTCCGATTGGAGATGGATCCATAGAATCGAAGGCGTCGTAAGAGTTCACACGAACCTTCTTTGCACGGGTAGCACGATGTACCTCACCATTGAACACTATGCAGGTTTCACCGAGGTCTCCGAAGGCTGCAACACGGATTGCATCCAGTAGATTTCTGGGACCATCACTCCAAGGGATTGAGGCTGGAATCTGAGCTCCTGTGAACACTATTGGTTTTCCGAAGTCTTGGACCATGAAACTCACAGCAGCGGCAGAATAGGTCATGGTGTCTGTTCCATGAGAAACAACAATGCCCTGAAGGTCAGGTATTTCCTCACTGATGTCTTTGATAGCACCAGCTAGTTCCTGCCAATGATGTGGTTGGGCATTTGCAGAGTCAAGCTGGTAAAGCTCTCGCCGGATGACCTCAATGTTCCCCATACCCTTTGGTAATCGGTCAAGAAGTTCTTCGACCGAGAGACCGGGCCTGACAGCATGAGTACCGGGATCTACGATACTTGAGATAGTCCCCCCGGTTGTGATGAGACATATCTTTGATTTTTCTTCGAAAACCAGGATATTGCACCCACGAACATGGCGTGAAAGGAGATTTATCCGTGTTGTGCTAAGTGAGTCTGCAGTGGGTGATTAATGTTGTATGACCTAACCGTTGTTGGCGGAGGTCCAGCAGGTGCAACATGTGCACGTCTTGCAGCTGAAAAGGGGCTAGATGTGATACTGTTGGAGAAGGCCCATCATCCACGACCTAAACCCTGTGGGGGCGCGCTAGGCCCCCAAGCAATTCACCATCTCGACCTTGATATCACCCCTGTCATCGAAAGGACCTTCAGAGCTGCGGTGGTGCAAACTCCTTCTGGTCACAAAGTCACACTAGAAAGCGACGATCTCATTGGACACATCGTTTCAAGAACCCAATTCGACGCACTTCTTTTTCAAGGAGCAATTGACGCAGGCGTTGAAGTTGTTGAGGGGGTCGAGGTTGTAGGTGTAGAGCAGCTTCGTACTGGAATCAGAGCTCTTACGGTTGGAGATTCATACAGGTCCCATTTACTTGTTGGAGCTGATGGTGTGAATAGTATTGTAGCAAAGGAGTTAGGAATTCGTACCAGTTGGTCAAGCAAAGACTTTGGTGTCTGCATAGTAGCTGATAATGTAGTGCCTGAAGATGCCGAACCCACGAAGGTAAGAGAGGATGATGAGAGCTCACATGCAATCGAGTTGTATTTTGGTCTGGTGTCTTGGGGATATGGCTGGTGTTTCCCGAAGAAGAGAGGTTTCAACATTGGAATTGGCTGCCGCGCTGATAAAGTCAATGATTTACAGAAGGTCTGGGAACGATTCGTGACAAACATTGAGAGAAAGAAAGGCTCGAAGCTTGATATACCAGACAAAGTGTCGCACAGAATTCCTTTGGGGGGTAGAGTGACTCGTTTCACTGGAAGAAGGAGTTTGTTGATCGGCGACGCGGCTGGATTGGTTTCTCCCCTAACTGGAGAGGGAATATCCTATGCGATAGAATCTGGAAGATTGGCTGCAGAGGTTGCTATTGAAACTGTGAAGAAGCAGACGCCCCTTCATATCATAGAGTACGAGAAGAGGTTGAAAAAGACCATTGGGCGTGAGCTTTCTGATACAAGATGGATAGCTGGAATCCTCAATAGATCTCGCAGACACACGGACATTCTTTTCCACGTAGCTGCAGAGGACGCATTGATGAAAGAATACATGACGAACATCGTTTCGCGAGTAACGACTTTTTCAGACGTGAAGTCAAAAGTGATGAAACGAATGCTCACGAAACATCCACTGAAGTCAATAAGATTGGGATTGAGAAGTTAGTGTTGTGGTGGGTCCAATACAACCGCGGATCCATCTTTCGACAGTACTATCCTCATATGATCCCGAGCCAAAACTGAGTTGGAAAATAGTGGAATTGCTTCTCCAATTACCTCCTCGCCATCAAAATAACGAGGGCTGTAGTGTGTAAGTACTAGGAGTTTGACTCCAGACTCTCTAGCCAATTCAGCAACTGCAGCGGCTGTCGAGTGTCCTCTCTCCTGTGCAAGAGTTGCATGTTCAGAAGTATACATTGCCTCACAAATTAGGATGTCAGCATCAGTTGCTGCCTTTCGAAGCTCAGGACAGGGCCTTGTGTCACCTGAGTAGACCACTTTCAGTGCTTGTTGAGAGTTAGGTTCGGTCACTGATTCAGGGGAAACTTTGGTTCCATCTTCGAGTTCTATTGTTTCACCTGATGCTAGAGATTTCCAAAGAGGACCTTCTGGAATTCCAAGATCTCTTGCTTTTGATGGCAGGAATCTCCCCGTAGACCGAGTCCATTTGACTTCATATCCCAGTGCGAAGCCACGATGGTCCACCTCGAAAGCGCGGACAGAGAGGTCTCGTTGATTGAAAACCTCTCCAGAACCAATAGCATGAACTACAGTTTCAAAGGTCGTTCCCAGATTGATTGTCGATTGACTCACTTTTACGTATTCTATTAGCTCCTTAGGACCATAGATGTTCAGGGGTCTTATCCTTCCAAGCAAAGAGAACCTCAATAGAAGACCAGGCAAGCCTAGGACATGGTCAGCATGGACATGAGACACAAAGATTGCCATATTCTTGTTGAGTCCAAGTTGAGCTTTCTCATATTGTCGTTGAACATCTTCTCCAGCATCGAATAGCAGAATCCATCCCTCATATCGAATGGCTATTGCAGGATGGTTTCTCCTTGCAGTCGGGATTGATCCACCAGAGCCAAGAAAGACAATTTCAATCATGAAATACTCATCAAAACGACTGACATTTTACAAGATTAGGGTTGTGTCATCAACGACCTCAAGCTAAATCAAGGGGAATTTCTGTTGGAGAAGCCTCTCGTCTAACAACACTATAAGTCAGAGCATCGAAATACTTGGACACATCCCATTTCCAACTGTCATTCCGTCGATCGTACATATTAGCTACCTTTGTCGATTGGCCGGTCCCAGCAGCTACAACATGTGCACTGTAGTCATGAATCTTTGATGTTTCATCATCAAGTACCTCGATAAGATCGCGCCCTGAGCCAGCAGGTAAGGCAGAAACCAGTAACACTTTCTTCTCTCCGGGATCCTCAATATTCTGAATCCGGCTTTGATAGGTAATCGGGAGATGATTCCATGCTGTAATTATATCACCAGAGCATTCTGGACTGAGAAGACAGACCACTCTATCACTCAAACGAGGAATGTTCACACGAGCTCTTGGTAAAACCACTCTATTCTTGATTAACTGTGACCGTTTGCGGAATGCTGTGGAAGGGGACAACTTTGTAGAGGTCACAATATCATTCCCTGTCCGATCATATCCATCAACAAGAGCATCGATTATCTTGACATCAGCATAGGTGAATCGATTGGATTTCTGAGGAGACGGTGTTGCAACATCTGCAAGTAGAAGTGGATCGCCTCCCTTTCGGAGCATCAAACGGAAATGTAGTAGGTCAAGATTCCATCCGTATTGTGGGTTGAAATATCGACCACTGAAGAAAGGTCTACCATCTGACAAGGACCAAATGGATGCACCACCAGTGCTACCTCGAAATGAACGTACTGTTTCTACGAGTTCATCTCTCTTCTCGTAGGGAATTGTAGCAACAACAAATACCAAAGGAGAGTATCCATCAACCATGAGGACCCTTTGCACATAGGGACCAGATAGAACAAGAGAAGGGGACTCGAAGATTATGAGCACTCGTTCAAGCCCTAGTTTATGCGTGTTGAGCATCCCTGTAGTTTTCAAAACTCCAGAGTCGTTGAGTCGTTTTTGTGCCCTACGAGTCTGCGCATAGCTCAAACCCGCTTTGGTGGAAAGAACGTTCAAGGTTGCTCCGGGATTTTTAATTGCTGCCTCAAGAAAAGGTAGTTCGGTTCTTGATAGACGAGATATGTTCTCTTCCCAGAGATTTACAATGAGGCTCATGATGTCCCTCTGAGAGATGATTGAAACGCCACCTAAGTTCACAACTTCTTCCAATCGGCGTGTCAAAAGAGCATACAAACTCCCTCT
The DNA here is from genome assembly GCA_048882325.1 of Candidatus Thorarchaeota archaeon. Taxonomy (GTDB): domain Archaea; phylum Asgardarchaeota; class Thorarchaeia; order Thorarchaeales; family Thorarchaeaceae; genus SMTZ1-45. The sequence goes on along the minus strand of JBHLRS010000003.1, from coordinate 130,993 downwards.
GTAAGATTCGACCATTGTGCGTAACATCTCAAACTCTGCATCCGTTTGAAATACCTGAAGCTGACCTCCTTCTTCGTATGTCTTGACAAACCGGATGATTGCCATTGCACTAGGTGAGAGTTTGGTTTCAAAGAGTGGACTTTGGTCCTCAGTCATTACTGCTTCATCCTGCTTATGACCTTCGGTTTTTGGCTGAGTCACAATAAACCCTCACAGACTCTGTTCTAAAGGCGAGTAATACCTCTGCAAGAAGGTCCTATGGATTGCATAAAAGGCCGTCAAAGAGGTGTGCTGTCCATCCAGAGAGACTCAAAGTAACTACTGCTCATTGCTGCAAAGATGGCGTGAGAAGAATAAATCCCCAGAAACTCATCACTCTCTTCATCACCAGCCAACACAATTAGAGTGTCCCTCTGATCAACTACTAGACCAACACCAAAGACACGATCCCTTGTTCGAATCTCAAACTTCTCTGGAATTACTTCCTTCAACGAATCTGTGACAGAGGATGTCAGAATTCGAACCTTTGCCTTGACAAGCAAAACACGTTCCACGACCGTGTCGACATCTTCTGCAGAGAGGTCAAAGGATGGAAGAGATAGAAGGACCTCTTCTTTGGCCGACTCCAACATCTCCATAGCTTTTGCTAGAATCGACGCCCGACCATGAACTACCCAGACATCCCTCGTGGTGGCCTTAGTTTCCTTCTCAAACAATGGCTGGAGTTCCTCGACGACTACACGACTAGATTCCTTGAGACGCTCCTCCCAGTCAAGACGGATTAAACGCATTACCTCTGTTGGCGCCTTTGCAATGTATGTTGTAGGTCGTCCCTTCTTTACCTGGATGAATTGTTTCTCTTCCAGTCGACCAAGAACATCATAGATTCTTGAGTAAGGAACCTTGGACTGAGTGGACACATCTGATGCACCCATTTGGCCCCCAGCAACAAGTGCTAGATATGCCTGAGTTTCGTACTCAGTGAGACCGAGCTGTTTCAGTGCCTTTAGTGTTACCTCACTCACTGACATGTTAATCCAGTCCAGAGGTCAGGTTCTTCCGTCTTAAGGCTTGTCAAGAGTCGAAGTATACCACTGTAGGAATTTCTCAAACGCTTTGGTCCGATGTGAAATACTCACCTTTTCGTCAAGCGTGAGTTCTGCATATGTTTTAGAAAATCCATCAGGCACAAAGATGGGATCATAACCAAATCCACCCTTGCCCGTTGGTTCTTGTGAAACTGTTCCAGACATGGTTCCTACAAATGATATCAGATGTTCTCCATCACAGTACCCAACTGCGGTCTTGAATCTAGATTTGCGGTCCTCCTCTCCTGTCATAAGCTGAAGAATCCCCTTGAATCCAATAGCCTTCAGAACAATTGCAGCGTATGAACCGGGAAATCCGTTTAGTGAGTCAACAAAGAATCCTGTATCATCTACAACAACAGGTCTTTGGAGTGTTTCAAAAGCAACTTTAGCAGCCACTCGAGCAATCTCTTCAATGTTCTCAGAACGGATTTCGTGTTTCTCAAGAGGTGTTGTATCAAATTCTATATTGTACTTCTGGAAGAGAGGTGCTAGTTCCTTGAGTTTGTGTTTGTTTTGCGTTACAAGGACAAGCCTATCCTTTGACATAGGCAATGACCTCTTTCATTATCTTATAGGAGGATTTCACCTTCTCCAGATTAAACATGCCTGATGCATTCCACATGATGCAATGCTCAAGTCCCTGCTTCGCAAATTCCTCGAGCTGTTTAATCATCGATTCAGTATCTCCATTCATGTAGAACTCTTGAACGACTTCTATGGGAACTTTTTCCATTGCTGCTAACGTTGTTTCTCTATCGAATCTCATAGGTACATAATCAGTCAAAGAATGGAAGTTTTCTCCAAATGGATGATCATATCCAAGACGTTTCCACTCAACTCCCGGATAGAGTAGTGTGAAGGCTTTGGCAAGTGGAGTATTCATCATCTTCTCACATTCTGACAGGTCTTCATCCAAGATGCACCAATTCCAAATTGCGGTGGTGAAGGGATTTGTTTTGTCAAGTTTCTTTCTATGATTATTGATTACCTTCAGACGCTCGCCGTAGCTAGTAGGAGTCAGACTGGTAGGAATCCATCCATCACCATATTCAGCAGTCAATTCGAGCATTTTAGGACCCATGGCAGCTATCCAGATTGGTGGAGGTTTCCCCTCCTCTGCAGGTCTAAGTGACATTACTGCATCTTTGAGTTTCCAGTAACGGCCATCGTAATCAAATGGCTCATGTGTGTTCCAAACCATTCTGATAATCTCAAGAGCCTCTCGTAGTTTACCAACTTGCCCAGAGTAGTTCAGTCCATATGGCTCTATATTCTCTATCTCTCCAGCTCCAATACCTAATACCGTTCGGCCTCTACTTATGTGGTCCAGTGTGAGAAAGGTCTGTGCCAAAAGGATTGGATGACGCCTGAGCGGCTCGGTTACTGATGATATTAATTGTACATTCTCAGTCACTGCAGCACACGCACTCATGATCGCAGACATTTCATAGTATGTGTGAGGTGATTGTTGAAATGTCGCCAAAGGAGTGATGTCAGGTGTCCAGATGCCCTCTGGAATAAATCCAGCAAAGTGGTCTGGAAATGCCATGCTATCATAGCCTAGGGAATCAATGGTCTTTGCATTCCTCAGAGCGTTGTCCCAGGGGGGTAGAAAGGGACCTGGGGCCCCTATTTTCATATCATGTATATCAGCCATTATTCGCATGTCTCCGCAAAATGTATGAGGACCTTTTTGACCCTCTCAAAGTCCTCTAGATGCATGAACTCATCAAGTCCATGGTAGTTATTGTCATCTCTTAATGTTCCATAACACACTGTCGGTATGTCATGAGAAGTGAAGTAGTGTCCATCATTTCCTCCAAGATCAGCAGAGATTGGAAGGTCTGGGTCCACCATCGCTTTAACGGATTCATGGAAAAACTGAACATACTTATTTTCTGGGTCAGAGCCCCATCCAGCGTGTTTTGTCTTGAACTCGAGGGAAGCGTCTACAAAGGTTTCGTCCTTCGCTTTTTCAAAGAAATCCTCGATGTCTTTGACGACTTCATCAATTTTCTCTTCAGGAATAGTCCTACAATCGAAGGAGATTTCAGCCTTTCCAGGGATAGTATTTGTTTTACTCCCTGCATTGTAGACCGTCATTGAGAATCTACCCCAGAGTGTCTGATGAGGACTGCTTGGTGGGGCTGGAAGTTTAGATGTCACTTTTCGTCGGATATCAACATAGTCAAGCATGACCTGCATCAGCGGAATCGAGAGATGTATGGCATTGGCAAACTTGAAGGGATAACCAGCATGACCCTGAACTCCTCGCACGGTTATTGTACCAGAGATGACACCACTCGCACCAGTGCTGACATACTCAGGACCGGAGTCTACAACAATACCGAAGTCACCCCGTATTTTGGGAGGTCCATTCATGAGATAGTCGATACCCCATACTCCACCTATTTCTTCATTTGGACTGATGAGTATCTTCCAGTTGACCTTCGACGAGTTCTTCTTGATGAGTTCCTTTGCGGAGCTGACAGTGGCAACAATATTACCCTTGTTGTCACTCACGCCACGACCGTATGCTTTCCCCTTCTCAATAGTCAACTCGAAAGGAGGTTTCTTCCATTCATCGGTTTCCCCTGCAGGTACCACATCATAATGTGTACAAAGTAAGACTGTCGTTTTTGCTCCAACATCCATTGTTGCAACGACATTTGGTTGAGGTATTCCATCATTCATCGAGTCAAAGACCTCAACCTCAAGTCCGGCCTCTTGACAATACTTCTTGATGATTTCGGCACAGACTGCATAGTTCTTCTTCTCGTCGCTGTTGGTGTCCAGCTCAACAATCTCACGAAGGAACTGTTCTTCCCATTTGTCCATGTCAGTTCACTCTCAAAGGGTGCAGGAACGTAGAGCTTTGGTCACTCATATTACTTCTGGCATGTCTGGCAATAGTTGGTCTTAAACCGTTTTGCAGTAATCTCAGAAACTCTACCTCCACAGAGAGGACATATCTCTCCACCCCTATTATGAACCATCAAGAAGTCCCTCTTTTCAATAGATATCTCATCAAGTGACCGTTCAGACATGATATCCAGAATTCGTTTGAGAACCTTTTGCATCGCAAGATAGAGATTCTTAGTTTCTCTATCAGAAAGAGTAGATCGTCTGCGAAATGGGAGTATTCCAGCGTACAACAGAATCTCATCAACATAGGCGTTTCCAATTCCCTTTACAAAGCGTTGATTCCGAAGCACGTTCTTGATCTGACCGTTATGACGCTTCAACCGTTGTTTGAAAATATCAAGTGTAAGAGCAGGGTCCAGTGCAGAGGGACCTCGTTTCTCAAAATCAGCTACAGATGAATAGTCACCCTTCTCAACGAGGTAAATCCGACCCATTTTCTTTGCATCCGAATACCATAGTGTCATGTCCTTGATCTGAAAAGACACCATATCATAGCTTGAGGGTTTTTTGTAACGGGGTATCACTCGCAACCGACCGGTCAACATGAGATTTAGTACAATATCAAAATCTGTTAGTGAGAAGATCAGGAACTTACCATCTGCATTCACGGACTCGAAGGTTTCTCCAATAGATTTTGAAACAAATTCATCGACGGGTCGACCATGAACAACAATATGGTTGTGAACAGTTGCCTTCTTTATTGTCATACCTGATAGAAGACTTGTCAGTCTTTCAGCAATTATCTGCAGTTCTGGTAATTCTGGCATCTACTCACCAAACCTGATGTTCATACCTCTTTGAGGATAGATAGTTTTCCATTCTGTAATCGTAACGACCAAAAGGCACGACTTGTTACAAAAGTATAGTTGCAAGTGGTGTCGGAAAATGGATCATCGGCAAAGAATCGTTGCAGCAGTCCTTCTCACTTTCATGATTACAGTTTCAGTTGGATTTCTTACAGAATACATTCGGGAGTCGATGACATTCTCTTGGTCTATTGAAGAGGGGGACCAATTCATGTATGACGTTAGCGTGACGGGGATAACAACCACCGGGACTACCGATCTTCCTCCACCATTTGTGGAGATGAACAATACACGAATCCATGTTGAGGTGATGTCACTTCCCAATGTTTCCATTGTATTCTACTCGGATTCGTTCATTGACAATATTGTAGATTATGAGAAGACGTCCTCTCAATTTGCGAATGGAACAACTATTCCTTTAGAGTTCAGATATGGCATCAACTCTCATATTTCGAGGTGTCTGCTTCCAATAGGAGGATGGTCCCACTTGGACAATCTGTTTCCAAACCAGATTAGATTGTCCCACATTGAGCATGAAACATATCTCTCCGTGCATCTGAGAACTTCCTTCTTCTTTGGATATAGCTCGAATGACTCGTACGATGTTCATAAGTGGCAGGCAATCATTGATGTGACCACTGGAATCCCGATGATTGTTTGGTTCTACTTTTATCGTCCCAGCCAACCATGGTCATACTGGTACAATGTAACTCTGAGCTTGGTTATCTGAATAATTTGGGACTCGAAACCATTCCTTCACTATATCGGACTTTAATTTATACATGAATGCTAAATTATGGCTGATAGGAGAGGCGAAAACATGCCGCAATCAATTGTATACCATATACAGAAAGGACGACTTGTGAAGATGAAAGATCCCGGTGCATTCGGACGAGGTGATTGCTATCTTGTCGATGCTGGGATGAAGATCTATCTGTGGATTGGACCTAGCTCAACTGTGGATGAAAAATTCCTTACGGCTGCGTCAGCAGTAATGAGAGATACTGACCGTGAGGGAAAAGCAGACATCGACAGGATTGAGGGAGGAAATGAACCGGAAGACTTCAAGGCACTATTCGATGACTTCCGTCTCACAGATGAAGATACTGAGGGAATCTTGAAGAAAGTCCAGATGGAAACACACGAACACAAACTCTGGCGAGTTCATCGTGAGGGTGACGAAACCTTCTTTGCAGAAGTTGACCTCAGCAGAGACTCTCTAAAGAGCGATGATGTATTTCTTTTGGACACCTTCGATGATATTTGGGTCTGGCGGGGTAAAGACGCCACAGCCCGTGAGAAATTTGACGGCACTATTCTCGCAAGAAGATATGATGCTGAACGAGTTGGGGTACAAGAGATTGAGATAATAGAAGAGGGACAAGAACCCCAGGAGTTCTTCAAATCATTCTCATAAATCAATTATACTAACCTGTAGTGACCCGGGCGTGGTTCGTAGAGGATTCCACTGTCCTTCATCCGTGCAAGGGTCTCTGCAGCTACATGACGCTCAACACCTGCTTCTTCTGCAATATCACTCAAAGTAGGTCCAAGAGACCCTTGTTTTCCAGTATCTAGTTTCTTGACCGCTCTCAATACCTTAGTGTTGAACTTGTCAATTCTACTATCCGGTCCCCATGCCTTCTCAGCATCATGGTCCAACTCAGCAAGTTCCATGAATTCCTTGAGTGCTGGTTCAAGAACGTGGTTCCATTCATACTTCAAGTCCTTTGCAGTCACCTTGTCTTTCCAATACGCTCGAGCTGTTGAGCGAGCTAAACGAAGGGTGCTGAGTGGTCTTCCAAGAGCGTCAGCATCAAGTATATTCCCCCGTGCAAGAGATTTCTCGTCTAACCCAAAACTTTCTCGCAGGTTTTCTAATCTAGATAATATATGTTCAGTGCCAGAATCGATACTCCTTTTCCCAATCTCAGGTGTGAGCATCTGATAGGTTATTGCAGACTTCAGTATTGGTAGTCGGAGTTGCTTGGGGTTTCCCGGTTCAACCCAGAAGTCTTCAGACGCAAGCGCAAGAGGAACATCAGGAAGGAAGGCAGTTTCCGAACTAGTCAGTGTACCAAGAGAAACCTCTCTAAATCCTGCTTGGTCTTGACGTTGCACACAGAGTTGTTGCATCCTATTGATTGAATACGATCCAATGTCAAATCTCCATATACGGGGGACTCGGACCTTGATTCCTTGAACATTCCTCAGGGTAGGTGGTCTACCCTTCATTGCAGGAGGAATGACGTTTCTTATGAATGAAAGTAGCCGACGAACCTGAGCTTTCCTTGCTATTGCTTGAATTCCTGTTGTCAATCCCCCAATACTATCTAGATACGGTGGACTAGAAACAAAAAGTCGTGCGAAAACTCTTTTGCTCGCTTCAGCCATTCCTACATATTCAAAGAGAATGTTTGATAGCTCTTTGAGACTCATGGGGGGTTGCAATTCTTTTAGAAAATCAATGGGGTGTGCATCCCATTTTTCAGAAGCAATAGCGCGAATTGTTGTTCTTGATTCTTGAAGTACTCGAGGAGCGGCAATTCGAGAACCTATGACATCTATGTACGCCCCATCTGGGGGTAACTCGTGGTCTCTGTCAATGAAGATGAACTCTCCCTCCATTAACCACGGGCTTGGAGTCAAAAGGATTAGAGAAGAATCACGCGTATGATGAACAAACCCACGATACCTGAATAAGCGGTTTGTTTCTCTTTCCTGGAATTGTTTCATTAGATGAGATTCCCATCGTGCTAGCTCAGAACCATATTGTCTGGTATAGAGGTCACTGACACTTGTTGCATCAGCTAATTGGTCACGTTCAGACCCATGTCGTTGATATAGCTCCTCTGCATCCATGAGCATCAGTCTCTTTTCTTGGACGAGGGTTCCTTCTCCCTCCGGATGTATTCACGATAGGCTTTTGGATATAACTCTGCAAGCTCCTCTATCGTTGGCAATCGGTCACTGTATGGAACATAAGATGAGCCTGGTTTTGCAGCAGCAATCTCATCCTCTAACAGTGATTGAAGCTTTTCGTTTATCTCAAAACCAATGAAGTGTCGATAGTTCAGTTTTGCAGCCACAGCAGTTGTCCCATTCCCCATGAAGGGATCAAGCACAATATCACCAGGTTTTGAAGAGAAGTCGATACATCTTGCGACCACTTCAAGGGGAAGCTTCGTCGCATTCTTTGCCTGACCTGTACGATACTGACGTTTGACCGACCAGACATCCTCAGGATAGTTCTCTATCTTGTTGAAGAAATACGTTCTAGGATTTTTGACAAGGAGTACGATGTGATAATGACTTGTGACGAATCGTTTCTTTGTATAGACGCCAAATGGATAATGCCATATCAAGTGGTTTAGCGTCACTAAGCCAGCTTCTCGAGCTCCTTGAAGAATGGCATCAAGGTTTGTCCAACCACTGAAGACATATGCTGATGACTCGGATTTCATTATTCTTGGTAGTTCAGCCAACCAGCGAATCGTGAAAGCATGATAGGACTCACTTGTTTCCTCGTATCCTTCAACCACCAAACGCTCATCGCGATTGTATACGCTACTCTTACCATCAAATTCAATGCCAAAAGGTGGATCAGCAACAATCAGGTCCACTGATTCATCAGGGAGATTCTTCATCCCCGTGACGCAGTCTTCGAATCTGATACTATCCAACTTCAGATTTGATGAGGGCGATTTAGTTCGATTATAAAGGCGTTCAGCATCCTTTCTAGTCCAGTCAAATGATGGTTTGAAATAGAACTCTGCCAGATTGGGAATATATCGTTTTGTTCGTCCCTTTCTTGACTCATTCTGTTTCTTTGGATCGGTATCAGTGGTCATATGCAGCTTCACAATGATGTTCTAGTCGGTTCTTCTTAAGACTAGTCATTCACATTATGTCTGATGGGTCAACACCCCGTGACATGGCGCGTTGCGTCATCCAATCTAACTGGTTGGTTGGTTGTTCTGGTTTCTCTGGAGTTTCAACACGTTTAATCTTCAGAGCACCCTCTGGACACACAACAGCACAGACTCCGCATCCAATACAACGTTTTGGATTAACGACAGCTATGTCTTCCGGAATACTGAGTGCTCCAAACTGGCATCGATCAATACAGGTTTCGCATCCAGTGCACAGGTCAGCATTGACTGTCATCACGAAATCGGTCTTGATGTATTGACGGGGTTCAGCTACTTTGTCGACTCCTCTCAATACACCACAACAACAGGTACAACAGTTACAGATGAATGTTTGACCAGATTGGACATTGTAGGTACAATGAACAAGTCCAGCGTCTTCTGCCTCTTTGAGAAGTCTGAGAGATTCCTCTTTCGTTATCGATTTTGTGAGCTCATCATCATCGAACGCATTTTCTCTATTTGGAGCAAAAGCCAGACAGACTGATAGAGGATAGTCACAACGCTCGTCAATGAGGGACTTCTGTTTTCTGCATATGCAATCTCTTACACCCCAGGAGGCAGCAGACTCGATTAGTTGCTCAGCCTGCTGAAAATTGTGAATCTCAAGCTCTGTGGTTACTGCTTGATTGACTGGTACTACCTGAAATATGACAGGTTCTGTTGCTACAACCCTCTTGAATCCAGTTTCATTTTGGAAGTATTGTTCTAGAATTTGAGCAAACTCGGCATCCATCCGATTCAGCTGTTCCTCATATATACCAACAGCAAAAGGCATCAATCCATATTTCCTAGCACCTGCACTCTTGGACATCCAGGAGTTGATCTGACCCTTCTCAATCATTACGTCAAGGAGTTTCTCTAATTCATCCTTTGGCCTATTCAATCGTGTGCTTATCTCATCTAAAGATTCACCACTAAGTTTCAACTGACCAGCAAGTGCAGCCTCCTCAGGTGTGAATATCCATTCAAGCACTTTTAGATGTGAACCATCATCAGCTGGTGGGTACCCATTTGGGATGGTGTCAAGAACTTGTGCAAGTTTCTCATATGGATTCATAGTAATCACGTCCTCATTTTATGTATGCGGAGCTATACATAACCCTTCTGTTATTCGGGACATTGGAGTTTAATCCCAAGGGGACTGAGTTCCTCATTGACCTTTTCAACAATGTTCGAGCACGCGAGTCCTTTGCCTATCAAAATATGCGCTAATGATTGTTGGAACGGTGGAAGGAAGGGAATCTCACTTGCGGTCAGTATCTCATTGTAAGTTTCCTTAACTTCGGGTATTGTCAGACAGTTCTCAAGCTCGCTAAGAGTTGTCTGGGTTTCAAGAAGCATCAGACTGATCTTCTTTAGAAACGAAGTTTTGGGAACATTGACTGATGGACCAAATATGCGTTCAACGTTCCTCTCGAACCAATCTTGCATTTGGTCTACATCATAGACTGGAAGTACAATCGGAGGGTCTCCTTCCTTCTCTGGTGAAACAATCCGAATCAAACCGCGTTTTTCAGCAGCAAGAACAAAGTCTGAGAACCTTCTATAACCAACTTTATCGAATTCCAGTCCACGTTCACTTAGCCTGTTACCAAGTTCTATGAGATTGTAAGGTGGCCCATCGTTGAGCCCTTCTTCAGCAATCTTAGCCACGAACGCAAACGCATCATTAACCTCTTGTGTCATCTTGACTGTTTCAGGAGCAATCTTATCTGGGAGTGTAAGAATGGTACCGGGCATCTCACCTTCTCTAATGATGTAATTCTGAGCTTCTGACCAATCCAGGAAATCATTCCAGTGGCCAAATCCTATTGAGGCCTCATCAAAGTCTGGATTGAGAGACTGCATCACATGCTTGGCATGCCCTACTCCTGGCTTGCTGCCTGATTTAGTAATTACTCGAATCACTTCTTGAAGCTGTACTGCAGCAAGATGCCTCAATTGGACAATACTCTGGACTGACTCATCACAGTCTTCAGGACGAACACAATCCAAGGCAGGTCTGAAGGAGAATATGTCACTGTATACCGTTGCGATGTCTGGCAATTCTGATGCAGTGATTATAGGATTACTAATTAACCATAGTTCCACACCACGTTCCTTGAGTGCACCTGCGATGAGTTTGAAATCTCCATCGCCTGTAATCAGGACGTAGAGCTTGGTTTCGGGATAGTGCATAAGATGGTCCAGAATGTATGCAGCCATCTTATAGTCACTAGCGTTGTCTTTAGTGTCAGGAACGTGAATCAAATCATAACCGAGAGAGTAGAGCTCCTCAGCCATCTGACGACGAGAATCCCAATCCGCAAAGGCAAATGCACGTGTTACCTTGCCAGCTTGGCGTATCTTCTCTGTCATAGCTTTGTGTGTAGCTGATTCATCAGCAACATTCTCTACATCCCAGAAGATGGCCATATTTCGTGTAGATTCTAAGGAGGTCATTTGGGGAACACTCCGTTCGTTAACCTCTTTGAAACTGGTACTATATGAGCTTGCTGTCAAGGTAGGATGAAAGAAAATTCTGCTTAGTCCTGTGTATTGCTGGTCCTCAGTCAAATCGGAAAGTCTATTTACGATACATCTGGTACAACCGAAAATTCCGCGGACCCTTGGTGGAGCCAAAAATGTCGTCACGAAAGACCGATGCTAGCCCAGATATCCTGAGAATGACCAAGAGGAGTTATAGGGACCTCTTGGCTCTTCTTCCAGAGGGGGTTGGAATCACAGATCTTGATGAGAACCTTGTTTTTGTGAATGATGCCTTTGCAAAGATACTAGGATATGAACTCAACGAACTAAGAGGGATGAATGTTTTTGATCTTGTTTCTGAGAAGGAATTAGACACTTTGCGTAGGGAAACATCAGACAGACTGGCAGGTGTTTCCTCAGCATACGAACTCTTAATGAAACGAAAGGACGGTAAGACAATTGTTGTGCGAGTTTCTGCAGTACCGAGAAAGGATGAGTTTGATAAGATCATTGGCGCCATTGCAGTAGTGATAGATGTAACAAAAGAGAGAGAAGCGGAGGAGGATCTTCGTAAACTCTCTAGAGCTGTTGAACAAAGTCCAACTTCTGTAGTCATCACAGATTCCGAAGGAACAATAGAGTATGTCAATCCAAAGTTCTCATCACTTACTGGGTACTCCATGGCAGAGGCAGTAGGGAAAAATCCGAGAATTCTCAAATCAGAATTGACTCCGGTAGAAACACATGAAGACCTCTGGAGAACTCTGACGGAGGGTCGTCCTTGGAGGGGGCTTTTTGTCAATAAAAAGAAGAATGGGGATCTATACTGGGAGGATGCATGGATCTCGCCAATCTTCAGTTCAGAGGGCGTTATAACACACTATGTCGCTGTGAAAGAAGATATCACACAACGTATAATGGCTGATCGAAAAGCGGCTCAATCTCATAGAGACCTTGAGCTCTATGCCTCTTTTCTGCAGCATGATATCAGAAACGATCTGCAGGTCATTATGAATCATGCAGAGGCGGCGTTGATGTTGATGGATGCGGATAATACAGTCAAGGAATACATTCAGACTGTAGAGGCGGCTTCTGAGAGGATGGTGCATCTTCTTGATGTATTTGGTCGACCTGGAGCGGCGGAGGAAAGAGACCTCATAAAAATACTGGAAAAAGTGAAAGTTCAAGCTGAGAAAGCACACCCCAATCTCAGTGTCACTCTTCAATCAGCATTACCAAACGTTGAACTCGAAAGTGCTCGTTTGATTGCCATAGTTTTTGACAATCTTCTGCGCAACTCAGCAGAGTATTCTGAGGGTGATGTTTCAGTGACTATAGAAGTGTCCCAAGAGGGATCAGATGTACAGACCATCATCAGAGACGATGGCCCTGGCATTCCTGAAGAAATACTACCAGACCTATTTGAGAAAGGAACTTCAACAACTGGCGGAGGTTTTGGTCTGTATCTGAGCAAGAAAGTCGTTGAAGGATATGGAGGATCAATAGAACTCATCAAAGAAGACAGAGGAACGGCATATCGTATTCTACTGCCTGTTTCATGAGATTTCTGGAGGGATATGAATAGCGAATTCGCACGTGTCATCCCCTTTTGTCAGAGACTGTACTATCTCTATCTTGAGTGGCTTTTCAAAAATACCCTCCCAAAGTTGTTTCGGCCATCCTGCTGAACAAATACAGAAAATCTGGGGAACCTCATCAAGGTAGTCCCTGATTAGTGGACAAAAACAGTAAGCCTTTTTTCGATGAGCATCTGTTTGGGCATCCTTGAAGGCTGTTGGGTTAGCAGGACTCTTTTCTGTAAAAATAATTGAGCCTTCTCGATTAATGATCTTTGGATAGTATCCTCCTTTTGCCAGCATTGCTTCAATCACCTTATCTACACTTCAGTTGACTTTAACAGTGCTCTCATCGGAGGAATGAGTTCCACAGGGAAAACATGTGCGCAATGCGACAGAATTTCATACTGTTGATCATCATCTGTTAGATTTTCCAAGAAATCAAGTGATCTGCAGAGGGCTTTCTGTCGAATATCAGCAGATGAGTCAACATCAAGACCATTCAAAGGGGCAAGGACTTCTTCTTTTATTGTCTTGCCCAGAACAGATTCCAGCTTTGCTGAATACCTCTGTGTCCAATCATGTAGAATCGTCTGAATCTCGATGATAGTGTCTTCCGGGTGGTTGACATCTAAGTGATGATATATTTCTCGAGATGATTCCGCTATGGGATGTCCTCGTTCGTAGGTGTGACTTGAGATCTTCGAGTACGATGGTCCAATGTCTGAATATGGTCCCTTGTGTATCATTGTCATCGCATCTTTTGCAGGAAGAGTTGTAATCATAACACCTCTCTCTTCTACTTGCTTCTTTATCGGAACACATACATCCATATCATGACCGTGTTCATCGTTGACTCCCCAATGATGAACCACAATAGGACTGCCAATGACAAGGTTTCTAACAAGTTCTTGTAGTTTAGAAAATGCTACTGGTAAATCACTTGAGTAACCATGTATTCTGATTTGTGCTACCAAGACTGGTTCTATAAATTTGTAAACCACGTTCTCCTCTTTTTCTTGCATCTCAGTCACTCTGCAAATCATCTGTGAAAGTCAATATCAATAGCAAGTTTGTAGCAAGAATTATGAAACTACTCACATCAGGCCAGATTTAAGAGTGAGTGAGTTGGTTGTGGATTGGGTCAACCAAATGAAGCAAGATGCATGGGATTGGATAACAGACAATGAACAGATGATAATCGAAGCGAGCAACAAAGTTTGGGAATTTGCAGAGCTTGGTCTTGTGGAAGACAAGTCCTCGAAGTTTCTTGCTAAGATTCTGGAGGAACATGACTTTTCGGTTGAGATGGGTGTTGCAGACATGCCAACCGCATTTGTAGCAACCTATGGAAAAGGAGACCCAACAATCGGTTTTATGGGAGAATATGACGCCCTTCCGGGGCTCTCGCAGAAACCAGTACCATATCGAGAACCCGTAGAGGAGGGGGCACCTGGACATGGATGTGGACACAATATCCATGGAATGACGGGTGTGACTGGAGCGATAGCCACGAAGACGGTAATGGAAAAACACGGTATGAAAGGAACGGTCAAGTTTCTTGGAACCCCAGCCGAGGAAACCTATAGTGGTAAAGTCTTCATGGTCAGGGCAGGATGCTTTGAGGGTATTGATGCAGTACTAAGTCACCATCCGGGCCGCTTCAATGTTGCGGGACTAGGGAGTTCGCTAGCCATGAACTCAGCGAAGTTTCATTTCTATGGCAAGACAGCCCATTCAGCCGCTACACCTTATATTGGGAGAAGCGCACTCGATGCGGTTGAACTCATGAATGTAGGTGTAAACTTCATGCGAGAGCATGTGATACAGGAGGCACGTGTTCATTACGTGATTGAAGAGGGAGGTAGGCAGCCTAACGTTGTCCCTGATTATGCCCGCACATGGTATTATATTCGAGCTCCAGAACGAGAACAGGTCAACCACATCTATGACTGGGTACTGAAGATTGCTGAGGGGGCAGCGTTAATGACCCAGACTGAACTGAAGGTAGAATTTCTAGAGGGCCTCTCTAATGAGCTCCCTAGTAAGTGTCTTAGTGAGCTTGTCATTACCAATATGAGAGAGATAGGTGCACCTACTTACACGGATGAGGAGATGAAATTCGCAGAGGAAATTGCAAAATCGGTGACAAAGGAGAAGAAGATAGAGCTTCTAAGGGCTTCAAAACGTCCTGGATGGGAGAAATTGGTGGAAGACGATGTTCACATTGACAGCAAGATACATGACCCATGGGATGAGGGAATAGTGTGGCCAGGATCAACGGACACTGCAGATGTCAGTTGGATTGCCCCAACCATGGAGTTCCAAACAGCTACTGCAGTTCTTGAAGGTGCTGGACATGACTGGCAATGGGTTGCTTGTTGCGGAATGAGTATCGGACATAAGTCGCTCATCTTCGCATCCAAGGTTATAGCGGGTACGGCAGTCGACCTCTTCACTAAGCCCGATTTACTGAAGAAAATCAAGGATGAGCATGCAGAGAGAATGACTGGTAAAAAATACGTTTGCCCAATTCCAAAGGAAGTCATGCCGCCGTTGGAGATTGCAAGGGAGAAGGCTTCAAAGTAGAAAAGTTGCATCGATATAGTACTTTCAGATCAAACAATCTGGTGGATTCTACCAGACCTTGAAGAGATGGGTAACGCAATAGGACCTTCTATAGAATATAATTCAAAGCTTCATAAGAAATTGACAGAGCTCAGTTGAACGGGTACAGGTTTTAGTGGAACGATGAAATGATACTTCTTGCTATCATCTCAAAGGCAGTATTCACATTCATGTCAAGACGAACTGACGTTTCTATGTAGTCTACCCCCATTTGCTTCGCAATCTTCTGACCCTCTTCAGTGGAAACTACCCTCTCCATTGCAAGGTCGGTCTTATTTCCTACCAGAAGTGCTTTGTAATCATCAAGATTTCTGTCGACTTCTTTCTTCCAATCAATGACTTCATTTAGTGACTCCCAAGATGTGACATCAAACATGAAGACAACACCTTGAGCTCCCAGGTAGTAATTGGCACGCGTCCGCTCAAGGAAGTCCTGCGAGCCTAGGTCCCAAATCTGTAGGTTCACGGAGTCCTCATCGACCTCCATCTTCTTGTATGCAAAACCCACACCAAGTGTTGGAGAGTAATGTTCACGGAACGTGCCTGTTGAGTATCTTATGATAATACTAGTTTTCCCAACTGAGGCAGCTCCAACTGTGACAATTTTCAATAGATAGGAAGGGCTCATTCACGGTCACCACATAGGTTTCTTCAATTTTCTTAGATAACAGTTCTTCAGACGAAATGCACAACTAAATGATGATTTCTTTGGGTATCAAGATACCACGTTGAGTCGCAAGGACAAGTAATGTCAGCTTTGCTGCTGGACCTAGATTTGCATATTCCACCATTATTCGCTCAAAGGTCTCTATTCGGTCTCGTCCAACCCACTCTGTTGGAAGAAGGTCTATGAGTGGGGTTCCAGACGTTGACCGAATCTGTGTAATACTCTCAGACTTGTAAATGATGTGGCCGCGGGTTACTAAAAGATACCCCAATTCCTCCAAAGCGTTTGACCATGCAATCCGTAGGTGACTGGTTTCAATCGGTCCAACGTGAGGTTTCGTAGGGGTACTTAGTATCTCCAGCCAATAAGCAAATTCCTCGAACCCTCTTAGGTCGAATGCTGAGTATCGACAGATTATTCTTTGCGAAATCACAGTGGTCAGATTTCCGATGTACAGGTTCAGTTTGACGGGATTCAATGCATTGACGAACTGGGCAAGAATCTTCATCCATTCCCCAAATAGTAACATGAGCCGTTTATGGTTCAGACCTTCGAGTATCTTGAAATCAAAGTCAACCTTCCACTTACCATCTTTGAGTTGAATCTGACTTAGGGCCTCAGGGGTCTTACTAGTCTTCATAACAAACTGCAATGCATTGGTTGCCTCTGCAACGTTGTAAGTCCCTTCAGCCACTCTGATTGCGAGCTCAAGAGCCTCCTTTACAAGGAGAATTCGCCTTTTTTCAGGAGTTAGGGCTTCAATCACTCCAACTTCAATTAGATAGTCTAATGCTCGAAGCAGTTCGCTCTCATCATAGCGGGTGCCAAGCACTGCGAGGATTTCTCGGACAGTTCGACGTCCATCTATCATACCTGCAAGATGTGGGATCACCCCAGCCATATCAGGATGAAGCGACTGCAAATCCTGTGTTTCAGCGGATGTTGCTTGTGCATATCTCACAAACTGAGTTCCAGTGGTCATGAAGTCATTGAAATTGAACATGTTTCGAAATCGAATTACTCGATGTGCCCATAGCTTTGAGAGATCAAGGACAACCTCACGACGTGAGAGACCACTGACCTCGATTATCTCCTTCACATTCCTAGAACCATTAATGTAATCCATGAGGATACTGAAGACAGATTCAAGCGCGTCTGGTTTTGTTGTGAAGTAAGGAACCCATGTTTCACCGAGTAATCGGAGTGAGAGCTTCTCCATAACACGCTCACCGAATGCCTCCAAATACACATCAACAAAAGATGTTTCAAAACTGAACTGGAAAGGATCTACAATTTCAAGCCAGTCAAGTTCAAACTCAGCAAGAAGAGAATCAAGAATGTCTATCGACTCTTGTCCAAGCCGTTGAACACTAACAGCTATCATGTTTGTGTTTACACCATTAATCAAAGTGAATAGTCGTGCACCATAGTCAACCTGGACAACCGGAGCTTTCTCATCGAATACCTCCTTAGAGAACATGTCAATGGCAGCAAAGAAACTGGAAGCCATCACCGGATCCATATTGAGAGCTTTGGGATCCAGTTGCATGTAGAATCTCGGACTTCCACCTTTGTCAGTTATAAGGAGTGCTTCGATTGCATGACTCATCAAGTCATATCACCGGTGAATTACGTCAACGAATATCGAATATTAGCTTACCTTGGTTATAGAGAGTGGCGCACTTGTATCTCAGAAAACCTTTACAGTATAGATGTATCTAATGTTAGTTGATTCGCTTGATGGAGCTGGACCATTATGAGAACCTGTCCCAAATGTGGTAGGGCAAATCAGCCCACTAGAAAGTACTGTATACGCTGTGGAGGAAACCTATTGTCTGTAGAGTCAAGGCCGCAGACTATCTCCTCTCCAGCTGAAACTCCTACTCCTCAAGCAGCTCCACCGCCTGTATCTTCAACAAGCGAAGCAAGAGTGACCACCAATGATGAGTGGGTCAAACCAAGTCAGGTCTCCCGAGACCGCGTGAGAGCTGCCGAGGGAACTACTAAACCAAAGTCTGAGATGGAGAAAGCGATGGAAGCTTTTGCTAAAGCGGACAAGGTCGGTATTGAGGAGGAAGGAGAAGGCATCATTGAAACAAGAATGCTCAGAGCGAGTGAGGTGCAAGAGCTTATGGGAGAGCTGGAAACTCAACGTGATGCAACTCCAGCGATGCCGGCCACTCCACCGCCTGCTGCGTCAGCTCCACCTACAGCAGCTCCTGCTACACCACCTGGGTCTGCTCCACCCGGAGCAACAGGACCACCAAGTCCTAGTCCAGCACAACCACAGCCAACAGCTCCTGTGGGACCACCAGCGGCGAAGACACCAGCTCCAGAACCAAAACCAACTGCGCAACCGCCTATGACCAAAGTTGCCGCAAAAGCTCCGACCCTTACACCACCTCCGCTAAGACCAGCACCAAAGCCCACAGCTTCATCGATTCCTGAGATATCTTCAATTCTATCTGGATTGCCAGACCCTGATTACAGACAAGACCCACAAATAATCGGTATCGTCAATGACCTGAAGAATCTGCACACGGAGCTAGCACAGTTCAATTCTGATTTGGACACTGTTCGTTCACGACTTGAGTCAGAAGTTCAGGACTACTGGAATGTAGCAGAGGTCAAGAGGATTCATTTTGAGAGCTTGGAGGAACAATTACGGCTAGCAAAACAAGAGTGGAATGACGCCACTAAGGTGTATCAACAGTCCGAGAAGCGAATGAAGAACGAGGTCTCATCACGAGAAAAACGAATAAAGGACATTCAGAAGCGAATTGAAAAAGCTGAAGGTGGTATTGAGAAGCGTGTCAAGGATCTGGACAAAGAAAAGGAGAAACAGGCTGGCTCTGTTTAATTACTATTCATCTCAAGGCGAACCATTATCTCGCTGAAATTTAGATTTTTCCAGAATTCTAGTGCTGCAGGATTCTTCGAGGCAACCATGAGATTGATTACTTGAACTCCCTTCTTCATCAACCAGTCATAAGCCAACAGCCACAACTTCGTACCAATACCTTTTCTTCGAGAATCGGGTGTCACGTAGAGTGACCCAATGTAACCAATTCTTTTATGAACATGAATGGGTGGTCTCTCTGTCACCAAGACCTCGATGTATCCAACAATGCTATCATCTATCTGTGCGACCCGGTAACATGCTTTCTCTGAGTTAATTTGTTTGGACATGTATGATTCGGTGGCTTCAGTTGCATCTGAGGTGTATTGAAACCTAGGTTCGAGACTCTGGTGAAACTGCGCAGACTCCAACCAAAGTTTCACTAGCTCGCTAAGATCATCTATAGTCGCATTGCGAAAAACAAGGTTGTCATCGGTCATCGTAATCCGAAAACATCCGAATCGTTAAGGTGTACAAATATCCTTCGAGGATTTACCTAGTTCATAATCAACTTATATCAACACTTGGGAACCAAGTGTACCGGATGAGAGATGTGTGTATGAATATTTATCATCTATCAAGCCTTTCTCCAGTGACTGAGAAAGCTAGCGAAACTGGCACTCAGAGTATATGGTGATATCCGATGGTTCGTGTAAAGATTGATGAACTCAGTTTTGAGGAGTGTAAGGACCTTGCACGTCTTACCATTTCAACAAGAAAGGGCACACCTCTTGAGTCTAGTCGAGGTGTGGATGAGATAGCAAAAGGCATCGAAAGCCTATCAACCAGTGATGAGTATAGAATACTGACAGTCTATGAGAATGGCAGTATTGTAGGTTGGCTCTATTACTATGTTGCATTTCCTCTTATGACCTTCATCAGCGGGTTCTATCCCGTGGTGGATTTGAGATCCAAAAAGTTTGCTCATGCCTTGATTGAAGCTGCTAAGGTTGATACTGTAGAGAGAGATCATAGCAGATTGGAGATTGAGCTTGAGTTGCCATCAGACTCTCACAGACAGCACTCGAGGGGTATTGTTGATTTGTACAGAGAGTGTGGTTTCCAGTTTGCAGCAGAAGAGATACACATGAATTCTGATCTTAGCACAATTGAACTACCAGAAATCAAACAGCCTCAGGAATGCATTTTGAGAGAATTCTCAGAGGTGCCTTATGACAGACTGGAGGGGCCAGCCTTTCAGACTCTGAAAGACAGCAAGGAGGGCCTCTTTTTGTCACAGAGCCCTCCTGAGCAGAAAGTAACCATAGAGTATTTCTTTAACAAGGCAAATCCCTACATTGACGATGCATCGCTGATTCTTGAGAGAGATGGAGAAGTGATTGGCTTTATCATCACTCGAATTGGGGATGATGGTGAACCTGATATTGGACCAGTTGGACTTGTGCCTAAGGCAAGGGGTCAAGGACTCGCTAGTTTTTTGCTCGTCAAGGTTTTAGAGATTTTGAAAGATAGTGGTTCAACCAGTGTATGTCTTGATACAACCATTACTAATCACCCAGCGCAAAAACTTTACAGAAAATATGGCTTCGAGGATGAATACTACAAGCAGTTCTATTACTGGTCACCGTAGGTGACATTAAGATTTCAAAGATGTAAATGCAGGTACATTAAGACATACCATCAAATAGATAGCAAAAGAATCGATGATTTGATTGAGAGATATGTCCGAAGAAACCAAACAAATTGTGACTCTTGAGAGAGATAATGAACTCTCGCCTCGTATAGCGTTATTCTACGCAATGTTAGAAAGAACCAGAGGAAGATTAGTGAGGCGAGTAGAAACTCTCTCAAAAGAAACACTTGACTTTAGCCCAGATCGAAAATCGGTAGAATCCATTGGGACTCTGTTAATCCACATTGCTGCTATCGAGTACAGCTGGATCTTAGAGGATATCGCTGGAAAAGAAATGGAGTATGAGAAGTGGAAGTATGCATTCTCTCTCAGGGAGAATATAGACCAGATAACGGGAGAAAGTGTGGAATTCTATCTCTCGCGACTAAAGGAAGTTCGCGAGGAGGTGTTCGACTTCTTGAAGACCCTATCTGATGAGAACCTTGATTCAATAATCGATGTAGATTCAGAGAAGGTGAGTATAGAATGGATACTATTTCATTTGATAGAGCATGAGGCAATGCACATCGGGCAAATTTCGGTTCTGCGTAGATTGTGGAGAACGGATCAAACCCAAGAAGTGTGAATTCAAGAGTTTTTGTCAGGTGTTTCTATTGATTCCTTATTTCTTCTAGTGAACAAAATGTATGCGAAGGTTGAGGCAAGTGTTTCCAGGTTGGTGGCTAGCGTCATGAACACCAGAATGAACCAGAAGTAATAGAGATAGTCATAGAGTTCTGTTGATAATTCCAGAATCACAACCAGTAGAGTTACACCAATTGTCAGATTCAAGAATAGGGTAATGAAATCATGTCCCATGTCGAGTCTAGGAGTCGCACCCTTATGATGTGATTCTTCGAATTCTTTGTATTTATTGTGATAACTGAGCCAAGGTAGAACAGGAAGTATAGCTGCTGGTATAATGTTGGGCCAGAAGTGAAAGATGAATTGAACGAATAGGACAGAGAACCAGATAGCAAAGGCACAATTTAGAACTAGGACTATGGTTCTCCACCAATTCATTGTTGGTCCAGATTGTTCTGATTCTGGAGTCCAATAGATGTGATTTTCCACTTCTCCCTTCGTGGAATGTACCACTAACATTTCATGGAAATCGGGCAGTAATAAATCGTACAGCAATACAAGAGATTGCAACGGTAGAAAAGCAAAAGAGTGAAAGGGAAGCAAATCCTCTTCGGAAACTAGGAAACTCTAGCCACAGCAGTGTATCACTTCGAATCCTACTCGGAATATTCCAAAACTTGATAGAAACTCCTTTGATTACATGAAATCTATAAATGTATTCCAATTCTATCAGTAGATTGTTCCCCGAGTTTTTAGAGAAGGAACCTTCCGTTCACAATTCACCAATGAGCTGTTTACAATGGTTCAATCAGAAACAGTGGTAAGCATAACTGGATTGACCAAATCGTTTGGCCCAGTCAGGGCTCTAGATGGACTAGATTTGGAAATACCAAGAGGAATTACAGGAATCATTGGTCCGAATGGAGCAGGAAAAACAACGCTCCTTCGAATTCTATTAGGGTTGTTAAAACCGGACTCGGGAACTGCAACTGTTCTAGGATTGAATGTAACAAAGGATTCTCTTGAGATTAGATCGAGGGTTGGGGTTCTTCATGAACGTCCAGCGCTCCCGAAAACAATCACAGGAAGACAGTTCCTTGAGATGGCTGGAAGACTCTATCGGGAGAAAAAACCAGCAGAGAAATTACTTGATTTAGTGAATCTTACAGATGCAGCGGATAGAAGAATTGGTACTTACTCAGCAGGTATGTATCAGAGGTTAGGGATTGCTCATGCGCTAGTTGGAAATCCAGAGATTGTATTCTTGGATGAACCCACAGCAAATCTTGATGTAATTGGTAGAGATGACATAGTGAGTATCTTAACTGAATTGTATGATGAACAAGGAGTTTCATTTTTTATCTCATCCCATATCATGTCTGAGGTGGAAAGGTCCTGCCATTCAATTGCATTCATCAAAAGGGGAAAGCATGTTTCAAGTGGAGAAACAAGAGAAACAATTGCAAAACACACAGCTGATCATCTCAGAATCGTCACATCTAATGCAAGGGAGCTCCTCAGAGCAATAGAGAGTCTTGAAGGAATACAGTTTCCAAAGGTTGTTGGCACCAACACTATCACTGCAGGTTTCGCGTCAGATTCTATTGAAGCTAGTAAAGCTGAGGTTCAAAGAATAGCAAAGGATCTTGGAATCACAGTTTACGCATTCGAGAATGCAGATTCCTTAGAGGATGCATTCAGAGAGGTGATGAGAGATGAGTGAGTTAAAAAATCTCAGGGCATCACTTGAGTATGAATTCGAGGTGAACTATAGGTTCCCAGTTCTTGAATGTATCATTGCAATCGTTGTGTTTGTTTCAGTGGCTTCGTCTTTGGACCTCGCCGTGAGATATGCAGATATCATACAGACTTGGCCCAATGAACCTGAATTTGCATATTCAAACATGATGTTCGTTTTCGATCGCGTACAGGAACACGCACTCTATGTCTTTGGTATGTCAGCATATCGTGTCACCTTAGTTCTTGCCTTTCTGGTTCCTCTGCTAATCGCATATAATGTAGCAAGAGGTTTCGAAGAAGGTATATTCCAGACCATGCTAACATATCCAATTCCACGTAGACGGCTTCTTCTCTTCAAGACACTGATACCAATAACCATCATTGGTGTAACCACAACTGTGGCTTTAGTTCTAACAGTTTACCTAGCAATCCCTGGGGTTTATTCGATATCCGCCTTGTTTGCATTATCACTTGCATTCTGGGCACACATCATTCTGATGGTTTCTGTAATGACCATAATCTCGGTCTTTCTGAAAAAGACGCTCCCATCAGCACTTGTAGGAATTGGAATCTGGTATGGATTGTCCCTACTTCTTGCCACTCCTGATTTTCCAAGTGGAATTACATCATTCATCAATCCAATTATTTTGGTCATGAATATGAGAGTCTATGGGAACATACAGGAACTGTATTCCAACGTGATGTTCTCTATCATTGTGACTTTCATTGTCGGCTTAACTATGCTTTTTCTTAGTTACAGAGCTCTAAAATCAGCGGAGGTGTGAAGATGAGGATTGAACAACGTATTGGATTCTTGTTTCTAATCATTGGGTTCTCACTGATAGCAATTTCATTCACAGGTTTTTCCATTCATGTCTATGGGCCCCCAGTACCTCTTGAGAGTGATGTCTATTTTGGGTATGTCTTCGGTTCAGGAGGGTCTTTCCTTCTGGAAGCAAACGATAACTGGAATGCAACAAGGCAATTCTCGCTTTACTTACTCACGCTTGATGATACTTTCATGCTACTTGAAGAACAATCAATCATGAATACAAATCCCCTTCTAGAATATCATGGAATCTCTTATTTCAGACAGGCTATAACTGAATTTCCGCCTGGAAAATATGGCGTCGTGGCAATACCAGATGATGGAGGAAACAATACTATCACAATGAGCGTGCGAGTCCTACATCCTTTCCCTGAAGTTATGTTGACCGGATTTGTTTCAATGGGAATTGGTTGCGTTGTTATTACTATCTTCAAGATTCAACAGAGATATCGGAAATAAGAAAGAGATACGAAGGGGGCCTTGCAGCCCACCTTCGGAAACTAGGGAACTCTAGATACAGCGGTGTATCACTTCAGGTCCTACTTCCTCGAACTCCTTCTTGGAGACCCACATCTTCTGGAAGGTCTTCAGTGAGCCGAGAATGCTTCCACCAATCCAGACAGAATACTGTCTCTCTGGAGGAGCAATGATTCGGACCTCGATGTTCTCTGGGACTAGTTCGGTGATCTCCTTGTGGAGCCTCTCCTTGAGCCCTGGGAACATTGTTGAACCGCCTGACAGAACGACGTTGGCGTATAGATCACGCCTCAAGTCGACGTCACAGGCCTTGATAGACTCGACAATGTGGTCGTCGAGTGGCATTGTATCTAGACCAATGGCACTTGGGTTGAAGAACAGCTCGGGTGCCTGGAACCTCTCTGCTCCAACAGTGATTACCTCACCGTCTGGTAGCATGTAAGGCTTGTCAACACCGGCCTTGTCAGCGACTGTCCTCTCCCTCTCGGGATCGAGAGCTACGTAACATAGCTTCTCCTTGACATCTCTGACGATCTCTTTCTCTGCACCGCTCACGAATGAGTAGCCTCTCTGACGGAGAAGTCTGCGCAGATACTCGGTGATGTCTCTACCAGCAAGGTCAATTCTTCGGATAGCGTGGTTGATTGAAAAGCCCTCATAGATTGGTACTATGTGGGTGACACCATCGCCTGAGTCAATGACCAGACCAGTGGTTCGACCGGATGCGTATAGTGACAATACAGCCTGTGTGGCAACGTACACGGCAGGAACGCCGAAGTTGTCAAACATGACTGATGCCATGCGCTCTCTGTTTTCTCTAGGGTTAAATGGTGCTTCAGTAAGAAGTACCGGGTTCTCGCTTGGGTCCACCTTGAGATCGTTATAGAATGTGTAGCTCCATATTTTCTCAATAGCATCCCAATCTTCTACGATTCCGTGAGAGATCGGATAGACCAGACGGAGCACACCACGGAGGTTGATTGCTTCCTCACCGATGTAGTAGTCACGTGTGTAGTGATCCACGTCAGTCATGATTGACTCATAACGTGGGTAACCAATCAGTGTGGGCCAAACGCTGCGTGGCTGATCTTCGCCGGCGTAACCGTTCTTGCTCAAACCAGTACCATTGTCGATGACAATTGGTTTTGCGCCAAGAAACTCGTCTTCAGCCATTATATATCGGTCCTCGTTTAGTGATTTGTTATGCAGCTCAGAGTCAATGAGACTCTGTTCTACAATTTTGTTCATGATGATTGTATTTAAGGCTACGTCCGATAAGTATCAATTTTTTCGAAAAGTATCTAATTAATGTACAAAACATTGTTAATTCAAGCCATTTTTCGGCGTTTCTAGACCTTTATCTTCGATAAGTATAATAGTAACCTATATCTAACTACTAGATAATATATCCGCGAGTGGTGCTTGAAGTTGCTCAGGAAATCCGTTGAGGACATAATTCGCGAAGAGATTGAAACAGTACGGGCCAGGAGAATCATCCTCGATCAGCTTGAAGGGGGATTGATGACAGGAGCAGAGCTCAGGGAGAAAATCACTACTGACACCAAGGCACAAATGGTCGCGGAAGGTGCAAGCAAGAGAGAGATTGCAAAGGTCAAGGTGACAAGTCCCAAGCTTTACCATAACACCCGCCGTCTGGAGGAGCTTGGAATCATAGTCAGTTGGAAACAATCTCAGTACCGCCTTTTTGAATTGGATCCCAGAGCAATACACCCGGTTCGTAGAGCTCTTGGAATCTCAAAACCGCTAATGTATGTTACTTCGCTGAATAATCCAGAGGATCAACGGCCATTCGTGCAATGGTTAGTGAACAATCCGCACTTCAATCCAAAGAAACTCCTTGTCTTTGTCGAGGCTGTTCACTGGACCCGTGGGGTTTCTCGTATTATGGACAGGTTCATTCCAGACGATGCCTTTCGTGTGTGGACAACTGAGTGGAAAGAAGTCCCTGAACAAGTCATGGGAGGCGTGGATGAACTTGATTATGGCAATCTACAGAAGACCTACGAGTTCATTGAGAACGAGATTCTTAATCATCTGCCAACCCACAATCTAGTGTTTGACTTAACTCTGGGACCTCATCTTATCACACTGGCTATGGCCAAATTGGCTTCGGAATATTCGGCAACAGCGTTTCATGTTTCAACGTATGATGCTGAGGATGCGGATGTAAGCTATTACTAATGAGGTGTTTTTTTGAAAGACTCAAATTCAATCACACAGCTCTCTTGGAGTCCGATACAAATTGAGAATCGACTTGACCTACTATACATGACGGTTCAGAAAACCCAACGTGAAACTCCAAATAATAACACAAGACTACTGTCTAAGTTGGACAGATGGCTACAGGACCTCAGCTATATCCAAGATAGTCTGAATAGAATACGAGAAAGACTCGTACCCAATCTTGAAAGGACACTTGGTGTGACGTTCAAACATAAGGAGCTCTTTCAGGTTGCTATGTTCCAACCAAGTACAAAGAACATCTTCCTAGAGCTGGAAACTCAGTACCGAAGAAGCAAGAACAGCCCCCTAGACTCTGATGGGTTTGAGGAGATGATCAACCTCAGTGAGATGGCCAAAGTAATTGCATTGGTTGGTGATGCAGTGATTTCATCAGCTGTGTTGCAGCATCTATGGGAACCACATCTAGGTGATGCAGGGAGAATCACACAGAGAAAGGCGGATATTGTAAGCAATGAGCATATGGCCAAACTCTGTGACAAATGGGAATTGTATGATTTCCGGATCCATTTTGATCCGGATACCCCCAGTAAGTCCGAGATCGAACATGACAAGGGCACCCTCGTGGAGGCCATCTATGGTATTGTATACATAGAGTATGAGTACAAACAGGTTGTGAAACTTGTCAGTCATCTTATTGAAAGCTAAGGACACTCGGAATCAGCGAGAATAGCGCTTATTGCATACCCAGATCTGGCAAGATTCCAGGTGTTCGTAAATGGCGGACTTGATTGAAGTTGTTAGTGCAACTCCTGATGATGCAGAGGTTCTAGCAGATATATCAAAACGAGCTTTTGATAGTGATATCGATGTTGGAGCTCCTAGTGAGGGCGGTCCTCCCGGCTATGATGATGTCGAGGTGCACAGACGCGATACTCTGAGGGGTCAAGTGGACTATGTGAAAGTACTCTACAACGGAAAGATAGTCGGAGGAATGAGAGTCATCAAAATGGGTCCGACTCATTACGAGATCTTTGGGGTCTTCATTGATCCGGACTATCATCGGAGGAGGATAGGGAGGAAATCATTTGAAACTGTTCAATCAATGTATCCAGACGCAAAGAGATGGACCCTTGATACCCCAGACTGGAACATCAGAACTAAGAACTTCTACGAGAAGATTGGTTTTGTCCAGTATGGCGTTATGCGTTGGGTTCCTACTTTTGAACTGAGAGCTTATGAGCTACTTCTTGATCCTTACTATGAGAGAGAAACAACTCCTATAGGTCATCTAACAGATGGTATGAAGCAAATAACGCTAGAGGGAATAATAGAGAGAATTCATCCCACAAGAGAAGTGACCTCGAAAAAAGATGGCAAGAAACACAAAGTTGCAGACGTTGTACTCAAAGACGATAGTGGATCAGTCAAACTTGTGCTTTGGAATGACTCGATTCGTCAGGTAAATCAAGGTGAACGTGTCCTCATAGAAAAAGGGTACGTCAATACATTTCGGAATGAGATTCAATTGAACATAAGTGGGTGGGGCAGAATCGTCATCCTCGGGACCTGAATGTCCTAGTAGTCCGTAAGGTCATATTCCTCCTCTCGGTGAGGAGGTGTATCCGAAACCGGGTAGGCTTTGTCAAATTGCCGTCTCACCTTGTCTGCGATTTTAGCATCAGCATAAACTCTCACGGAAGGAATTGTACGAGCCTGTTGTTCTAAGACATGCATCAAAGGTCGTCCCTCTTTTGTTTCGTCAAGACTCACAATGTCAAATCCTTTTTCACCACCCACAAGAAGTGGAATCTTGCCCAAGGTCTTCTCGCCTAGAGGGGGTGAAACCACATCTATTACGACACTCCCCTCTTTGTCAATTAGATTGTTCTCTGCCTCAATGAGTTTTGGAATATTATGAAGCATTTCTTTGAACATCTTCTGGGTGTCTTTCTCAAATGATGCAAGAGAACGAGAAAGTACAACTTTGAACAGCTTTCTGTAACGAATTCGTGACACATACTCACGTACAAAATCAATTTCAGATGCGTCTAACCATCTGAATAAGTCACCATCAGTCATTCGTGTGAATAGACCTATGCATTCATTCTTTGACAGGTCCTCTTCTCTCATTCTGAAATAGGTCGCTTTGGAGATTAGTGCCTCCGCCAGTTTTACAGCGTGATGAAGGTATAGGTCTGAGAACATCCAGTTCCTGCTAAGAATCAACGCCTCCAGAGAGTGGATGGCTTTCAACATGAATGCACGGATATACTGGCCCTTTCGATTTCTCACTACACGGTTGGTCAGCATCACTCTTTCAGCAGGGAATATCCCAAGTTGAACACCGCTGAAGTGTGCATCTCTAATAAGGTAGTCTGTCTTGTCAATGTCAAGAGGGTGATCTAAAAACTCTGAGAGAAGGCTCATGACCGGATCTTTGGTGCGTCTTCGGAAGATATTCACAACATCAGCAGGGTCTATGTCATTCTGCTTCAGAACATCTGTGATACTACTGTGCAGTATCAAGAACTCGCCAAGATCTAGATGATCGAGTCCGACCCAAGCTTCTAGAGCATATTCAATAGTGTGGGAAGTGGGTGGGTGACCGACATCGTGAAGCATTGCCGCAGCTCTGAACAGTTTTTGATGATACTCATCAAGAAGACGAGAGAATGGGACAAAACAAGCTGTATCCAGATCATCACAATAGTTCACTACACGAATGGATTTCTGAGCCAAGAAGTTTGTACCAATACAATGCTCGAACCTTGTGTGAGTCGCACCAGGGTAAACTAGATGAGCTGGACCTAACTGACGAACGTATCGAAGGCGTAGCATTTCCCAAGTCGAAATGATGTCTAGCTCCCATGGTTCAAAGAGAATTGCCCCATGAACCGGGTCCTGTACAGCTTTCTGACGAGTGTGTTTCTCACCCATTGAGATAAATCGATTGTGCTCTGTAACAGCCCCTTGGATATGATCCCAATCAGATCCCTGTTGTCTACGAGCTTCATCAATCTCAGATTCTCTCAACCCAGTCAGGCGGATGAGTTTGATGGTGTCAATATTGAGCTTGTTTGGCATAACCTAGAGACCCCAATAAACAGGGTCTATGCTGGTATTTAAGACATCACTACCCCAACTTCCGAGATTGTTTCACGCGCTCTCGAGCTGAATTGTATTCTAAGATGTAATCAGAAGTCATTGCCCTGCAGTATTCATTAGGTCTGCAATAGCCATAACGACGCATTGAGTTACAGGAGGTTCCTCCTTTTGGTATATAGAATGGTGGATTGAAGACGTTGATTCTTGCAAGATAACTTGTGACGGTCTTAATGCTGTTCTTTTCAAATGCAAGTTTTATGCATGGTGGAGCTCGCTCAATGTATATTGGTCTAATTGTCCAGAATAAGCGATACCACAGTAGACACTTCTTCGCAACATAAAGCAGGTCACATTTGGGACAAGTTTTACCATGAATTGAAAGCTCACATAGTTCATCTCTACTCTGTTTTGTGAAACCTTGACCCTTGAGCAGATGAAACTTGATTTGGACAAAGAGCTCAGGAGTGAAAGATCCAAACTCTTGTGCAAATTCACGTAGTTCCTTGGATACAGATTCAGCGTTCTCAGTCCAGAGTTCATTATCCAACTTTGGAATTGATTTTCTCTCACTCATAGCGTATTCACTTTCAGCAAAGGGGGTCTTAAGCTCATCAGTTCATAATCTCTGAGGTTGGTCCAAACGATAGGTTGAGCATGATGGAACAAGTTTTAATTATAACGAGGTTTCCTGCATTTTCAATATAGAGGACGCCCCACATGACCAATCTTGAAGTTATCTCAAAGTTATCCTTCAAAGAGGTCATCACATCTGTAGAGCTTGTCGACCTATCTGGTGATGGAAAAACAAATCCTGTCATTTCTAATTTGAATGGTGATGTGATAGTCTATCAGATTGAGGAAGGGGCGAATCCTGAAGCCAATGAGATTGGACGTGTGAGTGGTCTCCCTCCCCTAGCTGCAATGGGCATCGGGGATGTGATTGGAAACGGGAAGCCAGATTTTGTGATTGGAGGGCTTGACAACATCCTTCGAGTGCTTGTCCATATGGATGAGGAACTGCGGGTGATGGCAACAACTCCCTTGGGTAGTCTTCCAACAGCAGTTGTTGTTCTCAATGTTCTAAATGATGATAGGTCTGAAGTTATAGCAGCCACGACTGATGGAAATCTACGTTGCTATGGCTGGTACGATGTGGCTTTGGACAAACTTGCACACAAGGTGCTGGAGAGACCTGTCTTCTCCATTCAACCACTACACAGCAAGGGTCTCCCATACAGTCGTTTTGTCTTTGGGGATGACTCAGGGTATCTCTTTGTCTATCAATATGCAGACGATAGACTCCACGAACGTGCAAAAATAAGTGCTGGGGGAGAGATTGGTCTTGTGGCTACAGGAGATATGACCCAAGATGGAAATTCTGAAGTCGTCACCGTGTCGGATGGGCGTAACCTGACCTTGTTTGGTATTGTGAAAGGGGCCATGGAGAGACACGATACAGTAAAAGCTCCAAAGCCTGTGACATCGATCAGGATTGGTAATTTCTGGGATAACGGAGATGGACAGATAGTTTCAAGTCATTCGAACTCAACAATCACCGTTCTTGGGTTTGTTGGCAGAAGAATAATTGAGGATAGTTCACTGAAGACATCGAGGAAGTCTACAGATTCGCATCTTGCTATTGGTGATATCGATGGCGACTCACGACCCGAGCTTGTTCAAGCAGTGGGAAGTGACCTTTACCTCATTGATGTTCTAGAGGAGTAATAACAGTCAGTCCAGTTTTGGCATGAAGATTTCATTCGCTTGAAGTACCTTGATTGTTTTCACCTTGGTCTTCGATTCAATCCTTGGGACCACGTTGTTCTCCACCCAGGATTTGACATTGGACCGTGCATCATCTATGGTGTCACCCTCAGCGTTCATATCGAACCTAATGAACAGGTGATAGGGCTCTCGCTCACTTACATCTTTCTTTATCATGGCCCAAAATGCCTTTGATCCTGTTGGAACATCGATTCGACCCAGGATTTCGGACCAAGACTTACCCTCCATTCTTTTGGAAACAATTGCTAGGTCCTTCAATTCAGGTAGCTCCTTTAGTGCTACAAGGACTTGTTCTCCAGTCGCTTTTGTGTCGGATAGTTGTTCAAACTCAGCAATAAGGTAGTGATCTGCTCTGAATTTGGCCATGAATTGGAACTCCAATCAGTGATTCGTTGCCGGCCTGATTGATTTGGCTCTTAAGTATGATGGTCTGCATCAGCCTTCCATTTGTTGATTGACAATATCACTTTGGTATCTGTAGAACCTGTATCCTGCTGTAAGGACTCCCATTAAGCTGACCACCACCAAGCCCCAGAGAAGTAGATTCAGGACGGAAAACACTACCAAGGTGAATAGTCTTTCAGAGCGGGCTCCCAATCCGATGTCTAGATCTGATACGCCCAGACTAGCTGCTCGAGACCGCGTGTAGCTGGTTAGCAACCAACCTATGATTGCTATGATTACCCACCATTCTACAAGCATATTGAGGAAGGTCTGACCAGAAAACTCCACTGCGATTCCAGCTAGAATGACGACTTCCGAAACCTTGTCTGTGACAGAGTCAGTGAAAGCGCCTACATCCGAGGCGACATCACCCTCGCGAGCTACTGCCCCATCAACACCATCGAAAAGACCTGAAAGAAAAACTAGAATACCGAAGAGAATTGAGGATCCTGATATATTTAGAATTAGAGCAGCAAGGAGAGCCAAAAGCAAACTGACATACGTAATCGTATTTGGTCGCACTCCTGCTCTTGCAAGTGGACGTGCTATCCATAGAACTAAGCCCTTGAATATTCGTCTGACTCTAAACTTACTAGGCAGTATCTACACCTCTGCTTTGTACATGTTGGAATGGAATACTACACTCATGTGGATGCGGCAATTTGCTGACACCTTCGACTCGCCAAAAATTACCGAATCTGTTATTTCTGAGCCCTTTGAAACCTGAGTATTGGTACCAATAGTGACATTGGGACCAATTTTGCAGTCTTCTCCTATTACGCAATCAGAGGATATCAATACGGGCCCTTGAAGTGATGTTCCTTTTCCTAACCGGATGTTGGGTTGAAGTGATAGACTGTCATCAAAATCAACACTATCACCTGATGGAATATGGAGTGCATCGTTTCGAGCAATGTTGTTTCGTTGAAGGAAATATTGATTCGCCCTAAGAAGGTCTGACAGGGTGTCAATATCGAACCAAGGATGTGAAACCTCATAACAGCTAATTAGAGTACCATTCATCACCATTTGATCCAGTAACTGTACTACTCTTGTCTTCCCATTATCGAGAGCGGATTTACAGAGATCTCTGATCCTGGTGTGTGCAATAAGCAACATTGCACTCCGTACTGCATCATCGCTGTTCAAAACATTATCTGCAATTGCAGTGACTATACCGTCCGGTCCACATTGTACAAGAGTTCCAAGTACTTTTGAGGAGCTTGTTCCGAGTGTAAGTTGTTCATCAGAATGATGATTGAGAATCCCGACCATAGTTGCCGGTTCGACTAATGCGTCAACTGGGGAAAGGAGGAAGCTACCATCAAAGGTTTCAATGGCAGTGAGAAATGTCTGGAGAGGGCCAATCTCATAGTTGGGAACATGAACAACTCTTACATTCAGGCTTGACTCGACTATGAATTTCTCAATTAACGAGCCTTTCCATCCAACAGCAATGACTACATTGTCAATTCCTGCAAGAGTATGTCGTTCTATAGCCCACTCTAGGAGGGTTTTGCCTGCAACATTGACCAGTGCTTTGGGAATCGCTGATGATAGAGGTCCTAGGCGTTCTCCCTTGCCAGCTGCGAGAATCACTCCGTGAATGTGAATTCCTCCTTAGATTGTCCTTCGAACG
This sequence comes from Candidatus Thorarchaeota archaeon, assembly GCA_048882325.1. Lineage (GTDB taxonomy): Archaea > Asgardarchaeota > Thorarchaeia > Thorarchaeales > Thorarchaeaceae > SMTZ1-45. The sequence continues at coordinate 97,557 of JBHLRS010000003.1, read as the reverse complement.
TAAGGGCCATATGTGTGTTTGCAGGGATTAAGATGGGAACATAATTGAGCACTGAAATCATGCGAATCGAGGATCTTCAGAAAAGTGAAGCTGCCATCGAGAGAGCTGCAGAGGTAATTGCTGCAGGGGGTATTGTCGCATATCCGACCGACACAAGTTATGGACTCGGTTGTGACCCAAGAAACCGTGAAGCGTTGGAAAGACTCATTGCTGTAAAGCGACGAGATCGAAGACTTGGTTTTCCATTATTATTCGCAGATGAATCTCAGTGTGGAATATATCACGATTTTCATGGACTGGAAATGGTCATTGCAAGGATGTTTTGGCCAGGAGCTCTAACATTGATTGTTGAGCCAAACCCTGATGTACCGGCACATATCACAGCTGGTAGGAAAACAATAGCTGTCCGAGTACCAGATCATGTAGTGCCACGGGGGATTGCTAAGAAAATCGGAGGGCCCATTGTTGGAACTAGTGCAAATCGAAGTGGTGGTCCAAGTCCATTCAACTTGTCAGTTGCAGTGGAACAGCTTGGTGACGAGGTTGATCTGTATATCGATGGCGGGCCATCATTAGCTCATGACAACTCTACCATAGTTGGTGTTGAAGAATCTGAAACAAAGGGAGACCCCCTGAATATCAAGATTTACAGAGAAGGTGCCTTACCCATCACACAGATTGAAGCGAATTTGAGGGTTGATTCGGATGCAATGAGATTCTGGAGTACACGAATCATCGACGCGGATATGTGAGGCGGAGAGACTGCGAGAATACAATTTACTTGTAGCATGTCCAAGAGACCGTGAACGTGCTGCAATATCAGAGATCAGATACTTCATTGGAGATTTGTTGGAAGATCCTGGTTTCAAGGTTTCGCGAACACCAATATCTGGGCTTCTTGCTTGTAGAACATCACTCAATCCCTTTGAGGTGATAAAACACCTCAGAGAATTGGCAATTGAGAATCCCTATCAATTCCGATTTGCCATTAAATTCACTCCTTTGGAAGAATGTGTAGAATCAGAAATGGCTTCCATTGTGGAAGCTACTGAGAGATTACTTCATAAGATTGGAGAAGATGAGAGCTTTCGAGTGACGGTTAGACGACGCCATACAGAGCTGGAGAACATGGATGTGGTCAAGGCTGTCGCATCTGTAATTCCTCGGAGAGTCGACTTAGATGAACCTGACAAAACGGTGTTGGTCGAGATTGTTGGAGAATGGACAGGTCTCTCCGTGATTGAAGATAAGACTGATATTCTGTCTATCATGACTATGCGCGATGACATGTATTGATTCAAGTTTCTAATGCAACGAGAGCCACCCTGCTAGCAAGACAACGTGAGAGGGCAATCATTCTTGATTCAACATCGTCTGCTTCTGATATTGCATCAATTTCTTTGTCACTAATCTGATAGTGATCTTTGATTCGCTTAATTCGTTCTCTGGTATCTGGGAATGGTGGAATTATCTCATCACCCACTCGCTCAACCAGAAAAAGAATAGTACGTTCCACTGAAGCGACGTCAGGTCCCACTATAACGACTGCGATCTCTTCAAGACCATCATAGACTCCCAGAGTGTCGAGAGCCCTTCCTATTTGTCGCTGTGTCGAAGCAAATACAATGATTTCCACATCTAAACTCCTAGAGAGCATGTAATTCCCATTTTGCGCATTTATGGCGTTCTGTGCAGCAGAAAGCAGGTGTATTTCATCAGCGATTAACAGTCCATTGAGAAGTTGCACTGTGAGGTGATCACCTGATTGGGAGGCGGCAAGGTCTATCAACTCCTTCTGGTTGAGTCCCCTCAGATTCTGAACCTCAGTGATGCCAACAATCTTCTTTTCATCTTCACTCCCTATCTGCACGATCCGCAATGGGTTAACCTCACTTCATAAACGCTTGATGAAGTAATCTGCAACTGTTGGTTCGAATCCAACCTCGAACACTAGTTTATCACGAATTTGCTTCATAGTGAGTGACTCATCTTCTTTCTTGAAGATTTTGACGAGATCAATTATTGATGCACGATTCTCCCATGGATAAACTGTCCAGCTTGTTGTTTCGACCATAAAATAGTCAGGTTTCACAATTGATGTAGGTTTGTAGTGGAGTACTGCCGATCGTACCTCGGAAACCCCAAGCTCTTTCACATGCTCGATAGCGTGGGACAGTGTATCTCCGGTATCTGAAACCTCATCTACCAAAAGCATAGTTTTGTTCTTCATTGACCCTGTGAGGGGTTGAGTAATTCTAGGCTCTTTCCCTTTTGCACCTACATCAGTATAGTACTCTATACGGATGTTCTGTAGAGTATTTGCATAGAGAACATCTGAGAGTATTCGTGCTGGAATCCAGCCCCCTCTCGCAATTCCTACAATGACATCAGGAACGAATCCACTATCCACAATTCTTTCTGAGAGTTGGAGAGTCAGGTTGTAAACATCGCTCCAGCTAAGAATTAAATAGTCCATCATTTAGTGCTCCTGTACTGCCTTGTGGGTTTCGAGGGGTCAACCCTAATTAATCCGTCTGATTCGTTGAAGCATAATCTAAATCAGATAGTCCGTATCTTATGATTGTGTGACCAGAATGAAACCAGACCTCCTCCTCACAAATATAGGACAAATTGCAACTCTGGAAGGGTATAGCAATGCTCCAAAGACTGGAGAACAGTTGAATGAGATTTCAATCATTGAAAACGGCGCCATTGCAATCAAAAATGACAAAATTATGGCAGTCGGACCTACTAAGGATATACTTGCACTGATGACTGAGGAACCGAGATTCCCAGTAATGGAGTTTCCTGGAATGCTTGCTACACCGGGTTTCATTGACAGCCATACACATCTTGCATTTGGAGGGTCTCGAGAGAATGACTTTGCGATGAAGTTGGCTGGAAAATCCTATATTGAGATTCTTGAGGCTGGTGGGGGGATTCTAAGTACTCTACGTTCAACAAGAACAGCGAGCCAAGATGAGTTGGTCAGGAATGCATTTTCCTATGCAGAAGGAATGCTAAGCATGGGAAGTACTACAATAGAAGTAAAGAGTGGTTATGGTCTCGACAATGAGAATGAACTGAAGATGCTCAGAGCGGTGAATGAGCTACGTGAAAAACTACCTATCAATTTTGTATCAACCTTCATGGGTGCTCATGCAGTCCCTCCAGAGTATGATGGAAAGACTGATGCTTATGTTAGTCTGGTTACTGATGAGATGATGCCAGATGTGGCGGAGAGCGGACTTGCGGAGTTTTGCGATGTGTTCTGTGAGCAGGGTGTGTTCGATGTTGAACAGTCTCGGAGCATCCTTTTGGCTGCAAAAGAGGAAGGAATGAAGCTCAAGGTTCATGCTGATGAGATTGTTCAACTGGGGGGTGCATCTCTTGCTGCAGAGGTTGGTGCTGTTTCAGCCGACCATCTATTAATGGCATCAGATGATGGGTTAGAAGATATGTTGAAAGCTGGAACGATTGCCACATTACTACCTGCAACGGCATTCAGTTTGGACACTAATTATGCTGACGCACGCAAGATGATTGATATGGGACTTCCCGTTGCATTAGCCACTGATTTCAATCCCAATTGCGCAAACGAGTCGTTATTTTTCACAATTGCACTCGCATGCTACAAAATGAAAATGAAACCAAGAGAAGCTCTTTCTGCCGTCACAATCAACGCAGCGCATGCATTGGATCGAGGTTCAAGTTATGGGAGTATCGAGGTTGGGAAAACCGCGGACATTCTCATTCTCGACTGTCCCAATCCTGAATTTCTCACCTGGAGATTTGGGGTAAATCTTGTTCACACAGTGATTTCCAATGGGCAGGTGATTCATACAAGGCTTGGACCTTAATTCTCAAACAGAGGACCAGTGATTGACTCAACTGAACCTGCGATGGCCCCTGCAAGCATCAGGTCTCGAATCTTACTGATGTCAGGAGCTAAGGAGCGATCATCTTCTAACTTGGGTACAGCGGTCCGGATAACCTTGAAAGCTTCGCCAAGAGGCTCTGATGGTTGTAATGGAGCAAGATAATCTAGGCCCTGACTTGCACACATGTATTCGATTGCGACAACATTCTGTGCATTTTCGAGTATGTTCGCAGCCTTGCGTGCGGCTATTGTTCCCATGCTTACGTGATCCTCTTGATCAGCACTAGTAGGAATGGAATCAACACTTGCTGGATGGGCTAGTATCTTGTTCTCTGAAACGAGCGCAGCAGCAGTATATTGAGCAATCATCATGCCAGATTCCAACCCACCTTCAGTAGTAAGAAAAGCAGGTAGTTCACTCAAGTTTGGATTGACGAGACGATTGACTCTCCTTTCTGATATACTTGCTATCTCAGACACTGCAATTCCTAGAAAGTCCATAGCGAGTGCGATAGGTTGACCATGAAAGTTTCCTCCAGACAAGACAACTCCGTCAGCACCAAACACTAGAGGATTGTCTGTTGCCGCATTAATTTCTACCTCCAGAACACTATATACGTAGCGTATCGCATCCAATGATGCACCTAGAACCTGTGGGATACAGCGTAGTGAGTACGCATCTTGTACTTTTCCACAATCTGCATGTGATTGGTTAATCTCACTGTCCAGGAGTATCTTCCTCTGAGCCCTGGCCACATCAGTCTGTCCCTCGTGAGGTCTAGTAGAATGAATCCTTTCATCTGCAGCCACTCGAGTCCCACGCAGTGCTTCAAGACTCATGGAGGATGCGATGGTTGCATCAAGAACCAAATTCAAAGCATCATGAACAGCGAGAGTCCCAACTGCACTCATTGGCTGTGTGCCGTTGATCAATGCCACACCCTCCTTCGCTTGCAATACAAGCGGTTTGATTTTAGCCTTGTTTAGAGCCTCTTTGCCACTGAGAACCTTGCCCGAAATGTAGGCCTCACCCTCACCAATAAGAACAAGTGCCATATGTGCCAAGGGTGCAAGATCGCCACTAGATCCAACTGATCCCTGCTGAGGTATGACTGGAACTACATCCTTGTTCAACATCTCGATGAGGGTTTCGATGACCTCCACACGAACGCCAGAGTAGCCTTTTGCCAATGCATTAGCTCGTAGAAGCATCATTCCTCTGACAACTTCCTTTGAAAAGGGAGGTCCAACTCCTGCACTGTGGCTGCGAATCAGATTCACCTGCAAGCGAGCTAAATCCACTTTGTTTACTGGTACATCTGAGAGGTCTCCAAAACCAGTATTGACACCATAGACTACTTCTCCCTCTTTGATGGCAGTTTCCACGACTGCCCTACTGCTCTTGATTCGGGGGATAGCTTCGTCGTCCAGAATGACTGGTTCGTTATGTCTTGCCACCTGCACAACATCTTCGATTGTGAGACTCTCACCGTCAATCATGACTGGCATAATATCATACCTCTTTGAGTGCTTCCTCAACTAGACGCTCTACTAAACCCTTCTCTGAGAGAAAGGGAAGCGAGATTTGCCCGTTCGGCCCAAGGCGTTTGTTCCAATCTATGGCAGTTTCAATTGCATTTTCATTCCTAGCCCACGCACGACGTGCGACGCCTCCCATCACATCCCAATCAAGAGCAGACTGGATGATCTTATCGACTCGCTCGCTACCATCAAGCACCAGACCAAATCCACCATTGATTGCTTTCCCTGTTCCGACACCACCGCCATTTGACAGAACACAAAGTGTCATCCCACGAGCAGCATTCCCAGCCCAAGATTGATGGGCCATGTCGCTCATGACGTTACTACCATCTCGAATGTTGGCGGTCTCTCTGAAGGGTGAGTCGGTACCTCCTGTGTCATGATGGTCTCTGCCCAACATAATGGGACCAACCTTCTTCTCTCTGACCAACTTGTTGAACGACAGTGCGATATCTACCCGACCTAAGGCATCTGCATATAGAATACGGGCTTGAGAGCCGACCACTAACTCGTTCTTCTCAGCATCCCTAATCCAGATGTAGTTATCTCTGTCTTGACCTCGGCGGTCGGGATTGATTCGTGACATTGCCATCTTGTCAGTTGCCACTAGATCCTCGTGATTCCCACTAAGGCATACCCACCTGAAGGGGCCATAGCCAAAGTCAAAGCAAAGTGGTCCCATGATATCCTCAACATAGGATGGAAAGATGAATCCATCAGATGTGGTTTCTCCATTCTTTGCGATTCTTTTCACACCAGCATCGAAGACAGCCTTCATGAAGCTGTTCCCATAGTCCCAGAAGTGGGTCCCCTGCTTGGTCATTGTTTCTATGAGTTCGAACTGCCTGCGGAGGGACTGGTTGACAAGTTCATCAAACCGTGTTCTATCTGTTCGAAGCAGTTCTCGGCCCTCTTCAAATGACACTCCCTGTGGTGTATATCCTCCACCATAGACATCATGGCAGGAGGTTTGATCTGATGCCAGTTCAATCTTGATTCCGTTCTTCACCACATACTCCCACAGGTCAACTACATTACCATAGTAACCAATAGAAACCGGATCACTGCTTGATCGATACTCCTCCACCCAACTAAAGATCTCATCTAGGTCCGAGGAGAATTTACTTAACCAACCTTGTTCGCTGCGTGTGTTGATACGACTCTTGTCAACCTCCGCAATGATACCAATTCCTCCAGCTATTTCCACAGCCTTAGCCTGGGCGCCACTCATCCCACCAAGTCCAGATGTCAGGAACACTTTTCCACTTAAATCTCTACCATCAGGAATTCCTAGATACATGCGTCCTGCATTCAGAAGCGTGATGTAGGTTCCATGGACTATTCCTTGAGGGCCTATGTACATCCAACCACCTGCAGTCATCTGACCATAGTTTGCAACACCCATAGCTGCAGCATGGTGAAACCCTTCAAGTGTATCAAACATCCCAACCATGAGTCCATTTGTGCATATAGCCCGCGGTGCATTCCTATGTGAGGGGAATAGACCTACGGGATGCCCCGAGCTGACTACTAGCGTCTGGTCGTCTGTCATCGTTTCAAGATATTTCATAATCAATCGATATTGCATCCAGTTCTGACATACCTGACCACTCTCACCGTACGTCACAAGTTCGTAAGGATATAAAGCAACATCATAATCTAGGTTGTTGTCAATCATCAATTGCAGCGCTCGAGCTTCTAGTATGCCCTTGTACTCATCGATGGATTTTGCTTTGATTAGTCCAGCGGGACGATATCGATAGCCGTAGATTCGACCTCGAGTCATAAGTTCTTCTAGAAACTCCGGAGCAAGAGTTTCATGAAGACTCTTAGGTACATATCGAAGTGCATTCTTTACTGCCACAACAGTTTCAGCTGGTGATAGGTCATACCCTCGATTTGGGGCTCTGCGATATTGTGGATCAAAAACAGGTTCTGGTGGAAGCCCGGAAGAGAGCTTGATAGTCATCCCTTTTGATATGTCGAAACTCATGGAAACACAACCAATGGATATACTATTCCATGAATGCAGCCCTCATAAAAAACTCGCTAGATAGGAAAAATCAGTTACACATAAGGAGGTATGAGCGCTTTGAACAGATTGTCTTCTGGTAGGTCATCAATTTCGAGAGATGCAGTCCAAAGACCATCACGGGATAGCACTCCCAGTGTCAATCCTTCATTGTCAAGTCTAAGAAGATACTCAAGATGTGTGATGAGGTCTTGAACAAAGTGTTTTACATTCTTTCCAGACACAGGATCTTTTTGAAAAGGAAGCGAAACCTCCACCTCAATTCTCCATAGACCAATAGTGTCAGAATCACGAACTGTGAGTATCCGAACCCAATCGTTTTGACAAAGGACTGAAGACATTTCCTCATTTTCTTCACTGGCAGAACATGTCATTGCATCTCTGCACCTCGACTTCAATTCAGAGTAGTTCATCACGATCTACAACCTCTTGCGATTATTTAACCAGCATGTCATATCTAGCAAAGACTGCTCTTGCCTTCTCGTGATTTACTACATAGAGCGTACGTCTCATATCACTAAGGTTTGAAATTCTCTCACAGATTTCCGTGTTCACTAAACGGTCTAAAGTAAAGGTCACAGTTCGAAGCGGCACATTAGCTTCCTTACTTATTACTCTTGGAGGGAGTGGTCCGCTTTTTGTGAGAAATGTGAGTATATGAAGAGCACTTTTGGGTAGTCGCATAGCAAGTCGCAAAGATATTCGCCAATAAGATAATGACATGTTACTGTTTTCTATTAGCGTCAACAGCATTGTTCTGAAATTGACGACGATTTTCAATTAATGCGTAGTTTTCCGAACAAGTAGCTTCCGAAATGGGTTTTCCAAGAATTGGCCGAAGACATTGCTTTTTTTAGACACAGAGAAATCTCTCATATTGAGTTGTTTATGACCATTGAAAATGACAACATACGGATTCTATGGTCCTCCAAATGAACTTACGATTGGATGACTGAGGATTGTGACGAATGAGTAGTGTCTGGACAAAAAGCAGAAAAAACACGCCTGAGATTGATTGCGGTTTATGTGGATATACAACTTGTGGAGCCTTTGCCAGGGCAGTCATCGTGGAAAATGCCGAGGTGTCATCCTGTCCAGTCCTTGCTCTGGAGAAACACGCTTCTCAGAGAGATGACCTCATTGCTCTTGTTAGAGAAGCTAAGAACACAGAGAAACCAGCTCCAGAGCAACCCGAGGGCGGTGTACTACTCTCCAAGCCCTGCATGGATTCACCTGATCTCCTTATGGCTGAGATGAGAATCTTCAATGGTGTAAATCCTGGCGATATGATGAAGTATGGAGTGCTTGATCCTGCAATACTCTGTTGGCTCTTGGATTGTGTGTCATCCAGATATGAAGACATGCGATGTAGCAAGGAACTTGCTTATGCCTGGGGAAATATGGAAGAAATCAGGGTTCACATTCTCAGAGATGGCAGAGTAAGGATGCGGAGAGCAAGAGATGCGGAACATGCTCTTGAATCGTTCAAAATAATTGAACGAACTGTGATGGGTGGTGTGATTTGCAATTGCTGCGGCAGAGATCTTCTCACCATACTAGCAGGATTTGCTGAACCTGCTGAAGAGCATCATGCAGTTTTTGATGGTGGAAGCACCCTATCTATTAACATGGATTTGATTGATTGGACTCCTTCCGAAGGAAAACATATCACAAAACCCATCTCTCAGATGGTTGAACATATCGATGAACTGTATCAGGATTTGATGGATCAAATTAATCGATTTATATCAGGTGAAGCTATCCATGAGCAGACATCTGAATCTCGATCAAAGATATGCAGAATCATCAGTCTAATGGTGGACCCAGAAGAACAGGGATCAGAAACGATATTCCTAAGAGGATTGGCACTCGCCTTCTTTATTGATGATGCCTTGATTGGTTTGAATTCATTGAATCAGCTTTTGACTGATGGAAGCGTCGAAGATTCTGTCTTGGTCAAGTATCTAACTGATGCAAAAGCAATGTCCCTTCAATCGCTCAATGTAGAATCATTACCCGCAGCTGATATTCTGCCGCTTGCGCACAGCATGAGAATTGAGCGAGCAATCCAACTTTATGATCAATGGAAAAAATGATAGTCTATGCCATTTTTCTCCATACAACAGGAGACAGAGCAGACACATAGGGAGTGTCTCTGTACTTCTCCAACAGATGGCGGGCTTGCTCCATATTCACCTGATACTTGGGGCGGCGCATGTCGTATAGATTCGGAATTCTGCGTAGAATCTTCTCACTCAGCAGTTTCCTAAGTGCGAAGCTAACAGTACGGGGAGCCATGTCAAGTTTTTTGCTTAGCTCCTTAGGACACATGGGTCCATGAGTGATTAAAGCACCGAGAATCTCAAATGTGCTTCTGGGAGTCCTTCCAGCTCTTATCGACACCTCTTTTGGTCCTCCAGCATCTTTTCGAGTGTGTATGTGAAAGAGGAATTGATTATCTATTTGCCTGAAATCAACGGGTTCGAAATGTACTGGATTGGCAACACAGAGAGCTAAAAACCGAAACAAGCAATTCGGATTTGAGACATTTCTAGAAAACGGGAATCTCCCAAAACATATCAGGGTTTCTGTATCAATGTGTCATGGTGAGCGTTATGGCAGGGATTGTGTTCTTCAGGACTACAATGCTTCAAGAGATAGTGGAATTCTATGTAAGTGAGGTTGGCATGTATGTCTGGTTAGAGCAGGAGGATTGCATAATTCTCAGCCATGGAAACCTCCTCCTTGGATTCTGTCACAGAGATACACCAGAGATAGATGGGATGATTACATTCTTCTATCCAACAAAGGAGGATGTTGATGCGATGTATAATTTGTTGAGTCACATCGCAACTTCTGAACCCCAGGAGGTCGAGAAATATGAGATATACCAGTTCTTTGCTCAGGATCCGGAAGGTAGAGCACTCGAGTTCCAAGCTTTTCTAAGACAAATTGAGCCGGTTGGTTTCTAAGAGATAATAGCATGTTTTGATAGTTGACGAATTGTTCCATCAGCGCAACCAATGAAGACTGACCTATCATCAGATGTCATTGCATCGATTCGTCTGGTATCAACATGTACGCAGAGTGTTTCACTCCAATCCTTTTTGGAATAAATCCGCAGAGTTGAATCATCAGAGATTGAAAAGACATAGTTGGAGGCTACAGATACTGCATTGACATTGTCAGTATGTCCTTCAAGAATAGCAACACAGCTCCAGTCTTTCTTATCCCAAACTCGAATGGCACTTTCAAATTGCGGCGGTCGCGGTGAGCCAGGTCCGCCCCACCAAAGTTCGCCAGAACCTGAATACAGAAACCTCTTGTCACAAGCCAGCGAAAGAACATTGGATTCATGCCCTCTTAGTGAAACTACTTGACTATGATCATCCCGAGAGAAGACGTTTGTGCAATCGTCAATTCCTCCTGCATAGATATAGTTCTCATCGATAGAGAGTGAGAGAACGAAGTGTTTCTGACCTCTAAAACTTCCTAATTCACTCCAGTCATCCTTGTTCCAAATAGTCACTCTTGAATCTCCAGAACCGCAGAAGAGGTTGCTGTGGTCAGACACGAGAGCAAAAACTGTGCCCTGAGATCCCTCAAAACTATTGAGTAGTTCCAAACTTGATTTGTCATATAATTTGATGCTACAATCATTCCAGAGAGTCCCACCATATAGGTAGTGATCATCAACTAGGAGTGATTTCAGGTAAGTACTGCTTTTGCTTTGAAACTGTTCAAAGGTCCGAAGATTGGATTTCTTCCAAACGGTAATCATAGCATCATCGTCTGCTGAGTAGAGACACCTGTCATCAGTTGAAAGAGCAGTGATTGAGCGGATTGAAGGGGGGCTATCAATGACTCCTAGTAATTCAGGTTCTGATACTGATTTGTGCTCTGAAATGGTTCATCCCTAGTAGATGACAATTTTCAATTGTTTATACATGTTATCCGAAACATGTGTTATCGTCAAAAACAGTTCAGAGTGCAACTAGAGTACTCGTTTCTATAGACCAACCAAGATCCTTCGCTTTTTTGAAGGCCTCACTCGATTCTGTATACTTACCGAGAATCCACAATAAGACTCTGAGGTTGTTCCAGAGATTTGGATTCTTCTCGTCAGCTTTAATTTCTGCGCGCACACGCTTCTCAAGTTTCTTGTATTTTTTCTTTTCTTGACGGCGTAAATCATCAGCTTTCTTCAGACAGTCCGAAACCTGAGCACTCAAGAGTCCAATTGGATGGCTTAAGAACTCATCAGGTCTATCTTTCAAGAAAGCATTGAGTGCAGATTTAGGAGTGTCTTTTGCTTGCCAGAGCTCTCCGGTGACTAGGAGATTCTCATAATCACGTTGCATGAACTCCATCAAATCGGTCAGATTCTTCGTAACAAGGTGGTCATCGCCAAGGGTCTTTCTACACCAATCAAGCTCTCGATAAATGAGCTCGGTCCCCACATCATAAAGTACACTAGGCGTAGCATCTAGCTTCTTCAGATCGTTCATTAGATCCTTTATTGTGTAGAGCTGTCTTTTTGGTAACTTGGTTGGCACTAGAACTTCACCTACAGATTGCGACTAGAAATAGACTATTCATACGTATAAATCATCGTGGGATATTTCTCACTCGCAGAATAAGGTCAATCCTCTATACAGCTATCTGCCAAAGCATCCAAGAAGGCAGTGTTACAAATAGACGTACATACACCACGAAGATAAGAACGAGCAGGAAGATAACTACTACCACCCAGTCGTGTTTTCTGAATTTCAAAGGATTCATGTAAGTCCTTGTGTCGCTTGCACCAAACCCTCTAGACTCCATACTTTCTGCAATTGACAAAGCGCGTCTGATTGACACAATTATCAATGGAACTATGATAGGTACAATATTACGAATCCGTTTCAGAAGGTTTCCCTTATCTAGCTCCACTCCTCGTGCCTTTTGAGCATCCATTATTGCATAGGCCTCTTGCCCTAGAGTAGGAACGTACCTCATTGCCATACTCATTGCAAATGCAAATTCAAATCGGACCCGCATCTGAATCAATGCCTGAGATAGCTCATCAGGATGAACTGTCAGAAAGAATATGGAGAAAGAAGTCATGAGCGCAACAAGTCGCAGTGTGAGCGCCACGGAATGAGAGAATGGATTGGGTTCAGATGATAGCAACGTGTTGAAGACTATGATGAATATCAGTAGAATGGACAACCCCTTCATGCTCCTACCCCATCGTGTAAGCGACTTCGCCGCGCCAAGAATTGGTATCAGACAGCAGAGAATCAACAAGAGTGGAATTATCGAAAGAAAGAGCAAAGAAACTACAGCCAAAACGATGGACATGAACAGCTTTGCTCGTGGGTCTAGTCGATGGATTATCGAATCTTGGCGAGTATATTGAAAAACCTCGAGGAATGCCATCTCATCCACCTCCCAATACCTTCACTACGACTTCCTCCAAATCATCCATCAATGTTAGTCGTTCAGGAATCTCTGGGAATATCTCATGAAGACTGCTAGCCGCACTTGTTAACTGAGGTCTTGTCAGGGAGCATCGTTCTATCACCTCAGTATTGCTCAGGACCGAGTTTGTTGGACCATCAGCCACAACTTGACCATTAGCCATTGCAATTGTGCGTGGAAAATTCTCAATTACAAACTCGATGTCATGTGTGACCACAATCACTGCTTTGCCCTTATCATTTAGGTCACTGAGCATCTTTGCAAGATTTTCTTTCTGACGTGCGTCCTGACCTATCGTCGGTTCATCTAGAGAGAGAACTCTGGGTTCTGTAGCTAGGACTGAAGCCAACGCTACGCGCTTTCGCTCACCGCCTGAAAGTGTGAACGGGGAGCGCTCAGAAAGTCCTGCAAGACCAAGATCGTTCAGTGTAGTTTCACACCGTGTCTTGGACTCCTCCTCCGAGTACCCAAGATTTTCTAGGCCAAAGAGAATTTCTCGTTCGACGCTGTCCAAGAAAAGCTGATGGTCAGGATTTTGCATCACGAGACCAATCTCTCGAGCTAGTTCAGCGACAGAGTAGTGCTTTGTGTCAACTCCATCTAGAATGACCCTTCCCTGGTCCGGACGAAGTAGACCATTCAAATGCTTAACCAAAGTGGTCTTTCCAGCCCCATTACTACCCATTATAGCAATTCTTTCACCATCATCAATCTGGAGCGATACACCTCGCAATGCTGTATACAAACCATCATACGCGAAATGAACATCTTCGAGGATTATCATCGCCCCTTGACCTCCTGAATCATTGCTGCAAATTCTGCACCGGTGAGGGGTACTTCATTAAAACGATATCCACGGGCATTCAATCGCTTGTAGAGTTGAGTTGCCTTAGGTATCCCCACTCCAATCTCTTGACAGATGTCCATGGTTAATATTTCCCGTGGAACGCCATCCGCGACAATCTGACCTCTATCCATTAGAATAATTCTGGATGCATCTTTTGAAACAAGATCTAACCGATGTTCAACTAGGATAACAGTCATATCACGTCTGTTCAAATCTGCAATCAAATCAAGAATCATTTCAGCACTCTGTGGGTCTAGATTTGATGTTGGTTCATCAGCAACTAACACTTTAGGTTTGAGAGCCAGCGTTGCAGCCATAGCCACTCGCTGTTGTTCACCCCCTGACATCTCATGGGGATGTTTCTCTCTCAAATGCTCTAGGTCCAACATCTCAATCAGTTCCTCAACTCTTCGACGAACCTCGCCAGGCTCAACTCCAAGATTCTCAGGACCAAAAGCGATTTCACGTTCCACGTTTAGTGTGACCAATTGATTTTCAGGTTGCTGAAATACCAATCCTGCAATTGGGGCAAGCTCAGCAACACTGTTCTCTCGGGTGTTTTTTCCATCAACAATGACATTCCCTGCAATATATCCACGATGAAACTGAGGAACAAGTCCATTGATGGCTCGGCATAGAGTGGTTTTGCCGCAGCCACTTGGACCGGTGATGACAACATATTCGCCATGCTCGATATTGAAGTTCAATTTCCTGAGTGCCAAGGAGTCCGCTCCCAAATACTTGAAGCTAAAATCTGCAAACTCTATCAAGGGCACTCTGAGATACCTCCTAGGTTGAGATCCCTTCATCCGAACTTGACTTTGCTTCGACAGACCTCCTAATGAGCTCCACCGAATGGTCCATTGCTTTCTCCAAGTTCGTCTTTCCATTTGCTCCAGCGGCATTTGCATGTCCGCCACCTTCACCTTCAATGAGTTGACCTAGTGGCTCCATCACATCAGACCCAAGACTGACTCCCGTCTTCTCAAAAAAGTCTCTTGTACTGCGCGAACTAAATCGAACCACGCCTTTTGATGGACTGCCTCCAACTATGGCAACATCTGCACCTAGTTCTATGAGACCTCGACATGCACTTGCTTCAAACGCATTAATCTTGGAAGTTACTACAATCCACTCGTCAATGATGTGCACCTTCACACGACCAGCAGCTCTCAACCGAGCGATTTTCTCTGACCGGTCTGGTCGAATCAATAAAGACTTGACACACTTGTCGTACTCGGCACCTGCCTTGATGAGGCTAATTGCTGCAGATAGTGTTCTTGAGTCAGCATAAAAGAAACGACGTGTGTCAAAAATCATTCCGGTTAATAGTAAATTAGCAGTGCCTGAATCAATCTGAATGCCCAAATCTGAAAAGACATTCACGATGATTTCGCAGGTGGATGATAGATCTTCATGTACAAACTGATGCAGAGCGATTTGATCAATTTCAGGATTGTGTTCATGATGGTCGATGACTATTGTCATGTTTGGATCTACAGGAACATGTTGTAGTCCGGTTCCAAGCTGAAATCGACTGTTTGTGTCCAGAAGTACTAGCAGATCATGATCTAATTCCACAGTATTTGAGATTAGTATCTCAGGGCTAAATGTTTGTAAAACTTGATTGGATAACCGACTAACATCATCTGCTGCCAATTGAGGTGTTCCTTTCGGATTGATTGACAGGTAGAGTTTAGCAAAAGCAATCATAGAACAAACTGCATCAGGATCCGCATTCTGATGACCTAGAATGAGTGGGTTTTTTGAGCCTTTCAGGAGAGCTTTGAGACTCATTTCTTTTTCATCTCCGTCAGCTGATTCTCAAACCACTCAACCCCAAAGTCTGTTGCCTCCTGCAATAGATTATCAAGGGTATGACCAGTATCGAAAAGCTGGCTAATCTCAAGTTGGACATCAAGATCCAGCTGGCCATCCATTAATTCCAATGTACAGCTAACGAATAATGTATCAATACTCTTCTCAGGAATCCTCTTCAGAATAAACTTGCTAACTTGCGCCTCACATTCTTCCGCAAGTTCTTCAAGAACTTCCTCCGAAAGCTGAGGAAGCCCTATATTCAGCGTAGGACTCATCGCTCTCACTGCAAAGTCAGGTTTCGTTTAGCGAGTTCTAATTGGATGGTCTTCTGTAGTTCAGCGAGTTCGGGTGTGAGACTCTTAAGCTTAGTTTCAGCTTTCTTAATGCTGCTATCCAATTCGCGAACCCTATTTTCAAGTTCATCAATCAAAGTGGGTTTTTCAACTCGAAACATAACCTGCCCCACGGTCTTGTATGTTACTACATCATCTGGTTGAGAAGCAAGTTCCGAAAGCGTTTCTTTAAGCTGCTCAACTTGTTCTTTATAGGTCCGAACTAAATTAGAAAACCCTTCCTCTTGACGTCTGAGATTGTCGAATTTCCTAAGGTCCTTCTCCAATTCCGGAGGGATGTTTTGTGCCATTCTTGTTGCTCTCCTGTCTTCACAAACAGCTCTTTCAGATTGCGCCTTCTGAGTTGTGACTTAAGCGTTTTGATTGGTCTGTATCAGTCCAATTGTTCCAGTGATTTAATGCAAGCAGATACCCATGAAATGTAGGAGTTCATTGCAGCACGAAGAGCTGTAATATCTCCAGCCTCAACTTCAATGACTAAAACTGTATCACGAATTGATACATTTGTAGTGGCTCTATCCGAGGGGCCAGACTTAGTTTCGGGTTTCAGTGCAGCAAGAAGTATCTCAGCAGTTTCTTTGGACCCTAGTGGGATCTCAATCAGTGATTTACCTGAAACGATGTTGGAACTCATGCTATTCTTTTCTCCTGATTGAAGTCACTCTTATTCTTGGACCAATTTCAACTCCGTCGGTCGAGTTGTAATGGGTCCAAAGAGTCTTTCCAGAAGGCAAGTCCTCTAACCAAACTAGTGACCAATGCTCTTCAACTTGCGCATCGCTAATCTTAGCAAGCTCAAACGTTTCAACGCCAAGAAATGAAGAAAGCAAATCCGCAAGTTCCCTTGTCTGTGTACTGCTATCAGATTTTAGGAAGATTCCTGCAGTTCCAGCAACCCTTGTCTTCTTCTCACGATTAACCTCACGACGGAGTTTTGCACTCTCCATCTTAATCGACGCTACTTCTTCACCAGCTGAGTTCGTAAAGACAAGAAGACTAGGATTTCCCTTCCACATAGAAATGACTAGAGCACCATTGGCTCCAGATTTTCCAACTCGTGCAGCTAATTCTGTTAATCCCATTCCTCCACGATTGAATCTCTCAGTTCCCGGTAATACGGCCCATAAATCACGTGCAAATGAGCGCACTCGATTCGATGTCTTCCGTGAGGTTGTGATAAGTAAGCTCGGCAAATTGGTCCGGCCTTAGTTACTCTTCTTCAGTTGGCGCTTCAACTTCCTCTGTAGTGGCAGTTTCAGCATCAATCACGATTTCCTCCTTCTCAACATTCGGTAGGAAATCAACTGCATCTTCGATGTCTTCATCATCTCGAAGTGCTAGAAAATCGCCTGAAACTCTCTGAGCAATAGCTCTCTTGGCAGCCTTGCCGGCATCTGTATACGGTACATAGGCACCACCAGCGAACAGTAGGTCGCACTTGCTGCACTGCCATAGTCCTACTGCTTTTCTCTTCAAAGCCTTTGTAGCACATTGAGGACACCGAGTTGGTTCCATCCTTCGCCTGTCTATATCGAGAACTCGTCGACGTAATTTAGCACCATATCTTGGTCCAAATCTTCCTGTGCTGCCAACCTTCTTGGTTCGTGCCATTGTTGGGTCTCCTTGGTTTCTGCTTCACTCCAAATGGGGTGAGGTTAGGCTGCTGGAACCTATCAGTCGCCCAGCAGTTTTTCTTAATAAGCTATCTATTTGTGAGTATGAAATGGATGATTGGGGGTGCCCCCATCATCTCATTGTTATCTACTCAACTGACTTTACAGCCTCATTGATGACTTTGTGGATGTCCTCGCTTGCCACTAGAGCCATTTCCATAGCTTGGTCGATTAGCTCCAAAGATATGGGACCGGATCCACCACCTTTCTGCATAGCTGTGAAGTTCTTTTCCTTATCAATAGCCATGGTTAGTCTACAGTCCTGAACGAATTCTTCCTTTAGTATCGTATCAAGGATCAGATGTTCATCGATCTTTGCTACTGTATGCTCTACTGCTACATTGTTTATTGGAAGGGAGAGAATCTCACCTGTAGAAACAAGCTTATCATCCTCCCATTTTATTTCAGGATACTTTGTTGTAAGCAGGGCTGCATTGACTGCGATTGATGATGCATCAATAAGGTTGCCATCGTACTCCATTGGATAAACGTCTGCGAAAACCATGTAGACCTTCTTGCCTTCTCTAATACAGAGTTTCTTGACATCCACCGTTTCTGATTCACGCACGCCTCTGTCAACCACTCGTGCAAGTTCTATTGCATCTTCCTTGGGCGGACCCAATTCGAATAGTGGTGATGCTATTGGAGACATCTCAGCGGTGACCATAGTGACTCCTTCATCAGGCGAGTCTGGGTAAGGTTCACCAACAAGCACCTTGACACCAGCAACTACCGTTGTGTCACCAAGCCTGACAAGAGCTGAACCTTCGGCTTTCGCTGCAACAACATTAGCCTCAATCTCAATGTCACGATATTCGTTGAATGCCCGCCCATCAAGACGCTCTCCTTTCCTCAGGAGGTCGGAAATGAACTCGCGGTCAATGTGACTGATTGTTTCTGTACTATAATCTCCCATCTTATTCATCCTCCATCAATTCAGCTTCTCCTAGATCTGTTTCTAGGTCGTCTTCAAAGTCATCCTCATCATCGTCTTCATCACCATTTTCAGTGGTTTTCTTGACATAGGCACGTCGAAGTGCTTCTTTCTGTAGCTCATGGAGATATTTGCAGGAGTTAATTCCCATTTGCATTGCTTCAGCAAGTTCCTCACGTGTGAAGGATCCGTCTTGCTGAAGTAGTGTGATTTCGTCTGTGGTCGGGATTATTGCCATAGGCACATCACCTTGACCGTACTTGTCTTCCTCATCTCCGAGGTCAACTAGAAGTTTGCCGTCTGCTTTGCCTACAGCAACAGCAGGAACAAGACTCCTCATAGGAATCCCTGCATCAGCCAGTGCCAATGAGGCTGCGTTAATCGCAGCACATCGTGTTCCACCGTCAGCTTGAATCACCTGAATGAAAACATCAACCACTGCTTTCGGAAACTCCGCAAGGAATAGTGCTGGTTTCAAAGCATTAGCTATTACCATAGAGATCTCTTTCTCTCTTCGAGATGGAGCAGGTCTCTTCCTGTCAGGGACAGAAAATGTAGCCATACGATATTCAACTCTAAGGTATGCTCGATCATTCAGTGTCAAGTGTCGCGGGTGAAGCTCCCTTGGACCATATACACCAGCAATGATGTAGGTCTTTCCTTGGCGGATGGATGCTGATCCATCAGCTTGCTTGAGAACTCCTACCTTTAGTTCGATAGGTCGTAATTCATCAACTCTTCGACCATCTACCCTCAAGCCCTCAGGACTAATTAGAAAATCGGGCTTTACTTCAGGACTCATTCTTCACTCACTTCCTCTGTTTGTTTCTCATCTAATTCTGTTTTTTCAGCCTCAGTCTTCACTGGTTCAGATTCCTCCTCTGATTCAGTCACAACTTCAGGCTCTGTTTCAGTCTCCACTTCCGATTCAGGTTCAGGTGCTGGTTCTGTTTCAACCTCATCCGATGTTTCTAATGTCGGTTCTTCGGGACTGCTTTCTTCTTCGGGCTCTATTTCAGGCGTTAGACCGCTCATCTCTTCAGCAAGCATCGCACTGATTCTATCAGTGAGTTTAGATGTGTGTGCTTGAGATTCAATTGTCTTGAACGCCTTAATTGCAAGCCGCAGAATTTCCGTGCTTGGAGCACGTATCCAAATTCGACCATTCTGGCCCACCATTGTTTGGATATTCAAGTGGTCTTTGATCATATTGATCATAGATCCTCTTCTACCAATAATCCGTGGTATCTTAGCAGGACTGACATTTAGAACCATTCCACCCTGAAGCACCCTGAGTCCTCGACCTTTCATACCAAGGAAAGGACCACTCCCTCTGTCAAAAGCGATGACTTCTGCCGCGATAACATCTCCAATATCCATGTATTCAGAGATATCATCCGAATAGGGTCGTCTTAACGCATTATTTGCGTGAAGTGAGGCGCCGTAGGGGCCACCTATGTCAACCTTCCAATTATTACCTGCAACTAGAGTTATTGTTCCAATTACTAAATCTCCTTCCTTCGGGATATATGCACCTTCAAGAGCGACCACTTTCACAGTGTTTCCTCTTAGTTCGGCTAAACCTACAAGAGAGGAGAATATCTTGCCATCCTCGATGTATGTGCCAAAGGAGGGTCTATACCTACCTTCTGCAAGCAATTGACCGGGGACAACTACTTCTCGTTTCTGGAAATATACTGCCAATGATTAATTCCCTCATTCTGTAATGATATGATTTCAATTCTTTACCTTCATTCATGCTCATCTGACGACTTCGATTCTAATCTGACCTTTCGTCAGTTTATTGAGCTCATCATAGAGTTCCTGTCGTTTCTGTGCAGGAATCTCAACTAGTCCTGTCCATGACCCATCCTGGCCCCATGATTGTGATTTGATTACACCCGCAGTAGCAACCATGTTGTAGCCTTTTCCAGAGAAGGAAGCAGGTAGAGTGATTTGTAGTTTTACACTCTCAAAGGAGATTGGTATAATCACACGAAGTGCTTTTACAACAGTTGGGATTTGCTCATCTACACTAATGAAAGGATCGACACGGACCTTTGCTTCTTCCATAGCCTGTCGAATTCTATCAGGTGGATGGGGGTGCCCCGTCTGAGGATTCATTGCACGTTTAGCTATATGATCAATAATTGTCTCAGTTTTCTCTGAGACCAGTTGCTCTCGTTGTTCATGGGTCAGTCTGAATTCACCCTGTTTGATAATCTCTGGTGCAATGTCAAAGACTTCATCAGATCCAAATGCATCCTTCACGAGACTATCTGTTGCACGTTCACCGCGTTTTGCATCCTCGTAAACTTCATAGGATTTCAAAATCTCTTCAAGCGGAATGTCTTCACCACGTCTGTAATCAAAAGCAAGATTAGGATCTACAAACAGCTCAAATCGAAGATGACCTTTCTGAATACCAATGACAACTGCATCTAGCTCAAGCCATTTCTCACCAGTCTTTTTACCAGACCCTCCACCGGACATCTGTTGGTCATCTCCTATTCAGTGGACGTAGTAGTTTTGAGGAAGTGTTCAATCTCAGAACTCGAGAGTTTCTCGAAGGTGCGTGATTTTACGGGTATCTTGGCAATCTCGATTGTGTCTGCAGTCAAGTTCTTGTCGCTAGCTTCACGGAGTGAGTCAATTGCAAGTTCAATCGCATCATTTAGACTCATCTTCCGATTGTATTTCTTCTCAAGAACCTCGCCAGCACTTGTGGCACCTCGTCCAATAATGGATGCCAGAAAACCCCAATATGTTCCCACAGGATCAGTGACGTACAGTCTGGGAGATCCATCATGATCAACTGATCCAAACATCATTGCGACGCCATAAGGTCTGGCTCCGCCACCCTGTGTGAACTGTGCCTTGATATCACAAATGTGCTCAGCCAATACTTCAGCAGGGACTGGCTCTTCAAATGTTAACCAATAGGACTGAGCTTTTACTCTTGCTTCAGCAATAAGCTTCCGTGCATCAGCCATCAACCCAGATGTTGCTACACCTACGTGTTCATCAATCTTTGAAATCTTCTCAACACTATCAGGTTCTTGAAGGGGCTGCAATTTCTTCTCAGCTAAAAGAATGACTCCTTCTTCTACAAGGATTCCTATAGATGTAGCTCCTTGTTCTACTGCCTTCTTTGCATATTCTGCAGCGAATATCCTTCCGTCAGGGCTGAATATGCTGGTACTCATATCATAACCAGCGCCAGAGATCCCAAACACAATATCTTCCTCCAAGCAGTCGACAGAACTCAGCGGAAGTCAGAACTTTGCCAAAGATATTCAATCCGACAATTCCGAAGAGTTGTGAGGACTCCTTTGCTACTGGCCCTTGGCATTCCTGCCACTGGGCGCTGACTCGAAATCCAAGTCCTATACTCATAAAGCTTCTGGTGCATCCGCGAGTTCTGAAGAGTGGGAGTGCTCAGTCTTGAAGCAGATAAAGGTATACAACAAAACCAAGACAAAGAATCACAGTCGCAGCTCCGACGCCAAGACCAAACATAGAAACTGTGACGATAGCGATAAAGGCAAGAATGACAACGACTTCAGTCCAACCAGCTCTAATGTTACTTAGCATCAGTCTCAGATTTATCACTGTCACGGAGAGGAAGATGAAAACCATAAGCATAACTAGGACTTCGATGAGTATAGTGACAGCTGGATTTATGAGATTAATAGCCCCGACAGGGCTTGTTTCAATGACATCTGGCGAAGACCAAGCCCAAAAAGCCAGTCCTAAAACCATAAAGACTACAGTGAGTAGCACAGTAATAATTGTGGAGCGTATCATCTCGCTTCTTTCTGGGGTCTCATCGCTCAATTTTCTTAGCACCGACCTTGGAAATCGAGAATTTTCAGTTCGCTCTTAAACATACCGACCGATTCGTCCTTGTTTACTCTACTTGGAATGGATGATATAGCTAGTGATCGTGTTCATGAGTAATAGAAGCTTCTTTGAATACCTCAACCATATCTTCTGTCTTCTCATCATTTGGCTCGACATGAACTCTCTCACGGACACGCTTGACCTGCAGTGCTAGAAGATATGATAGAGCAGCAAGAATTCCAGCAATTGCACTTGGAGAAACAAAGACGACAAATGAAGCTGCAATTCCAACAAATTCCGCAACAATTGCAATGAGAAATACAGAGATAATAACTCCACGAACTGATTTCACAATCTCATTGGATGCAGCAGCAGGAGCGACCATGACAGCGTAGACTAGAATAGCCCCAACAGCTTTAGTAGCGAGGGCTATTGCAAGAGCAGATGCAACTAGCATCAGATAGTGGTATGCTCGAGCATTCATCCCATGTGCTACAGAACCCTCCATATCTACGCTCACATAGACGAATTCTTTGTTGAAAAGCAGAGTAATGAAACCTAGCAGAATAGCGGTACTTGCTAATAAGATGACATCGAGATTATTCAGGAGAAGGATATCACCAATCAGATAGCCCCATATCTGTGGAACTCGATAAGGTGGTATATAGTACATCAAGAAGACAGCAAGACTCATTGATAGCGCAAACGATACTCCAACAGCTACCTCCATCTTTTGCGTGATGCCTGATTCTCCTGCATAACCAGTGAAAACTGCTACAAGTACGCTGAACAATAAAGCACCAAGTATCGGATCAAACCATGGGACTAGACCAGAGTCTTGAAGAAAAATGCCTAGGGCTGTTCCACCCAACGCAGCATGTGCAACACCTGACGCCATAAAAGAAAGACCGCGAAAGACAAGAAAGGTGCCACTCGCCGCGGCTACCAGTGCTATCAAAATCGCTGCAATGAGAGCTCGTTGAAGAAATGGGCTGTCGATGATGAGTTGGATGATTTCAATCATGACGATCAATTCCTGAGTCACGGGTCACACAGTAACGATGTCCTGAATGCTCTACTATTCTTGCAGTTGGACCATATACCAGTTTCATCAGTTCGGGATCCATGACTGAGCAAGGCTCACCAATTCCGATCACAGTGTTCTTGAGAAGCAAAACATCCTGCACAAGAGTATGTATTGGATTAAGGTCATGTGTTACCATCACAATACTGACATCATTTTCCTTATGATATCTACCCAGCGCGTCTACAATTAAGTCCTGACTCTCAACATCTGTACCAGCTAGAGGCTCATCAAGCACAAGGATAGAACCATCGCTTGCCAAAGCTCGAGCCACTAGGACTCTCTGTCTTTGACCACCTGATAGTTCTGGGAATGGCCGATCCCACAAATCAATCATATCTACCTGCTCCAATGCCTCTCTCGCGTTTTTGATGTCCTTGGATGTCGTAAACCGAGGTGGAAGTTTCTTCAGAAGTCTACCCATAAGAACAATATCTTTTACCTTCATAGGTACAGTTAGTTCAATACGGTCTCGTTGGGGTACATATCTCACAATCTTTCTGATCTTACCTGCGTTTTTTACAGAATCATGACCGCTGACTTTGATGCTTCCTTTGAAGAGTTTGATAAGTCCTAGAGAGGCCTTTATCAAAGTAGATTTTCCAGAGCCATTTGGTCCAATTATGGCCATGAAACTTGGAGACTTTATCTTAAATGAAACATCATGCAGTGCGAGCTCACCATTCGGATAACGAACTGCTAGATCTTGTGCATCAAACAGATGAACAGATGCCATCAATTGCTCCCTCCGATGAGGTGTGCTTCTACTTTCTGAACTTTCTTTTGAGCTCGGAGCTTTTTGAGAAAGTCACGCACGATATCAGCTTTTGCTGTGACAATCATTACTTCGATACAAGAGCCCTCATCTGTGTGAGAATGAATTGTTGCTGAAATTTGATCCTTGAATTCGTGTTGAACAGTGCGGATGTTGTGACCTTGCCCTTTTTTGTAATAGAGTGCTGTGAACACTGCAGTGACGACTCCCTGAGCGCTTTCGATTTTTCTATATTCTGACATTAGTGCTTTGACTGCATGCCGGACCACATCAGACCGATTTGAGAATTCACCAGCCTTCTTGAGAAATTCGAGCTCCTCAAGGTCTTCTTCTGTCATGGAGAAAGCAATAGGTTTGAAAGGCAACAATAGCACCCCAAATAGATTCGATTAGTAACTATTTCATAATTGTTATTAAGGATTTGGCTAGATGATGTGCAGGAGAGATTGATACAATGCGGAGGAAAGTGTCAATAGTCCCACTCATTCTGTTTCTATTACCCATCATAATGAGTGGAGTGACTATCGAGGGCAATGCCCAGACTACAAATTCACCTAGTATTGGAGTTTCAGTTTCCTCTCTGGCGGGGATTGTTCAGGTAATTGGCGGTTCACGCTATAACACAACAGTCTTGCTAGAGCAAGAAACAGAACCTCATGCATTCTCAATAACTCCTGAAATCATCGCAAGTGCAAATGCGGCCGATTTACTTGTCTTTACAGGGCATTTTCACTGGGAGGAAGAATTAGCTAACCTGACATCGACGCCTTACATCACGTTCCATAGTGATGGAGCTATGGAGAACTATGAGGAGTATGGAGCTGAATATTCACCAATGCCTGGTGAGGAACTGGAAGAGCAAGATCATCAGGGAAATCCTCATGGATTTTGGCTACTCCCTGAAAATGCATTGGCTGTGGCAAATGCCACCCGAGCAGCATTGACTACTCTCAATAGTTCGTTGTCAGACGAGTGGAACACGAATTTCATGGTGTTTGAGGAGTCCATCCGCGAGCTGAAAGACAAGATCGAGTCTCTTGATGATATGTATGGCTTTTCGGACATGCATGCCGTGGTCGCCTTTCCAGCAGAAGCATATGTCGCTAAAGCGTTTGGGATTACAACAGATGCGGTTCTTCAAATTGAGGAAACCACAATATCAGGAGCAAAACTCTTTGAAGTTCAACAAGCAATCAGAAATGGGAGTATTGACCTCATCATTGGTTCAGATGTGGCGAAGTTACAAGCAAGTGGAGAGTTTGCATACCAGTTGCAGGCAGATTACGGTGGAATATTGGTCTGGTGGAAGACCATATCTTTTGCGGAATCCAATTATATCTGGATGATGGATTTCAATCTTGCAGCTCTAATTGTGGGAATTGAGGAAGGACCAAAGGATATCATCGACAACACTGTGAACCTCAGTCTAGCTGCACTATCAGGTATACTTGGTATCATGGTAGCAATCGAGTCAGCACTTTTGGTGATGCGAGCTCGTGCTGAATGAGGTAGTCATATCATTGAACTTTGGTTCCAAGCCTCATATTGTAGACTGCAAACTCAAGTTCGGTTAGTTCATCCTGGATCTTCTTGTATTTCTCATTAAACTCGTCAATGCCAATTATTCCAGCCCTCTTGTCAGCAACTAACTGCTTCAGTGCTTTTTGCCTATCGTGAATCTTCGTCTTCAGCTCTTCCCATTCATCACGATGAGAAGACACTGAGGCACCCCAGCTCTTGCTTGCATTAGAGTCCTGATCGAGCTTCTTGACTATGTCGTCAAGTGACTTCTTTATCTCATCCGGATTATTGGTTTCTTCAGATTCACGCTCATCCAAGGTACTCACCAGTCTTGGTTCTTGTATATCGACTTGATATATGCCTTCAGTTTGCGCATGAAATGTTTACCCAAAGAGGAGTAAAAGAATTGGGATAAGGAGCAAGAGGAGGAGTGTGCCTATAGTAACTGTTGTAGCAGCGATCTCAACATTCAAATCAAATTCCGAAGCATAGACCACCGTTAGTATCGCGGGAGGCATTAGGGCCTCCAAGAAAAGTACCTGTAAGGGGACCGTAGGTAGGGTTGAAAGCAAGACTAGAGGAATGACCAATAGTGGGACTATTAGTTGACGGACTGCTACAACGTTCAGTGAAGTCCGAATATTGGTTAGAGAAAAACTGATTCCGATACCTAAACCTACCGAAACAAGTGCGAGGTACGTGGTTAATGGCGAGTTCAATGACAGAATTAGAGCTATGTCTTCAGGAAGTCTAACATTCAATCCAATGAGAATAAGGGATAGAATTGCCGCTAGGAGGGGGGGAAATGTAATCATATCTTCAACTATTCTCTTTGGGCCAGTTTCCTTCTCACTAAATGTTGATCCTATGAGAGATCCAATACTGACGAGAAGGACCATCTGTGTCAATGAAAACAGTATCACAAATGGCATCGCAATAGAACCCAAGAAAATCAGTGCAAGAGGTAAGGGTACAAAAAGAGCATTGGTGAAGGTCGAACAAAGGTAGAGGGCTCCTTTGGTTTGATTTTCCATTTCCACTCTACGAAAGCGGAGATATAACAAAGAGGGACCAAGAAGGTGAATAACAATAGCAATCACAATGAAGAGTACAATCTCATTGAATGATAGCGATATGGGAGTTGGTGTTAGAAGAGCATAGAATACAAGAATTGGGACGAGTATATTGATGAGTAATGAGCTGAGATATTTGTTCGCAACCTGACCCTTTCTCGACAATCGAGCTACCAGATAGCCTGCAAGGATGAATCCGTAGAAAATGACTATCTGGATAATTAGAACATCGATTGTCTGGATTGCAATCACCGTTACTTGTTCCTAGTTACCCGACGGAATAAGCTATCGGATGAGGAACTATAGATGTGATAATCCTAGATCTTCAAGTGCTTCCGTAGACGGACGACCTGTTTTTCTGTTCCACCGCCGGTATGCATAATATTCATCCAGTTGAGCTTCAACATCGGGTACAAAGTCATCAGTGACACTATCAGGATGGGGGGTCAACAATGCTCTAGGAAGTTTCTCATCTTCTGTCTTCAGACCACACTTGAGGTTGAATAATCGTTTCATGGTGACCGCTCGAGATCCAATGACTAGGATGTCGTTAAGAGTGAGGGAGAAGCCGGTTGCGAGATTGACCAGTTCAATGATTTTTTCTGGTGGAACAATGGCAAATTGACACATTATCACGGAGTCAAAGAAAGCTCTGAAATCCTGAGTTCTTGCAGCTGTTATACCTTTGTTGTCATTCTCTAGTCGGTCACCCGCATTAATGCCTAACTCTCGAAATTCCTGCCCCATGTCTACTGAATACATGTCACCCTCCATGTGAGAAGCTCCTCGGGAAGCAGTGGTGTATACTGTAGCCATTCCAGAGAAAGCTCTTGGGTCATGATTTGGAATCTCCATACCTCTCACATGAAGTACAGAATCCTCAGCCGAGTGTCTTCTAGCGAGGGACACAGATCCCTCAGCCAATAGATCACCAACACCTTCTCTTTTGGCGATAGTGTGGATTGTTTCAATGACTTTGTCAGGATTCCCCCAAGTGAATCCATAATCCGCCTTTCCAAGATCGCACAGATATGTAGCAAAAGCAATGGTACTTCCACAGCTTATTGTATCCATCCCATATTGATTGCATAGTGTATTCATGAGTGCTATCTTCTTTAAATCAGAGATTAGTAAGTTGGAACCAAACGAAGCAATTGTTTGAAACTCAGGTCCACCAACATCATTCAGTTCGTATTCTGGGACTGAAACCTTTCTTCCGCAACCAATGGGACAGGAGTAACATGCAATCCGTCCTGTTAGAATCTCCTTCATGGACTGTGCATTGATCAAATCTATATCATCAAACTCAATCTCTTGAAAATATTTAATCGGTATATCATTGAACATCATGGCAATGTCAACATACATTGCTGTACCCTGATCACTAAGCATTGACATGGCTTCACCGAGTGTCTTTCTCGAAGACTGCGCAAGTTCTTCAAACTGTTGAAGCGAGTGAATAGGCACTTTGGTCCTACCACCAACCGCGATAGCCTTGAGCTTCTTTGAGCCCATTACAGCTCCTAAGCCACATCGTGCAGAAACTCGTTCATTGGTGACAATACTGGCGAATTTGACCAGATTTTCACCTGCAGGCCCAATACACGCAACTTGGACTCTTCCAAGTTCATCCTTCAATGACTTTTGAGTTGGTCCAGTCATCCTACCCCATAGGTTTTCAGCAGAGCGTAGTACACCTTTCCCGCCATCGATGTGCAATGTTACTGGTTTCTTGGCGCAACCCTTAATCATTACTCCATCAAATTCTGAGAATTTCAGAAACGCTCCAAAGTGTCCGCCCACATGCGACTCACCCCAGAGGTTCGTTATTGGAGATTTTCCGCATACAACATGACGCCCAGTGCAAGGAGCAAGCGTCCCAGTCAAAGGACCTGTCATGAAGAGTAAAATATTGTCAGGACCAAGAGGATCGACATTGGAATCCAGATAGTCATAAAGCAGACGTGCAGCATAACCACTCCCGCCGAGGAAGTGAGTCGCTATGGATTTGTCAATCTCAATGATACCAATCTCCTCTCTCGATAAGTC
The DNA here is from genome assembly GCA_048882325.1 of Candidatus Thorarchaeota archaeon. Taxonomy (GTDB): domain Archaea; phylum Asgardarchaeota; class Thorarchaeia; order Thorarchaeales; family Thorarchaeaceae; genus SMTZ1-45. The sequence goes on along the minus strand of JBHLRS010000003.1, from coordinate 68,667 downwards.
TGCGACTAAGATTCGACCAATGAAGCCGGACATCTTATCACCCTTAGAATTCCTGCATCATCTCCCAGATATCCTGCTCATCCTCAACGACATCCTCAGGGAGTTCAATTGGTTTTCCTACCTGCTTAGCAGTCATGTAAATCTTGCAAGCTCGTTCAAGGAGGATAGAGAGAAAGAGTGCGTCTTTCAGGGTCTTTGCGATACACACAGAGCCATGATTTGCAATTAGAGCAGCACTTCGTTCTTCAAGAACTTCGACAACATTCTTTCCTAGCTGTTTCGTGCCGGGCATTGCGTACTTGCTGACTCGAATCCCAGCCCCAATCTTGGGAACTATCTCATCAAGAATTGGGGGTAGTGGTTCATGAAGAATCGCCATAGCTGATGCAAACAGGCTGTGAGTATGTACAACCGCTAGAGCATTATTTCGATTATTATAGATCTCAAGATGCATTGGTGTCTCCACACTGGGATTTCTCGTTCCTTCAACCTCATTTCCCTCAAGGTCGATGACGACAACATCGTCCACGGTCATTTCAGCGTAATGAACGGAACTTGGAGAGATTACAACATGATCCCCAACTCGCAAGCTCGCATTTCCTGAAGAGCCTATGACCAAGTCATGCTTGATCATCTCAAGGCAGATGTCAAGTAGTTCCTTCTTCTCCTTCTCATACATTTCAATCACCATTGCACCACAGGTCGTTCCATTTTGAGTAATATCGATTATATCGTTCTGCGCGTTCATCAGGTTCAAAGGTTGGTCTCCAACGAACCATTGCATTTGCTGCATCTGTCACTGATGAGTAATAACCAGCTCCAATTGTGGCACATATTGCAGCCCCCATAAGGCTTCCCTCAGATTGTATAGGGGTCAATACTGGTCTGTTCAAAACATTCGCTAAGAGCTGCGGCCAGATATTCGACTGGGTCATTCCTCCAATTGCCTTTATTCCAATTGATTGACTGTATTCATCAAGTTGTTCTACATTGCCACGGATTGCAAAGGCTATATTCTCAAGAACTGCGTGTATCATTCTTGGGGCATCCAAAGGGATGACCTGTGGTAATGCTGGTTGTGGGAACATCATCCGTGCTTGTTTCACATCAGCAATTTGTTGAGCGTCCATGATACTTGGGCCGAGAGTGACAAGGGTTTCGTCACTACCAGGTGGTATGTTAGCAAGTAAATCATCAAGGTCGTCAAATGTTTTCTTTCTACATTTCACCGGATCTTCAGCCCTTTCACAGAGGAGTTGAACAACCCACTCCAAAACTGCTCCTGTCAATGTGGCATTACTTTCAAGAACCCATTGACCTTCAATCACATGAGTTCCAGTCCAGATTTTTTGCTCTGGTACGCAGAGATGCTTGTCAAGAATCATCAGCACAGGTGCAGTACTGCCTGCAATGACTGTGATTTCACCAACCTGCGACTGGCTCGCGAGAAGGGCACAATGTGTATCTGCGCCAGCTTGAACAACAGGGAGACCTTTAGGCAGACCGATCTCTTTCTCAGCCTCTGCTGTCACCTCGCCGACCACTTCACCCACCTGGTGAATCTCAGGGAGAATACTCAGATCTATGCTCAGAGAAGAGGCAACCTCTTCACTCCATTTGTTGGTTCGGACATCAAGAAAACCAGTAGCACTTGCAGATGAAGTGTCTGTCACATACATCCCGGAGAGTCTGTATGTAATCCAATCACAGATTGGTAGAAGATGTGCAATTTCCCGGTAAAGCTCGGGTTTTTCTTCCTCAAACCAGCTAAGTCTTGATGGTGCAAACATCATTGGGGGCCAACATCCTGTAATCTCATGATATGTGACACCGAGAGATTCATCGACAAGATACTGAGTCATTGCTCCACGTGCATCAATATTAGGACAGCCATGAAGCTCCTTCCCCTTGGAATCCAGTAAGACAATACCATGTCTTTGACTGGTGGTTGCCACAGCTCTAAGATCTGAGGTTTTGATTCCTGAATTCTTGATTGCTCCTTTAATGACAGAGCAAACAAGCTTCCAGAAGTCAGCCGGATTGAAGTCCTTAGCAATCTCAAAGTCAGGAGGTGTAGTATAGTCCCATGAAGTTCTTGAGATGCCGGGAGTTTTTCCCTTTGCATCAACAATCATACATCGGACTCCTGTTGTACCTGCATCGATTGCTGCTACTACCATTGCTAATCCCCTAATTGAAGACCTCTGGATTCAAGATGTTCGGGGGTTTCTCGCCTTTAAGATAAGCTAGGATGCCGGTTACAATGCTTTTTGATTGACGCTGAATGGTTTCTTCTGTATTTCCTCCCATATGAGGCATCACTGTCACGTTGTCTAGCTCAAGAAACTCATTGTCACTATCAACAGGCTCCATTGAGAAGACATCCAAACCCGCACCTGCAATGGTCCCATTAATCAGAGCATCACGAAGCGCATATTCATCGACTATAGAAGCCCTTGCTGTATTGATCAAGATTGCTGTCTTTTTCATTTTTTCAAACTCTTTTGCACCTAACATTCCCATTGTTTCTTCAGTTGGTTTGCAGTGAATCGTTATGATGTCTGAACTTCTTAGAAGCTCATTAAGCTCAACAAGCTTACCACCGACCTCCTTGATCTTCATATCATCAACATAAGGATCTACTACTAGTAACTCCACACCAAAAGCTCTTAGACGCTTAGCCACCGCATACCCAATCTGACCAAGTCCAATTATTCCCACAGTTCTTCCAAACAGCTCAGTTCCCATGAGAGTCGAATACATATTGGCAAAATCTTTGAATTCATCCACAAAGAAGTCTTTCTTAAGAAACCGTTCTGCCACTATGAGTTTCCTGACCTGAGCTAGCATCAATGCGATTGTATGTTCAGCAACCGCAATAGTATTTCGACCAGGTGCAGCAATCACGGGTATCTTCTTTGCATTTGCGGCTTGGAGAGAGATGTTATTGGGGGATCCTCGTACTGACCCAATTAACTTCAGTTCAGTCTGATTGATAACTTCCTCCTTCAGCTCATCACCTTCCACTATGACAATCTCATAGTTTCCCTCCTTGACCATCTTGAGAAGTGATCCACCCATGTGAAGCATGCCTGTTTCTAACCAGCTCTTATGGTCTACTTCTAAGCCTGCATCCTGTAGTTCCCGTATTCCAGTATTGGTGAATGGAGCTGTAATGAGAACTCGCAATCAGGAAAACCTCCAAATTCAGGTGGCCAAAGTAATGCTTCATCCCTTTAAACATTAAGCGATTTATTGTCACACAGGCTAGTTTGCGGCACAAACTGCGATGTGTTTCAAAGATTGTCCACTTCTTATATTCATTCTATGCATTGTTATTCTCGTGATTTACAATGTCAGAATCTGCTATCACAATCAGCAATCTAACAAAAATGTTCGATGATATTACAGCTGTCGACAATCTCAGCCTTGAGATTGGGTGGGGCGAGCTGTTCGGAATCCTCGGACCAAATGGTGCTGGGAAGAGCACCACAGTCAATGTTCTCAATACTCTGATTGAACCAACTAATGGTTCTGCAGTCATTGATGGCCATGACGTGGTCTTTGACCCAGAGAGTGTTCGTGAGATAATTGGTGTCTGTCCGCAGGAGCCTGCGTTCTATCGGTTCCTTACTGGTGAAGAGAATATAGCTCTAATCGGAGAGATGCACCTAATACCTAAGGACGTTCTCAAAGACCGAATCGAAACTATGGTCGAGAAGATTGGGATGGAGGATCATATCAAGAGACGTGCAAAAGATTACAGCGGCGGTATGATCCGTAGAGTCAGCATGCTTATGGCTTTGGTCAATGACCCGAAAGTTGCTTTGCTAGATGAGCCTACAGTTGCTATGGACCCAAAATCCCGTCGTGCTGTCTGGGAATTCATACGTGAATTGAAAGCACAGGGTAAGGCAATCATTCTCACTACTCATTACATGGAGGAGGCTCAGGAACTTTGCGACAGAGTTGCCATCATCGATGAGGGTAGGTTAATTGCGCTTGGAACTCCAACTGAACTGATCGAAGAACATAAAGTTTCGGATTTGGAAGAAGTGTTTCTGAAACTCACAGGAAAGAATCTGAGGGAGGAAGTATAATCATGAATCTTAGACGGATACTAGCACTTACAAAGAAAGAATTGAAGAAGACCGGAAGGGAGCCAGCCGTTCTCTTTCTACTAATCATATTCCCGCTTGTCGTGACCTTCGTGTTTGGATTCGCATTCGGAGCAATCGGAGAAGGAACCACAACAAGTTTTGATATAGGCCTGTTGAATTTAGACGATGCAAGCCCTGAGGCAGAGTGGGGATATGCATTTGTTGACAATCTCACTGCATCAGAAGTCTTTGTAATTCAAGACTATGATGACAATACCACCGGACAGGCAGCTCTCTTGCAGGGTAATCTAGATGCATTTATTGTCATACCTGAAGGATTTGGTAATAGTATAGTATCATACTATAGTTCTCCAATTGATCCAAGCGCCTGGGAGAACACAACAATTGGTCTATATGTGGACAGTGGATCAATGATGGCTGTTTCAGCTGTGCCTCCTCTTGTACAGGAATCTCTAATGAAGACTATTTTCGGAGGCGATGCACTAGCCATCGGCCTACCTGTTGAGATTGGACTTCCAGCTCTGGTGGAGTCAAGTACCTTTACACAATGGGATTTCATGGCACCAGGCATTTTCGCTTTTGCAGCCATATTCATGACGATGATCGTTGCTCAAACAATGACTGCTGAGAGAGATGAGGGCTTACTAAAGAGGCTTCGAACAACTCCAGCCTCATCAGCGGATTATATGATCAGCCAAACGCTCTCCTATATGATAATCGCAGTAGTGCAGGTAGCAATTGTCCTTGCATCTTCGTACGTGATTGGTTACAGACCTGCAAGTGGGATTGCTGGTATTGCATTCACCTTTGTGATTGCATTAGCATTCTCCCTGGTTGCTGTGGGATTTGGCCTGATTTCAGCAGCGATTTCCAAGTCTGCAGAAGCTTCCACTGGAATAAGCTTCATCTTCATCATGCCGCAAATGTTCCTTGGAACATTCATGCCGCTTGGTGGTCCGACTGAAATGCTTTCCAAGTATATCCCAAGCAAGTATGTCACCGACGCGTTGACGACCCTCTTCCTCAGAGGTGCTCCCATTACAACTCCAATAATCTGGACTAATCTAGCCATTGTATCGATTGTCGGTCTCCTACTCGTGGTCGTGGGAATCATTCTGTTCGAGAAGTTCGGTTCTCGCTAGGAGTCCCATTGTGGACTCCTTCTTTTTTTCAAGTAGAGTTATAATGGAGGTTTATGAAAATGAGGTTACTGTATAATACTGAGGTGAGTATATGAATCCAGAAGGTGTTGAACAAGACGACGACTTGGTCCAAAAGGCAAGACAGCTCCTATTACTCACGGACCTAATCGATAAGTATCCCGCAGTTGTAGGCCGTAGAGTTTCTGGTCTAGTCTATCTGATTATTGCTGGAGGTATTTCATTTACGACTTTGATATTCATGTTTCTGCAACAAGTTCTGGGACCTGGAGATCCATTATTAGCCAATCTGGGATTCGTACTCCTCAGCTTGTTCTTTTCTTGGATTGTAGCATTTAGACTGATAGTACCACTGACTCGTTCCTACCCTCAACAGCCTGTTGTGGCTGAGGGAGGAAGATATTCGTTTGCAATCTGGGCTATTCTAGGAGCGGCAATTGTAGGTGTATCACTTATTCTGTTTCCATCAGGAAACTTTGATCTGTTCCCACCAGCACTACAAGCCATTATGGGAACTGGTTTTCTTGGCAACTATTTGTTGGGAAGGAGAAGTTCAGGGGAGGACCTCCTCACTCGCGAACATCTCTACTTTGCACTAGCTGTCTTTCTAAGTATAATTCCCATGTTGGTAGCCATATCTCAACCCCCGCCAATACCTACTCTTGCTTATGTTATGCTGATAGTAGTAGACATGGGTGGCGTTTACGTGATGGGCATCTATATGTTGGCAACAGCTGAACGACTACTTCTCGAGAGCAAAGGACAGGGATAGACGTGAGTCTTGATGGGGACCTCCTGTCAGCATTGGTAGGCCTCATGGAAGAGGACCGTGAAACGATGGTCCCCACACGACTTTCAATTCTGGTCTATCTCTATTTCACACAAAATGCAACATTTCCTGTTCTTCAGAAGAAACTTGGTCTTACTTCAGGAAATCTGTCAAGTCATCTAAGAAAACTGGAAGAGTTGGGTCTGATTCGGATATCAAAACGTTTTGTTGATCTCAAACCCACAACATTTGCAGTCTTGACCAAGGATGGAGCTGAACGTGTCAGGAGTCAGATGGTTCGTATGCGTGAGTTAGTATCGATGGTAGTCGACAAAGGGTCCAAATCAGATGAGTAACTTCTGCAGCTTCAACAAGTCTGGTACTTCACCCTTGGTCTTGAGTTTCCCTGCAGAGTATGCAGCCATGGGACTTTCTGTCCTTTCAATTATTGAGAAGAAGACAAGTGAGTCCATTGTTACTTGGAGCTCAGCATCAATTTCACCCTCAGCTACTTCAAGGAGTTCCGCATCTCCAATCCTCATGTACATCTTGGCATCAACATCTGGAAAGATGAACTGAATGGTCTTGTTGTATTCTTTGAATCTACGCTTGATTTTTGGATCCTCGAATTTTGCTCCCAGAGTCTGAAGCATTCCCAGTATCTTTTCTTTGGTCATGTAGGCACCACCTCTGGCGGTCACAAAGCCCGAGTTATATTTTGTTGCAGCCAACTGATTATTTATTAACAATTGTTTATACAAACGCGCACTTGTTTTAGCGAGAGGATGTTCTTGACAAGTGAAAATGAAAGTATATCTAGAGTTGAAACTGAAGAGGTCAGTGAAACCACCTCAAGAAAGGCATACTATGCTTGGGCTGGCGGTCTTGTATTTACAGTTCTGTTCACGCTCTTGATTTGGATCGTGGGACCATATCTTGATCATTTTCTTGGAATTCTCGTAGAGGATAAAGGACCTGCATGGTATTTTTGGCAATTACCAGTACGTGAGTTCACGACGATGTTTATTGTGTGGAGCTTCTATCTCGCTCATCAGTTCGCAATCTGGGGAGCAATATATTGGGCTCAAAAGAATCTGACTCATCTTCGTGCGAAACCAACCTCTGGTCTTACCAGGTTCAACTGGGCAGCGATAGGCATTAACTTGGCCTTCATTTTTCTTCATCTCATCCAGACACATATCTGGTTTGATGGACTTGCACAAGATGTCCCGATTTGGACCAGTCAAGGTTCTGTCATCGTGATGTTGGTCATCATCTTAGTCATCGAGAATCCACGTCGAGGTTTCTTCCTAGGGAGGAAGATGGGTAAGCCTATGACTGCTCAAGTTTCTGGATTCTTCCGGAGGAACCATGGATACATCTTTGCGTGGGCGATTATCTACACATTCTGGTTCCATCCGATGGCATACGACCCTCAACTGCTGAGTGGATTCTTCTACATGTTCCTCCTCTTCACTCAGATTTCACTGGCATACACAGTTGTGCATGTCAGCAAAGGGTGGATTGTCTTTCTTGAGAGCTTCGTTGGCATTCACGCCTTCATTGTAGCAACGACCACAGTGTCCCAAGCTGAAACAGGGATCTGGGTGATGTTTACAACCGGTTTTGCATTCATGTTCGCATTCACCTACATGTTCATCTTCAATGTTCGAAGGGAAATCAAATGGGGTGTGATCCTAGGATATATCGCTGCAATAGTATGGATATACATACTTCCAAGTGAAATTGGTGGGTATCCTCTTAGAGATATCTCAAGATTACTCATGCTTGAACCTCTGTGGATACCAATCATACTTTACTTGTTAGCGATTGTCTTCTCAGCGATTACATTTGGTTATCTTAAACTGAGAAGGTCTAGAACAACACAATGAAAGAGGGAAGACGAATAGAATCCTCCTTTTGCCTTTCTTTTTGATTATCCCTAGATTGTATTCCGTGTTGATATTGGAACACGTGTTCTAAACATTCGAATTAACGCTGTGAAGGCCCTGACAGAAAGATTATATCTCTCGCCCCGCTGGAGCTTCAGTAACTACGTCACCTTGGAGATTGTTCCCATGGTCAGCGAGTCAGCCAAGAAACCAGAACATAAAGCCAAGCCAACAGATGTCCTTGTCATTGGAGGAGGCATGGCTGGAATCAATGCTTCACTAGGACTAGCAAATGGCGGTCATCATGCCCATATGATTGAGAAGTCAGTCAATATTGGTGGAAACTATGTGGCTATCTACAAGATTTTTCCAGCGCTGGAATGTTCAGCTTGCGTCATGACCCCACTCACGTCATTTGTGGGCAAACATCCGAACATCACGGTCCATCCGTTGTCAACTGTAGAAAAGGTGACTGGAAAGGAAGGAGACTTCACTGTAACAATAAGGAAGAAAGCTCGTTATGTCAATGAGAAAAAATGTACAGGCTGTCAACTATGCATTCGTTCATGTCCTGTTGAAGTGCCAAATGAATATGACAAGGGACTTTCACTTCGAAAAGCTATCTACATGAACTTTCCACAGCAAATTCCATTGATAGCCACGATCGATAGGGATTCATGCATCGGTTGTGGAACTTGTGCGTCCGTGTGTCCACAGGACTGTATCATGTATGATGATGAGGACAATGTGTTTGATCTCAATGTTGGCTCGATCATCATGGCTACTGGATTTCAGGAATACAGACCACTGGATTACAGTGAGTATGGTTACGGAATATTCCCAAATGTCGTTACTACAATGGAGTACGATAGACAAAGTCATCCAACTGGCCCAACTGATTCGCATATGGTGAGACCGTCGGATGGTAAGGAACCTGAGAAGATTCTGTTTGTGAACTGTGTTGGAAGTAGAGACGTCCGAGAGAATATCAGTGGATATAGTCAACACTGCAACAGGGTGTGTTGTTCATTTGGCCTCAAACTGGCACAGGTGACAAGGATGCACTACCCAGAAGATCACTGCGAGATTATCTACACATACATGGACATGAGGACTGCTGGCAAGGCATTAGAGGAGTTTCTCTGGGACACTCAGAAGAATAGAGGAATCAATTTCGTAAGAGGTAGAGTTTCAGAGATTCAGGAAAACCCAGATACTCACGACCTCTTTGTGAAGATGGAGAACACAGACACTGGTGAAATAATCCAGATTGACAATATCTCCATGGTTGTACTCAATGCCAGTTTTAGACCTAGTGAAGGTGCCGCTGAGCTGGCAAAGATTCTCAAAATTGACCTTGATGAAGCAGGATGGGTGAAGGAAAAGCATCCCAATGCTTCTGCGCTTGAAACAAACCGGCCTGGTATTTTCGTCGCTGGTTGTGCTCATGGACCAAGAGATGGAACGGATAGTGTGAATGAGGGGAAAGGAGCTGCAATGGCAGCACATTCTATCCTGCCCGTTCCCACACCAGAACCTGTACCTGAGATACCACCTGCAGATCTTGGTGATGAACCTCGAGTGGGAGTCTTTGTGTGTCATTGCGGCGGGATTATTGGTAATGAAATAAGTTCACCAGGTCTCGCTGAGTGGGCAAAGGACCTACCAAATGTGGTGTATGCTACGGACTATATTTTCATGTGTAGTGACCCTGGTCAGCAACTTGTAACTGACGCCATAAAAGAGCACAAACTCAATCGTGTGGTTGTTGGGTCTTGCTCACCTCTACAACATGAATCAACATTCAGAAGGGCTCTGGAGGCTGCAGGTCTATCCGGATACTACTTGGTGGGACCAGTGGGTCTACGTGAGCATCTAGCACTAGTTCATGTGAATGAGGACCCAGAGGTCAGGCAAGAAAAAGCACAGGACATGATTAGAAGCGCTGTTGCAAAGGCAATCAACAACGAGGAGGTCCCATTGAAGAGAGTCGAGGTCACTCCTGTTTCCATGGTGGTTGGTGGTGGCGTTTCAGGGATGACAGCATCACTAGACATTGCTCGGAAAGGTTTCAATGTGGTTCTAGTAGAAAAAACAGACAAACTTGGTGGAAGACTCAATGAGCTATATCATGTCTTCCCTGCTCTGGAGTCTGCGCAGAATATTGTGGAAGACCTTGTGGCAAAAATCGAGAAAAACAAACGAATCAAAGTCCTCCTTAACTCAAAGGTAGTTAGGAGAGATGGTTCTTACGGGAATTATGATATCACTGTACAGAACACTGAAACCAGTGAACGAACAGTTCATCGAATTGGTTCAATGGTGATCACTATAGGGTCAGATGTCTATGAACCAAAGCAAGGAGAATATGGATGGGGCGAAGTTCCAGGTGTGATATCAACTCTTGAGCTAGAACGACGATTGAGAAATGGAGAGATAAAGAAACCACCAAAGAACCCGGTGTTCATTCATTGTGTAGGTTCAAGACAGAATCCAGGAGAAGGTAATAGGTATTGTTCTAGAGTATGCTGTTCTGCTACATTGGCAATGCAGCATGAGCTCAAGGAGATGTTCCCAGACATCAAAATCTTCTCAGCATACAAGGAACACATTCGACCATTCGCCAAGGGAATGGAAGAGATGTGGCGTGAAAACAGGCAGAATGGTGTTGGTTACCTGAGATGGGACCGTGAGAAGCCTGTAACTGTCGAGAAAGATCCAGATAGTGATTTAGCCATAGTAACTGTCTATGACACACTCGCTCAAGAAACATTCAAGATCAAGTCAGAACTAGTCGTGCTGGCACTTGGACTTGAGGCACCCCACGATGTTGATGAATTTGTGAAGGCTATGGGAATCAACCGTGGTCAGGACGGATTCTTGGCTGAGATGCATATGAAGTACAAACCTGTAGAGACCACTGTCCCAGGTGTATTTCTTGGTGTTACTTATGCCAAGAATATTGGTGACTCAATCAATCAGGCAAGAGGGGCAGCAAGCGAAGCATGTATACCATTGAACTTGGGTACTGTGGAGATTGAGCTACTCACAGCAGAAGTTGACCAGGAACTATGTGTGGGATGCGACCTATGCCGATATTCAGATATCTGTCCCTATGACGCAGTTTCAATGATGGAAGTTGAACCTGGTGTGAAGAAGAGTGTCACTGATGAGATGCGCTGTGAGGGGTGTGGTGCGTGTTGTGCTATATGTCCAACAGGAGCTCGTGACCTTCGCTGGTGGCGTGAGAAGAGCATCCTAGAAGAAACTGAAGAAATGCTGAGGGAGTAAACAGTGGTTTCACTGGATGGACTTCTAGCAGGCTGGAGGGTCCTAAATGACCTGCTTGGGGCTTTGAAAGAGTTAGATGTATTCATCCCCGACCTGACCTATGCAGACCTCCGAAACTCCAAGATGAGTCTGGAGTATCTGCGCTCCTTTGAGAGTGAGATTAGATCACAGTCACAATGTGAGGAAGATGATCGACTTCAAATGGAGATGGAGGTCCAAATCCAAAGACTTCGAGATGCTCTCATGACTTGGGCTGAGGAGAAAGAAGGCGTCGAGTACAGGAACTCGTGGGAAACCCGATTTGACAAGGCCCTCAAAGGAGAGAGCGATGAGTATAAGCCAGAACCAGAGGTGCACATCTCAGACATTCCTAGAGATAAACAAGTTGGGTTCTTCCGGATTAAATTGCCTGAAGATATCCCTGTGGAGATAATATCTGAAATTGCGGAACACTGCATGGTAAACATTTCCCTTGATGGAGAACGACACCTTCAGGTCAGCGGCAAGCGAGAATGTGTCCGAGATGCCATGAAGAAACTAGGACAGCTGTTCTATGGTGACAGCAAGATGAAGTGACCTAGATTCCAAGTATTTCATTGATTGGGTCTAGTGATACCCTGTTTAGCTCAAATCCCAATATTTCAGGACCAATTCCCATTGCAACACCCAGGACTTGAGTTACGAACAGTGCAGGCAGCTCAAGCGAGTTTCCGTCATCATCCTGAAGACCTAACTGCTGGATATCGAATTGAGTGTGACATGCAGGGCAGTTTGTGACAACGCAGTTTGCACCCGCACCATTTGCAGAAACCATCTTCTCTCGGAGTATCCTTGTTGCCACTTCCTCACTTGCGATAAGTAGGGGAGAGCCACAACAACGAAGTTTCATGTCCCAATGCACACTCTTGGCTCCAGTCAGCTCAATCAGCTCGTCTACCTTTCTTGGGAGCTCAGGATCATCAAATCCTGCGACATTGGAGGGTCGGATAAGGTGGCAACCTGGATGAAATGCAACCTTGAGGCCATCTAGCCGTTTGACAATCTTCTTCTCAATCTCCTCCTTTAAGTCGTAGAGAACCTCGACAAAGTGTCGAATCTTTACCTTTCCTGTATACTCCAGACCCAGTGGCTTGAGAGCTGCATTGACCTTCTTTCTGTAGGCCTCGTCATCATGAAGCACATGGTCGGTATCCTTGAGAGATCCAAAGCAACCATTGCAAGGCGTAATTATGTCATGTCCTCGTTTTTCAGCGAGTGCAATGTTCCTACCTGACATTGACAGCCAGCTTTTCTCATCAATCGACTTGAGTACAACTGTACCGCAACAGGATGCTCCATCAAAGTCTATCAGCTTAATGCCTAGCTCTTCCGCGACAGCACGCATTGATGACTCATAATTGTTGAATCTCGATGGGATTGCACAACCGAGAAAGACTTCGTAGCTCTGGGTCATCTTACTCGTCCTCCTCTAGCTTCATGAGATTCATTTTGTCTAGCACTTTCCTTGTGTCCGCAACATTCAGTTCAGGGACTGGGTCGAGCTCAAGGTCATCACGCTCCCATTCTGTGGGTTCGTAGAGTCGTCCTGTGTCGTAGAGTGACTGTCGGGCACCTAGATATCCCGCAGGTGTTATCTTCTTCTTGAAAGCCATGTTCTTCAGACCAAACAGGATATCAGTTATGTCAATCCCCTGAGGGCAGCGCTCCTGACATGTGTAACAGGTTGTGCACAACCAGACCATGTCGGTATCAAGCACCTCTCTGAAACCAAAGAGGAGCATACGCATGACCTCATGAATCTGGATATTTACCTTATCTGAAACAGGACACCCTGCACTGCATTTAGCGCACTGGAAACAGGCACTTAGGTCTTGGCCTCCAATCAATTTGGATACTTCATTTGTGAACTCAGCATCCAGTCCTTTGAACTTCTTTCCCTCGAATGATTTGAATTGACCCCAGGACTCTGTCATCTTATCGCCTCCCAGATTTCAATGGACTAGGTCCGAGCTTGTCGGCAAGGTCAGCAAACTTTCTAACAGTGTCTGCCCATATCGACCCCTCACTTGCACTGATGTGAGTGAACTGGAGTCGGTCAGGTTCAAGCCCGGCTTTCTCAATGATTTTCTTTGCAATGGCAAATCGTCTTTCGAATGAGATGTTACCGTCAACATAATGGCAATCCCCAATGTGGCACCCGGAAATCCATACCATGTCAGCACCAAGCCTGAATGCCTCCAGAATATGCTGAACACTCACTCTTCCTGTACACATCACCCTTATGTCCCTCACATTTGGCGGTTGTTGGAAACGTGAAACGCCTGCACTGTCAGCCCCAGCATATGAACACCAATTACAGAGGACTGTCAGAATCCTTGAGTCGTTGGCAGGCATGTCCTCCAAGGCTGTACGAATCTGGGTTATGATTTGGTCATCCGTGAAGTGCTTCATGGTGATAGCACCAGCAGGACACCCTGCGCCACATTTTCCGCAACCCTGACAGAGAACAGGGTTGGTCACTGCATAGTCATGACTACCATCACCTGGAACAACTTCGATAGCGTTGTAGGCACAGTTGATCTCACAGGTTCCGCAGCCAACACAGATTTCTGGGTCAACGACCGAAACGATGGCTTCAGCCTTCCTGATTCCTCTGATGAGTGGAATGAGTGCTCTTGAGGCTGCAGCCTGACCCTCAGCAATAGACTCTGCAATGTTCTTGGGAGCTGTGGCAGTACCAGCGACAAATACACCATCAGTCTGAAAGTCAACGGGTCTGAGTTTTGGATGTGCCTCCATGAAGAATCCTGACAGGTTCAAGGGGACTTTGAACAACTCAGAGAGTTCCTTGTTTGGTCGAGGTACCATAGCAGTGGCAAGCACTGCATGATCAACATCAATTGTAAGTTCAGCTCCGAGTACCTGATCCATGACAGTGACACTCAGAGATTTCTCAGAGCCTTTCTTGACTTTAGGCGGTGAATCAGCATCGAATCTGACAAACACAACCCCCTTCTTTCGTGCCTCTCGATACTTGTCTTCAGCATCGTAGAAAACTCGAAGGTCTCGGTAGAAGTGAAACACCCTCGAATTAGGATACTTCTCTAGCAGCTCAAGCGTGTGTTCAATAGCGACCGTACAGCAAATACTGGAACACCAAGTGCGAGATCCCTCAAGCGATGCATCCTCACGAGAACCAGCGCAATGAATCATAGCAAAGGTCTCACCGTCTTCAATACCTTCTCCACTCTCAACTCGTTGATTGAACTCAACCTCAGTCAAGACCTCAGGGAGCTTCTGGAGACCATAGAGACCCTTCTCCTCCAACGCAACAGCACCAGTGGCAACAATTACAATACCAACGGTAAGTGTTTCTTTCTTTCCACCAGTCTTGACAACAACCTCGAACTCTCCAATTGATCCCTTCGCTTCAACAACCTCTGAATTCAACATGACCGTGACGTTGTCCCTACCTGTGATCCTATCTTCATAGTCAGCAACAATCTCCGAAGCAGGTCTATTATCGAAGTTGACTGTTGCTAGTTCATTTAGAAAACCTCCGACTCTGTCTTGCTTCTCAACAAGATAGACATTGAAGCCCTTCTTAGCTATCACCTCAGCGGCAGCCATGCCAGCAACTCCAGCTCCAATGACAAGAACCGTGGGTTCGATTTGTGTTACTGCCTCCTCCTGAGCCTCTAGAAGCTTTGCTCTAGCAACCGACATCCGTACCAGATCCATAGCTTTTGCGGTTGCTTCGTCTTTGTCAGATTGATGAACCCAGGAACAATGTTCCCGAATGTTAGCAAGTTCAAATAGATACTTATTCAGTCCAGCTTCTTCAATAGTAGCTCTGAACAGTGGTTCGTGGGTTCTTGGTGTGCACGAGGCTACGACCAAACGATTTAGTTTGTGTTCATGTATTGCATCTTTAATTACGTCTTGAGCATCTGATGAACAAGAATAGAGTAGGTTCTCCGAGTAGACTACATTTGGTAATGTGCTAGCATACTGGGTGACTTCTGCAACATCAACCGTCCCTGCAATATTGATTCCACATGAACAGATGACTACACCAATACGTGGTTCAGCGGCAATGAGTTCGAGATCTTCTTCTGTGAGGGCCTCTGTTTCTTCACCTTGAGGAATAGATATGTCCAATGCAGCTAGAGCTGCTGCAGCGCTACCTTGAGCGACAGAGTCGGGGATATCTTTAGGCATTTGAACGGACCCACACATATGAATCCCTGGCACACCCGTTTCAGAAATCATTAGAGACTTCATATCTGGTTGAACAAATCCAGACTCATCTGTTTGGATACCAAGCTGTTCAAACAGCTTTGTGTCTGAAGAAGGAACCATCGCAGGACAGAGAACCACGAGGTCATACTTGTCAACGAGGACACTGTGACCCTTTGCATCACTATGACGGACAATGAGATCCTTTGTGCCATATTCCTCCTGAATCTCACTTGGAATTCCTTTCATGTAGTTAATCGCATATTCAGTTTCGCCTCTGACCAAGAACTCTTCAAAGCCCTTACCAAAAACCCGCAGGTCATTATAGAGAATGTCAATGTGTACTTCAGGAGTATGTTCCTTTGTGATAATTGCTTCCTTAGTAGCGTATGTACAACATATCTTTGAACAGTAGGAGCAATGGTTGACGTCTCTTGAGCCCACACATTGTATGAATGCTATTCGGTGGGGCTCGCGACCATCAGAGGGTCGCATGACAACCCCTTCAGTTGGACCACTGGCTGAAACCATTCGCTCATACTCCAAAGCACTGACAACATTAGGAAAACGACCATAGCCATACTCTGGAACAGTGGAGGGGTCTAGGAGATCGTATCCGGTGGCTACAATAATTGACCCTGCATTTATTATCATAGTTTCGTCAGCGATATCGAAGACTATAGCTTCAGCTTTGCATGTTTTTTCACAGACCATACACTCGATGCAGTTCTCTTTGTCAATTGTGGCAATGTTTGGAACTGCTTGTGGAAAAGGAATGTATGCAGCCTTTCTCATCTTGAGACCAAGGTCATACTCATTTGGCACCTCAATAGGACAGACTCTTTGGCAATCTCCACATCCTGTGCATTTCTCAGAATCTACTCTGCGGGTGTGTTTCAGGACTTTGACTGTAAAATCGCCCTGCTTACCAGTTACTTCAGTAACTTCTGAATATGCAAGAATCTCAATGTTCGGGTGCCGTGAACAATCGACCATCCAAGGCCCTTGAATACACATACTACAGTCAAGAGTAGGGAAAGTCTTGTCCAACTGCGACATGTGACCCCCAATCGATGGCTGTTTTTCAACTAGGAACACCTTGACTCCCATTTCAGCGAGGTCAAGCGCGGCACGCATTCCTGAGATACCGGCACCGATTACGACAGCCGGCTTCGATATGGACTCTGCCATTGTTCTGTCACTCCGATGGAGATATCAATGGCAAATCAAATTGGGGGATAAAATGTTTGCCTTCTAAACGTCAATAATGACTCATAGCTAATTCAGAGAAATTAACACTGTAAATCAAATGAACCGTTAACATATTTGGACCATGAGTTTGGTCCGATTCCGTGGTTAGGATAATCAAAAGATAAACGAGCTTATCGAAAGTTCCTAATCTAGCCAACTCTTATTGAAACATACTAAGCCCAAGTTTACAGAGAGGTGTATAATATGCTTGTAGGTTCCGAAGTTCAGTTAGTACCAATTGAGGAGCGCCATCTCGATTACATGATGGAGCATGTCAATAATGTCGAGATGAGAGTTCTGCTAGGAAGCTTCATGCCAACCACTAGAAGTATGCAAAAGGAGTGGATCGGTTCTGTAAGTGAATTGATCAAGAAAAGACAAGGATTCCATCTTGCTATCGAGAAAATTCCTGAGGCAATAATGATTGGGTCTTTAGTCGTGTATGAGATTGATTGGCTTTCAAGATCAGGGGAACTCGCAATTGCAGTTTATGAGGAAAAGAATTGGAACAAGGGGTATGGGAGCGAAGCAATGAGATTGTTAATTGATTTCGCTTGGACTCACCTAAATTTGAGACGACTTGAGCTAGCTGTGCATTCCCATAATCCTCGAGCTTTACATGTCTATGAGAAAATTGGGTTCAAACATTATGGCACAGCTCACGAAAAGTACTATATTGATGGGCAATTTGTAGACACAGACTATCTGGAACTTTTTCGGGATTCATAGGATTGGCGCCAAAGCTTGAGAGTTAACAATTTCTAACCCATGCACTTAATATTACGCAGATAACGTCCGACTATTATGAAGGCAACTAGGCTCTATACTCGAGCTTACCTCACACGAATCAAGTACCGCGGGGAGGGACACCTGGTCGAGGACCTAAGTAAGATCGAGATTGTTAATTTTCAAAGGCCTCCAAAAGCTCACTCAAGTTAATCTTCCTATCTTCTTGGTTTCCTCCGACTTTGAATGAGTGTCAATAATTGTAGTGAAGTGTTTTGAAGTGTCATAAAGCCTAATCATCCAAAAACAGCGTTATGACTGCTTATTCAATCCAGAGGTCTGCAGGTTGCTCAATGGTGATTATAAATAGAAATAGAATATGATAATTTGGTGAACTATTAGTTGAAGAAGAAAGCTTTGTTTGGAAAAGCTCTGCTCTTTGCAATGTTTTTCTTGATTCTTTCATCGATTACAACAGTGAATGCATCTACACCAGCTAATGATGATAGCACGCCTACAGAGACTGAGACCGAGTCTCCTCATGATGCAGATGATGACTCCCATGAGATAGACGAACATAGAGACGCTAATGGCGCGGGATGGATTGAAACTGACATAGTCACAGTATTGCTGGATCCCGAATTGCCATCCTATCAATACTGGTTCTCTCCTGATGAAAACGGAAGTCTTGCTAGATTCATGATCAACTTTATGATGATTGTCGAGTTCGAAGATAACAATGAGGATGGTGTTTACCAGCCTTCCGAAACCTTGGCTTTTGCTCCGCTTGACGCGTTTGAGTGGATACTAAAGACAGGTGCTATCACTGATATAGATGGCAACACCGAGGAGGTCTATGCATCCTACACTAAGGGTGGTCTTAGTGAAGATTGGGAAGATGATTGGTTCAAAGACTGGATGCCTGGATGGGAAGAGGAAGATTCTCCACTGATTCTTGCCTCTGGCGGTTCTGATAATCATACCTTTGATCATTTCGCAGAACTAACCCTGCAATTCTATGCGCACATCTACTCCAATGATTACAACGGTACTGTGACCGACGATGTAGGTGTCCAAGCAGAATACACTGTTGCAGGAGGTGCTGAACTCAAAGTAGACATTGAGATTGGCAATTTTCCGTTCATATCTGAAACATCCAAGGTAGCAATCCTGAACTATCTTAGAGAAGACGTTGCATCAGATGAAGATGTGAATCACTATTTCAAACTTCATGAAGAGTCAGGTGATGATGATCATGAGTCTGAAGATGCGATGGAAGATCTCGGAGTCGAGTTCGAGGATGTTCTTGATGATGATGTCCAAGAGATATCCTTTGTCGATGATGCATCCGACGAAACACAAGGATTCTATCGGTGGGTTGACAAAGCTATTGTGAATAATCTAGAGGGTGCAAAAGAAGCGGTTGATGTTCATGCTTCATATTGGACAGATGGAGAGGGCCTGCTCTTGTTTCTGTCATATCCAAACTTCGATGGTGGATCACTAACCCATGATCCTTCTGTACGCCTAATTGAAAGCGCCTCACCATATGTTCCGGACACGCCACTAGATATCCCAGTCGTAGTAGTTGCAATTGGGTCCTCAGTCGTCATTCTTGCAGCTGCTGGACTGACACTAAAGCGTCGCCCATAACACCGGAGGGAGAAGTCTCCCTCCACCATTTCTCTATATTGGAAACCGAAGTATTCATAGAGACTGAATTATAACGAGGAATTGGTTTCAATGGTCGAGAGAAAGCACGCGTTCCTTATTGTTGTGTTCCTAATGCCAATATTGGTGTCTGTAGGAATCACACAGGTTAGTGCTCAAGCGGCCTCGCTGGACCTTATTATGTCAAACATGACTGTGACTGCGATAATGGAAAACGAATGCGCAGCATCACTTTACATAGATTCGGATGTCACTAATGTTGGTTCAGCGGTACTAGATTATTTTGATCTAAGAGTAGATGTCAGAAGTCTTAATGTTTCAAGTGCTAGGCTAAACGGATCAACTGCTTCGACCAGAATTATCCCCGAGAGTAATTACAACCTCATTCGAATAACATCATCATTTCCAATACCTGTGAATTCAACAATCCACATGAATCTCAATATCAGCACAGATTGTCTTCAAGAGCAAATAGGGCTTAATGATGATGAAACTATGTATGTGAATCATCTGATATACTACATCAGACCTCTCTACCAAATCCAAAACCTAACATTTACAGCAATCCTTCCAACTCATGCTATCCTTCAAACAGATGCAGCTGCTCCTTTGTTTCCTAATCCAACATTGAACTTCACCGATGGATTTCGACCAATCTATGTCTGGTATAGAGCCTCACTGCTCCCGGGTCAGGAGGTGGCCTATATTGTCAAATATCAGCTACCAGCAGCGATTGTAGAACCTCAACCATCACCAATCAACGCAATACTCTTCGGAGCAGTATTCCTTATCATCGGTGCAGTTGTTGCAGTCGTCGTAGAGAGAATCCCTCTGATTCTACAAAGACTTCAAACCAGAAAGATCATCACACCAGTCAGACTCTCGAAACAAGAGGAACAGGTCCTCAACTTTCTTACAAAGAAAGGCGGATCTTGTCCACAACGGGAGATCTATGAAGAACTTGACATGTCGCAATCTCTTGCCAGTACAATACTGACAGCTCTGGAAGAGAGGAAGCTGATTAGACGATTCAGAGAGGGTAGGGAAAATATGGTCCATATCATGGAAGAAAGTGATGTGACACCTACGTCTTAACCTCAATACCAAGTCGTTCCCAATTGGGTTGGTTCTTACGCTGCATATATTGTAGATGAGTGGTAAGACCAAATTCGTCAGGTTCGTGACCGAAAGCTAATGCAAGCAGCTCTACCACATGTAGGATATCAAAATGGTACTCTGCATCAAAGTATTTCTGAATCTCTACTTGCCCCATGTCAAGCTGGAGTTCACAGAAAGGACAGGGTGTGACAACAATGTCTGCTCCACCCACCTCCATGAGACTATCAAACTTCTGTTTGGTGAAGTCTAAAGCAATTTCGACATCTGCGGTTCTAACTGCACCTCCAGCTCCGCAACAGATTAGTTCATCCTTGTAGGGAATATACTCAGCGCCAGAGGTTTCACATAGGTCTCGAAAGATGTGAGGCCGTTCTGAGTCATCTTTCTTCTTGATTAACTTCGGTCGCATCCAGTGACATCCTGGATGCAGAGCCATTCGAACATCAGTGAATGGACGAGTCACCTGCTTCCTAATTTTCTCTAGACCAATTTTAGAATAGAGCGCATCAACATAGTGCCAGACCTCGATGGTACCCTTAAACTCTCGATCAATCTCAGCCAGGTTCTCATTCACCTGGTCTCTGAGCTCGTCATCATGTTTCAACTCATGATTTGCATCCCAGAGACTTGCAAAGCATCCGTTGCATCCTGTTGTTATGGGGTGTCCTCCCGCCTCAGCAATGGTCAAATTTCGTGCTGCAATCGTTGCCCAGGTAACTCGGTCAAACGAACCAAACACACCAGGAGCTGGACAACATGTTGCCCCCTCCATGTCAAGGAGACCCACATCCAAGTCCTTGAAAATTAGTTTTGCAGCAGACTCGATACTTGGATATCTGTGTGGGATAATGCAGCCCAAGAAATGATAGAATGACTGTTTTGCCATGATTATTCCTCCTTCGTTTCCTCCTTCTCTTCTACCAGCTTGTCGAAACCAGTCTTCTTGGCAATCTTCATTATTTCTTCGATTGCTTCAGGATATCGACTAGCATTAGGAGGAACTCGCTCTAATCCCACTTTTTCTCTAAGGGTTTCCCACATCTCTTTGTCAAGTGGAACTGCATGTCCAGCCTCCAAGACTTTCAAGGCTGTCTTTTGATGAGGTGTGAGCATATAGCCTTCAGCGACAGCAATATTCCTAATGGCTTTGATAACATCCGTTGGCCTCACATCCTGTGGGCATCTATCTGTGCACGTATAGCATGTAGTGCAGTACCAGAGTTCTGGTGATGAGATACACTGTTCCTTTAATCCGAGAAGGGCTTTACGGATGATTCCACGGACAAGATAATTGGTTCGAGCCCCAGCAGGACAACTCCCACTACAAGTACCACACTGGTAGCAGTTCTGAATGTTGGGACCACCTGTCTTCTTGATCAATTGGATGAATGAGTCATCTGGCGTATCGATGACAATCGCGGATTTTTCCTCGGTACTAGTCAAGATTGACACCAGCTATAGTGGGATGTTAGAATTCATGCTAAAATACGTTACCGAAAGGTCGTAAAGTTCATTCACACAAAAGTATTGATAATTAACAATGTTATGTCCGAATCATGATGATGTAGAGAGAGTCATCTCTCAATCAATTGGTGCTTGTTCAGACTGTATCAAAAACGGTGAACAATCATTGGCACAACACATACACGAACAACTTAGAAATCGTGATCGACTCGTACCCTCTGTTCCGACTCATGGTGTAGTGACTTGTGGTGAATGCGGTAACCATTGCAGAATGGATGAAGGAGATGTCGGGTTTTGTGGCATTAGGATTGTCAGGGAGGGGAAAATTGCTGATAGGTATGGAAGCAAAGCAGTTGCTTCTTGGTACTTTGATCCCCTTCCCACAAATTGTGTCGCGGATTGGGTTTGTCCAGTGACTTCAGAACAAGAGTTAGGAATAGGAAAGAAACGACTGAAGAATTTAGCTGTCTTCTATGGTTCCTGCAACTCGGATTGTTTGTTTTGCCAGAATACGAGCTATCGAACGATGATGGCCAAAGGCAGACCTCTTCTAACTCCACGAGAGTTAGCAAATGCAGCAGATGACTATACAGCATGTGTATGCTACTTTGGAGGGGATCCAGCATGCAATCCTGAACATTCATTGGAAACATCAAAGATGCTGAATGAAGAAAAAAGTGTGAGAGTCTGTTACGAAACTAATGGCAACATCTCAAAGAAATGGCTTGACAAAATCGCGACTGTTGTTAGTGATACTAGAGGCACAATCAAGTTTGATATCAAAGCAGTGTCACCAGAGCTTTATCGAGCTCTGACGGGAATAGCAAATACAGTCATGCTACGAAACTTCAAAGAGCTATCAGTTGCAAAGAGAGAACGTGAGGAGGAGTTTCTGGTCGCCAGTGTCCTTCTTGTACCGGGCTATGTGGATATCAAAGAAGTCAGGAAGATCTGCGCTTTCATTGCAGAGAATGACCCAACCATTCCAACAGCCCTACTAGGTTTTTACCCGCATCATGCTATGAGTGACCTCCCAAGAACTAGTACGGAACATGCTCAAGCCGCACTGACTGTCGCAAGTGATGAAGGCTTGACTAATGTCAGGATTGGAAACTTAGGTCTATTAGGACGGGATAATTACAACTTCGATTAGATGTCTACATGCAAAGCCACAATAACTCAATTCTTATATTCCGCATGTAGTGCGACCGACACATCGAAGACAGAGGTCCAATAATGACAAATAGCGACTCCTGGGACATCATTGACAACGAGGACATAGATAATGAATTCGTTGACAAGATTGTAAAAGCTGGAGCTGACAGGATTCGAAGCTGTATCCAGTGCGGCACCTGTTCGAGTGTCTGTCCTAGTGGACGAAGGACAGCATTCAGAACTCGTGAACTCATCAGAAAAGCATTGTTGGGTCTCAAAGATGAAGTGTTATCCAGCTCGGACCTTTGGCTATGTTCAACTTGTTATACATGTCTAGAGAGATGTCCAAGACAGATCAAGATCACTGATGCAATAATCATTATGAGAAATATGGCTGTAGACCATGGATTCATGCTACCTGAACATAAGAAAGCCTCTCTGAAGCTAATCTCTACTGGTCATGCTGTTCCGATCGATGAGGCAAACAGAGAGATACGAAAGGACCTGGGACTTCAGGAGTTGCCTCCTACAACTCACTCAAACAAAAAGGCTCTCAAACAAGTGCAGGAGATAATAAAGAGGACGGGATTCAGAGAGCTCATTAAGAGCCAGAAGACGGAGGGCAGCTGAGTTGACTGAAGCCCAGACCTATTCATTCTTTCTCGGTTGCGTTATGCCCAATCGCTTCCCGAATTTGGAGGCGAGTATACGATTAGTACTCCCGAAATTGGGGATTCTGCTAGAGGACCTTGAAGGAGCAAGTTGTTGTCCTGCACCGGGAGTCATCCGGTCCTTTGATGAACCCACATGGCTGGCACTCGCATCAAGGAACCTCGCACTGGCGGAGATGACTGGACACGACATCATCACTGGATGCAATGGCTGTTATAGTACTTTCAAAGAAGCACTTACTGAAGTTCGTGAACACCCAAATCGCTTGAAGGAGGTTCAGAAAGTCTTCAAAGGAATGGGACTCAAATATGCTGGCAAGGTAGAGGCTAAACATGTTATTGAGGTTATAGCAGAGATGGGACCTGACGTCATCAAAGAAAAGGTCACTCGACCACTTAATGGAATCAAAGTAGGAGTCCATTATGGATGTCATCTTCTGAGGCCAAGCAAAAACCGACCTTGGGAGAAGACACAGAGACATACATTTCTCGATGAACTCGTTGAGGCGACCGGAGCAGAGAGTACAAAGTACAAGGACAAGGACTTATGTTGTGGAGCAGGCGGTGGAGTTCGGGGCTCACAAGTCATTTTGAGTGTTGATATTGCTAAAGAGAAACTCGACAATCTACTTGACGCTGATGTAGACTGTATAGTAAACGTCTGTTCATTCTGTCATTTACAATACGAAACTTCACAGGACCAGTTGAACAAGGAACTTGGAGAGAAGAAGTATCAGATACCAGTCCTCTATTACACACAACTACTTGGTTTAGCAATGGAGCTGGATTCATCTCAGTTGGGCCTTGATAAACATATTATCAGCACACAACCTCTGCTAGACAAGATACTGAGTTAGAACCACTTTCTGGCAGCATAATAAACAACAAGAGCCATTACACTACTTGAGAAAAGGAGAATCGCGACGAATGCAATGATTCTAAAATCTGGTCCTGGGATTGGTGTTGTTGGCGTAGTTGTTGATGATGAAGTTGTACCGGCTCCTCCTCCTGCTGTGAAGGTATCATCTGACAGGTCAATGGAATAGTAGATTCCATCAGTGACCCGCACTTGGACTAGATACATACTTGTCGGGTTTAAACCAGTGCAGTCCCACTCAAACCATGTAAGATTGGTGGAAATAATCAAGGATTCAAATGTCTGACCTCCATTTGATGAGAACGCTACATCAAAGAGAAAAGTGTCATCTGCATTCGAATCAAATGCGGTCCAGGTGATATTGTGAGTGCCTGTCCAATTCTCACCACCATTTGGCTCAAGGACTCTAACATGGGGCATGAAGTAATTGCCTATGTAGACATCAGTGAACTCGATGGTCGCTATCGACCCATTTGTGAGCCATGCTGTTGATGTGATGACACAGGTTGCATTGTTCCCAAGAGCACGAGTATCAATCTCCAGCGTGTCTTCATTTTCTTCAACCGCCAAGGTCGCAGGAATAGCAGGAGCATATATTTCCAACCTAGTCCTGTTAACAAGCGAAGGAGTCCATTCAGCCTTTAGTACAATATGATCTCCACCTATCCTATCGCCAGATTTCACAGGTGTATCGAATAATTTAGTACGAGTTGTGTAACTTAGATTAAGTTCAGGCGATCCTGCGGAGAGGACATAGTGAGTTATTGAAGATTGCACACGAACAGAATTGTCTGAGGTGATACTCGTTAAGGGAAGAGTAGCGGATAACACCAATATCAGAAGCATGGCTACTCCTGTTCTAGTCATTCGGATTCTTTCAGGTTTATTTGATGATCTCATTTTAGACTTCACTCTCGTTCACCCTCAGGAAAAGGTTGTTCTCTCCAGACCTTGAGTGCTTCATACCATAATACGATGCAAGCTGATACTAGCAGAGCCATTAGAACCATCGAGTACCAATCAGTAGTTAGCCAAAACAACAGAGACCCAAGAGCTGCTGTGAGAGATGTATAGAATGTGGCATAGAAGAGGAAACGGGGAACCATTATTCGACCTCGTCCCATGAACTGATTCAGGATACCCATTCTCACATCGCGTGTGACTGTGTATTGGCCGTGGACATCCTTGTCAACAAGACCAAATTGCCTTAGACGTTCAAGATGATGCATAGAAAGAGAGGGGCTTGAAAGTTCAGCACCACGTTGTATTTCACGTGCTGTCAATGGTTCTGGATGCCGAAGCATATACCAGTAGACACTTAGAGTCTTGCCTTTGACAAGTTCTGCCAACTCTTCATCGGTTGGATTCTCCTTAGTCAAGACCTACGACTCCAGTTTTCTGAAGCCAAGATAATGATGTTGGACTCTTAAAATCTGCTGATTGTGCTCTCAAAAGCTAGGTCCCCCAAGGTAAGGCTAAAATAGCTTGAGCGTGCGCCAAAGGTCACGCCTGAACAGGTATCTGTCACGGTGAGCACATAGTGGACTCTTGTTAGAGGGTTCAAGGAGAAAAGACATCGATGTCAGTGGTTCGAAAACCGATAACACCGAAACCCCCGAGGACAAGAGAGAAGGTGCTTGTCATCCTCCGAGAGCAGTGTAAACAGTGCATGCTCTGCATAGAGTTCTGTCCAAAGAATGTGTTGTGTCTCACTGATATTTACAATAGGAAAGGCTACCACCCGGTGACAGCGTGTGATATAGACGCCTGTGTAAACTGTGAGTTTTGCGAGAGAATATGTCCAGATATGGCTATCTTTCTTGCTGATCGAAAGGAGGCTGAGAAAGCCTACAAGGCAGGTGCGCTTGAAAATGGTACTAGCATTCCTGAATTTGAGAGAGATATGCCCGACGAGGAGGAGCATTAGATGCCTAAACGTATCATGTTCACAATGGGTGATATTGCCAGCGCAGAAGGTGCTCTGAGCGCAGGATGCCGATATTTCGGAGGATATCCGATTACACCAGCAACAGAGATTGCGGAGTGGATGGCACAAAGAATGCCTGAGCTTGGAGGAGCTTATGTCCAGTATGAAGATGAGATAGCATCAATCACTAGCGTTATCGGCGCGTCTTGGACCGGTGTGAAATCAATGACAGCAACATCCGGACCAGGTGTCAGTCTGATGCTCGAGGCGATTGGGTTAGCTGTGATGACAGAAACCCCACTTGTTCTGGTTAATATCATGCGAGGTGGGCCTAGTACTGGCCAACCTACAAAGGGTCAACAAGGAGATGTAATGCAAGCAAAGTGGGGAAGTCACGGAGACTATCAGATAATAGCATTGACTCCAGCTTCAGTTCAAGAGATGTTTGACCAGACCGTTCAAGCTTTCAATCTGTCTGAACAGTTCAGAACTCCTGTCTTTGTTTTAGCTGATGAAACTGTGGGTCATATGAGGGAACGTTTAGTGATTCCCGATGAGAAAGACCTGAAACTCGTGAATCGCAAAACACCAACCGTTGATCCATCTGAGTATCTCCCCTTCAAAGCTGATGATGATCTTGTACCTCCTATGGCACTCTTTGGTTCCAAGTATCAGTTCTATGCAACAGGCCTTACTCATGACGAGCGCGGATATCCTAGTGACAAGGAACATGTCCAAATCGAGCTAATCACACGACTGAATGACAAAATTGTGAAGAACGCGGATAAGATCATAGATCTTGAGCGATTCATGCTTGACGATGCGAAGATTGCAGTCATTTCGTACGGCACCCCCTCAAGAAGTGCGAAGAGGGCAATCAGGGATGCACGGGAGGAAGGCATTAAGGTAGGAATGCTCAGGCTCAAGACGGTCTGGCCATTCCCAGAAGAACAGGTAGCCCAACTTGCCTCTGAGGTGGACCACATTATAGTGGCTGAACAGAATTTAGGACAGGTCTATTACATGGTGAGGGCTTTTGCTGCACCAACTCCGGTCCATCTTATGACAAAACCAGCAGGGATGCCACAGCTACCAAACGAGATTCTTGAGAAAATCAGAGATGTCAAATCACTCAAGTCATAATTTGATTCAATTCGGAGTATGACCGCTCCAAATGTCTTTGAGTAGACATTGATAGATTATTCGAGAGATTTAGGTATGAGTTGCATAAAATAGGTTAATTTATATTGCTAGAGTGAGGAGTTGCATAAAGTAGGTTAACTCCGTCTGAGTGTGGTTTGATGTTTGTGAGTTTTAGATATCCTACAAAAAAACAGAATCATATCTGGTTAAAGAGACGACAGAAAACACCTCCCTCGATAATTGCGAAAGAGCTTGGAGTGTCAAGGCCATTTGTAAGTCAAGCACAGAGAATAGCAGAACAGAGAATAAAGAAACTCATGTTGAATGCTGCACAAGTGAATAGAATCAAAATCCAGAATGTGAGTTCGCAATATGGCTTTGCTATAGGATACTGTCATTCCAATAAATCTCAGACTTACATCACATACTCTCCAGAATATAGGATTCAAGTATGGTTTGATCATGAGGGTGATTGCGCTAGTTGTGCAGAGCAGTCAGATTGTGTCAGGATTCTAAGAGGACTGGCAGAGGAGTGGAAGATAGGAATATCGAAAGACTTGCCACCAACCAAAATCGCAAAGACACTTTTTGACACAATAGTTGAGCGTCTGGGATGGGATAGGAATGGTAAAAGACAAGATTTCTGAGATTATCATAAGAGCCTGTCGCATCCCTAAAAAAGCAGCTATTAGAATGGGAGAGATTTCTGAAGAAGCATATAAAAAACACATCAAACCAAAACTGTCGAGTGACCATTTACCTTACAAAGCTTTTATTCTTATCATTCTGTTTACCACTTTGTTACCATCCTTCCTGACTTTTTCATATCGTTTCACACCAGCCACAAGTGTCACTCTTGAGTCAGAGACCAATGACAGCACCTACAGCGAAATGTTGTCATATCCCCAGAGTGGTGTAAATACCACAGTACTGTTCAATAGTACACCATTCAATCCAGGTCGGGAGATGGATTCATTCAGCTATTATGATTTTAACAAAAATGCGTGGAATGCAAGCGATGGTTACCATTTGGAGTATGACCCCTTCAGTGAGTGGTCGGGGGTGTCCTTCCATCATAGAGAATATGTCCCTATATTGAACTGTAGCGATGTGTCAATTCACGTTGTTATAGAGGGCATTGAGGGAAAAGCTGGATTGTATCTCGAGGGCTTTGCTTCTGACAAATCAATCTGGCAAGAAGCTGAGATCGATGCAGGTATGGTTTCTGAAACCACACTTCATTTACCAATTGTTCAAGCAAAGGTGGTGGCAAAGCTAGGTCTCGGGAGCTGGTTGTGTCCACTGATTTTCAAGGTAGGATTGGAACTTGAAGAGGGAACTCATATCGTCATTCGAAGTGTGACGATCCAGGCCTTTTTCGAGATTGACCTATATCCAGTTATCTTTGATTTCCAAGATGGGGACGGAGAGAGCTTGTACCAAAACCCCAACATGTTGAACATTAGAACCAATCCTCAACTCTACCTTACAGTTGACAACGATTCGGAAACACTCTCACTGTTCACTCCTGATGATGTAAATAAAACTGTATACCTTCCACTTGGAACCTATGAAGGAGTCGCATATTGGAGGTTCGACTATGCTACTCCAAATCCGCTTAATTGGTCATCAAATGTGTTCTTCGAGGTTCAATCTGGAACTGCATTACATGTTTCAATTATAATGTACACAATACGGATTGATTTAGAATTTACACCAAAAATAATGTTCAAGTATCTTTCAGTCGATTTCATGGAAGAACGCATTTACAATTTCGAGCAATTCATTCTTGACACTACACTAGAAAATCCTCTTCCCACTTCACTTTTCATTCCAGGAGGTACTGGAACACTTAGGTTCGAATACTTTTCGTGGTCACCGTATGCACCACAAACTGGGACAACATTCAATCCACCTTCAAGTAGCAAAGTTGAAACAATCATCACGATTGATGAAACCAATAGCTCTAGGAATCTGATGATCCATATCAACCACCCATACTTGTCAGTTTTGGGAGTGGCATTAGGGGTTGGCGAAATTCTGATGCTGATTATGGCGATAGTTTTGGTATGTTCCTCAGTCTTTGCCTTCCGCGGGGTTTATCGTTATTCCAACCTTAGACATCGACTTAATGACACTAGGTTGATTCCTGTGACTTTGCTGACCATCAGCGTGTTTATTCCATGGATGGTAAAGCTGAATCCATACCCGGATGCATTGTACAATGGAGGAGGACGGGTTGTATGGTGGGTAACGCCGCTAATGATAAGGTGGTATAATGGCTTTTCAGGACAAATTAGTGTGGCAAGTAATCCATGGTTTTCATCATTTGTTTATTCAGTCACCTTTCTTTTGATTCCAATTATCTATGGGTGGTTTGTCATTTCTAGACCAGAAAGTGACAAACTAGAACGTGGATTTGTTATCTCGCTTCTCCTCCCCTACCTTGCTGTTCTATCTGCTCTCGACTATACGTCCTCAACAGGCTGTCAACCATCAATTGGACTTATTCTAGTACTGTTAGCGTTTCCTATCTGGTTGGTCAGATATCTGTTCAAGAGAGTCGGATTATTGAGTTAGCTACCGTGTATTTGATGACCCAAACAGCATGTTTGCCTTCGTTCCTGAGCGAGACTCTTGACAAAATTAGAGTGTTCGAGGACATAAAGTAGTCCGATTCTTGTATTGGACACACAAGAAGATTTAGATAATCCACAAAATCGAAATTTGTCATGAATGTCCTCCTGACTGGCGCTTTCGGCAACATTGGCGAGAGTACCTTACTGGCTCTTTTTGAGAAAAATTACAATATCAGTTGCTTTGACCTCAAGAGCGAGAGAAATGCAAAGATAGCTAAGAGATTACATAAGAAAGGCAAGTTCGAAACTATTTGGGGAGATATTCTTGATTTCCCGCTTGTTGAATCTGTGATTGAAGAAATGGATTGTATCATTCACTTGGCCGGAATAATCCCTCCATTGTCTGAATCAAAGCCAGATTTGACTAGAGCAGTCAATATTGAGGGTACGAAGAATGTAGTCGGAGCCTCAGAAAATCGGAAAGTTAAACCAAAACTAGTCTTCGCGAGTTCTGTTTCTGTGTTCGGGCCAACGATGCATCTTCCACCTCCTCGAACTGCTCAAGATCCAATAATTGCTACCGATGTCTATACTGAAACTAAAATCGAGTGCGAGCGGATAATCAAAGAGTCAGGTATTCCATGGACAATCCTGCGCTTTGCGGCAGCTCCACCTTCTGAAATCGGTTCAGAGATTGATACAATATTCTTTGATTTGCCTCTAAATCAGCGTATCGAGTTCGTACACTCACGAGATGTTGGATTGGCTTGTGCTAATGCAGTAGATGCAGATACGATAGGAAAGACGTTGCTTATTGGTGGAGGAAAAGCAAATCAGATGATTCAACGCGATTTTATTTCACAATTATTCGAAAACATGGGAATAGGAATGCTACCTGATTCAGCATTCAGAGTTGCCACAAAACCAGAAGAGTACTTCTATACAGATTGGCTTGACACAGAAGAGTCACAGCGACTCTTACAGTATCAAACTCGAAGTTTTGTGGACTATATGGAAGAGTTGAAGGCTCAACTTGGGATTAAGAGGTACTTAGCTAAGCTGCTCAGAGGTCAAGCTCAAAAACGATTGCTTGAGGCATCTCCATATTATCGGAAAGAGTAGTAGATTTCGTTAACTCCGTTAACAAAATGGAGGGCTACATCAACAAGTCTTTTATCCACTTTGCATTTGTGGCGGATTGTGAATAGGAGATTTTCTCCATGACCGAGTCGACACCTGTCTTAAAGCATCCAATGGCCAAATACATACGGGAAGACCGTCAGCCCTGGATCTACTGTTCTGGTTGTTCCATCGGGGTGGTCACGGGAATGATTGCGAGGGCGATTGACAATATCGGCCTTGACATTCACAAGACCGTGGTTGTTTCAGGTATTGGTTGCACTGGTCGAACTTCTGGATATTTCAAGACTGGTACATATCACACGACTCATGGAAGAGCCATAGCTTTTGCTGAAGGTGTCAAGATTGCCAATCCTGAACTTGAGGTCATTGTAGTCAGTGGGGATGGCGATATCGCTGCAATCGGTGGAAACCACCTAATTCATGCTGCACGAAGAAACATCAACATGACCGTTGTGTGTATCAATAACTGGACATATGGAATGACCGGGGGTCAGTTTGGCCCAACGACTGAGCATGGAAAGTATTCACAAACGAGTCCGAGACCAGTTGGAAACATCGAACATCCATTTAACCTAGTCAAACTAGCTGCATCATCTGGAGCCACTTTTGTTGCCAGATGGACTGCAGTACAGGCTCGGAGAGCAACCCAATCGATTGAAAAAGCTATCAATAAAGAGGGCTTCTCTTTTATTGAGGTTGTAGGCGCGTGCCCCACCGAGTATGGCAGATTGAACCGTTTAGGTGATGGTGTCACCATGCACAAGCATCTACTTGAAGTGGCTGAAATACAAAACGGACTTTCGCCGCATGAAGCTGAACTCGATTACCAAACCAGGATTGTGTGTGGAGAGTTTGTAGACATAGAAAAGCCAGAGTACACGAAGGTTCTTCGAGAGATGCAACAGAAACTCAAAAGGTGATTCTAATGACTCGCTATGAAGTTCGTTTCGGTGGCTTTGGAGGGCAGGGCATTGTCACTATGGCTGTTGTCTTGGGCGAGGCTGTTTCACTAGTTGAGAAGAAAGAGTGCGTTCAGACCCAGAGCTATGGCCCTGAGGCTAGAGGTGGTGCCACAAAGAGCGAACTAGTGATAGATGACGTAGAAGTGGATTATCCAAAGGTTCAGGAACCTGATGTATTTGTGGCAATGAGCAGAGCTGCATACTTGGAGTATATTGACGGACTCAAGGAAGATGGAATTCTGATTATTGATGAAGATCTGGTAGATGTAGAGGGTGATTTGCCAGACGGAATCAGGATCTACAAGATTCCAGCAACAAGAATCGCAGATGTTGATGTTGGAGTGAAACAGGCCACCAATGTGGTGATGTTGGGTGCGCTCACAGCAATCACTGGCATAGTATCACCTGAGGGACTGAAACAGCAGATAATCGATCGCTGGCCAAGATTCAAAGAAACAAACCTGAAAGCACTAGAACTTGGCTTGAAGGCCGGGAAAGAGGCAGTTCCGTTCAGTGCATAAAAGTCACCATCTTTATGTGAAAGAGTATTCAATCGTTGAGTATGAGTTCTAGTAATCCGCTTGAGGATTGGCACTTTCTCATTGGAGAATGGCAAGGACAGTCTAAAGATCCGGAAAGCGAAGAAGGCATAATCGAAACCTCGGATGTATACACTCTAGAGTTGAGTGGAGTCTACATCATGGGAAGACACAAGGCTGTCAAAGACGGAAATATCGTACATGAAGCCTTCAGTCTGATGTACTACGATAAACGTAACAAAAAGCTGCGACGAAAATCCGCATATTCGTATGGCTTTGTGAACAATGAGGTAGAGTTTGAGAGAACCAACGATGTTGTTAGATTCGATATCGAAATGGAACCAAGCCCTCAGGCCTTCGATGGCACAAGATGGAAGTCATATATCAAGAAGATTTCAGAAACTGAGATTCGCGAGGGTCTAGAAGTAGCTAAGGGTGAAGAGGACTTCACCATCTATGCAGACAATGTGTCAAAGAAGGTCAAGTGATTCTCATTTCTTCCTTTTCTTGGATTCTTTTGGAGGAAGACTCGATACATAGGAAATTGACTTCTGAATCAAATCCTTCAATTTAGTATCGATGACTGCATCAGCAAGAACCACGTATTCACTCATCACCATTCCCTTTCGTGGCTCAAAGACTGTGATACCATCATGTGAAAGGGCTTTTTCACGGTCTTCTGCTGAGAGTCTAACAAAGAGATCTGATTGGTGCGTTCCCGTGAACATGTTCCTGTTGATGAAGAATGCCAAACCGCCAAACATCTTTCGAGATTTATAGTCAACACCTTCCAAATGATTTTCAAGAATTCTGTGAAGTTCTTCCCTCGCTCTATTGGTCACTTCCCACCACCATCTCGATTCAGAGCCAGAACAGCTGCACCGAGAGCGCCTGTGAGCTGAGGATCTTCAGGAACCCAGAGGTCTACTCCGAGTTGATCTGACAGATAGTGCCTGAATGCAGGGTTGAGAGCTACTCCACCAGTAACACATACTGGTTCTTTGACTCCAACTCGTTTCGAGAGTGCACTGATCTTGGAGACTATGGAAATATGAACTCCAGCTGCTATGTCTGCGGCTGATTCCCCAGCACCGATGTGACCAATTACCTCACTCTCTGCAAATACTGTACATGTACTGCTAATCGAACAGGGTTTCTTTGATTGTAACGCGAGAGGTCCCAGTTCATCCAAGGAGACCTCTAGAACTCGTGCCATAACCTCAAGAAACCGACCAGTCCCAGCAGAACACTTGTCATTTAACTCGAAGTCCTCAGGTCGTCCAGACTTGCCAATACGAATAACCTTAGAGTCCTGCCCACCAACATCTATGAGTAATCGAATGTCTGGATTTATGTGATGTACTCCTACACTGTGACAAGTAATCTCAGTGACTGATTTTTCGGCCAGCTCTACACGTGCGCGTCCATACCCTGTACTGATTACTGGAACTCCATTGAGGTCAATTTTTGATGCTGATGAGATGTTTTGTAACGTCTTCTCAATGGATTGAACCGCTGAGGCACCAGTCAGCATCAGTGATTTTGCTATGACTGTATCATTACTATCTAGCAAGACCCCTTTGGTGGTCGTTGAACCGACGTCAATACCAACACCCATATCCAAGAATATTCTCTCCTCATAGCAGCATCTCAAGGAGTGCGTCTACTCGTGTTTCGATTTGAGCTGCGTTATACACTCTAGAGTCTACCATATCACCTTCAATTATGACTCCAGGCACGCCTGTCCTTTCAGTAACTATTTCCTTAGACACAAGTTGCCCCAGCGAGTACCGTTTACATGAACGGACAGAAAACATGACGAATCCATCTAGGTCATAATCTTTGATGAGTTGGCACATTTTGTCAACCTTTGCATCTAGTCCCATGTTCAGATAAACTTTGGAATATGTTCCAACAACTTGGTCAATAATCGAAGATGTATCAACACCTACCATATTTCCAGTCCACGCATGGGTGTATGTATCTGCAGGAAAGACTACTCCTCTGCTCGCAAGTATGTTGAAGAACCTAAGAGTGTGCCAAGGTGGAATATTGTCCCAGAGTAAGCGGACTTTTTCTTCTCGAATCGCTCCAATACCGTTCTTAACACGTTCCTCAACCTCCTCCACAAAGGATTCGTAAAACTCAACACAATGCTCAGTCCCCCGACTTGACACAACAGGAGCCATTGTCAGGAATCTATCGGCACAGTTCAATGGACTCGGCTTGGTCTTGCATGCCTCAAGGGCACGTATCCAAAGTCTTGTAGCTTTACTCGATAGTTCAGCTACTTCGCGAATCCGGTTCTCCTCAAGTGTTCGATTGAAGTGCGACCCGATGAACTCAATCAGACGTTCGACTCCTCGACGGACATACTCCTGATTGTGAGGGAGCTGTACTTTGTCTATAGGAGGTGTATCCAGAAGATAGACAGGTGCACCAGTCATCTCTGATATAGCATCATACCATTTCAAGACGGTCCCGCAGATATTATTGCATGCAAGAAGTATCTGAGGTGTTGGGAGTGATCCCATTGGAACTTCTTCAGGCTTTTCGGTAGAGCCGATACTCACACGCGCGTAAGAGCAAAGTTCCTGTGAATACCCAAGGTTTTCTGCAATAGTAGAAACCTCAGGACCTATTTTCTGAGCTCCGATGATAGCCCCTGCTTGCTCAGGATAGACCACACCAAGATTCATCGCAATCGGAATCTCCACGGGGAACCCTGAAGTCACCCAGGCCAGATTACCGGTCTCACTTGCATCCATTGCTTCTAATCCGTGGCGAAGTGCAATCTGCTGTAAAAGTGCCTGTGTTTCGAGGCGTCGGTAAGGTTTCTCCTCAGCTGCTCTTTCTTGAGTCATCTTTCTACTCACTCCAATGTTTCCACAAAGGTCTGTATCCGTGTTTCTATTCTAGCGCGATCACTAAGTTCAGGATCTAGCGGCAATCGCACTGTTTTGATACCTAAATCAGTAGCGGCTCTTTCGATTGATGGCGCCTCAAATTCATCAGGGTCGCAGAATGACTGCTCACAAACAATGACTCCTTGAATCGATAGATTCGAGAGAAGTCCCTTCAATGCCTCCATGCGAACTGAGAGACCTTCATGAGTCGGTTCACCAGGTGCAGTCAGGACAGATTCTGCCATTGCAGTAAACGGATCATCAGATTTGACAGGAGACCGTGTAAACACAGTTTTGAATCCAAAAGAGAGAAGGTCTAGAACAATCACTGAATCAGAAACCTCAGGCATGTCATGAAACAGTGTAGCAATGGCTTGAGGTTCAACCATTCCCCCAGCAACTACGATGCGTGGAGTTTCTAGGTCTGCAGGAAGCTCGGTGCCTGAATAGTCACCACTAAGAATTGCTGTTTTCACAGATTCGATGATACTCAACAGTCCCAGCTCATCCGCAGTATTTCGAACCATTGCTGCGGCATCCCTTGCGGCAGATACTGATGAGGTGGTTGGAGCTGTCAGAAAAGATCTAACAAAACGGACAACATCGCTATACGATATTAGCATTGGGTTGACTATTCTTGCGGAATAGAGAAATTGGGCACTGTTACGAAACTCTTGAACAAGCTCGACTGCGCGATTATAGCTCTCAGAGAGGAATGGTCTGTTGAATGTAGAAGAGATTCCTTCGCTAAGAAGTCTTAGCTCTTCACTAAGAAACCTAGTTGTAGAATCATCAGGGCTATACCTTGTCACAGGGTATGTGAGTCGGAACACTCTATCTTCAGGAAAACGAACCTTCCAGACATCTCCAAGATTCTGAAGAGCGTCGCATGTGTTTCCAGGAAATAGTAATCCAGCGAGGGTCAGAAACTGACCGTTTGCACGCTGACTATAGAGGTTCCTGATGTATGAACATGCAAAAGTCTGCAGACTCTCTTCAAACCCACTCGCAGTACCAGGGAGTGCTCTGATGAGGGAAGGTGTGAACCCGTGTGCCATAAAGAGCTCCAGTGGTGCATGGGGGTAGATGTATCCAATTATCTCTTCACCTGAATCCACCAATTCTTTCAGGCCCACTGATGATTGCTCGATGACTCCTTCATAGTTCAAGTTGGATTCCTCTCTCAGATTGCCAGTATTACTGTCCATTCTACAATCAGTATCTTAATTGTTCGGTTGAACCACACAGCTTGATGAATTTTCAAGGTTTCAAGTGAAAATCAGCCGGTGGAAATCATTATCAATAGCATTTGTTGTCGTAGTTGATATCCTCTGGTCAAAATTCTGACTAAGATAATAGACGAGAGATATGGAGAACAAACAATATGGAAGAAATGTTATGGCATAAATCAAGATGGCCAGAGACCGTCAAGAAGTCACTGGAGTATCCTGAAGAGCCACTTTTTGCTATTCTTGATAAGATTGCTACTAAACATCCGGATTCACCATCAACGCTGTATGATGGGATAGCACATTCATTTGCCGAGGTTAAAGACCATGCTGATAAGATAGCCAATTACTTGGCAAGCAAAGGTATTGGGAAGGGCGACAAAGTCGCGATATTCTTACCAAATACACCTCACTATCCACCCGTTTTCTTTGGCATATTAAAGAGTGGAGCAACAGCAGTCACCTGTAACCCCTCATACAAAATGAACGAATTGAATTTCCAACTAAAAGACTCCGGGGCGAAGGCTGTATTCGTGTTTGACCATCCTTCCTTCACACCTACTTCTTATGAGGCCATCAAGGGAACTGATGTAAAGGTTCACGTGATTTGTAGTATCAAAAGATACCTGCCAAAAGTGAAAGCAGTTCTGGGGAGTCTCATCGGAAAGATTCCCAAAGGTGACTATTACGAGGATTTCACAGATTTCTATGATGATATCGTTGAGCAATATGAACCCAAGGCACCTGATGTGACAATCAAACCAAAGGAGGATCTTGCACTCATTCTCTATACTGGTGGTACCACAGGGACTCCTAAGGGCGCCATGTTGACTCATCACAATCTGTACAGTAATGTAATGCAGTTTGATGAATGGGTGCAGCTTGAACCTAAAGGAGGAGGGACCCCTGAAAAACTAAAGCCTGGAGAAGAAGTTTTTGTTGGAGCCTTGCCTTGGTATCACAGCTATGGACTGACACTAACAATGGTTGCCTCTTTTGCCATGGGAAGCTCACTGATATGTATACCAGATCCAAGAGCTGGCAAACCTCCATTGACTGACTTGCTAGCTGATATTCAGAAGTACAAGGGAACCATCATGCATTGTGTCCCCGCACTGTATGCAGGGATGATAAACAATCCAAACGTTGGAAAGTATGACCTATCCAGTCTCAAAGCCTGTGGATCTGGAGCTGCACCATTACCTCCAGAGCTCTGTAAGCAATTCGAGGATGTGAGTGGAGCTACACTCTTTGAAGGCTATGGACTGACGGAAACATCACCTATGACGCACGCAAACCCGTCAATCAAATCCCTGCGTAAATTTGGTTCAATCGGAGTTCCTCTTCCTGACACATATGCCACTATCTTGGACATCGAATCTGGAAAGAAGGAAATGAAGCAAGGAGAGACTGGTGAGATTGCCATTAGTGGACCTCAAGTTATGAAAGGTTATTGGAACAAACCTGACGAAACAGCCGAGGTCATGCGAGATATCGGAGGTAAACGATTCTTCCTGACTGGTGACATCGGACATATCGATGAGGATGGTTTCTTTGTGATTTCAGACAGGAAGAAGGACATGATAAATGTCGGTGGTCTAAAAGCATATCCACGAGAGATTGAGGATATTTTCTTTGAACACCCGAAGGTTGCTATGGCGGCTGTCATTGGACTACCTCGAGAGGACGACCCGAGTAATGAGTATGTCAAGGCGTACATCGTACTAAAAGATGGGGAAACAGCAACCGAGAAAGAGTTCATTGCTTGGGCAAAAGAGAAGATGGCAGGCTACAAGCGACCAAAAGAGGTTGTATTTGTAGATTCTCTGCCTATGACCCAAGTTGGGAAGGTTCTCAGAAGAGAATTGCGCGAGGCTGAACTAGCTAAGAAGAAATAGTGAAGACAGAGGATGGGTCCGCCCATCCCTCTTCTTTCTTTTTCATTCATTTTGTTGTTTTTCAAAACTATCCTCAACAAATATCAGTGAGCTATGTTATACTGGACAGCTAATGTTTGATACTATAGTTTGCTAGTTCAAGGAGATTTCAGAGATGGATGAATTATATTGGCAAAAGAAAGAGGCTTGGCCTGAAACTGCACCTACTACAATAGATTATCCGGAAGAACCGTTGTTCGCTATGCTGGACAGGTCAGCAGAGAAGAGTGGAGACCTTCCATATACTGTGTTCATGGGAAAGACACAGACATTCAAAGAGGTCAAGGAGCACTCAGACAGAATAGCCAACTTCTTGATCAGCAAAGGCATCAAGAAAGGAGATAGTGTTGCAATCTTCTTGCCAAATGTTCCTCACTTTCCTGCTATCTATTTCGGGATTCTGAGGACAGGAGCGAAAGTTGTAACTTGTAATCCGATGTATAAAGCGCCTGAACTAAACTTCCAGTTGAAGGACACTGAAGCAAAGATTGTCTTTGCGCTTGATCATCCAACCTTTACGCCAACTGCATATGAAGCCATCAAGGGTACGGAGGCCCATACTATAGTTGTGTGTAGCATCAAACCCTTTCTCTCTAAAGCAAAGGCAGTCATTGGTGGACTACTGGGAAAGGTACCCAAGAGCCCTTACTATGAAGAGGACAAAACATTATTCTATGAGGATATTCTTGCGCAGTATGAACCGAAACCGCCAGAGGTTGACATTGATCCAAGAGACACTGCAGTAGTGATCTATACAGGCGGAACAACTGGGACGCCGAAGGGTGCAGAGCTCACTCATTATAACCTTACATCAAACATTCTTCAGATAGCTGAGTGGGTGTACATGAAAGAAGAGGATGTTGGAAGAGATGGGGGCGTTAGGTACGGCGATGAGGTGTATGTCGGAGCTATACCATGGTACCACAGCTATGGTATGACACTCAGCATGCTTTCTGCCACCTGGTATGCAGGACAGCTCGTAGCAATTCCAGATCCACGGTCTGGAAATCCACCACTAACAGACCTGTTGAAGGAGCTTGAGAAGACAAAGTGCACTGTTTTCAATTGCGTGCCTGCACTCTATTCAGGACTCGCTTGTCACCCAGATGTTGGCAAGTATGATTTGTCTGAGATCAGCATCTGTGGTTCAGGAGCAGCTCCCTTACCACCAGAAGTAGCAAAGGCATTCGAAGCGGTAACTGGCGCATTGGTGTTTGAAGGGTATGGTCTCACAGAAACATCTCCTACGACTCACATCAATCCAACCAATAAGAAATTCAGAAAATTCGGTTCAATTGGACTTCCACTCCCGGATACTGATTGTAAGATTGTGGATATAGACACGGGGACAAAGGAGATGTCACTTGGTGAGATTGGAGAGATTGCTATCCATGGACCTCAGGTGTTCAAGGGTTATTGGAGAAAGCCGGAAGAAACTGAGAATGTCATGCGCGAGATTAATGGAAAGCAGTTCTTCCTCACTGGCGATCTAGGCTACATGGATGAACTGGGATACACCTACATCAGTGATAGAAAGAAACAGATGATCAATGTTGGTGGTATGAAAGCGTACCCACGAGAGATTGAGGACATTCTGTTCACACATCCAAAGGTCCAACTGGCTGCTGCTGTTGGTATACCTAGAAGAGATGACCCGAGCAACGAGTTTGTTAAGGCATACATCGTTCTGAAAGATGGGGAAACTGCTACTGAAGAAGAATTCATCGAGTGGGCAAGGGAAAGAATGGCAGGATACAAGAGACCGCGAGAGGTCGAATTTAGAGATTCACTTCCAATGAGTAATGTCGGAAAGGTTTTGAGACGCGTTCTTCTGGAGGAAGAGCTGGAAAAGAGAGGGAAATAGATATCCTGATTGTTTTATTAGGGAGTACTGGCAGAAGATTGGATTCCTATACACATTCATTTTGAGGTGGTTAGATTGTCACTCTCATGGAAAAGAATTGGAGCTTATTTGGGAATACTTGGTGGAATCATCTTCGTCATTGTCACTTTCATTGCTATGTTGACATATCCAGGCGGATATTCATTCATAGATGACTCCTTCAGTGCACTTGGACAGACGGAGATTGATGGTACACCATCTCTACTAAACTACTACTTGTTCGTGATTGCCTGTACAGGCGCAGCTGTATGTCTAGTACCAGCCTTGTTCGCACTGCGAACATACTTCACGGAAACAACAAGTTTCAAAGTCCTAAGTTGGATGGGTACAATCTTGGGTGTAGGCGCAGCAATTAACCTTTCAGCTCTATCAATTTTCGCAGGGAATCTCTTTGAAGAGATACACGGGACCACAACTCGGATTTTCTTTATTCTTATTATGCTAGGTATTCTTTGTTACTCAGTTGCAATACTCAAGAAGAGTGAGTATGAGAACATCTATGCGCTGATTGGATTTATTGTCGTGGTAATCTGCGTTCTTTATATCGCTGGGCTTTTTGGAGTCATGAGGGATATAATCGGATCATCTCTTTGGCAGAAGGTGTCAGTTTATGCATTAGTGCTATGGTCCGTCTTCCAGAGCTACAAGCTCTTGAAGGTTTTCGAATAAACAAACTAAGAATCTGGGGA
Organism: Candidatus Thorarchaeota archaeon; assembly: GCA_048882325.1. Lineage (GTDB taxonomy): Archaea > Asgardarchaeota > Thorarchaeia > Thorarchaeales > Thorarchaeaceae > SMTZ1-45. The sequence goes on along the minus strand of JBHLRS010000003.1, from coordinate 27,304 downwards.
GGGGCCTCTCTCCCTCCTCTAAAATCCTTTAGATGTTTTCAAAGGATGCACGCATCGTTGCACCACAATAGCCGCATTGAGCCTCCAGTGGTCCAGTCCAATCAACACTCTCGTGTGAAACCTGTGCGCCGCATGATGGACACTCAACAGGAAGACGGACTGTTGTGGTTCTACTGCCATGCGTCTGTATACTCCCCTGATGCTCTTCAGGGATAACATGCAATGGGGCATCAACAAGAATACTCTCTGTTCTTCGTAAGGGGGCTGTTGCACGTCGCGATCTTCGAAACGCCACTACGCAGATAATAACGGGAAGCAGGAAAGCCAGAATAGCGATTAGCATCATTATCTCGAAGAATGATAGTGATTGGAAGAAACCTGGGATATGTGCATCATCATACACTCCAATACGATAGAATCCAGTCGTGTCAGAGTACACCGAGTTCTCTGAAACCTGAATGTAGACTGTGCTGTTTGAAGCGAGGTCAAAATCAACACGAGGGTAATTCCCATAGTCCGTGCCACTCTCCGTAATCACGTTAGTGTATGCACTATCATAAGCAACTGTAATCTTCACTTCTAACTCCCAGAACGAGTCTGAGTTGACGACTACGGTCCAGTGCCCGGAGTCCAAGTCAGCAACGTAGTTGTTTGGACTGAAACTGGAAAGATGTTCATCATCTCGGGTGATGTTTGCCACAAGATTGGACTGAGCGGATACAGTCCCTAGTAGAATGAATAGTGATACTGTGAACGAAACCAGCAGGAATGATTGTCGTCGATGCATTGGTCGTCAACCTCAACTAAGTCTTTGCAATGCTAGATATTAGATTTGTCAGCACAGGCTCATTGTGGTTTTCCAGAACCAGATTGCTTGTGCTGTTTCCCAAGTTCTACATACAGTTGGGCACCTGCCATGAAAGCCTCTTTCATCGAGTCAGTAACTTCCTTGACCACCTTTCCTGGAATACCAAGTACTAAGCTTCCATCTGGAATGACGGTTCGTTCAGTCACAACAGTTCCAGCTCCGATAACGCAATCGTTCCCGACCTTTGCACCATCCAAGACTATGGCACCCATTCCTACAACGGTTCGGTTTCCAATCTCGCAGGCATGAATGACGCTATTATGTCCACAAGTGACGTAGTCTCCAATAGTGGTAGGATTCATGAAAGTAGTATGGACTGAGCAGTTATCTTGAATTGACGTCCCTTTTCCAATACGGATGAAGTTCAAATCAGCTCGAATCACTGCAGACTCCCACACGCTCGAATCAGCTCCGATCTCGACATTCCCGATTAGAGAGGCACGAGGCGATACGTACGCATCAGGATCAACATTTGGTGTTTTTCCATCGAACTCGTATAGTCCCATTTATTGCACCTTAGCGGAGGAGTACAATGTTTCTTCTTTAAGAGTATCTAAATATGAACTAGAATTAGGGAATCAAGAGATGGTTTAGATGCCAATCACACCACTCCACTATCCTCTTGCATTTGGTCTGTCTAAGATGAATAGGAAACTCCTACTACCAGGAGTGGTGGTTGGCTCGGTAATTCCGGACATTGAGGTGCCATTGATGTGGATATTCTTCAGTGATTTACCAGACCATCTTTTCCTCCATAGTCTAGTAGGAGCTGTTGCAGTAGGTACACTCCTAGCGGCTCTCGTCACGTGGTTGTTGTACCCACCTATTATCTCCACTTTTTTTAACGTGAACAAAAACGACTTGAAAGAAGCTTGCAGTCTATCGGGAATGCTTGTTGCGTCCTGCTTTATCGGAGTTCTCTCACATCTCCTACTGGACTATCCTATGCACTGGTTTAACCCCATATTATGGCCCTGGGTGAACCCATTTGATGTTGTGGGGCCACTTGTACTGTTCTTTTCTCCCTATGGACCCATCAATGGTACAGCATACTGGATGGCAAACATTCTCACAAATGCAGTAATGATGATTGCCTGGCTTCCTATACTGGTTCGATATTCTGCCAACAATCTCTGGAGCAATCATTGGCTTGGCAGGTCCAGTTCAAAAGAAGTTCAATGAATTGGGATAAACCATTCCTCTAGAGAGATGTAAGAATGCGTATCAAGCACACTCTCATCTTCGTAAAGCCTTCGTAGAAACCTGTTGAATGACTCAATGCTATCTGTCCGGACAGTCGCAAATAGAGTGTAGTCTTCACTGGTTCGATACAGATCCCACACGTCCTCCATTTCAGCGAGTCTTTGAGCTACTTCGCTGGCTTTGCCTGGTGAAACTTTCATTCTAACGAAGAACTTTACAGGTAGTCCTATGAGTCGAAAATCGATATCAATCGAATATCCGACGATTGCTTTCTTGATTAAGAGCTTCTCGATTGCCTTAGAAACAGCAGGCTGCCGCATTGGAGGATTCATCCGTTTTCCAATTGCTTCCTGCGTGAGCGGGAAGGGGTTTTCAGGTGTTGGTTTCTGACGTCGCACTATCCTAAGAAGTTCGACCTCCTTTGATGATAGATGTGATTCAACGGATTCGTTCTGGACAATCTTGAATCCAGTTTTCTTGTATGTGGTCAAAACCTGGACTAGATTGTACTTCCCAGATCCTGAACTTGCGACCACACTGTCCACTCGATCAAGCAGATCTTCAAACGCTCCTTGACTGTCGAATCTGAAGAATCCGACCAATGAGAACTCACCAGCAATTCCATCCAATATTTCGAGCTCTTCCATCAGTAGTACTTTCTTACTCACATCCTGCTCTCGAGGATTACTTTTCATGAAGAGAATTGTATCTCTTGCTGCTTTGACAAGAACAGGATTCAAGATGGTTGTGTAGCTTCTAATAGCGCCCTTTGACACAAGATTCTTGATTGTTCGCGAAACCCAGTTTCGGCTCCTGCCAATTGCTTTCCCGATTATTCCTGGATTATATCTGCAGTTTTGTACTAGTAATCTCAGTAACATCCTTTCTGCTTCAGAAGTTATTAATTGCATAATTATTTCTCATCTTTGATGCATTTTATTCCAAATTGCTATGGAGTATTCATATACATTATGGTTTCAGCGAGGCACGTGATTTAGATGACTGATTACAAAGTCAAAGACATTGGTCTTGCTGAAGAAGGCAGGATGTTGATTGAATACGCTGAGAAGCATATGCCTGTTCTAATGCATTTGCGAAAGAAGTTTGCCAAGACTCAACCCCTTAAGGGAATGAGAATTGCAGGTTGTCTCCATGTAACAAAGGAAACAGCAGTCCTAGTTGAAACCCTTCGTGCTGCTGGAGCTGATGTCGCATGGTCTGGCTGTAATCCGCTTTCCACAAATGACAAGGTAGCAGCTGGACTTGCTGCAAATGACATCCCAATCTATGCATGGCACAATCTGAATAACGAGGAGTACTACTGGTGTATTGAACAGACCCTAAAGTCTGAGCCAACACTAACACTTGATGATGGCGCTGACCTCATTTTTACCCTGCATAATAAACACCAAGAACTCATTCCCAACCTCTATGGTGGATCTGAAGAAACAACCACTGGTGTAATCCGTGTCAGAGCCATGGCTGAAGATGGAGCTCTCAAGTATCCAATCATGGCAGTCAATGATGCAGACACTAAACACCTGTTCGATAATGTATACGGAACCGGTCAGAGTGTCTTTGATGGTGTAATGAGAGCCTCTGCAATCCTGATTGCTGGTAAGACAGTGGTCATAGGAGGTTATGGTTACTGTGGTCGTGGAATGGCTGAACGAGCCAGAGGACTCGGAGCCAATGTGATTGTCACTGAAGTTGATCCCGTTCGTGGACTACAGGCTAGAATGGATGGTTTCAGAGTGATGAAGATGAGTGATGCTGCTCCGGAAGGAGATCTGTTTCTCACAGCTACAGGGATGAAGGATGTCATTACTGGAGAACACTTCAAGGTCATGAAGGACGGAGCGATGTTTGGAAATGCTGGACACTATAATGTTGAGATCAATGAACCTGACCTCATCGCACAAAGTAAAGGTCCGAAGAGAAGGGTACGTCATGCCCTCGATGAGTACGAGCTGAAAGATGGTCGACGACTCTACCTCTTAGGTGAGGGCCGATTGGTTAATCTTACAGCCGCGGAAGGTCATCCCTCTGAAGTCATGGATCTCTCATTTGCTTCGCAATTGAATGCCATGATTTGGATGACCAAGAATGGCAAAGACCTCAAACCGGCAGTATACGAGTTCCCAAAGAATCTTGATAACGAAACAGCACTTGCTAAACTCGAAACAATGGGAATCAGCATTGACCAATGGACAGAGGAGCAAGAGCGCTATGCACGAGCCTATGCTGAAGGAACCTAATCTATTCGAGTGGGAGTCATATCCCACTCACTCAATTTCTTGTCTATGGAGCGGTGTGTTGCAGGATTTCCCCAATAATCTTAGGTGCAAGCTCAGTTGGAAAGCTGTGTCCCATTCCCTCGTAGATGATCAGTTTTGCACCAGGAATGCTGTTAGCTGTGTCTTTTCCAGCATCGACTGGGACCAGTGGATCTGCATCTCCGTGAATCACCAGAGTTGGTATCTTTAGGTTTGCAAGTGACTCACTTCGGCTCTCAGAGGTTAGAATAGCTCCTAGTTGTCTGGCAAATCCTTGAGGATGATAACACCTATTATACGAACGTTCCGCCCAGCTCCTAACATAGTCCTCGTCTAGTTTGTATTTAGGTCCATGCAGTACTCTTGCAGAATTGAGAGAGTTAGTAACGTACTCAGTCATAGTCGACACGGGGGGTGTCACCAACACTGCTGTCGCCTCAGGAGTTGGTCGTGGAAGGTCAGGGTTGCCCGTTGAGGACATGATTGATGTAAGGGTCCTAACCCGGTCAGGGTAGTGAATTGCCATGGTCTGAGCAATCATCCCACCCATTGAAACCCCAACAACGTCAGCAGCCTTGATTCCAAGAACATCAAGTAGACCTACTGCATCAGCAGCCATGTCCTTCAGTTTGTATGGTGCATCGCCCGGGTTTCCCTGCAGAAGCGCCATGACATCAGGTACACCGCCCTCATCAAACTTCGTCGACAGTCCCACATCACGATTGTCGAAACGAATCACCCAACGTCCTTGTGCTGCGATTGCTTGACAAAATACCTCATCCCACCTAATCATTTGTCCACCCAACCCCATTATGAGAAGCATGGGGGGTGATGACGGTTCTCCAAACGTGTCATAGGCAATCTCCATTTCACCAAACTTTGCAATCTTTTCTCCACTATATGGTATCTCTGTCAATGTGTCTCCTCCAAATGTAACTAGGATTATTTAGGTCAATTCACCCTATCTATCTTTTCAATAATGGAATTTCGGTCACTTCTTTTCCTATTTGGATTTCTTTACTCGAGATGCAACATCTACGCCATCATTCTCAGCCATTCTAAGAAGAAGAGGTATGAGGGAGAGATCGATTGATACTAGGTAGGCTAGTTTCTTGTGAGTGTATGTTCGCGCACCACTCGACAATAACTCCCAGAGACGACGGTAAGAATACTTCAATTTGTGGTAGTCGTTCTTCAACATGCTAAACCCATTTGGGCTTCCGAGAGCATCTTTGATGATTTGTTCGAAATACGATGTATCAATTGCAATACCTTCAGAAATGAAAGAGCCAAATTGAAGATCATAGATTGTAGGTCTCATTCCTGTCACATATTCAATCTCATCCATGGTAATCACGAATGATGCGGGTTTCTCATCAGTAAATAGAGAGTCAATCTGGTCTTTCACTACTCTTCCTATGCTTTTGTTCTTGTGAATGAGATAGAGAGAGTTTCCAGCAATGAGTTGAGCTGAGATATGAGCAAACGCTTTGATTGCTTGTTCTTGTTTCTCACCAAATGAACTGATTATTGAGTTAAGATCGATTACGTCTTCCTTGACAGTTGCTGTTTCTCCACCCGATGTGCCTTCAGTAACTTGTAGCAGTGAAGGATATTCAACGCCTCGAGCCTTGAGGTTCATGTCTAGATACACAAGGATTGCATGCTGTGGGGTTCCATGTACGGATATGACAGAGATTAGGCCAGTCTTTGCCTTTTCCATTTCATCCTCTGTGATATCTAATGGTACGTTTTCTTTGCAAATGTTACAGAAAGCGTACACTTCAGAGGATTCTTCATCTGTCAAAGTTCAACAACTCGAATAGTTCATAGATTCTTTTTCTAAACGTGCGTTATCAACGAATCTAGTATTTCTCATAACGTGAGAAAACTAACTGAAATCGAGTTTTGACAAGACTACTAGTTGATTTTAAGTTTGAAGACCTTCTCGAATTTATTCAATTTGGGTGCTATCACCACTCGGCAATATCCCTCGGTTGGATTGTTCCGATAGTAGTTCTGATGATAGTCTTCTGCTTGATAGAATTTTTCAAAGGGAACAATCTCTGTGACTATAGGATTCTCCCATGTTCCACTACTATCAAGTTCAGCTTTTACCCTTTCAGCGGTTTTCCTTTGTTCTTCAGAGTGATAGAAGATTACAGACCTGTATTGTGTCCCAACATCATGACCTTGACGGTTCAAAGTGGTTGGATCATGGGTGTTGAAGAAGACTTCAAGCAAATCCTCGAAGGAAATCTGTTCAGGATCATATTGAACCTGACAGACCTCTGCATGTCCTGTCCGACCTGTAGTCACTTGGCGATATGATGGGTTCTCAACATGACCTCCAGAGTATCCTGAAACTACAGATTCAACACCTTTCAGCTGTTGAAAGACAGCTTCAGTACACCAAAAGCATCCTGATCCGAATGTTGCCGTTTCCATATCTAACGATTCACTTTAACATTAATCAAGTACAGGATAGAGGAAAAACAAGATCATTACGGTAAGAATATCACATGGTCTGTTGATAATTGAAACCATGACTCTCGATTTTGACCTAATGCGAAGATTAGTCGAGGACCTTAATGTGGGAATTTGTGTCCTAGACCAAGATGACAAGATTGTAGTCTTTAACAGTAAGGTCACTGAGCAACTGCAGCAAGACAAAGATAGAGTGAATTCATCTATTCTTCGCTGTCATCCGGAACGTGCAGAACCCGGTGTTCTCAAGATGATAGGCGATTTGAAGAGTGGGGCATTAGAGAAGTATGAGGGATGGGTTCATTTTATTGGTAGATACTTCTACGAGTACATCTATGCAATCCGCGATGATAGTGGGAACCATCTCGCAACGGTTATGGAACTACATGATGCAGCGGAGCGAGCAGAATATCTCAGGTTGACTGAAGGCTGGGAACCACCTCCAGAACATGGAAGGGGAGAGAGTTCCCCAAGAAGTCCATTCCCCTAGACTATTCAAACGCATCACCCACTGTGCGATTAATCCTGATATTGAGGAGAACTCGTATCAAATATACAAAGAATCCGATAATTCCAAGACCTAGGCACAGGTTGTAAACAAGGCCAAGAGTTAGAAGACCAACAAACGGATTCCCAGTGAGAGGAAAGAGCGGATTCATTTGTGCGTAGAGAAATGAGTCAAGTAGCACATGTGAGTACGTACCAATGAAGCTGGCAGGAATGATATGTCGAAGCGAAGACTCCTGTCTCATGCCAAAGAATGCAACTAACTCATTGAGGTACTTCCTGAGTGGGTAAATACAGATTGATAGAGCAACAGCGACAATGGATGCACCAAGGTATGTATGGAAGAACGCATGTAGAGGCATATGCAAGTCAAAGAGAATCACAGCCAGAGGTTCAAGATCTAATATGACACTCGCAATCATCACTGTCGCTAAATCGATGAAGGGAAACAGCAGAACTCCGATTAGAAGTGCAGGACCAAAGTGGTACGGGGTGAAAGGCATTGCATAATCCCAGGATGATTCTGAAGACTGAATCATATAAGTTGCTTGAACATTGAAGCGTCGTACCAGAATGATGATGACTGCTAGGAAAAAAGACGGAAGGCATTCTCACCACGAGAGGAACTCGATTATTGTCAATTGACTCAATCAGAATCAATAGAAGACAGACCAGACTAGTCAAGTACGGTCATTTAGCAACCCCCTGAATTTAGTCTAAAATGAAAGATATAGTATTGGGGATTCGTTCAGTAAACCATCGTTTGTTTTCTCTCTCACATGCGGCCAGATATCTGTATAGATACTAAGCTCTTGAAGTTCGTTCTACAATCGTGTGTCAATTTCTCTGATCTTCTCAAGAACCTGATTTTGAAGTGATTTTACTCCAGGAGAGTCATATATTGTCAAGGCATCAATCAATGTGGATCGTGCATCTTCATACCTGTTCTGATACTTTTGGAGTTCAGCCTTCAGCAAGGAGTGTTGTATTAGAAGTCCCGGGAGGTTTCTACTATGTGCAAGTTCTTCAAGGTATTCCATCCAATGACCTGTAGAATCATTGGTTTCGTCCCCTCCCTCCAGTTTAAACAACTCCATCTCTGCGCATGCTAACGCAAATACACAGCGATTAAGGTACATCTGAGTGTTTGTCCGCTCACAAATTTCCAAAGCGTTCTGAAGAATGTTGATTGATTCTCGAGGATTGCCAGAAGCTGTTTCATACAGACCAGAAACAAGATAGTAGAAGGCAATTTCTCTCTCCTGCCCACTCCGAAAAGCCATCTCTCGAGCAGCATCAAGATGCTTAGAAGCCTCTTCCAATCGGTCAAGTAGAATCAGTGCCCTTGCAAGTGCCAAATGAGTCCATGAATCTCCTTCAGATCCATGTATTAGGTGCCACTCAAGAGCCCACTCTGCCCAATCTAGAGCTTGTGGACCATCCCCTAGGTCACTACAAACGTTGGATAAGACAAGTGAATGACGGTCACTCAGGCTATCTTGAGAAGATGCAAGTTGACGAGCTTCATCATAAAATGCAATCGCAAGGTCGTACTCACCTAGAATAATAGAAACCCAACCCATTTCTGTCAGTACAGCTTCAGTATGAAATTGAGAACCAAGACCTTTGGCAATCTGATATGCCTGTTCAAATTGTGCAATTGCCAGCTTGGGTTCGGTATTCATTGTCATCATCCCAAGCCAGCGATGGAGCCAGACTGCCTGGTAGAGATTCCCTGTTTTTGTCGCGAGGTCTAACCCAGTTTCGCATATGGGCAAGGCATTAGCTAAGTTTCCTTCACTATATCTGATTCGAGCATCAATATGATGGATATAGGAATTAAAACATGATAGATCAGGATTCGATGCAACAAGTTGCTTTACGTCTTCTAACGCCAAGGAACCTTGAGGAGTTTCAAGGAGTACATATGACTTCAGAAGGAGAAGTTCCGCCTTTATCCACTCCTCGGGATTAGTAGAAAGGGAGAATTCGACTGCGTCATCAATTAGATGAGCTGTTGATATTCTATCGCTTCTTGTCCTAAATGGGAAAGTCCAAGGTCTAACCACAGGCTCGCTTCCAAAACTACAACCTGCAATTCTTTCGATGGTTTCGACCTCTCTAAGTTCCCAAGCAAAAACGGCAGCAATGTGGGCAAGAGATAGGGATACTTCTGCGGAATCCACATGTTTCCCAAGACTTACAACAAACTCTCTGAAATTCACTGACTTGTCCATCACCAAATCAAGTGTATCTCTTGAGTCACTGTCAAGAAATCTATAATACATTGTGACTGTACCTAGAGCTTTCAAGTCTTGTACCCTACCTAGTTGTGTCTAACCGTAACCTACCGCTTTCCTTGGAAAAGAGTCTTTCGAATTACGACCTTCAGCTCAAAAACAATTGTGGGATTATGCACAGTTTGATAGGATATAATAAGTAGGACCCTTTCAGGTTTGGCTAGCATGCCAACGAAAACGAAGAGGGACGATTATTGAGTGATGTAGCTAAATTAAGCTCAGAGGATGCTGCACGTGGTATCATTCTGGCGGCGATAAGAGATGAGGATTTTCGAAAAGCCCTTGTTAAATACGGAATGCCTTTGTTAGAGCAACTGGATATCTGGGAGCGTCTGGAACAACCTGAAATTACCAAACTGGGAAAAATCGATTGGGAACAATTCGATCTCTTTGATACTCAAAAATGGAAGAGGGTCGCTATGACATGGGACCCCATTGGCGAGTTCTTAACTGATCATCCACACTGGGTACCTCCTGGACCCCCAGGCCTCAAAGATATTGTTGGCAAACTGTCCTAATCAGTTCCAGGGATTCTAAGTTTATTCGGAGGAGGGCTTTCACGTGAAAGTAGGTTTAGTTGCGACGCATCAGGTCACTATGGAAAAACCAGTCCCACTGATGGAGTGTCTAGGAGTTCTTGCTCTTGCTGCATCACTAAGAGAACACTCAATCAATGTCGAGATTATAAATCTGTATAACTATTATCTTGGTTGCACTCCAGATTTCGAAAAACAAATTGATGCAATAAAAAACGTGATTGTAGAATCGAATCCAGATGTGCTAGGGTTTTCGACAATGTCAAACAATCTAATCATCGCACTAGAGTTGTGTCGGAGAGTGAAAGCGGAGCTTCCAGAAATCATCACAGTTCTTGGAGGACCTGGTACATCCTTTTGTGCTGTAGAAGTTCTTGAAGCGTTCCCTCAAGTTGATGCCATTATTCGAGGCGAGGCAGATCAAGCGTTACCAGACTGGATTAACAAGTTGACCAGTAGAGTTAAACAACATTCAGTTAAGGGTCTGGTTTTCCGAGAGAATGGTCGGATAATAGATAATGGATGGCCTGATCCAATAGAGAATCTTGATGAGTTGCCAATACCCTCCTATAACGTATGCTCAAAACACAAGGAATACGAGGAACAGCCCGTACTTCTTGAGGTAGGACGAGGATGCCCCTATGGTTGTATATTCTGCTCAACTTCAAAATATTTCAGCAGAAGATTTCGCATAAAATCTGTTGAACGTGTAATCGAAGAGGTCGAGTTGGTTCAGAAAGAGCTTGGAAATCGTCCCTTCAATTTCAATCACGACCTCCTTACATTCAATCGGGAGTATTTGGAAGAGTTATGCAACCGTCTGATGAAACTAAAGAAACCAGTCAGATGGGGCTGTAGCGCTCGTCTTGATACAATTGATGAGGTCTTGCTCTCCAAAATGAGTAAGGCCGGTTGTATTGGACTTTTCTTGGGCATTGAAACAGCTACTGATCGTATGCAAAAGAGTATCAACAAACGAATCAATTTGGATAGATTGATTGATTGTGTGCGTCACGCTGTTAATCATGGAATTTCAGTGACCCTATCATTCATAGTTGGATTTCCAGATGAGGAATTCTTCGATATTGAAATGCTTTGGCGACGTCTATTCAAAGCAAAGTCTCTTGATCTTAAAAATGTGATAACACAGGTCCATATCTTAGTCCCTGAGCCTGGTTCTAATCTTCTTGATGAGTTAAATGAAGACCTTGCCTATGATGATGTGGGAAGTCCAGGTCATTCTAATTTTCCCCCTATAGAATGGAATGATCTCAGAGAGGTAATCAAAAAGCACCCACTCATCTTCCCTGCATATTTCCATTACGGAGGGATTCCAACGCCTAGACACGTTCTTCTTAGGTATGTCTATCTCAATCATTTAGTGAGTGGTCCAGCTTCACATAGCCTTGCGTTTGCGTATTCTATTCTTGGAGAGAAGGTTACTCAGCATTTGGCTGCCAAAATCGAACAAATAGAACTTCCAAAGAAACTCTGGCCATTGACCGACTATGGTGCCACAATCGAATCTACACGAGGCATTATAGAACCCCTGTTTGAACAGAATCGTGAGCCAAAACTGATGTATGATGCCATCCTGAAAGCAGAATCAGCAGCAGCTGAAATAATCAGAGAGAAGGAAGACCACTATGTTTTGCTTGATGTGATGTACAATCCAATTGATTTGATGGCGCGCCTTAGAGGGATGGAATGGAATGACTCAGGGATTATTGAGAGAAACAGGAAGATAGTAGTCTATTACAACGAAAAGGACAAGGACGCTGATTTCAGAGAGATACCAAAAGAGGCAGCCGAGATTCTTAGTTCCTGAGAAGAAACTCATTTTGTGATAAAATGAAACCCTCCAATCCGACCCGTTGAGAACAGAAATAGAAGGAGAATTTTCCGGATAGAGGGTCTCAAATTATATATTACACTATTATGTAATATATCTTACTGTTATATGAATGTAAGCAAAAACTTTATTATATGTAATATGTAATACTCTATGAGGTATTCGCATGGATTCGAGAAGACAGGAGCGTCATGAATATTTGAAAATGGCTCAACCGCCGCTCTTGTTTTCCTACGATTCCAGAAACCTCTAGTTAAGCGAGGAGATAGAATGAAAAGCAAGAGGTCTGCAAGACTCGGGTTCGCAGCAGCTATCTGGCTAGTCTTATCAGTTGCTGTTTTTGGAACACTGATCGGCATTGCTTGGATGAGCATGAACGCGACAGCTGATCTATCAGCTGATGTGTTCATAGAAGAGGCTGTGGATGATAAGACCACAACCCAAGACCAGGTCAGAATATACGAAGATAAGCCGTATTTCGCGACTCCAACAGAGGATGCCATCAGGCATCATCGAGATGATGCATATATTCCGGTCCCTCTCTATATTGGGCCTGGAGAGAACCCAGGTGTGATTGGGTTTATGCTTGATTCCTAGGAATTACATCATTGTTCCACGGAATAATCAGGGGAGTCAATTTCCTCCCCACCCCTCTTTTTTCTCCCTACCTTTTTCTGATTGAATAATCTACACTGCTGATCAGTTATGGAAAATTCGCATTGAACTTACTATTTGTTATCTTCCTGAAAAGCTTCGTACGCGTGCTTCTTTGCTGAGTCACGTAGTTGACGGATATCTGCAGCTTGGGCTTTAATTTCTTCAAAGAGATTCATCCGTGCAGAAATTGCTTGTTCAACAAAAGCTGAAACAGCTTCTGAGCGGCTCTTAAAAATCTCAAGTTCGACCAGTGCATCCAGAATCTCAACAATGTCGCCGCTCATTCTGGTCATGACTGAAACTTCGCGCTTCTTTGAAGCAAGATCCTCATCGGATAAACGACCAAGGAGCTGTTCTCGAAGGCTTAGTTGTACGCCTCCACCTGTGCTTGGTTTCTTCTTTTCTGACATCTCTTTCACCTCAGATCTTCATGTAATTATAGGACATTGATGCTTATATTTCTTTTTCACGTAATAGTATTACGTTATTCACTATTTAAACTCAGTGTTAAAGGAAATTTCACTTCACCAATCAACTACTGTATAGTGTCTGTGTTAGTTTGGTCATGGAACATCCATGTCAAATCTGTGACCGCTCATGCACTTTATTCAGAATCAACATCATCTCGATCATGAATCTGGTGTCTAATCCAGTCCATAGGGGCACGTAATGCTAGACGAGGGCCAGAGAACCGCATGACACGTCGAATCTCATCTCTCATCGTAGGTCTGTAACAATGGACAGGACACTTCCTGCAGGTTGGTTTATCCTCTTGATAACGACAGTCCTCCAACCTCTTGTGAGAGTACTCTAACAGACTCTGACACTCGGTACAGAGAGTTCCTCCTGTGGAGCTGTGTTTCTTCTCGCAGTACAAGCGAATCATCTTACCCACAGTTTCTTTCTCTTTCTGTATTTTGGGACCAATATCGGACGATTCGGATTCATCTTGCATTTCAGGTTCACCGAGAATTCTGCAGTGTTAGATATTAGGCTATTTCAAGAATGGGGTAGTGACATCCCTGAGACAATCCTTAAGATAAGCAAGAGGTCGCAGACCTCAATGCATTAGAGGCTTTTTCATGGCATTGTATTGTGTTATGGTCAAGGGTCCATGTCGTGGCGCTTATTGCGACTACTGGGGAAGAGTGAAAATCAGAAAATCTTCAGTGGAGGAGTTGGCTGCTGGAATAAGAAGTGTTGTTACAAAATGTCAAGGAAGTGATGCGATGACACTTGAAGTGGCCCTTCATGAGTACTGGCGCGTTTTTGGGATTCACGATATGAAGAGACTCTGTGAGGAGGAGCCGGACCTCTGTGCCAAGATGACTGAGGCTGAGGTTCAAGCCCAAATCTGATGGAATTAGCTCAGATCACCAGGGACAGCTATCATATTACCTCTGTTGATTAACCATTTTGAGTCCAGAGATCTTTTTACAGCCTGAATCTCAGAGATACCTTGTTCACCATACATGGCTTCTAGAAACGCTCGTTTTAACTTCCCAATGCCATGCTCCGCAGCAACTGTTCCTTCAAGTTCAATAGCTTTCTTTGCGAAGGTCATGTAGTTGGACATCCCCTGTTCTACTTCCTCATTATTGCGAGGGAGCATGTTGACATGTATATGGTTATCACCGATGTGCCCCCACATCACATATTCCATTCCTTGTTCCTCAAGTGTTGATATGTAATACTCCAGGTATCCCTTGATAGCGTCATTTGGGACTGCCATATCAGTTCCAATTTTATGTATCTCAGGATACTCTGCTTTTCTCTGGGCGATGATACCGTTTACGGTTTCAGGGACAAAGTGCCTGACTGTCTTCATCTTAGCTAGTTCAGAACGATCCATTCCAGCCCAACTTGATTCAGAGGAGGTGTTATTCTTCACGAGGATCTCCTCAAGGCCCATGACCAGCTCTTCCATGTTTTCCGATGTGAACGAGAATTCAAAGAAGATGATGGCTTTCGTATCATCCTTCATAGCAGGAACCTTGATTCCTGCTGCACCAGCCTTTTCCTTTATCATCTCAATTGCATTGGACCCGAAGTACTCGAGGAAATCCATCTTGATAGGTGAGTCTGGAGCACGAACATCAATTGTAAAATTGACGGCATCCTCAATGCTGGGGAAGAAGGCCATTACAGTCATGATGTTCTCTTCAAGTTTGACTAGACCAAGCTCAACCTCTGTTATTACACCAAGGATACCTTCTGAACCTACAAATAGGTCAATGAGATCCATGTCTGGTTTTGCATAGAGACCAGCCGCGTTCTTAGTGCTTGGCATTTTATAAGACGGGACAGTAACTTCGATTTCTGAACCATCACTCAGAACAATCACAAACTTGCCATTATCAGCCTTCACCTGACCGCGTTCAATATCGAGAATATCGCCATTTGCCAGAACCACACGTAGATGGCACACCCATGATCTCACAGCGCCATACTTGAATGTTCTTGCACCTGATGCGTTGCATGCCACGATACCACCCAGCCATGCACTCATTTCAGTAGGGTCAACTGGAAAAGTGAATGTGTCTGTTTCTCCAAGAAATCGTTCCAGTGCTTTTTGTTGCTCGGGAGTTCCCTTCCCTGATAACTTGTCGAGCTTCTTTGATTGCACCGTTTCGACAAGGTCTTCAAGAGTCATGCCACATTGAGCTGCGATTGAATACATTTCTTCAGACTCGTCATAATTCATGTATAGAAGCTGAGTCATTTTTTCGAGGTTCAAAGCAATTCCGCCAAGAGGCACAGCAGCACCAGTGAGACCTGTTCTACCACCTTGAATAGTGACTGGAGTCCTACTGGCAAAGGCCTCTTTTATTATTGTAGCAACCTCAGCCTCAGTCGTGGGGAAAATTATCTTCTCAGCTGTGCCATCAAAAGAATGACTCTCATCATCCAGATACAGAGCATATGTGTCTGCAATCTCTTCCTGATCAACGACAGTCTTTGTATGAGAGAGGTCAACATCTTCTGAAGCTTGAGCAACAATTCGATTTGTCATGTTAATCGTCCCGTGAGCTTGTTTTCGCGATTACGAAGACACCACAATATCAAGGATTTGGTTTGGTTATTTTCTCCTGGTACCATCGAAAACTGACGACAGATTAATGAGTGGGGCAGCAATCTAACCTAGGTCTGTGTTTGTGGATATTGTATCTGCAAAGAATTTCCAGATTGTTGGATGGTGATAATAACAGAATGGATGGCCTTGGATTAACGGTTCTTGTTGTGTTTATTGTCACCTATGCATTGATTAGTTCTGAGAAACTGAATCGAACAGGAATGTCGCTACTGGGAATGGCGATTGTGGGAGTTGTATTTTGGGCAACGAACCTTATGGATCCATTAGGCCAAACTTACGATTTTATCCAATTCATTGAGGAGATCGAATGGGACACAGTCCTTTTTGTAACTGCCATGATGATAATAGTAGCAGTCGCGGGAGCATCAGGTATGTTTCAATATTTGGCATTAGCACTCGCAAAGCCAAGTGGAGGGATTCACAAGAGTTTGTACACCTTGTTCCTTCTCTTCGTGTTCTTCATCTCGCTTTTTCTTGATAATGTTTCAACGACATTGATTATGGCACCGTTGACAATCCAGGTGTGTAGAGCGCTAGAAATCGACTTCAAACCATTCCTTGTTTCAGAAGCCATTGTCTGCAATGTTGGGTCCATTCCCTCGATTGTTGGAGCAGTGCCTAATATCGTGATTGCAAATGAAACAGGATTGGATGCAGGGCTTCTCTTTGTCACATTCATGCCTCTATCATTCATTTTGTTGATAGTTACATGGATGATACTTGGAAGACATTACAGCACTTCCTTTGGATCAAGTGATGCACACAAGGTAGAGTTTTTGTTAGATATAGACCCAACAGTAATGATAAAGTCTAGACGAGATTTCTATGCGTCAGTCATAGCATTTGCATTCTTGGTTGTAGGTTTTGCTCTAGGACCTTCATTTGAAATTCCCCCAGTAATGGTTGCTCTGCTAGTCGCTTCAGCACTGTTAATTCTGGCCCATGATAGGGCAGTGGAGTTTCTGGCAGAAGTTGGATGGGACACCGTCTTCTTTCTTGTAGGTCTCTTTGGATTGGTGGGTGCACTTAACATCACTGGATTGATTGATGAACTTGGAGCATCCCTACAGAGTTTGATTGGCGACAACTCAGTTGCTGGAATAGTCTTCATGCTCTGGGTACCTGCCATCTTATCTGCATTCCTTGACAATCTACCAGTATCTGCAGTTCTTGCGCCAGTCGCGGTCACGCTGTCAAGCGTTAGCACATTACTCCCTCTCGTACTTGTGTTTGCAGTCGGGGTTGGCGGAAATGTGTTTACACCACTAGGATCACCTTCAAACATGGTTGCTATTGGATTCTCTGAGAGAGAACATGATCCAATATCCTATCGCGACTTTGCAATAGCGGGTACAAAGGCAGGTATGGCGCATCTAATTATAGGGAATGTGTATTTGTTACTGGTGGAGTTTATTGGACTGAGTGTCACAATAATTGGCGGATCAATCCTTGGAGCTGTTGGATTCATTTTCGTTCTATTGCCGCATCTCAGACGGAGTAACGATATAACACCTGCAAATGGATCTGAGAATTAGAGGTATGATGTGAATTGACTGCAGAATTAATTATAGCAATATTCGTAGCCACTTACATCGCAATTTCATCAGAGAAGGTTAACAGAACAGCGACTGCACTTCTAGGGATGGGAGCTGCAGGGATTGTTCTCTGGGTGACAGGTCAAGGAGCATTCTCTGTCATAATTGACCGTATTGAATGGAATACAATCCTGTTTGTCACGTCTATGTTCATCATTGTTACAATTGCAGCAGCATCAGGAATGTTTCAGTTTCTCGCTCTCAGTCTCACTCGACCGACTCAGGGGCAGACAGAGAAGCTGTTCATGTCATTACTTGGATTTGTTTTCGTAATCTCCTTGTTCTTTGATACCACTTCTACAATGCTTATTATGGGACCTCTTACTGTAGAAATCTGTAAGGCACTTGATATTGATTTCAGACCATTTCTTATCTCAGAAGCTGTCACCTGTAACTTTGCGTCAATTCCTTCTATTGTAGGAGCTGTCCCAAATCTGCTTATAGCTGAAAAAGCACACGTAGATCCAGGCTTTCTGCTTGTTACGCTCTTACCTCTCTCATTGATTCTGTTTGTTGTTTCAATCCCAATTTTTATGCGTGTGTTCAAAGATCAACTACACCCATCAGAAGAAGACCTAGTGTCTCAGATGATGCTGATTAATCCTCAGTATATGATTCGATCACGATTGGACTTTTACTTGTCCATCATAGCTATGGGAATTCTTATTCTTGGATTCACAATGGGTCCGGGATTAGAACCATTCCCTCTACAACCATCTTTGATTGCGATAACTGTAGCATCAGCACTTCTCATACTTGCTCGAGAATGGGTGGATGAGATTTTAAAACGTGTGAACTGGGGTACAATCTTCTTCTTGGTGGGATTGTTTGGTCTTGTGGCGGCACTTGATTTCACAGGAGTCATTGATGCACTTGGTGTTGGAATTGGTCAACTAATTGGAAACAATGTCCTACTTGGAATAGTGTTTATGACATGGGTACCAGCACTACTCTCTTCTGTTATTGATAACATACCCGTTTCAGCCGTTCTAGCTCCCATTGCACTGCAGTTCGCAACTGTAAGTCCCATTCTACCTGTTGCATTGATTTTCGCTGTTAATGTGGGAGGGTTCATTTTGCCAATTGGGGCTCCAGCGAATATTTTGGCTCTGGTATTTGCAGAAAAAGAAAAGAAACCGATTCTAATGAAGGATTTTGCGAGAGTTGCTACACCTTTGGGCTTACTTATGCTTGGAATCGGGACTGGATGGTTGTTGTTTCTAGGCTTTGTCATCTAAAAGTAGGAGGCGCCCGCCTCCGACTTACGGCCGCCGGGAGGACGACACAGCGGAAACGAGACGCCATATCCATTCCGCTTTAATCAAATAAATAGCTTTAGTTACAGCCAGTAGGGAGTCACAACCTCAGCTTTATACGTTCACTCAAAATTCAACGATTGAAGTCAATAGAGGTACGTGATTTGCCAAAGAGGGCTCGTTGTCCATATTGTGACCGATTGTTCAGTCGTGATGCTCTTGACCACCATGTTCAGAAATGCAAATTTCGTGTTCAAAGGGTTCGCACAAAGGATGATCAAAAACGTGCCATTATTGTGGACGGAAACAATGTGGCATATCATATGACCTCAAAAGGGCGTCCAAGTGCGCAGAACCTCATTTTGGCATATCGGAGTCTAACAAGTGCTGGTTATAGACCGTTATTCGTGGTGTCATCTGCACTACCACATAAAATCGACAAGCCCTCAGTACTGAATGAATTCATGTTAAGTGCAGAAGTGGTGCGAGCACCCACAGGTACTAATGACGATTTGAGAATCATACAACTTGCGAAAGAACGCAATGTTTCTATCGTTTCTAATGATAGGTTCTTAGATTGGGTCCAAAAATATCCGTGGATAACAGCCCGGCTGAAGAAATACAGAATGACTCCTTCAGGTCTGATTCTTGTCTAGTCAATGGGTATTCTTCGAAACGATTAAAATCAATCAAGATTTGGCTGTTATTGCCCTTTTGTAAGATAATGAGGTGACGTATGATGCAGGCTAAAGAACTGAGAGATATGTACTTGAAATACTTCAAAGATAAAAAACACTCAGTGATAGCTTCAGCATCACTGTTTCCAGAAGATGATCCGACAGTATTATTCACTTCTGCAGGTATGCATCCCTTGGTGCCTTATCTGTTGGGGCAACCCCATCCTGAGGGGAAACGTCTGACAAATGTCCAGAAGTGTGTCCGTACTACGGATATTGAAGGGGTTGGTGACACTACACACCTTACTTTCTTTGAAATGCTTGGTAACTGGAGCCTAGGTGACTACTGGAAAAAGGAAGCGATTCTTTGGAGTTATGAGTTCCTCACATCAAAGAAGTATCTTGGTTTCAATCCGGAGAAGCTGTCAGTCACTGTATTTGCAGGAGATGAGGACTCCCCGAGAGATGACGAAGCTGCAGATGCATGGCGTAGTGTTGGGATTCCTGATGAGAGAATTTACTTCCTAGATAAAGAGGACAATTGGTGGATTGCAGGAAACAGTGGTCCATGTGGTCCCTGTTCAGAGATGTTCATTGAAGTCGATGAGATTCCAAAGTGCGGTCCTGATTGTAGACCTGGTTGTGAATGTGGACATTTTGTGGAGGTCTGGAACGATGTCTTCATGAGTTATCGCAAGTTGGATGATGGGACATATGAACCTCTGCCAATGAAGAGTATAGACACTGGTATGGGTGTTGAAAGGACAACAGCGATGCTTCAAGGTGTTCCTTCGGTATTTGATACTGAGCTTTTCGAGCCTCTGATCAGCCATGTCAAAGAACTGGCTGACAAAGAAGACTTCACATCTGAGAATGAGCGTCTCATTCGGATTATAGTTGACCATGTTAGATCAGCAGTCATGATTATGGCTGACGACAGAAGGATTGGCCCTTCTAATGTAGAGCAGGGATACATTGTGCGGAGACTGCTAAGAAAAGCAATTCATAGCGCTGACAGCCTTGGTATTGGTCAAGGATTCATGAACTCTCTTGCTGAGATTGTCATTGACATGTTCAGGAATCTTTACGGAGAAGTTGAGCGAAACAAGGAATTCATCATGACCAATCTCACTTCTGAGGAAGCCAAGTTCAGAAAGACACTCAGTAAAGCGATACGGAGATTCGAAAGAATCTACAGTGAAACAGGAACCATAACTGGAGCTGACGCGTTCCTCCTCTTCACAAGTTTTGGCTTACCATTAGAAATGACAAGAGACCTAGCAGAAGAGAAAGGAATCAAAATCGACATTGATGAGTTCACCAAGCAGTTCGAGGAACATAGGGAGATATCAAGAACAGCAACTCAAGGCAAATTCAAGGGAGGTTTAGCTGAACACAGTGAGAAGATTGTGAAACTTCACACAGCCACACACCTTTTGCAAGAAGCGTTGAGAAGAGTACTCGGAGATGAAGTTACTCAGAACGGTAGTAACATCACAGAAGAGCGGCTACGTTTTGATTTCACCTTCTCGAGGAAATTGACTCCTGAAGAGATAGAAGAAGTCGAGAAAATCGTGAATGACATCATCAATCAAGACCTTGAGGTCACTCAAGAGTTCCTTCCATATGATGAGGCAATCAAGAAAGGAGCACTAGCATTCTTCAAAGAGAACTATGGAGAAACTGTGTCAGTGTACTCTGTTGGTGATTTCAGTATGGAACTATGTGGTGGACCACATGTTGAGCGTACTGGAAATCTTGGAAGGTTTAAGATTGGCCAACAGAAGAAGATTGGAGCAGGAATTGTACGTATTAGAGCAACAGTCGAAGATACCTCCTAGTTTCTATCTCAGACACAAGGTCTATTTGGTGCCCTGAAGTAGCAATTGCAAAGCGATAGCATATTGGTTTCTTCAGGAGTTAACGATAATGGGAACATTCTCGAAGATCTTAGGATCAGGAGACAAGAAACTTCAGGAGCAGGCAGAGGAATGTCTACTTAAGCTCAGTAAAGCTCTACAGTCAGCCAGTGCTAAGATGCACGTTGCAGCTGAATCTTGGGTTGAAGGTAAGAACGACACTTTAGATGAGCTTGAGAAGGAGATTATCGAACTCGAGAGAGAAGCTGACAGGATGAAGGAGAATCTAGTTGAGAAGATACTTACTGAACGTGCATTCCTACCGCAGCAAGCTCAAGAACGTCATATACTTTCGAGTCACTTGGATGGAGTTATAGACGCAGCAGAGGATGCGATCCGAATGATAGCAGTTGGGAGGGGAATGACACCTCCGAAAGAGATTGAAGATATAGCTAAGAAATGCTGGATATGCACAGACCTCCTTCAAGATGCAGTGAAATATCTCTTCAAGGACTTCAAAAAATCGGTAGAAATGACTCGTAAGCTTGACCTCGTGAGAGAAGAAGCTCGGGACCTTCAATTTGACCTTCTCAAGAAACTCTTCAGGACCTCTGAGTTCAAAGCACCTGATGTGCACTTTTTCAAGAGTGTTTCAGAAAGGGTGCTGGACGTCGCTATCAAGGCAGAGCTTGCTGGAGACTACATCAGAGAGTTAGCAATCAAATACTCATAGCTGGAGTGTATATCCTCTTGGAACCAGTGGCCCTCATACTTTTAGCAGTCGCCTTCGTTGTTGCATTTGCGATTGGAAGTAATGATGAAACCATGAGTCCTGCTGTTGGAGCTCGGGTCTTCAGTCTGAGATTAGCAGTACTCATTGGTGCAACCATCAATCTGGTAGGGGCAATATCTCTCGGTGGAAGTGTTTCTGAAAAGGTAGGATCCGATCTGGTGACTGGAAATGAGCTTTCCCTACAAATGGTTTTTGCCATTCTCATCTCAATGACAATCTGGTTATTGATTGCCTCTGCTACTAAGGGTCTTCCGATAAGCACTACACAATGCATCGTTGGCTCAGTGATTGGTGTGGCTATTGTAGCACCTTTTGTTGGTGCCTCCGAGTGGGGAGCTGATGCAATAAACATTGGAGTGCTCATTCAGATCTTTGCAGGTTGGATAATATCCCCTCTCATTGGGTTCTTCATCGCAGCTGCTGTTTTCTCCTTGGTCCGACGTGTGCAGAAAAGAGCTGAAGGACTTTCTGGAAGGGAGAGGCAGGAGCAGATAGCAGCATACGGACTAGCCGCATTTCTAATACTAACAGGATTGAGCCGTGGTGGAAATGATGTAGCAAACGCTGTAGCGCCTCTTGTGAGTCTGCCATTGTTTAGTACACCAGTAGCTCTCGGACCTGTCTTGATTCCTGGTTTTTATGTCCCATTGCTTGTGGGTGGTCTAGGAATGGGATGTGGATTGATAGTTGTAGGTCGGAAAGTCATCAAGGTCCTAGCAACAGAAGTAGTGACTTTGTCACCTTCCTCTGCGCTCTCAGCTAGCGTTTCGGTTTCGCTAATCATGTTCGTCGGTACGTATTTTGGGCTCCCTCTCAGTGGCACACATGTGCTTGTTGCGGCTCTAATCGCAGTGGGATATGTAGCAAACGCACCAGTACGTATGAAACAGGTAAGGGATATCATCATCTCTTGGATTATTACAGTTCCAATCTCACTCGTCGTCACGTTTCCAGTCTATGCATTGATTCAATATCTTGTCCCTGTACTATAAGCGTTCAAGTTGGAAGTTCTGGTATCTTGTGGATTAAGATATAGTCCTTAGCAAGTTTTCCTAACTTTTCAGCCTCTTGAATTGACAAATGAACACGATTTCCACTTGCAGGCGTTTCTTTCTTTGTGGCTTCAATAATTGCCAAATCAGCATCTCTAACAACTGTTTCAACACCCGAACAGAGCCTTGTGTCGCCTGAATATGCAACTAAGGAACCACCAATCTGCACTCTGAATCCAAGAGCTGGTTCAAGAACTCCTGAACCTGGGTCAAACTCGAGGGAGAAATGTTCAACCTCGTATGCTTTTACCTTGAAGAAATCAGTATCAAAGCCTGAACCTTGTGAGAGCTCGTGATACCATATCTTGAAGGGAAGAGTAGTATGATAGAGGTCCCGATACCCCTTGATGATGCTAATTGCTTCCTCACATCCGGCAGGAATTAGAACATTGAGAGGTGCGGTTCTATTCAGCATTCGCATGAATCCGAATAATGAATGAAGACCACCTACATGGTCGAAATGACCGTGCGAGATTGCAATAGGATCGATGGCATGTACAAAATCGGTATTTCCAGAAAGCAAGAGGTCTCTTAGAACACCGTCTCCAACATCAAGCAACATCATTTTCCCTGTGAATTTCGACGTCAGGATAATTGTGGTAGCTACGCCAGCAGCACTGAAGGGTATGTCTACGAGAACCTCATCATTTTCCCATCGTGAATTGAACTCATTACGACTCAATTGATCCAATCCTATACAGTTTCGTAGAATCGATTAGAGTGAATAAATCTATCGAGACAAAGGACGAATAAATTGGAATCAAGATAGAATTTGAAAGGTGTGTCGAAGAAATCACTTGTTCGTAGTGAGAAGATCGAATATCTCATCAATACACTTGAAAAACAGATGAACCAGAGAAGTTGAATATCACCCGAAATATTAACAATTTCTCAAAAAACATGGAATTTTGATGATTGAAATAACAAGAAAATGGACCAAAAACGACTTATAGCGCCGTATCCACACTTTTCTTTAATTTTCACATCCGCGTGAGGTAAACGTGATGGGAGAAGAAACTTCTGTAGAGATGGAAGTAGCCCGTGAAACCTGGGTAACCCGTATGGGTTTCGTTTTCGCGGTCTGGGGTTCCATGACAGGATTGGGCAACGTATGGAACTGGCCGTTTAAGGTGTCTGTCTTAGGTGGCGGTCCATTCGTGTTCATCTACCTTATTATGCTAGCTTTGGTAGGTATTCCTGTTGTGCTGACAGAGTTCGTTCTGGGTTCAACCTTTAGAAGAGGATTCCCAGGCGCGCTCAAACGAATTCATCCGTTGGGTGAATTCCTTGGCTGGTTCTGCCTGGTTAATACAGCAATTCTCACAGCCTTCTATACCGTGTTGATTGGATATGCAGCGGTCTATGCTGGATATGCCATCACTGGACTACAACTCGCTGGTCCAATGGGACCATCAGCGTTCACTGATCAACCTGGTTTCTTCGTGAACATGTTGATGTCTCCAATAGTCCTTGTTGGGCTCATAGTGGTATGGTTGGTTGTTTTCATCATCGACTACTTTGGAACAAGAGGTATCGAACGCTCAGTGATGATTTTGTTCCCATTAATGTGGATAATCATCATCTTCATGGCGTTCTGGGGTCTGGCTCAGCCAAATGCGTCAGCAGGTTTAGACTTCTACCTGAACCCAGATGTAGAGCAGTTCTTAAATCCAGATATGTGGTCAACTGCGGTTTCATTGAGCTTCTTCAAACTAAGTGCAGGAATGGGAGCATTAACCGCTTATGCGAGCTACCTTCCGCGACGTGGCGAACTTACCAACAGCGCAATTACAACAAGCCTACTTGATACCACATTCGCATTCACTGCAGGAATGGCAGTCTTCACAATTGCAGCCACTGCCGGTTTTCTCGGCGGAGGCGGTGTAGGCTTTGCATTTGTTAATTGGCCTGGAGGAATGATAATACCAGGAGGAAACATCTTGGGTTTTGTTTTCTTCTTAATGATGGTATTCCTTGGTGTAACGAGTGCTATATCCTTAGTAGAGGCTATAGTCACAGCGGTGATGGACAAGTTTGGATGGCCACGATCGAAGACTGTGATTGCAATCACCATCCTCCTATTTCTTGGTGGAGTTCCATTCACATTGTGGATGGACGTTGGAACAGCAGATGGAGGATTAGGTGATGTCACGTGGGGTCTATTCCTCCTTGATATCTTCGACTATTATGTTGAGAACTTCGGTCTTGTTCTAGTCGCTCTATTCATGATGATAATCATGGGTTGGGTCTGGGGCGGATCAAAGATTTTGGATGCAGCAAATGAGGCTGGGGACATTAAACTACCTAGCTGGTACCAGTGGGTGGTCAAGGTAATCTCACCCATAGGTATCATTATTGCACTTGCATTCATCATACTCAACGGGTTCTATGCTGTCGGAAGTCTCTTGGAATTAGCGGCACCCTTGATATGGATTGCAGTCTGTGTAGTATTTGCGGCTATATTATGGCGTATGAAGGGGGTTGACTAAGAATGGGACTTATGGACATCTTATTCGGCCCATGGGAACGGTTTGGAATGAGAGGTGGTTTCATCATCTTGATTATCGTAGCGATAGTCGGTGGAATCTTTGCTGCTGTGATGATTGCCATCGGTGCCCAAATGGGAGCTGCGGTTTCATTCGTTCTAGACCTTACTCTCACATATGGCGTACTATTCATGTTCCTGTACATTATGTGGTATCGTCGTCCCAAGTGACATTTACCACATACCCCCCTTTTTTTTAGGAGCTAGGATGTTTGAAAACATATGACACAAGGATTGGAATTGCTCACAGGAAAGGTTCGACGTCGAAGGTATAGATACTATGCTTTCGCGATAATCACAACAATTGCACTTGCTCTTGCTGGAATTGTGGGATTCGTGATATATGGTGCATCTGAACAAGGTTGGGCAAGCATTCAATCCAGCCTGTTTCTCACATTCGCTTTGTTGCTATTGTTCTTGGTGCCAACTCGCGATATGAGACGTGCAGAGGCAATCATAATCATTGCATCTAATCATGGAGGCACATTAAAGGTTAGTACTGTTCGTCAAGAAACGGGACTACCAGAAGCAAAGGTAGAACAGCTGCTTGATTGGATGGTAAAACAAAAGATGGCAGAGAAACGCGAACAGACTAATCGATGGGTCTTCCCTGAATTGCGTCGGGGCAAGAGTGAATAAAGAGCTGGGATAGGAAGATCTAACCCAGCATAGACCCAATGACATCATCGTAGTCTAATAGTTGATTGATCTTCTTGAACTGTTTTTTCTTTCCTTTTCGCTCCAACCATTCACCCTCAATGTCAATGATACGTTTGGTTCCTTCTTCTGCAATCCGTACTCGAGACCAATTCCAATACTCTAGAGTGCCCTTGTTCAGAGTGATTGATATTGAGGTCTTAGAAGTATCGTAACCAATTGAAATCTTTGTACGGTTGCCAAAATCAATGTCATGCGTGTCTTCAACAACCTGACCATTCTCGTCAGTTCGTTTAACACTGATGTATGCACCAAATGCCTCATGAATGTGACCAACAAGGACGAGGAATGGTCGATATTCATCTATGAACTCTCTAAGAGCTGTACTTCCTTTGGGCTCTCCCCAAAGATGAGGAGGAACTCCAAATCTACCAAGTCTGTCTCTCATTCCAAAAGGAGGGCTATGGGTTGCAATGATTGTATTTTCCGGCTTTGTATTAGCCCTGGAAGCTGCATCACTAACCGCCCATTTGAGATTCTCTTCAGACCTTTCACCCGGGAAAGTGTAATTGATAGGATTTGACCCTTCTACTCCAACAAAGGCAAATCCTCTCTCATTATGAATACCTCCAGACCAAGTTTCCCTCTTGCTTTGAAGATCCATATAGACTTCGTCAGGATGAATATTATCAATACGGGACTTCGTTGATTTGTCGCACCCGATATCACGCAGGCTGTCCAAACCAATCTTTTCTATTGCATCTGCTGTTGTGCCAAACATCTCATAGTTACCAGCGACACAAACTGTTGGGGCTGGAGAGTCCTCCAAGGTCTTTAAGAGATCAACCAATTTCTCAACTGATTCATTTGCAATGATTGATAGATCAGCCTCTGCTTTGATATACGCAGGTTCTGCCAAGTAGTCACCATCAAAAATCACGATATCTGGTGGACAGTCATTTAGATTCTCTAGAAGTAGTCGTACCTTACCCTTCTCTTCATGTGGATCACCACTACCTGCAAACTCCAGAATCTGGTTCTGCTGCAAATAACCATCTAGGTCCTCAACATTGAGAGAGGGCTTCTTCTT
>JBHLRS010000002.1:0-195411 GCA_048882325.1 Candidatus Thorarchaeota archaeon | reverse complement strand
GCTAACAGTCTATATATGGCATCCGTGTCAATCTCCATAGTTGAGAGCTAAGGACATTAAGACTACTTCTGGTTTGCGTTATACGAAAGGGGGTATTATTAGAACACTTATTAGAAATCCTATTGATAATTAGAGTATAATATAGGGGTATCACATTGTCTGAGAGTGGAGGCAAGACTGACGGACCTACTCCACTTGAGCTTGATATCATGCGCTCATTTGGGTGGACTGTTGTAGAGATGGAAGACGCCCTTTATCAGAGGTACATCCGTCTCTCCGCATCTCGCTCATTGATGCCAGAGAGCACTTTCAAATTGTTTCTCAGGAAAATGGAAGCCAAGGGATATGTTTCATCACTGAGACTTCATGGCAAACGTGCGTATCGAAGACTTTTGATCGGAAAAGAAGTTGGGAAAGAGCTTCATCCTCAGATGCCATTAGATGAAATGCGTCTAGCTCTTGGCAGTCTCAAGACCAAGCCCGATTTTGGTAAGAAGCTTCGCTCGAAAGTTACGAGTGAAGTTGTTGAGGACTCTGACATAGTCGGTGAGGAGATTCAGAAAGCCTTGGAGAGATTAATGGCAAAGGATTCAGGAAGAATCAGCAAAGGAGCTGTACATGCCCATGTATCAAACATGATGGATGCTCTCGATGAGTCTGAAGAAGAACTCTTTGAGTATATACGAATTGAATTACCTGGCCTTCTTGCGGAGATAGGTCAAATTCTGAGAACGTACGGTTCTGATTTTCTCCTTCTAACATTACGTCTAACTGAGCACAGGATTAGAAAGTACAAGTATTAGTTCTAGGTGCAATTTATCAATGGGGTGTACATATCAAGGGAAGGTGTTGTTGAATGACAGAACTACCTCGTATCACTTTTTTGGGGCAATCATGTTTCTTTATCGAGGCTGCTGACACTAGAATTCTTCTCGATCCCCAAAACAAGCAAGTGGGTGAGATGGATGGCGACATTGTATATTGCACTCATAGTCACTTTGATCATACAAGAGGTGCAAAGCCATTTCTATCAAGAAACTCCGAAGCCATTCTTCTTGGCAATGAGCAAGTCACCTCTGGTTTCTTAGAGTTTGGAGAACGTGTAAAGACTGTTACTGAAGGAGAAACGTTCGATTTCAAGTCTAGTGCATTCACATTCAAAAGGTTAAGACACGGTTTCTTCAAAGGAGTCCACAACCTTGCAGTTGAGGTTAGAATAGGAGGTTTCGTATTTGCTCATTGTGGTGATGCTGTGTCATTTGATGGGTTCCCTACCACACAGGTTGATGTTCTAGCAATTCCGATAAGCGGCGGATTCGCAGCTGGTCCAAAGACAGCATTGGAGATGATCAAGAATTTGGTAGATCCACTTCCAACAGTTGTACCAATGCACTGGTTGATGAGGAATCCCAAGTCTTTCTGTAAGAATCTCCGTAATATCAGACCGGAAGTGAATTGTGTTGTACCATCAGATGGCGAACCACTGAAGGGGTACGAATGATGCATGATTGTTGAGTGGACTAAGAAAGATCGAACCAGCATTCGACAGCTATTTGAAGATCACAGAAGAGGTCGCGCCATAATTTTCCCAGCATTGGATCAGGGGCGAGGAAACGTTTGGGTCAATTCATTAGAAGCGCCAACGGTTGCAAGGTTGCAACTTGCAATTCTCAATGCAGTCGCAGGTGATTGCGAAAGCACTGATGCATTGGAGTTCATCCAGATGTTAGGCACAGGACAACTTGTCTTTGCACCTGATGAATGTTGGACAAACTTGTTGAAAGGTGAATGGGGTAACAGAATCGGAATTCAACACAGAACTCTGCTCTCTCCTGATTCCCTAAATTTGGATCACTTACGGAAACTTCGAGATGAGCTGTCGCCTGACTACACACTTGAACGCATGGACCTGGAAACAATCAGACGTATTGACAAAAGAAAAGCAATGCACATCCCTACTTTCTTTGGAAGTTCCGAGAATTTTCACCGAGTAGGAATCGGATATTGTATCAAATATCGAGGTGAAGTGGTTTCTATGGCTTCAACATTCACTCCTTTCATTGATGAGTTCGAGATTGAGGTTGATACATTGGATTCTGATCACCGAAGGAAGGGCCTTGCGACAGTTGTGTCTTCAGCACTCATCATTCATGCCCTGGAGAATGGCCTTGTTCCCCAGTGGGATGCAGCCAATGAAGCCTCTATCCATCTTGCACTGAAACTGGGATACACCAATCCAGATCACTGGGATGCCTACTATCTGAAACCATCTAAATGAGGGGCATCTATTTTTTCTTCACTAGTGCAACTACAAGAAGGATGATAATCACACTGCCACCAGTGATGGTGGAAACCAATACTATATCAATTGGTTTAGTTGGCTCAACACCAACAGCAAAAGATTCTAGCTCTCTGACGACCTCGATAGTTTCGTTAGAGTCCTCAATCTCAAGATCCACAACATAGTCGCCATCGAATAGGCCTATGAAATTCCCTGTGTAATTTCCATCCTGATTATCATCAATTAGCTCAATAGTGTCAACTAGTGTTCTATTACCAAATGCATAGATTTCAGCTGTGACTCTATCTACTGAAGTTGATAGTATGTCCCCAAGGGTATCATTTAGATTGCTAATTTCCATCGTGATTGTGAAGTTTGTACCTTCTGGACCCTTGTAGGGACTGACCAGTGATCTATTCACTCTTGATAACCCAAGTACACTTCGAACAATTTCTGCGCATGTTTCTGAAGTTGGTGCCTCAAACCATCCTTCTCCTCCAGTACCGCCGCCACGCCCCCCAGTTATTATGCGGCCATCTGCAACCGCTTCAACTCCGTAGATAGGCTTTGCGCCAGCTTCTACCATTTGTGGGCTACTCAATGTGAACGACACAACTTTGCTCCCATTCACAATGTCATTAGCCTCGGCTACTACCCTTGTCCCGGTGCAAATTGAACCAACTATCAAACCCAAGTCATATGTCATCGATATGAAGTTCAGGACTGTTTCGTTTGCAACCAGACCTGCCCAGTGTCCCCCAGATGTGATAAGAAGAGAGTCAAACTGGGAAATCATTTCAGGAGTCATTTCGGATATCAGTAGGTCTGCCACGATAGGTCGTGGTTCACGATTCAGGCATGAATCTATATCATAGTCGAGTGAATACGCGACAGTAGTTACATTAACTCCCCAGGACTCAAGATACTCTTTTGCATCGAAATAGTTCCAACCAAAGAAGTCCGCTACAAGGATTAAGATTTGGATATCAGAGGTTGAAGGTAATTCAATAGATGCCACTTTTGTTGGACTTGTGAAGGTGAGAGAAACCAATAGTAGTGTCATTACCAATAGAATTCTCCATTTCATAGCAATCAGAAATCGGTCTGATTCCTACTATATTAGAAATCGGTTCAGCGCGACTGAAAAGAAATGAGGGACTGGAGATTCCTTGAAATCTCCAGTTTGGCAAACTGTTATCCAACAACTGAGAAGTCATCAAAGAGCAGGGTTGGTACACTAATTCCAAAGCGGAGGAATTGATTATCGTTTCCTACTTCCCTGAGTTTCTCGTATCCCTCGTAGAAGTTACCCGAAACTGAAACTGGTTCAACTGATCCCTTGAGTTCACCATTTTCTACAAGATAGGAAGATCCCGCAACGCATGAGAATTCGCCTGTTGAAACACTGGAATGAGAGATACCTAGTGGAAAATCACGAATTAGAATTGCTTTGCCATCTATGGATGCAATGATGTCTTCCTCTGTCTTGTTTCCAGGAGTAACTTCCAACCATTTCGCTGAAACAGTCGGTTTGGATTCGTACGGCATCGGAACCCCAAAAATGCTGATGCCTCTTGCGCAGTTACCGGTGGACTCAAGACCATATGCCTTCCCATAATAGTTGTCAAAAAGATAGTTCTTCAGAACTCCTTTCTCAATTATTTGGTTCTCTTTCTGGGGAAGACCTTCTGCATCAACTGACTCAGTTCGTAGTCCAGCAGCACTCTGTCCTCTGTCTGTCAAACTGAATGCTTTTGAAGCAATAGTATCTCCTATTTTGTCACAGAGTGGTGAAATCCCATCAACTACTGTCCTACCTAGAACGGACTCTCCAAGACTGGATAGAATGAATAATCCTGCTGGTACAGGAGTCCAAATTGTTGGCATCTTTGTAGTAATGCCCAACTTCTTTGCTCCGAGTAGACTAACAGCATTTTCTGCAGCTGTCTTTCCTATGCCAACTGGATCGAACATCCGTTCTCTGGAGATATCGTGATGTGAAGATCCTCTACGTTCCTCGTTCTCGATAGCGTACACATCCGTTTCGCACCTGCTCTGACCACTTCGGGAAGCTTGTAAGATTCCTCTGGTGTTACCTACTGCATACCCTTGCCAAGAAACCTCCGAGGTCGCACCTACGACATCTACTCTGGAATCAACAGCTCTTGCTTCATCGATTTGTTGCTCGCAATATTTGATTAAATCATCAGTGTCAACAGAAAGTATCTCATCAGGAAATGCACCCTCCTTTCCTGCTCCTTGTGGGTCTGAAAAACCTTCGAATCTTGAATCTTCAACATTGGCTTTGTTGATTATTGACAGTGCTTCATTGGCAGCAAGTTTGATTCGTTCAACAGAAACTCCACTTGATACTGCAAAACCCATCTGCTTGCCTTTGGAAGCTCTTACAGCTGTTCCTGCGGTCGCTCCATCTGTCGCAGTGACAATTCCCTGTTCGATTCTAGCTAAAGTCTTGTTTTGGTAGAACACGAACACCTCAAATTCAGCAGATGCGTTCAAGGATGCTGCATACTTGAGACCTGTGTCTGCTGCTGACATAAGTTCATCTTTTAGATTGTCAAACTCCATTATGCCTCTCCTCCAAATGTCACATCACTGATTAGCAGCTGTGGTCCTCCCATCCCTGTTGGTAGTGGGAATTGCTCACCTTTACCACAACCCCCAAAATATCCAGAGAAAAGCTTCAGCTCTTTTGTTCCTCCTTCGACCTTTGACAAGAGGTCTAGAATATTGCCTGATAGAGCCACCTCTCGAATAGGATATTGTATCTCCCCCTTTTCGATCCAATATCCCCGGATGGCCTTGAACACGAAACTGCCATCCCCTTCAACTTGACCGCCTGATGTTTGGATTGCAAACACCCCAGTGTCGAGTTGTTCAATTGCTTCTTCCTCAGTCAAGTCTCCAGTTTGGAAGTATGTATTTGTCATTCGTGGAATAGGTGGAAAAATGAAGTTAACAGCTCTCGCATTGCTGGTTGGTTCCTGGCCTAGTTTCTTGGCCGTTCCTCGATTGTGTAAATAGTACTTCAGTACGCCCTTGTCCAGTACAGTCGTTTGGCTCCCTGCGATCCCTTGGTCATCATAGGGTAGCCAAAGTCCACCATATCTCTGAATATCAGGAATGCCACCGTCAATAATTGTTGCGTGCTCAGTACCTAGAGCTGTACCAATCTTATCGGTGAGTGGTGACCCATTTGTTACAACGAAGTCTGCTTCACTCAAGTGACCGAATGACTCATGGGCGAGAACTCCAACTAGTATCTCTTCAACCAGTGCTCGGAACTTCCCAGCAGGACAAGCTTTTGCTTTAAGTTGCTCCTTTGCGTTTGAGCCAGCGACTTCCCCCATCTTCTCTGGCGTATATTCTTCCTTTTCAAACTCTTCCAGACCGAATGTTCCTCCCTGCCCCTTTACACCAAAGACCATAGCTCCAGCGTCTGTCTTTGATGTAACTATAACTCGTAAATCGGAAACTAGGAATTCCCAATCGATCACTGAGCCATCACTATTTACAAGCATCTTGGGTCCATAGAGTTCACCCCACAGTCCTCGAACACTTCTGATATTCTCTCCGTATTCTCTAGCAGACTCAATTGTTCGATTTACCATATCAATTTTGTAATCAAGTTCCTTATCACGCGGATGTATCTTAACACTGGGAGTATCAGACTTCTTACTCTTCACAGCTGAACTTCTTTCAAAGGGTAGTTTCAGCTTTGCAGCGCTTGACGATGCTTTGGCCATCCTGTATGACTTCTCGACTGCTGAGTGGATATCCTTAGTCTCTGTACTTGCAGTGAAAGAGAAACCTGAAACTCCATCTACATAAGATGTGATAGCAAAACCCATTCGGGATTTTACTTGGATATCCTGCCAGATGTCATTTATCCGTTGTAAGGCTCTCAAGGTGAGGTCCTCATATCTAGCCTCAACAAAGTTTGCACCGAGGTCTTCACCTATCCGGACACAATCTTGTAGTTTGTCCAACATGTATAGCTACCTCTCATATCATAAACTAGATAATTGTGAACCTCATCCTATCTTTAAAAAGACGATTCTCAACGCGAGAACTCATAATGTGACTTTTAGCCTTCCAAGATTCTGTACCAGTAAGTGTACATTGTCTTGAAACCCATTTTTTCATAGAGGGCGATTGCAGACTCATTATCGGATTCTACTTGGAGGAAGACTCGATTAGCTCCATGGTCTTCACCCCACATTGCGAGAGCACAGTTTATCGACCACGCAACTCCCATTCGTCGATATTCTGGGATTGTTCTTATTGAGAAGAGACCTAACCAGTCCTCTTCAACAACTCCCAAACCAACACCAGCAATATTCCCATGCATCATGACTCTCGCAATGTTCTTGCTTCCTTCGATGCGGTGAATAATCTCTCTTCTCACACTGATCGCCTTACTAGCTCTTGTTGATCGATACATCAATGTATCAAGCGAATCTTCAGTGACTTTGAATAGGTCCACAGGTACTTTGGGGTCTAGACATGCAATTTCTTCTATTGGTGCTGTTTGCACATGTGTAATCATTCGTTGGACAAAGTCTTTCCCTTCAAGTATTGTGTCAAGCCCAGTGGGTTTACTTGCAGGTGATATTTTGAATGCAGGAGCCGTGCCTTTTTCCTGGTAGAGGTCAATGACATAATCAACTACCTGCTCTACATTGATACTACTCTCCCATTCATTTGGCAAAACACTGTTTGCTCTCCATGTGACACCACCATCCCAATGGATGATCCATCCTTTGTAGGTGACCACTTCTCTTGCTGGCCAGCAATGTGATGCTAGAAGCTCAAGCTCAGCAATCTCTCGCTCCGATACCATATTGGGAGTTTAGCTTGAACTGCCTAAAATATTCGCACATTCACGTGACATACGAACTTGCACGAACAGAAAACTAATATTCACTATCGTTAAACGATTATATGGTTGATGACAATGGGGAATGAGTTAGCACGGTTCCTCTGTCAAGTGAAGGAGAGATGATTATGCCTAGAGTAGTGCATTTTGAGATAGTCGCAGATGACGCAGAGAGAACAATCAAGTTCTACGAGAATACATTTGGCTGGAAAATAGAGAAGTGGGATGGTCCTATGGACTATTGGCTAATCATGACAGGAGATCCTGAAACACCTGGAATAGATGGTGGTTTGGGATTACGCCAGAGTGATGAAGATACAACTGTTAATACAATTGATGTTGAATCCATCGATGAAACGGTCAAGAAGATTGAGAAAAATGGAGGAGAGATAGTTCGACCAAAAGGTGCAGTCCCAGGAGTTGGTTGGCTAATCTACTTTAAAGACACTGAAGGTAATCTTTGGGGAGCTATGCAGAGCGACACATCTGCAAAGTGAAACTAGGAACAAAACACCTTTGTAACACAATCTCACTGACATAGTGAGGATGTTGTAGTGAGTCTTGAGCTTAAAGAAACTGCACAAAGAATCATCAGTGGTTTCCATAGGCTTTTGGCTGACCAGTCCCATAATTCCATCGAAATTTCAGAGGCTGTTAGATTAGCTGGCTTAACATACACGTTAAGCTTCAAACAGTTGGATGATGAATACTTGTTCTCAAAGCTTGCCTATCACGCAGAAAGACTAGGCACGTCCCAACGAACGGTCACCGAGCTTGCTAGAGAGGTCTTGGAGTCTTTTAGCTACCCGGTTCCCAGAAAACTTGAGTCCGAAGAGATCATAGAACTCCTAGGCTTGGTACACTCTCTGGGATGCTACTCGCTACCTCTTACGTATAACGAGGGAACAACACAGAAACCACTTGGAGCGTTCTACACTCCTGCTGAAATTGCTGATTATATCGTGTCACTGACTATTTCTCCAACTCTGAATGCACTTGCATCAAAAGCTTCGGCAGAAGGTATCAGCGCGTTAGATGAAATTCTCTCTCTACGTACTCTAGATCCTGCGTGTGGAACCGGTATTTTCCTTGTTTCTGCAATGAAAGCATTTGCATCAGCTATGAACATTGGAATTCAGAACATAGGCAACCGCAGTGTACTCAAGCGTGGGGATTTCCTCGATTTCTTGGATGCCATTCAACAGAATATGTATGGAGTGGACATCGATTCAGGAGCGCTCGAAGTGGCGGACATATCACTTCGATTGCTTGCTTCACCAAATGAAAAGGAACTAGGACGCTCATTGCTGGGTACATCATTAAAACAGGGAAATTCTCTAATCTCCCTAAAAGGACTTAATGGCACTGCTGATCACAGCCACTTCTTTGCAGATGCAAGTTCTCGTTATCCATTTGAGTGGGCTGACGAATTTGGAGGGATAATTGAGAATGGTGGATTTGATTTTATTTTAATGAATCCACCCTATGAACGATTGAAACCGAATTTAGCTGAATTCCTCCGTGAACGCTTGTTATCTGGAGAACGTGATATCCATCTGGATAACTTCTCGAAACATAAGGAGCATTTGAATGAAGACCTCCAATATTTCAGAAAGTCCGGTGAATTCCATGTTGGAAACAAGTACTCAATTGATACACATCGATTGTTCATTGAGCGGACTCTGCAATTAGCTAGTGAAGGGAGTACCATAGGCTTCATAGTTCCGTCGACCATACTCGGAGACATTTCAGCACAACCCTTGAGATCCTCTCTAATCCACGAAAACAGACTACTATCAGTTGATGATTTCCCAGAAACGTCACGACTGTTTGATGGTGTTACACAATCAGTTTCAATCATGACACTTCAACGAGGTGGAGTAACAAATTCGTTTCTCGCTCGATTTGGATTGAACGACATCAATGACGCGAGGTCTCGCAACCATATTGTCATTCCTGCTGGTAAAATTGAGAAAGCAGTAGGAGGTTCACTCTCAATTCCTCAAGTTGATAAAGTTGGTTGGAGCCTCATGCTAAAAATGCACGAGCATCCACCAATCTCCAACCTTGATTGGATTTTAGTAAAACGAGGCGAATTGGACCTTACTCTAAATCGAGATTGCATAACAAATGAAGAAACCAATCATCCGCTAGTCAGAGGCTCACACATTTCTCGATATTCCCTTATCAGACATGAGGGGGAAGTAGCTGAGTTCGTACACCTTGGGCGACTTCGTAGAAAACTTGGAAAGTCGATACGGGCTGAACATGTCAACCAATCGCGTCTTGCTTGCCAGCAGGTGTCAAATCGGACACAAAAATGGAGGTTAAAATTCTCTATAATTCCTCCGGGTGTGGTTCTTGCAAACTCATGTAATTACCTAATCTTTCCTGAGAAGTCCAATGATCCCCTTCGATACTATCTTCTGGGCCTATTGAACTCTGAATTACTTAACTGGAGATTCAGTCTTACTAACACAAACAATCATGTTTCAATAAGAGAATTGAATCAGCTCCCAATCGCAGAGCCAAATAAAGGACTTCGTCGACTAATGATAAAGGAAGTAAAACGAATCCGGACTAATGGTTATTCTCCAAAAGTCGAAGCTATTTCGTTTGCGATATATGGGTTCTCAATAAAAGATACCAAGAATCTGCTAGTAAGACGTTCAACTCCTAAAACAGAAACGGTGTCAATATTGAATGAGCTTGAGTGTATTCTAACCTAATTCTCAATCCTTGTCTTACATGATTTTACATACCCTCGAAGATTCTCATTGATTGTGACATCAATCTCTCTAGCTGCAACGGACCTTGAGCTAAATCAAGCATCGAAGATGCTATACAATCATATTTGTTCAACACTAAGTGCACTTGATGTGGAGATTATTGAATCAGTTCCTGAAGGAGGTAATTGGCAAGACATCCCTCTTCATGTGATTCGGAAGTCCGCGCGACTCACTCAAATTTCTAATTCTGGTGGACGGACCACCTACTATGGAAGATTGAGCAACAGTCTTCCGAGCTATACAGTAAACACATACTTCAACCGACCGGGAAACGGTACGTTTGTGCATCCAGTACAGAATCGTCTAATATCGATGCGTGAAGCCGCCAGACTCCAATCATTTACCGATCGGTTCAGATTCCTTGGTAGTTATAGCTCAAGATACAAACAGATTGGGAATGCTGTGCCTCCACTATTAGCCAGAGCTGTGGCCTCATTATTCAAGCCGGGTAGAGTTATTGACCTGTTTTCAGGAGCTGGAGGTCTCTCGGATGGTTTTGTTCAGGCCAGCCATGATGTACTTCTAGCAACCGACTTCAATTCCAATATGTGCAAAACCTATTCATACAATCATTCAGCAACTGAGGTCATCCAAGCTGATCTGTTGAAAGATGAACAATTAATTGACTTACTGGACAGTATTGAAAGATCTCTCTCTGGAAAACATCTAAATTCATTGATAGGCGGACCACCGTGTCAGGGATTTTCAACTGCAGGAAATCGGGATAAACTCGATTCAAGGAATACACTTGTTTTCAGGATGCTTAGATTAATACAACAACTCGCACCGGAAAATGTTGTTATTGAGAATGTACTAGGACTAAAGTGGATGCAGCATGGTAAGGTTCTTTGTTCAATTGTTGAAGCGTTAGAAGAAGAGGAGTATGCCGTTACTGTATTCACTTTGAAAGCTGAGGAGTTTGGGGTTCCCCAACGAAGAAGACGTGTATTCATTATTGGTCGGAGAAACCAAGAAAGCGTCCACACACCGACTGGTATACTCGCATCACTCATTCGTGGAAAGACCAGGTCTGACATAAAGCTCGGGTCAGAAGAACTACCACCACCAGTTTCAGTTTCTGAGGCAATATCCGATTTGCCTCCACTTAACTCAGGAGGTGGGACTGATCTTGCAGAATATGACGCGAGCTGGACAGAAACAGATTATCAGAGGTACATGAGGGGCTCTATATCATTTGACGAGTTCATCAAGAAGAGAACCGAACAATGTTGATTAGTGAAGAGTGCCACAATGCTGATGGAGAGAGTAAGAGCACTCGTCTATAGACTCAAGAGGATGATTCAGGTATGATTGTTAATGCTGTACTCTTTGACCTGCTTGGGTCCAAAGAACTGGCATCCATCTCTTTTAGTAAAGAGAAAGTCACAG
Source organism: Candidatus Thorarchaeota archaeon (assembly GCA_048882325.1). GTDB lineage: Archaea > Asgardarchaeota > Thorarchaeia > Thorarchaeales > Thorarchaeaceae > SMTZ1-45. The sequence goes on along the minus strand of JBHLRS010000002.1, from coordinate 184,052 downwards.
ACGAGTTTCTCAAACATATTGTCGATACATATTATCAACTAATGCAGGAAGACTCAGCAAGAGAATTTGTGACAACTGAAATCGATGGGAGAGGTACCTGCATCTGCAAGGTAAGCAAGATGACCATCATTATTGGTGTGTCTGATACAACCCCAATTTCTGGAGTTGACATAGAGCGAATGAAACGAGTTCAAGAAGCGTCAAGTAAGAACATTGAACAAGCATCAGTACGTGACTTCAAAGACGAGTTCTCGCATATTGCTGATGATCTTCTTAGGGAACGTATTCGAGTGTGTTTCATCGCAACTGATGACCCAATATATGACGACAAATCTGGAACTGCAGTGGACTCAATTCTTCAGAAAAAAGCACAGAAGAATCGGTCTTATTCTGCTCCATTGATGATTGGTCCATTTGGTGTAGAAGTGATGAGAATCACACACGATGACTTGGTCAAAGCTGACTGGACGGAAGATTTCTCATCTGCGTCATTGTTTGTTCTAGTCATCTCTCCTCCACTTCCAACTTCTGACAGAGTGGAACAAGTTGTTATGCAAATCCGGGACAAATCTTCATCTCAACTAGTTGTGGTACCAGGTTCAGATGAGCAGCTTGAACTTGCAAGAGAGTATGAGGATCTCTATGGGTTAGAGTTATCTGATGTGTCGACGCAACCGACATATCTGATTCTTTCTTCCATGGCAATTGCTGGATTCTTAGACATGCATCCAGAATTGGCGTATAAGAGATGGGAGATTGACAGGTCTATTGACTATGTATCGTCAATTGAAGAATCTGAGGAGGAAGAGGTTGGTCATCAAGCGTTCTTTGTGGTGGATCGCAGAACTGGTGAGGCCGCATACAGCTATTATTATGATGAGCGGTCACGTCTTTTAGAGCTGGCTCCAAATATAGTGGCTGCTATCTCAGCTTTCAAGTTTGATCCAGCCAGTCCAACCGAAACCTCTGTGTTTCGTACTGGAGATTTGAACTACATTACTATAGAACGCGGTCATTATGTCTATACACTCATCACGGGGACTGGTGTTGATGTCGAAGCACTTCGTGAGAGGTTTTCATTTCTCCCTGATTTATTCATGGATGAAGTGCCTGATTTGGTGGATGACCCAACAGATCTCTTCCGTTCTCCTCCATTCACGCTCAAGCTACTCGCAACCCTACCACCAGAAGTCATTCCGAGTAGGATGGCCCCTAAGCAAGCAAGAGCACTCCTCTGGGAACGATTTGAGAATGCACCATTACGGGACTTTGTTGAGGCTGTGTGGAACCGCCTAGACGGAACAATGACAATGTCGCTCTTGGTCCCGGGAAAGGGACCTGAGATGATTCTTGGCGCAATCCATCTTCTCCATAGAATGGGCGCTATTGAACTCGAACTCAAGATAGGTCCTGATGATGCACCAATTCTCCTCAAAGAACCAGATGATGATGTACTATCGCTCTATTCCCGGGTTGACGAGATTGTCGGACTAGTAGATGGTACTCTCACAATCGAGGAAATTGCTACAGAGCTCAAGCTACAACCGAGTGTGCTTGTTACAGTCTTTGCGGAGCTTCATAGACGTCAGATTATCACAATCAAAGAGGGTTAATGCACGCACACGTAAGGTTCATAGAGAGAATAAATCATGAAAAACGCAAGAAAAGTAGATAACGACCAATGATTTACCAAGACGCAGGACAGAGTGTGAATTCTAGTGATACACAACGTGTTATTGATCGAAAGGGGAAATGGTAACGTTGTGGTGAGAACTAGGTTCTGGAAGATTGATTTTCTTGATGATGATATTCAAGAATTCCTTGCTGGATACCGAGACCTTCACACTACTGAGGGTCTCGCTGCGGACACTCCTGTCTTTGTTGCAGAGAAACACAAAGTCTTTCATGGACCTGTTGATGGTGATATGCTTCTTCTCTTTGTGACTGATGGTCGTGATGAAGACAGAGTCATCCAGCACCGCGTCCGTGAAGGTGCAGCTAGAGTTTCCACAGCTCTTCGTGGGAACAGTATCGGCTACATCCGCGATAATCTGGATGATATCCTTGGTGAACTCATCTTTACCAGGTTCAAGGTCAGCTTCGTAGGGAGTGGTGGTGTCGGTAAGAGTACCCTTCTCCGACTACTATTTGGAAAGGAACCTGCGCCTGGAGGATACGTACCAACTATCAATGTCGCAGTCGACTCATCTGAAACTATACAGTTTGGTACATTTCTCGTGACTGTCTGGGACTTTGCCGGACAGGCAGTGTTCCAAGATCTTTGGAGTTTTTACTTCTCAGGAACAGATGTAATCTTTCTAATTACGGACTCGAGTTTCAGGAACGTTATGCAGACAAAATCACTCCTACGTAATATTCGCAAAGAAGCACCTGCAGTTCCATTATTCATCATAGCTAACAAACAAGACCTACCAGAGTCGATGAAGGCTGAGAAGATCAAGCGATTACTTGGCGCCCCAACATTCGCAATGGTTGCCACTGACAAGTCGCGACGAGAAGAATTCATTCGACTCATGCTTGAGGTATCTGCTAAGACTGTTGGCGTGACATTACCTGACCTTCCAGTCAGTGAGATGATCACCGTCAGAAGGGGTACTGAGGAGATTGACCAACCCGGTGTTGCTGGGCCTGCTGCCACTGAAGCACAAGCAGGAACTCCCGCATCAGGTTTTGAATCTGTACCATACTCTGATGAAAGCATTGAGGCAATCAGTGAGACACCGATTCCAACAACCTCACAAGCTGTCGCGATAGCTGAGGCTGCAGACGCGACTTCAGATGCAACGGACACTGCACAAATAGTCACTCCTGTTTCATCAGACCGGTCTAAGATTCTCCACCTTCTACTTATAGTCCAGAAAGAGGGAATGCCAGATGTGTCCTTCCATCTGAAGTATGCTGATGATGAGATAGACACCAATGCCATCGCATCTCTGATTTCAGCACTTGACTCCTTTGGTGGAATCGATGCAGAATCTTCTGACGGTACAAGCACAACTGATGCTCTAGAAACAATTGAGCATGAAGGAAATCTTGTGATGGTAGAAAAGTCAAAACATTTCGTCCTCGCACTCATTGCTACGAACGACAGTGAGGAAGATGAGCAGAGAAGCATTCTCACCTCACTTTTGTTTGAGATTGAGCAGATGTATCAAGATGTGTGGGATACTTGGAATGGCGATAAGGCTGCCTTCGAAACATCAGTATTCAGTGTCCTAACACGGATACCATTGAGACCAATCAGCTTCGATTATATCGTTCGTGCAAGAGAAGCTGGGAGACCACTACCATTTGAGAACCGTGAGGTTGGGCAAGCAATAGTAGATGTGAAGACTGCAATCGAGACTAATGACACAATCGGTGGCCTTGTACGCAGCCTAGACCTACCTCGTGAAACTGTACTTGGCTGTCTGCAGATTATGAACCAGTACGGTTGGATTGACTTCAAGGTAGAGATTGGTCCTACCAGTCATCTGAAGAAAATGGGTGTCGTAGATGAAGACACTCAGAAGGCTTATGGTAATGTTGTAGTAAAGTTTGTTGACCTCTGTGATGGAACACTACCTCTACAGGATGTAGTGAAGAAGCTGAATGTCAGTCTTCCCGCAATGAAGTTTGTTGCCACAAAACTAGTTCTCGATGGAGTTCTAGAAGTCGTAGCATAGACTTAAGGTTTGATTGTGATTCTTTCCCTGTACTCAGGCATGATGAGTCCTTTGGGTGTCTTCTCTGCTGGAGTGTGGACCATAATCTTCTTTCCAGAGCATGAGTTGACAAATGTCTGGAGATTTGATGATGATGAGTGTGCACTGAGCCGGGCGTATTCCATTCTACACTCATGTGGCTCATAACCGTGTAGCAGGTTCCATCCTGGTGTTCTCGGAGCCAAGTACCCACACAAGATCATTGCCGCATCTGGATTGTTACGCTGTTCATTGAAATGGTGCCTTGCCAATCCTCCGCCCATCATTCCGCCGCCTGCAACAAGTACGTCGTCCTTATCAAGATGGATCTTATTTTTTTTCATGCTCTGCCAATGGCCTCGAGTCCCAACAAGATTGGTGATTCTATCAGCCATACCAGCAACCATGACATTTCGATTCTGTGTCACACCTAGATTCTCTAACAACACGAGAATCTCTTGAGAACGTCCAACTGCAAAACTCGGGATGATTACTGGTCCGTTGTTTGAAACTATTTCACTCACCATTTCTCTGACCCTCTTTCGGTCAAAGTCCTCCCTCCCCCAATAAGTGCCATCGAAAATCACGTATTCGGGATCTGTTGGCAAGGTAGCTCCAGGGAAGAGAACAGATTCATCAATATTGAAATCCCCGGTATAGAGAATCTTTACTCCCTCAATATCGATCGAATACATTGCACTACCTGAAATGTGACATGCTTCAATAGGTGTCACAACAATGCCCGGTCCCACCTCACTGCTTTTTCCGTACTCAAGTCCAACATGGTTGTCTGTTACTTTCTTGATGTTGTCTTCATTGAATTTAGATATCAGGTCTAGCTTGCTGAATCGCCTTGGTGGGAATGGAGTGCCAACCTTTACAGCATCTGTGAGAAGGACTTTGGTTATGCCTCCAGTTGGACTTACGGAGCACCATTTGCCTTCAAACTTGTCGAATAGAATAGGGAGTCCACCTACATGATCCAAGTGAGCATGACTCACAAGGACAGTATCAATCATCTCGAGCTCGGGTATCCATTCTGGAATCATATGATTCGCAACAGACAGGCCGAAGTCTAGTAGAATGCCTCCCGTGTCTGTTTTGATTACTATGCCACTTCTACCAATTCTGGGTCCGCCAAGAAAAATGATCTCAATCTTCTTTGTCGTAGTAGAGTATGCCACAGAGGGAAGGAGCCCCATCCTGAGTTTTTGTGGTATTAATTCAAAGATGACAGGATCAATCGCTTCTCCAGGCGGAGGATTCTCCAACTGCTGTAATCGTACAGGTAGGACTTCATCCTTGTGACTTTGAAACTTACTCTTCTCAAAGTGCTTCTTCATCACCCTAATAGACTCGTCTACACTCATCTCTTGAGAGATAAGACTCTGAGCTTCAGCATAGACTCTTTCTTTTGCTACAGCAAGGAGTTCCGGTAGTAGTGCATCAGGTATCCAATCACGACATGATTCCATAACATCCAAGAATGGTTTCCCTTCCACCGCTTCTCGAACATATTGTGGATGGCGAGTTAGTGCATCCACGAGCCGCAAGTCTTCAGAGTCTGTGACTGATCTGATATCAACACCTAACTCTTCACCAATATCCTCAAACAAACTGGGACTGAAGACAGGAGAACCAATAAATTGAATCCAAAATCGTACCTCTGACATTACATATGAAGGTGAGTCATATTTCGTGGCAGCAATGAATACAAGTGCCTTACGTAGCCATTTCTCAATTGGGAGTTGATTCCTTATATATCGAAGAGAGTATCTATAGAGATACCTAAAATCCTCTTCATTATAATTCCCAACGACAAGTCCATACATGCAGAGAGTTAGAGACTGAATTACGTCATCTGTAGTGGGTTCTCCTCGCGCATCTCTGAAGATTTCCAATAGGACTGCATCAACATTTGCAGCCGTGGATAACCCTTCCACTGATGCTTCAGTTGCTTTTCCAATTTCAAACGGAAGTAATTCTCTTGACTCACCAAAGAGACCTTTCTCATCCGGTATTTTCTGTCCCTTTGCTAACAATTTTAGGTCTGAGCTTGCCTGATCAAAGAGCTGCTTTATTTTCTTGTTCTTTATCTTAGGGATTCCCTTCGTTGAGGTCATAGTAATCACATGATTTCTGCGTGCATTCTGGTGTAAGGGCCCTTCTTAGGCTTTGTTGGTAACATGGTAAAGACCCTGCCTACTGTCTCTTAGGGAAAGTTTCTTGGTCACTAATCCTTCACTCATCAGAAGAGAGAGTGCATATCTTACGGTTCGAGGAGGGAGTAATGTTTCTTCGATAATCTCCTTTTGACTTAGTTGTCCTTGATACTCAAGAACCTTGAAAACTAGTTTGGCACTTGGTGGTAACTCCTGAGCCACATCATCAGCTGTTTCAGTCTTCTTTAGCAGTTTACCTCTCAGCTCTTCAACTCGCTCCTCGGAGAACTTCACAAACATAGCACTTGAATCAGATCTCCAAATCCGAACCGGATGGCTATCGACCTTTCTTCTAATCTGTCCATCTAATATTGCTTCAATTGCAACTGAACTTGTCAGTTCCTTGATCTCAATTACCAGCTCATCTGAGATTATTAGCGGACGTCTGGCAGGATTCACACTGTTAACAGGAATGATTGAAAAGACTGGTGATGAAGAAAGGACAACTGGACCACCAACACTCAGCGAGTAGGCTGTGCTTCCAGTTGGTGTTGCCACGATAAGACCATCACTCCCATCTTTCCAAAATTGCTCATCATCGATAAGTAATGAATATCGAATTAGGGTAGCACTTCTACGAGCAAAAATCCCAATATCATTCAGGAGCGGTGGTGTTTCTTTTCCTGATATCTCTGCGACCAATCTCCTCCGTTCTTCTTTCTTCCACTTAGTATCGAGTAGGTCGGATAATATACCATCGAAGTTTGTTGCTGATATTTCAAACAGAAAATCAGGTTGTCCTTTTGATGCTAGAGGAAGAATCGGAATCTCAGTCTTACGTAGCTCTAGAAGTTTCTTGAGTAACAACCTATCAGAACCAATGATTGCTAATACATCGACATCCATTCTCCGAATTGGTTCTCCATCATATCCCTTCAAATTGCCAGCTAATTTGTCTTCTATGATGAAATCGATCTTTCTATTCTCTAGGATATCAAGGACAAACCTAGCATCATCTAACATACTCACCTCAGTTCCTGAAACTAGACCGATTCGCGATGCTTGGTCCTCCTTGTCTTGAACTTCCAATGTAGAACAAAATGCACTTAAATGACACTGACAGAGGGGCAAAAGTTGCCAGTTCGATAGTGAGATGTCAACAGTTGCCGATTGGAATCTGATTAAAAGTGTTGACAAAGGAATTTACACAAGGTGCTTACGATGGCGAGTGACACCAAGGCGCTACAAGAGAGAATACTCGAGTTGAAGAAGGAGCGCAGAGCACTCATCCTTGCTCACAACTATCAAATCATCGAGATTCAAGAGATTGCAGACTTCGTAGGAGACTCTTTACAACTAGCTCGTAAATCTGCTGAAGTCACAGGGTATGAAATGGTTATCTTTGCAGGAGTGAAGTTTATGGCTGAGATGGCTGCTGTACTGTCTCCAGACACACCTGTCTATATACCCGACACGAAATCTCTCTGTCCACTTGCTGGATATCTTGATGCTGAAAAACTTCGTCAGAAAAAGAGGGAACACCCTGGAGTACCAGTTGTTGTCTATGTGAACACAACTGCTGAGGCAAAATCAGAAGCAGATTGGATATGCACTTCTGGAAGTGCTGTTGAGGTCGTTGAATCTCTCGGTGTTGACAAAGTGATTTTTGGGCCTGATGCGAATCTTGCAGAGTATGTAAGATCACATACCGATGTCGAAATTATCGACATTGACATGAGAGGTCATTGCTACGTTCATAACATGTTCGACTTGAGTATGTTAATAGAACTCAAAGAGAAATTCCCTGATGCCATTTCCATTGCTCATCCTGAATGCCCGATTGAGGTGCAGGAAGCTGCTGACATGGTAGGTTCAACTGGGATGATGGTTCGGACCGTTGCAGAGTCTGATGCCAAGGTCTTCATAATTGCCACAGAAATGGGACTACTTCATCAACTCCAGAAACGCCATCCTGACAAGACAATCATTCCCATGTATGAGGGTGCAGTTTGTCGACAGATGAAGAAACACACACTAGAGAAGGTGTTAGATGTCCTTGAGAATCGTCCCTCAGAAAATATCGTCACTGTACCTGAAGAATACGTGCCTCACATTCGCGAGATTCTCGAACGAATGAATAGGGTCTTAGGCCAAGGCCCTGCAACAAAGGTCAAGGCTGAAACCTAGCAATGGTGATTTCTACATAACGTCATGTGCATCCCAAGGTGGAAGCTGTTAATTGGTTTCCATTTCCATTAATCTCAATGATGCTTCTGATTCTCATCTGACCAAGACTAGCATGAGCAAGGCGAGAAATGAAAAGATTAGAACAATGCACCACACAAGCAACATGATCGAATAATGTGATTACCCACTGTTCATGAACTATGACTCATCATAGGGGATATCCACATAGTCAGATTCGACTATCTCAAGCAGGTCTGACAACCTCTCGATAATATGCCCCTCATGACCAGCTTGCCTAAAATCTTGATAATCAAACAAACCTACCATCCCAATGAACTGGCAAAAGTCCTCCGACCTCTCGTAGTCTTTCAAAGAATCTCCAACAAACAACATGTCACCAAAATCAATGTTGTATGTTGAGTTGATATGATTGAAATGGTCTGCCCCCTTCTCGAACCCAGGTCGATAACCCACAATTTCCTTGAATAAATCTAAAATTCCTTTCCGCCTGAAATATTCCTCTACAGTCGATTGAAATGTGGAGGAAGAGACAAACACATCAAATCCTCTCGTAACAAGTTCTCGAACAGTTTGTTCAGCGTCAGGAAATATCTCTTGTTCAAAGATTCGCTCAATCTTCAATTGTTCGAACTCCTCTATTGCAATGCTGTTCCTAGAATCGTTTGGAAAATTCATCTTGATCTGATGTTCATAGGGAAGTCCTGTGGTGGTCACGTACCTCTCAGTAGCGTCATCCTTTGAAACACCGAAGTGCTTCATCATCATCTCAACGCCAATCTTCTGCAAGAATGGCATACTATCTGCTAATGTCCCATCAAAATCAAAGATGACCGCCTTGCAGAAAACGAGTTGCATCATATGACCACCTTGACAAACTCAGATTTCTATTTCTCTTTAGATAATTGTGGTGTGGTTTACTAGGATTTTGCTTTTTGGTAGTCTTCCATACAGCGATTTATTGCTTGGAATGCGTCATTCAGCTCTCGAAACGTTTTGATCTCTGTATGTCCCCCTTCCTGAATCTTATAGGTCGCATAGAAGTGTGTTAATTCATCCATACGGCTTCGCGGTAGGTCAATGATACTCTTCACATCTCTGTAGTAGGGTTCATTCATAGGAACAGCGATAATCTTGTCATCAATCTTTCCCGCATCATCCATCTCCATAATGCCAATTGGTCTAGCATGCACAACACATGACGTGAACGTGGGTTCATTTATGAGAAGGACCACATCCAGTGGGTCACCATCATGATCTAACGTCTGTGGAATGAATCCATAGTCAAATGGTGCAAAGGTGTATAAAACCCGATCTAACTTGAAGAGGTTTAGTTCGGAGTCGTACTCATACTTGTTCTTGCTTGCCTTTGTTAACTCCACTATCACATAAATCTCACTTGGAGGATTTGGACCGGGTGGTATATCGTGCAAATAGTTAGTCATAGTACATCGCCAATCTGTCACTCTCATGCTTCTTATTGAGCTTTCTCACTCAAGACAACAAGTCTTTATGAGGCCTCACAACTCAATGTATATGCGCGCAATCGGAGGAAACTATTCTGTCTGATGAATCTAAACCCAAGTCATCATCTGATGAAGAACTCCTTGATGTAGGATCAATGTTCAGAGGTACTGCAACCATAACGCTTGTCGCTCAGATTGTTTCGGCAATTATGTTGCTTGGCTCCACTACAGCATACATTCTTAGAGATTATGTATCTCTCATACAAAGCGATGTTGCAATCTTCTTGCTTCTTGTAGGTGCGATGTTGACTCTGTTTATCTTTCTCGGAGCGATAAGTTTCTTTGTAAGGTTCAACCGCCGGATAGGACGTATTGTAATAGCTGAGGGTATTGGTGAGGTTGACCTCAATCGGCCTGGGGTGAAGACTGTTGTAATCATCTATGGGCTTGCAGTTGGATTTATTCTGATTTTGGGAATCTACGGATATTACCTTCTATGGGTCTATTTCCTTGCAGCACAATCAGCCACCTCACTTAGCTTCTTTGGGATGTCACTATCAATTGGTATCTTTTTCATAGCTTTACTTGTCCAGATTGTGATCACGGTTATTGGTCGGACCGCCACCACAATGATTAGGAAGGTCTTGGCTGAAGACATCTAATGGGACTTCATCCACAAGGAGAAGTTTAATTTGGTGTCTGTTTAGGCCAATGACTCGGAGGCGCTTCAATGCTGGATGATACCGTCACATCTGACCAAACCGCTACTGCAGTTATAGACAATAAAAACAAGCATCATATGTGGAAATATGCCTATCTGATTGGTTTTGCCATGGTTGTCGGTTCACTTCTCCTGGAGTTCATCGGCATCCATCTAGAAGCAAACATTCTAGCTGTAGTTGAACTGATTGGTGGAGTGTTCCTAATTGGAGGCGCCTGTGAAGCTTTTGTACTATCTGTTGAAGGTCTGGCACACAACATGAAGCTCACTGATTATGTTGCTGGAATATATGCGAGTCTAGCAAGTACCATTCCAGAGCTCTTTGTGCTTCTCTTTCTTATTATTGGTGGACAATATGAGATGGCCTGGATCCTCGCTCTTGCGACGATTTTCATGAATAGTCTTGTGTTTGCACTCTACACACTTGTCCTCCCCAAAGATGAACGAGGTAATTTCCAGCTTCCTGATGCAATTCACCACGTTGGCTCCGACCTTCTTACAATGGGGGCTGTCATCTCTCTCTCTGTTGGTCTATCGATGTTACTTGTTCACCTATTCCCATTGACCTCATCCAACGAATTAATTCCACAATTCTTGGATTCTGGAGAATTGATTCTTTTTGGATTCTGTCTCCTAATCGTCTTTATTGCTTACCTTTATCGAATTACTAGGTACTATGGGAAAATTGATCCTAAATCAAAGGATCCCCTCTTGGACGAGGATGTTGTACATGATGCGATGTCCAAGAAGAATCTCATGCTCTATCTCTTATCAGCAGCATTAGGAGCTGCTCTCGGTGGAGAAGCACTATCATCTTTTGCGTACTTTACTATTGAAGAGATTGGTCTGCCTATAATACACGCTGCGCTATTACTTGTGATATTTGGTGGTACTCCTGAGTACATTATTGTAGCGAGTAGTCACAGGAAGGAGGAGATAGAGGTAGCTCTAAGCAATGCTTTTGGCGGAATTGTCCAAGTGTTCTTTGTAATTTTCGGATTTACCATGATTGTATCAGGTCTTGCTGGATATTTGGATCCTGTCCTACTCGGTCATGAGATACTTCCAATCGAATTATATTCAGTTGTTCTTCTTCTATTCGCTTTTCCAACCATGTTCATACTTAGAGAAATGATTACTGATGATGCAAAAATCAATGCATTAGAATCAGTTTCGATGATTGCAGTCTTCATCATGATGCTCTACATACTGTTGTTCTATGGAGGAATCTAACCAGACAGCTGGAGATAAACGCTACAAATATAGACTCAGATATATCATGGTGCCAAATAACACCAGAACAATCCAGAGAATCAATGCAATCCTCATGTTTCTCTTTTTCCCACATGACAAAGGTTGCTCATTTCTTAACGCAATAACAAACCTGTAAGTGAAAAGAACTCCGAGTAACATTGCGATAGTTCCTGCTGCTGCATGACCAAATACTGCAACTCCGAAGATTGCTGCTGTGGGGAGTAGACTTGGCGCCATAACCGCAAATGTGGTCAAAATGCCAATCAGAAGCACTAGCAGCATTATATACCCATGAGTCTTGAGGGGTTTCCTCTTGACGTAACCAACAATCAGGAGGATAAGTGTTAGATATTGAAGTATCAGGTTAACATCAACAAGTAAAGGTGCAGTTGTTCCTAAGAATCCCATACGAAAACCTCTGAGTTTTCACTCCTTCATGAAACATAAATTAATCGACAGAGAGTGTGAATGCTTCGCTCACCGAGCTCAATAGTGACGGTACTCGCCCAAAGTTTGGATCTTGATAATGCATTCTAGGGACACAAACTCATCAGCGTCATCAGTGTTTCCATGTTTTATGCCGACGATATCCTCTCCCACATAGGCTATGCATCCTTCTGCGACAATCATCATACCTGGGCCGTAGAATCTCATCCGTTCACCCGACTTGGCGGCGTCAAGCAAAACACTCCTCAATGTCGCATCCTTCTGAAAGTCCGACATGTCCTAGACTATCATCTTCTTCAGACTTAAGGATTAGCAATGTTAACTGACTGGGTAGTCTGTTCTGGAATCGGTCATGTCACAATCCTCTTAAATTATCGACGAGATTCAAGATGGAGTTCCATGGAGTTGATTCAATGAAATACATCATGTTTTGGGAATATGCCCCTGCTGATCACAATGTGGTCATGGATAAGCTGAAAGAGTTCCGAGCAATCGTAAAGAAGGATCCAGACCAACATGCTAAGTTCATCTCGAAGAACTACACAATGGTAGATGGACCTGAAGGTTTCCAGCTTGTAGAAACTGAGAATCCTGAACACCTTGTCAAGATTACTCGTCATTACCTGCCAGAGGTCAGTTTCAGATTTGCGCCTATTGTTGAGCTTGAAAAGGTCGATGAGAAGGTCAAATAATTACAAAAGAAGACTGAACGCATCATTCACATCAAAGTGGCGATGCGTATTCAGTGTTTTCTAGATGATTCCTACTTGCTTACCGACCTTCTCATATGCTGCTAGTGAAATGTCTAGCTGCTCCTTGGTCAGTCCGCTGTTCATCATGTTGCGAATCCTCGCCTTGTCACGAGCGACCATCGGGAATACAATCGGTAATGCAAGAATCCCTTCCTTGAAGAGACCATCACTCAGGGCAACTGCTTTTGAACTCTCTCCACACATTGCCGGGATGATTGGAGTCTGACTGAATCCAGTGTCATAATCCATCTGCTGGAGTCCCTTCACGAAGTACTCGCGGTTGTCCCATAAGGTCTTCACATGTTCTTCTTCTGTTTCGAGAACATCAATTGCTGCGATGCAAGCAGCTGCTGTGGCTGGTGGGTGTGATGCACTTAGCAACCATGAACGACTCTTATTGAGCGCGTAGTTAACCATATCCTGACTACCGGACACGTGACCTCCCATCACTCCAAAAGCCTTCGAGAAGGTTCCCATCTCAAAGTGAACATCGTTGTGGGTGAGGTTGAAGTGTGAAACAATACCACGACCACCTTTTCCAAGAACTGCTTCACCGTGAGCATCATCAACATATATCATCGCACCGTGTGGTTTGGCCGCCTTCACGATACCATCAAGTGGAGCAATATCTCCATCCATACTGAATACTCCGTCAGTGATCACGAGCATCTTCTTAGGATTCTCCTTCTCCGCCTCCTCCAAAACTCGCTCGAGGTCAGCTACATCATTATGCTTGTATACGAAACGAGTTGCTTTGGTCAACCTAACACCATCTATGATTGAACCATGATTCAACTCGTCGGAGATGATTGCATCTTCCTTGTCGACAAGCTGAGGAATCAGTCCCTCATTAGTTGTAAAACCAGCACTGTAGGTAAGTGCGGCCTCAGCACCTTTGAACTTTGCAAGTCTTCGTTCCAATTCAAGGTGCAAGTCCATTGTTCCTGCAATAGCTCTAACTGAGCCTGAGCCAACACCATGAGTTTTAATGGCCTCAAGAGCTGCCTCCTTCATCTTTGGATGATTGCTCAGATTGAGGTAGTTGTTGCTGCATAACATGATTACCTCTTTGCCGTCAATCTTTGCACTCGGAGTCGAAGGACCTTGCAACTCGCGAATCTTCCAGTCAAAATTCTGTTCGACGAGCTTGTTATACTCGTCTCTCATCCAACCAGTTGGATCTCTCTTCATAGTTTTCACCGTAGGCTTGAACGGTATAGCGGCCCTCTGTTCGGGTCGTACACGCAAGCGGGGCGCCAATTTTCGACTATATATGCCCTTCGCTACCTGCGGTTTTCGAACTTCCGGAGAGTACAAATAAACCACATCCTCCAGAACTTGAGTCAATATCTGGCAATGGATGGCATACCATGGCAACTAACAACCATCAATCTCCTGAGGATGTGAGAGCAAGAGAGATACTTTCACGAATGACATTGAAAGATAAATTCCAATCGCTGACGAGTCCGGGATTTCATCGAATCTATGTCACCAAACCCATCAAGCGTCTTGGTGTTCCGTCATTCAGAATGACAGACGGTCCATTAGGCGTTGCATATCACTCAAGTGGTCTCTCGAAATGTACGAGATTTCCAGCTGCGATTTCTGTAGCATCCGGATGGAATCGACAACTTGCACGAGAGATGGGAGTTGCTATGGCTAAGGAAGTACGTGCTGTCAATCGCCATATGCTTCTAGCCCCTGGAGTGAATATCGATCGCACCCCACTCAATGGTCGCACATTCGAATACTATGGTGAGGATCCATTCCTCACGAAGGAACTAGCAATCCCACTTGTTCAAGGAGTCCAGAGCATTGGTGTTGGTGCGTGCGTGAAGCACTACGCAGCAAACAATCAAGAAATAGATAGAAGGTCCTGTAATTCAGTTGTGGATGAACGAACGCTCCATGAAGTTTACCTTCGAGCTTTTCGAGATATCGTCACAGAAGCAGATCCTTGGGCTATCATGGGATCTTACAATAAAATCAATGGTGTGTATGGTTGTGAGCACAAGTATCTAATCCGTGAAGTCCTAATGGGCCGTTGGGGTTTCAAAGGCTTTGTTGTTTCAGATTGGTTGGCAACACGCCCTATCGAAACTACTGAAGGATGCATTAATGCCGGTCTCTCTCTGGAAATGCCTTTTCCATCTAAGTATAAACAGAAGGCACTACACAGGGCTTTTGATGAAGGAAAGTTCACTGAGGAAGCACTTGACGACCTAGTGTTTCGATTCCTGCGTGTTATGATTTTGACAGGTGCCTTTGAAGAACCAAGTAAAATACCTCAGGGAATTCGGAATACAGTAGAGCATCAGTTTCTCGCCCGAAGAATCGCAGAAGAGGGAATGGTACTATTGAAAAATCGAGGTGATGTGTTACCCCTGAACTTCGATGATTTAGATTCAATTTCAGTATCCGGTCCTAATCTGAAAAAGAAATTCGGGAGGATATTGTCTGGAGGTTCATCAGCTGTAGTAGCTCTATACGAGATTACACCGCTCGATGGAATAAAAGAGAAGATCAAAGGAAAAATAGAGATCATTTCAGATGTTTCGAAAGCTGATGCTGCTATCATCTTTGCTGGCTTGAATCATTCAAAGGGCATGGACTCGGAATCGTATGACCGAACAGACCTACAACTTCCAGAAGAACAGGTTGAATTAATTCTTGAAACTGCAAGTGATAATCCCAACACGATAATTGTGCTCATTGCTGGTAGTCCCATTGCTATGGACAGTTGGTATGAGAAGGTGCCAGTGATTCTTAATGCATGGTATCCTGGAATGGAAGGAGGGCGAGCTATTGCGAACATACTCTTTGGTGATGCTTACCCCTCAGGAAAATTACCACTTACTTTCCCTCAGAAGCTATCCGATTCTCCAGCGCACCACTCCGGGCTGGCTAGGAACTATCCTGGTGACGAGGTCAAGGATGTCTATTATGATGAGGGTATCTTCATTGGATATCGCTGGTTTGATAAAAAGGAGATAGAACCATTATTTCCCTTTGGTTTCGGTCTTGGCTACACTAGATTTGATCTTGGAGATATTGAGCTTGAGAAGGAAACAGAAGAAGCTGTGACCATCAAAATCGAGATTGAGAATAGCGGAGAACGTATGGGTTCGGAAGTCTTGCAGGTCTATTCGCATGATGTTCAGAGTTCGGTAGAGAGACCTCTCAAGGAGCTTGTTGGATTTGAGAAGGTAGTCTTGAATCCCAGTGAACGAAAGATAGTTCCTATACAGGTCCGAGTGCATGATTTAATGTTCTATGATGTTGACAAACATGATTGGCATCTTGAGCCAGGAGAGTTCGAGTTGCAGATTGGAAATTCAAGTAGGAATATCTTTTCGAAGGTCAATACAGATTTCTAGAGTCTTCTAGTCGTGCTTGATGAATGTGCCCTCACGATATTCTCTAAAAGCTACTTCCAGTTCCTCCCGATTGTTCATCACAATTGGGCCATACCACGCAATCGGTTCCCCGATTGGCATACCCGAAACCAACAAGAAACGTAGTTGTTTGTCTGATGCCTTTGCAACAACTTGGTCACCATCTTCGAACAGTATTAGATGTTCTGATTCAATGAGATTCTCTTTGTTCTCATCAAAGTAGCCCTCTCCTTCAAACACATATGCAAAGACAGTGTGACCTTTCTTCACTGAGTGTACGAACTCTTTTCCGGCTGGGACAATCACATCCATGTATTCAGGATCGGTGACAATCTCACTAACTGGTCCGCATGTTCCATGAAGTTTCCCACATATGATTCGCACCTTTGCACCGCTCTCAGTTTCAATAACAGGTATCTCTGAATCTTTGATGTCTTGATATCGCGGGTGCATCATCTTGTTTGACTTAGGTAGATTCGCCCAAAGCTGAAATCCCATCATCGCGCCTTCAGAGCGTTGCGGCATCTCTTGGTGAATTATACCACTCCCAGCTGTCATCCACTGCACATCGCCTGACTCAATGGCACCAGCATTCCCAAGACTGTCTTCGTGTTTAACCTTACCTTGGACCA
Organism: Candidatus Thorarchaeota archaeon; assembly: GCA_048882325.1. Taxonomy (GTDB): domain Archaea; phylum Asgardarchaeota; class Thorarchaeia; order Thorarchaeales; family Thorarchaeaceae; genus SMTZ1-45. The sequence continues at coordinate 167,314 of JBHLRS010000002.1, read as the reverse complement.
TGTACGTGATTGTTTCGATTCCCCGATGTGGATGCCATGGAAATCCCTTTAGATAGTCATCTGGATTGTCAGAACCAAAATGGTCTAACAACAAGAAGGGATCCATAAGCTCGGTTTCATGATAGCCAAAAACACGTTTCAGACGAACGCCTGCACCCTCCATTGTTGGCTTAGCTCTAAGTATTGTCTTGATGCTTCGAGTTTCTGTCACTCTTTTAATTCTCCAGTAACTAGTGAATGGAACAGTAATGAATTCACAATGGTGAATTTAAGCGTTCTAAAAGTGGCAAGAATTCATTGGACCTTGAGTTGCTTGTCTTGATACTTCTTGCGCACTGATTCTCGTTCTTTCCAATTCACAAAATACATGACATACATGCAATCTACACATACATACGTGTAACGTCGGACAAAAGAAAATAGTTCAATGTACACTGCATGGCCATGCATTTCGAATGGTCCAGCGATTTCATTTGATCCACAATTCACGCACTTCTCTGGAATTTTCACTCTCTCATCTTCAGCCACGTGTATTTCCTCAATATCTAATTTAAAGAGAAGCTAGAAAAACTTCATCTTTCATATTAATATCGGACGAAATAATCATGAAGAAACGAATCTTAATTACTGGTGCATCAAGCGGTATAGGTAGAGAGATTGCACTTCAGATGGCTGTCGATGGACATATCATCTTTCTAGTAGGACGAAACGAAAATCGTTTGATGAAGGTCGCACAAGAGGTCGAATCTGCGGGAGGTCAAGCCTTCTTTTCAGTGGGTGAGGTTGCAGATGAAATGACTGTTGACACTCATTTCTCAGAAGCTGAATCAAAGATGGGCAGTATTGATGTCATTGTCGCAAATGCTGGAGTGGGTCACTTTGGAAACTTAGAAGACCTCACTGTAGCACAGTTCGACGAACAGTTCAATACAAACGTTAGAGGAGTCTTTCTTTGGTTGAGAAAAGTCTTGCCTGGAATGCGAGAACGAAATAGTGGGCAGATCATTGTCACCTCATCCAATCTAGGACTCAAGACCTCTGCTAGATCAAGCATCTACGCTGGAACAAAACATGCGGTGCAGGCTATGGTCTGGAGTCTCAGAGAAGAGCTGAAAGGTACCAAGATCAAAGCTGCAACAATCAATCCCGGTTCAGTTTCAACCCCATGGTTTGATGGTCGGGATGTTGATCGTAGCAAGATGCTGACAGCATCAGATGTAGCAAAGGCAACAAAGTTCATCATAGACCAAGATGAAACAAGCAACATCGATCACATTCATTTGATGCCGGGGTAGACTTGAGCGATTGGTCTTCATAACTTCGCAATCTCTTCTATGAACCTTGTAAGTCGTTCAAGAACAGAGTCTGTGATTATTTTCCCTTTCTCCTTTGTGGCTTTCGTGGCATAGCCAACTACACCCGAGTCAGTGATATCTTTGATATCGTATGATACCGAAGCGTTTGGGGGAGGTGCAAGCATATCCGGAATTATGAAACCTGGGACTAGAACCTTTCCCGGTTCATCGACCCTTTTGTCCTCCAGAACACGTTGTCCCAGATACCAAGCAACTGAGGTCTCCATATCGCACGCGTGATAGGCTGGTGGTGTGACCACATCTTTGATAATATCTCCAACAAGACCATACCAGTTCACATGGTAGATCTTTGCATCAATATTTCCATGCATATCATGCATTGCATTTGAGATTGCTGTTTCATTACCTCCGTGACCATTGACAAGGATGATTTTCCTGAATCCGTGTTGTGCAAGAGAATGGCAGATATCTGCAATCATACTGGATAATGTCAACTCGCTAAGAGTGATAGTACCCTTGAATTGCATGTGGTGCGGTGAGAACCCAAAGGTGACAGTAGGAGTTACTACCACTTTGTACTTATCCCACACCATGTCAGCAGCTCTATATGAGAACTGAGTAGCGATAAAGTGGTCTGTGCTCAGAGGTAACGCTGGGCCATGCTGTTCAGTTGAGCCAAGAGGAACAAGAGCTATGTCACACTCTTTCAGCCGCTCTTCGACTTCCTCCCAGGTCATGGTCGCAAGTAGATATTGTTTGTCCATTTCAAGTCCTCAAACGTTTTCTAACTTAGGTGAAAGATGGATTAGCAGTTGCCCTAGAAGGTATGTAATTCCTACTGCTTCAATACCTGGGAAGACATTTCCAACAAGAATCTTGTATCCGAGTATGTAATCAGAAATGAAGAACAGTAAAAATCCAAAGATCAGACTAAGGCTGAAGAATTGTGGAAAATCGTCAAACCACTTTGTGATACTGAAGACAAGGGATGATGTAAGGAATATCCCATAGACAAATAGTCCGATACTTACAACTAGATTTGTTGGATTGTATAACGTGAAGAAGAAGAGTACAAAGACTGCTGCTATACTCACAATCCAAATTATAAGATTTCTCATGATTAGTTTCGGTGACTCACTTCGAAGAAAGAGAGGGGAGCGGTTTCTCAAAGCTAACAGGTATATCACATGCCCAATGAGAAAGATTGGAACGCCATTGATTAGATTACGGATTGATTCCTCTGCTGGGATGAGATAGAATACACTCGCCATCAACAGATCTGCAAGAAAACAGACAGCCATCGCAACGAACATGAACATCACAAAACGGGTTTTCATTTCTACATAGTTCAGTAGAGCAAGAGCAACAATCATCGCAGAGCCAGAGAGGAATAACCAGTTTGGATTGGGTTCAAAGAATCCAGTAAAGACTTGGACTAACACGACTATCGCTAGAACTGCTAATACGATTAGCAGTCGCAGGATTCCAATTGGTGTTTTGAATGAAGAACTTGCCATCCTATTTCACCTAATCGAGATATCCAATTTTTGACTCTCTGGCACATGTTAAGGATTCCGGCTTTGATGAATCATCCTTATCAGATGTGATAGTATAGACAAGAGTATGTACTCAGGAGAACTTGTCACTCTTCGCGCCTTAGAAATGTCTGATCTTGATGACATTATGAAGTTCTATAATACACTTGAGCTGAGAAGATTTTTGGGTCCACCGATAGTCAGGTCAAAGAGATACATGGAAGAGTGGCTACGGAGGGTTTCTATTTGGGATCCATGGAAAGATGGGCATCTCTACCTTGTTGTCGAAGATAAAAAGACTCAGCAGTTTCTTGGTCTCGCTAAGATTGAGGATATACGACTTCCCCATAATCGAGCTGAGGTAGGCATTTCGATTTACAATCCTGAGATGAGAGGAAAGGGTTATGGAACCGATGCAATGGTGGTGTTACTTGGTATTGGATTCAAAGTCCTCGGTCTTAACAGCCTCTATCTTGATACAATGGAAGACAATGAACGGTCTATTCAGGTCTACAAGAAGATTGGTTTCAAGTCAGTTGGAATTCTGCGTCAGACCGAGTATATGGATGGTGTACACAAAGGTCTCTTAATCATGGATATACTTCGTGATGAATTTATTGAGAAATTCTCAAACCAATCTCTTGACTAGCTATTGATTGTTCAAGCCGCCGATTTCTTCTGACTGCGATGTACATTGGTATTACGCTGACAGGATAGAGAATCATGGCGAGTGGGAAGACGAGAACTCCAAACTCGGTTACACTTGAGAATAATCCAAGACTTAGGATAAAGGAAGTCACAAGGGTTCCTGTCTGTCTTGGAAATGTCCACATGATTCGTGTGACAGCATATGACCGCCCTCTCCTGGCTTGACTAATCTCTCCCATGAAGAGAGAGTTGTTTGCTGGCTGTGCCATGTTTGCCACAGCTTGACGCGCAATGTAGAATACTATCATCAATAGAAATCCTTCAGGTCGTGGTGAGTAAACAATACCAAAAGTGAGAAGTGGTGCCAGAATATACAGCCCTGTGATCATTTTCAGCTTCCCTGTCCGTTCACTCATAAGACCAACAAAGAGTGCTCCTGACGCCAGTGTTAGGTTTGCAACTGCTGGAATACTCCCAAGTATGATCTCACTAGGATTGAATGCATCAATTATCCAATTAATCATGTACGGAATAACCATGCCTGAACTGAAACCCATTATCATCTGACTCGTACCAAATAATGTTGCAGTCTTTGTGTCGTTCTCTGCATCCCGAGTACGTTCGACGTGAGTTTCTTCAACTATTTCGTTGTCGAGCATTCCCTGTTTTTTCAACCATCTCTCAGTATGGAACCCGACAATTCCAGCTGCAATTCGAAGACCTCCCATGAAGAAGAACAAAATCATGTAACGCACAAGAACTGGATTTATGCCTGGGAGGGCTGCCTCATCAAGTACATATCCTCCTATGAACGATCCTGCAATCGCGGCAACTGTTGAAACTGCCATGGTGTAGCCATAGGACTTGGTTCGTTCTGCCCCCCTCTTTGTTGCATCAGCAATTAGTGCTCGTATTGATGACATTCGAAATCCTGCACCTATTCCGGTTGCAGCATAAAGGATGAGGACTGTTGTTGTATCCATTGCGAAGGGAAGTAATATGATAACAATTCCAGAAAAGACTCCGCCAAAAAGAATTGCGAGACCTCTGCCTTTTCTATCACTAAACATCCCTGCGGGGAAAAGAACCGCAGATTGGACATAGCCTGCCATAGCTACGATGAGACCATAGAACGCAGTCGCATCAGTCGTATCCACAATCAGTGTAAGTACAAAGAGCGGGAGAACAATCTGATTAAAAGACTGGCTTAATCGATTCAAAGCTGAGAGTAACGACAGCCAAGCAATCTTTGATGGATCAGTACGAAGTTTCCCATTTTCTGTTGTGGTCTTCTCCAATTTGGCCTCACATTCCTTTCGTAAGCCTCTTTTCGTTCAATGCCCCTTGATAATCTTTTATCATGCGGCTATCAGGTTCGGTACATTCAAATCATTTCAAATCGAATGGCAACTGGCGTTAGGAGGTTTTACCTATTAATCCGCCTAGTGATACACCCCCCGATTTTGATTCAAAGATGTATTTGGAAATTCTGAGAACTGATCCTCCCTTGAGTAGATATGTTTCAAGGGGCGACACACCCGATGACGTTGATATACCCGGTCCTCATCAGGATGCAGACCGTGCTGTCTGGCGTGTAGCGAGGTTCACGATGAAGGATAAAACACCTCGGCTTCAGCCTATTCTCGGAGGTGCTGGGATGGGAAAGACCCACCTCTATTGGGTGATTAAAGAACAGGAGGATATCTTCGCCGCAGGGAACTTCTTAGCAGTTTATGTTCCATCTCCGCCATCACCAGTCCGAATACCTCTGCACTTTCACGCATGCATTGTTGATACTGCAGGAGATGAGTTGTTTGATGAAACTGTCGACTTTCTCATCTCCAAATTTGGTGGCGTAAAGGGAGTAACACATGAGATTTACGATTACACTTACGCTATGGAACGACTGCTTGTTGACTATCCGGGTATCTCTTCTGACGCGATGAAAGCGTTACTCAGGTATCGACTTGATCCAGCAACAAGAGACCTCGCTCGTCGGTGGTTGTTGGGAGATGCTCTTAGTGAAAATGAACTCACTCGCCTTGGAGTTCGGACAATCCTTGAGGAGGATGATGTCACTATTGCAATGCTCAAAATTCTGACAGAGGGCTCAACTAGACCCATTGTTCTATTCGTTGATGAGATGGAAGGACCCTTCAATGCATATGGTGAAGAAGCAGAGCGTAACTTCCTTGAGATATTGAAGCGACTCTACAATGAAACGAGAAATGTAGTAATAATCGCTTCTTGCAGTTCGGATATCTGGGAGAAGATTTACGACATAGCAGATAGTCCCACAAGATCGAGAATGGAAGCTCCAGTTCATCTCAAACCTTTTACTCGGGATGATGTGGCTGCCTTTGTTTCAGAAACCATGTCGAAATACTGGCAACAGCAGAATATTGAACCGCCACCAGATTCGTTGTTTCCTTATACTGACCAAGACATTGATACAGCTTTCACTGAGAGCGAGGGCAATCCTCGTGAAGCGATCCGTCACCTCATTCCTCGATTAGACGAGATTCTATATGATAAGAAATCTGCTGAGGTAATACCACAAGAAGACTATGTCATCAAACTGACTGCATCTGTGGTTCTAGACTCAATAGTAAAAGCGTTGACACTTGCTGCTAAACCCCTCGGAATCGATGTTGAATTACAGGTTTCTGGAGCAGGGACACAGAAGCAACAGGTAGCAATAGTGGAACTGACTAAAGAAGGGTCAGCTCAGTCTGTTGGCATTGATCTTCCCAATGTGAAAGACTGGGATCGTAGTGGTGGAGTTGCAGCCTATTACTCTGCAAATCGACTCAAGAAAGTTCTAGATGCTGATGCCGTTAAAGCTGCTGTGATTGCTGTACCAACAAGTACGAAAGGTGCCAAATTCGTAGCACTATCCGAGGAGATTGGCCACAAGATGCTTGCTCTGAGGTTTGACGAAGAAACTGCAACTACCTTTGTTCGTGAAGCAAGTGAAGGAACTCTGCCGCATGGATATGCTGAATCACTCACTGGTCTTATTGACAGTTTATTCAACTAACGTCATTATTAGTGATATTACTATTTTTGGAATGCAAACGCGGCAGTTTGAGCAATCACATTTAGGGTTAATTACCATCTTGTGATGCAGCTTCTTCAAATTGATCTTCATCATCTTTCTTTGGCAAGAACTCTGGAAGGATGATTAGCACAATGAGAATAACGATTACTGCTGGCAATACTCCTGGTTGTTGCAAGAATAACGTAATATTTCCAATCCATGGAATTGCAAAGATCACAACTCCAACAATGTCATCATATGTCCTATAACCCCAATCCTCGTCGTTATTCGCGTCTCCTTTTGTATAGTACCTGTACTCGTCATTCACAATCTCTATCCGAACAACCCGATGCACTACTGGCGCACCTGTGTGCCAGTCTGCATTGTACACGACAATGTCTCCGACTATGATATCTTCCGGAGCTTGTGATTGTAGAACGAGTAGATGTCCTCTTTCAAGTGTCGGTGACATTGACCCACTAGTTACTACAACCAGTGGAGTCGGTGTACCCAATCCTATCATGAAGAGCCCATAGCCTCCAAGAGTGGCTCCAATAATTATTGCAATGAAGAAACCCGTCTTGCCATACTCGGGCCACCTGTCCCATTCGATTTTCTGACGAAGCCTCTCCAATATTCTCATATCCAATTAACCCCGAATTTGGTACGATTAATAAAAGTGACGAACACTTCATGAGTATCTTCTTGTTGCATTCCCAATCAGACTTAAGACATCAACTGCCTCGCCCTTTAGATCTGGTTTCCAGTTTCGAGCTTCCTTGACATGGTCAGCTCCAGCTGTATCAATAAGGAATCGCTCTAAGATACGAAGATTCTGTTCATCCAATTCAGCAGCCTTCATAGCATCCCGTCCAGATGGATATCCACCCTTTGGAGTTTCAGAGGTTGCATTGATGTACCAATAATCTCTGATGATTCTAACTGCTAGAATTTTAGCTGGACACGTTGGCATGTTCTCTTTGAACAGAACTGTGTCTCCTGTGCGAATCTCGCTCCCTTCTGGGCGAGGTTCTCCGTCCATGTCATAAATGGATTCGTTGTAATCATGCAGCACTTTCTTTGCAGCCTTCCTCAGGACATCAAGTGTTGTCTTTGCGATGATTCCCTCTTCACTTTCCATTGTGTCACAGTGTTCGTCCATAGCACTTCAATTATGAATTGGCATCAGTTTAATCTTTGCCTATCAGAATTAATGAAGAGTGACCTCACATCTTAAAAGCCAGTTTTCTGCCTTTGATACAGAGTGCCCCAAAATGAGGATACGAACTATAAAGTCTGAAGGGATTTCAGCGCTCTCATATTTTGTAAGTTCTAACGAAGAAGCTATGGTCATCGATCCTCGTCGAGATGCTTCTGTCTACAAACATCTTGCTGATAAAGAAGAAGTAATTATCACTCACATCTTTGAAACTCATCGAAACGAAGATTTCGTGATAGGGTCTCTTGAACTGAAGAATATGATTCCAACAGCTCGTATTGGACATTCAAATCAAACTAACTTCCGTTACGGCGATGATAGTCTTTCAAACAATGAGATTTTCACAATTGGGAAGATGCGTGTCAAATGTCTACAAACGCCAGGGCACACAAATGACAGCATATGTTATGTTGTAGCAGATATGTCCGTTGGAACTGATCCTATCGTAGCATTCACAGGTGATACACTCTTTGTAAACGAAGTAGGTCGGACTGATTTAGTTGACAAAAAGAAACATGAGGAGATGTCACGAAAGCTCTACAACAGTCTTCATGAGATAGTCATGCCAATGGGAGATGGAGTCATTATCCATCCGGGACATGGAGCTGGTTCTGTCTGCGGCGGTGACATCGGTGATAGGGAGTTCTCCACAATCGGTTTTGAGAGGATAAACAACATCTGGTTGAATATGAGTGAGGATGAATTCGTTGAATCAAAAGTAAAGCAACGACTAACTCTTGCATCGTACTTCAAGCACTGCGAGTATCTAAATACTATAGGACCTCCGATAGTTGCCGATCTTCCTAAACCCACTGACCTTGATGTTGAGAGTTTCAGCAAGCTAATAGAAGAAGATCAACATCGCGCAATCGATACACGACCTGCTGCAGAATTTCTTGAAAGACACATTCCAGGGTCTATCAGTCTAGGCATTCCGAACATGGGTTTACTTGCCGGATGGGTTTTGCGACCATCACAGACATTCTCTATCATCCTTCATAAAGAGCGAAATGATCTTGAAATCGCAGTGTCTATGCTATACAGAATTGGATATGATAACATAGTAGGTTATCTGAGAAATGGGCTCGAGCAATGGGTCGCAAGTGGACACGACACCGCATCTTTCGATGAGCTTTCACTTGATGAGCTTGGAGCCCTGCAAACAAGACGTGAGGTGAAAGTAATTGATGTTCGAGAACCCCATGAATTCGATAAAGAACGCATTGAAGACTCTGTATCATCGCCACTCACAGGGCTTGAGGAAGCTGCAGAAGACGTTGCGTTTGAAGGTATAATCACCACTATATGTCCGAGAGGATCCAGAGCCACTACCGCGGCAAGCATCCTGAAGCGGAGAGGCATTGATAACATTGCTGTCAGTCTAGACGGATTGAAATCATGGAAAGAATATGACTATCCATTGGAAAAGGACTGAACGCAAAAGGAGTGCATGAAGTTGTATTGGAGAAGACCAACTGGACGTTCTGATGTTATTGCTCGGGATGGTGTTGTTGCATCATCACAACCGCTAGCTACTCAAGCGGGTCTAGACATCCTCCGCAAAGGTGGAAATGCAATTGATGCAGCTGTAGCAACCGCTGCAGTGCTTGATGTAGTTGAGCCATTTAGCACGGGGTGTGGTGGTGACGCTTTTACACTCATTCATCTCTCTGGTAGTACAGAACCTCTCAGCTATAATGGTTCAGGACATTCAGGCTCTCTTGTAACACTTGAGGAACTAATGGAAAAAGGATGGACGAGTATACCTGCTCGAGGTGGGCCTCCCGTGACTGTTCCAGGTGCTTTGCATCTTTGGTTTTATGTTGTTGAGCAACACGGCTCACTTGAGATGTCTGATGTTCTTGCTCCAGCAATTCATTATGCGCGGAATGGTTTTCCCGTTTCTCCTCTCATCGGTCAGAGCTGGAAATCAATTCCCGGAGTTCTCAAAAATACCGCTGCTCGCGAGATATACGCTCCAAATGGAAAGGTCCCTCTTATCGGTCAGATAATGAAGAACGAGGATTTAGCTGACACTTTTGAGCTTGTAGCTAGTGAGGGTCCTGCTGCTTTCTATACAGGACGTATTGCAGAATCTATTGTGAATACAGTGCAGGAGTTTGGTGGATTCCTTACTCTGGACGACCTAGAAGCGCACAAAACTGAGGAAACCGAACCTATCTCAACGTCATATCGTGGTGTGGATGTATATGAACATCCACCAAACGGACAGGGATTTGCTGCACTGATACTGTTGAACATAATGGAGATCTTCGACTTCTCAAAATTCACTCCCCTAAGCGCTGAGAGATATCATCTAATGATTGAGGCAAAGAAGCTGGCTTATGCTGACTTGCATCAGCACAATGCAGATCCTTCTTTTTATGATGTTCCAATAGATGAGCTGTTATCGAAATCTTATGCCAAGAAGCGCTCCAAAGAAATCAATCCTCAGCAGGCTATGAAGGTCTATGCCCCAGGTCTTGAATTGGGACACGATACCATTTATCTCGCAACTGCTGATGGTGAAGGAAATGCGGTGTCCTTCATCAACAGTCTTTACATGGGTATTGGTAGTGGTCTCGTAGCACCTGGCACTGGCATCAAACTTCAGAATCGTGGTCACTTATTTTCCTTGGATCCCGAACATCCTAACTGCTATGCTCCAAACAAACTCCCATTCCACACGATAATTCCGGGAGCCCTCTACAAAGACAAGCAGATAATGGGGGTCTTTGGAATCATGGGTGGAGCACACCAGTCTCAAGCTCATGCACAATTTGTCAGTAACATTGTAGATTATGGAATGGGTCCACAGGAAGCAATGGATTGTCCTAGGTTTAATCACGAGCATAAAACCAACAAAGTCGGATTGGAGAATGGCATTCCTCCCGACATTCAAGGTGAAATTGCTAAGCTTGGTCACATACTTGTCCACGAAACTGATACATACTTTGGCGGAGGTCAAGCTATCTTAAGGATAGAGGATGCATGGATTGCAGGTTCTGATCACAGAAAGGATGGCCAAGCTGCCGGCTTCTAATAGTCTATTAACGGTATGGCATCATTTCGCATTGTGGCGAGGTTCATGAGTCAGGAATTTAGAGAAGAGAGTGACCTGCTTGGAACAAGACAGATTCCAAAGGATGCATACTGGGGTATCCAGACTCTTCGTGCACAGGAGAACTTTGGAGTGTCGCTTGTTCGGCTCTATAACTATTCCAACTTGGTTTACTCTATGGCTATGGTGAAGAAGGCCTGTGCTTTAGCGAATCAGGATCTTGGACACATAAGTCCAGAGTTTGCGGGAGCAATAATCCAAGCATGTGATGAGGTGATTGCAGGGGAGCTTGAAGACCAATTTGATGTGGACATGCTGCAAGGGGGAGCAGGAACATCGACCAACATGTGTGTGAACGAGGTGTTGGCCTCTCGTGCTAATGAGATTCTGGGTCATCCTAGAAATACTGAGAGTCCTGTTTCAGCACACGACCATGTCAATCTTTCACAGTCAACCAACGATGTATACCCAACCGCTATCAAGATAGCTACAATTTACGGTCTAAGAGATTTACTGTCTAATCTACAGGGTTTAGTTGATGCCCTTGATGAGAAGGCTGAAGAATTCAAGGACATCTTAAAGCTTGGAAGGACAGAAATGCAGGATGCTGTTCCAATAACTCTTGGCCAAGAATTTAGCGCGTGGTCTGGAGCTCTCAAGAGGGACTTGAAGAGAATCGGTTGGGCAATTGACATCTTGAAGACTCACAATATTGGAGCAACTGCTATTGGAACCTCTTTAAATGCTGACCCAGAATACATCAAGCTTGCAGAGAAGCATCTCAAAATCGTCACTGGGATTGAAGAACTTACTACCGCGGAAAACCTTATCGACGAAACTCAAAATGGTGACGAGTTTGTCCATGCTTCTGGACTGCTTCGAGTCATTGCAACCAATCTCTCGAAAATAGCTGGAGATCTCATTATCCTATCCTCGGGACCCATCGGCGGGTTTCATGAGATTATTCTCCCTCCTGTGCAACCTGGTTCATCAATTATGCCCGGTAAGGTAAACCCTGTGATTCCTGAGATGGTCACACAGGTTGCTTTCCAGGTCATGGGTCATGATTTGGTCATATCTATGGCAGCTCAGTCTGGTCAGCTCGAACTCAATGCGTTCGAGCCTGTTATTGCCTACAACTTCTTTCAAGCCCTAAAGGTACTTCGAAACGCAATCCCGATATTCTCTGAGAAGTGTATCAAAGGCATCAAACCAAATCCAGCTGGTCTGGATATTGTTCATCGAAGTGTGGGTCTTGTTACAGCACTCAATCCTGTGATTGGATACAATGCTGCGTCGCGAGTTGCAAAACAGGCTTTAGATACAGGTCGGCCTGTTCGCGAAATAGTCTTGGAAGAGGGTTTGCTGGATGCTGGCTGGTTGGATGTATTACTTTCTCCAGAACGAATGACTCAACCTGGTATAATCGGACATGAACACGAGAAGCCAAAGAAACTTCATGATGCTGATAAATAACAGAGTATGATCCAAGTTGAGAAAAGATGATCAAGTGCCCATAATCACATCATACGCAATGTTGTCTGCATGATCACTTATTCTCTCTAGGTTTCTCAGAGTTTCGACAAATACTGCATCCGCTTGTGGATCACAAACACCATTTCGCATTCGTTCGACATGGGATACCTTGAGTTTTCGTTCAAGGACATCCACATCATCCTCAAGTTTCTCAGCAACTCTTGCGAGGTCTTTGTTTCTAGTCCTGAGGGCTTTGATAGCTGTTGAGTATGTTTCCTCAACCAAATCGAACATTTCAGCAACACCAATGTTTGCTTCATCAGAGAATGAAATTCCGTTCTTAAGCTTATCAACCACGAACTCAGCAATGTTGGATGCAAGGTCTCCAACTCGTTCAATGTCTGTTAGAATGGCGAGAAGTTTTATCCTCCAGATAGCATCCTCATTGTTTAGTTCCTCCTCGCGAATTTTGTCTATGAAGTCCTCAGTATCCCTACAACTCTCGTCAACCTCATCTTCAAGTTGGATCACCCTTCGTGCGTCATCGATGTCTTTAGAGAGGAGTGCATTTTTACTAAGGACTATCATCTCAATTGTCTTCTCTGCGGTATTGAGTAGTTCTCTCTCAGATTCGAGAAGTGCGGCTTGAGGTATGTGAAGCATCTCATCATCAAAGAAATGCTTTCCAATCACCTCTCCCTGTTTGTCAGGAATGAGCCATTCACACAATCTAACGAGAAGACCAACTAGAGGAATGAAAATGAAACTAACTATCACATTGAAGATGGTATGCGCATTTGCAATCAGTCTTGGTAAATTACTGGGATTGTCAGACAATCGTACAAGATCTTCAAATGGTTTCAAAAAAGGTAAGAAAATTGCAACACCTACTACATTAATTATGGTCTGAGCGATTGCAGTTCGTTTTGCGGGACTCGTGGCTCCAATACCTGCAAATAGCTCAAGGAAGCATGTCCCAATATTGGCTCCCATAACAAGTGCGATTCCTGCCCCAAGATCAATCACACCTGCTCCACCCATTGCGATAACTAGGCTTGTAGTTGCGGAGCTACTTTGCGTCACCCCGGCAATCAACGCTCCGATTATGATTCCATAGATGGGAATAACCCCGAAATCACTGATGAGATTATTGAAGAAATCATACTCCATTAATGGTATAGCTCCTTCCTTCATGAATGCCATTGCTAGGAAAAGAAGACCAAGACTGAAGATTACAGTCCCAATCAATTGAATCCTTTCTTTCTTTGAGAACATCCTAATGAAGAAACCAAACGCAATAAGTGGCCAAAACATGTTTCCAACATCAAAAGAAACAAGTTGAGCAGTAATAGTGGTGCCTATCTCAGAGCCAAGCATTACGTTCACAGACTGTCTGAATGTCATCATTCCCGCATTAACAAATCCAATCAAGGTAAGTACTGTTATGCTGGAACTCTGAGTCATGAATGTGGCGGCTGTACCTGCCGCCATTCCTTTCACTGGATCGTTACTGACTCTCTCTAGAACCCTGACAACACTTTTCCCGGATATCTTTCCAAGTGTTTCTCGAAGAAGAGTTACACCATACATAAAGAGAGCTAGTCCGCCGATGATGTTGAAAGCAATCGTCAGTCCTTCCCACATATCCAACGGGTGTGCTACCGCATAAATGCTACATATGAATCTTGTGAGCAACCCATAAAGCAATTGAAATGAAACGTTTCTAGGATTCTATCCTGGAGCATTTGATTTCATCACCTAGGTTCTCTTGTGTCTGGTGAAACCAGAACATGCATAAGATTTGACACCTTCTTTTTCTAACTCGTCAAGAATCAGGTTCACTCCAATGGAGTCAGAACTGTTGTGACCTGCGATTACAACATAGAGACCTTCTTCCTCACAAGCCTTCTTGATATTCTCACCCATGTGCATTGTGACAATTGTACTCACACCTGCGCGTGCTAGCTTTGGAATGGAATTTGGTCCAGGTGATGTGCCTCCTGTGAAAAAGACAAACTTCTCACCAACACTTCCACTGGAACTACCAACAATGATTTCTGGACCTGCTCCGACTTTTTCTGCATCTTGATACTCTGGAACTTCTAGTAGAACTTCAACGAGGTCTCCAAGCGTCTGTGGATCGTGTTCTTTTAAGTAACTGGTGAGGAACTGATACCCTAGCGAATCTGCAGGAGTGTGTGCACATAAGAAAGGCATATCAAGCAGTCTAGCTGCATCTGTGGTCCTGTTATGATTGGAAGGTTTTGTGTTGAGATGAACCTCTTTCATTCGTTTGGTCATTGCAGACTCTGCTTGAGCAATCGGAACACCCAATGCCGCCCACTGCTCAGGTTGGATCTTCATAACATAATCTAATTTTGACATACCGATTCCGTGTGGGTGATGCGCAAAGACCAAGTCGATTTTCTCGCCTTTATCAGTAAGTCTGTCAGCTAGAACAATCTCTCCCGGTCCAATATCAATTCCAGCAAGCACACTACCAATCTCTCGGTCCTCGTCTCCATAAAGGAGCCTGCAGTCAGTATATGGATTCCATGTCACGTCCTTGTCTGCTAGCTCCTTCTTTCGGCCCTCAAGTTTTTCCAAATTCTTCTTCGATTTCTCAAGGATTTGATTGACCCTATCTCTACCTCTAGGATCTGCCTCAATTCCCATATCGACTATCTTTCGGTAAATTTCTCCGAGTTTCATGAATTTCGTGCAGTCTAGCAACTGTTTGAACCTTTCGACTAACGCTAGAACTAAGACTTATCAAAGTGTCATGCTAATCTGAGTATGTGTGATGTCCATGCCTAACAAAGACCCAAGGAAAGTTGGTCCGGTTTATCGTGTTTTCTCACAGGACCTATATTCTACTGGCTTCCATCACGAAGAGATGGGCTTTCGCCAAGCTGAGATGTGGCGGGCTAAGAGTCGACAGTATTCTCGTGATGCTGATATTGTTGGAAAGATTGTAGAGAGAAAACGACCTGTTGATGGGAAAAGGCTTTCAAAACCAGAAAGAGTTGGATTCATAATTCTTCGTCAGTCACTCTGGAGGCGAGCTGAAGATGAGCTAGACCGTCGATTGGTGGTGAAGTTGTTCTCCAATAGTGGTGGTTGGACAGCCACTTTAGAAGAAATGGTAGCTGAAGAATATGCACTGAGTTTCGCTTCAGGGGAACCACTAGTCGCATTTACTGTCCTGACCAATGAGAATGAGTTTGTGACATGGGTAAGGCAACTTAAACGTGGAGGTCTCTCAACTGAGAACTATTCTTTCTATTTATTGGGTCCTGAAAAGTCATTTGAGGTCTTCAGAATTGAAGGGACTCGCGTCACACTTGGTGACGATTTCAGAGTAATTCGACTTAACGGACGTAAAGTCGTAGCCAAAATCGATAGCAAGTTTGGGGATCTTGGTGGGGAATATAAGGTCAGAATCAAGGATCCTGTTCTTGCTGAAAATGAGTGGTTTTGCAGGATTCTTCAATGCTTTGCAATCATGGTAAACTACCGTGAAAGGATTCGGAAGAAGCTCAGGAAGGGTATGAATCAGTGGAAAAAAGGAGCCCGTGAACCAACGCAACAAAGGTATGAACTCAGTCTGTTAGCCAATCCACGAAAACTGACGTTAAGGACTGATGAGTTAGAGGATGTGTAGAAACTAGTATCCCCTTTCTAGATCGACTATGTTCAAAAAGTCAGTTCGCCCATTAGCAAATCGCGTGATATTCTCAATCACTTCATTCCAACGTTCTAGGTCATCCATAGGTGATGCCCCTCGGTGTGGTGATAGGACGACATTGTCTAATTGATGGAACGGATGATGAAACGGATATCTCCGATCATCCTCATCGGGATCTGGTCGATATTCGTACCAGACATCAATGGCAGCCCCAGCAATGGTTTTCTCTGATAGCGCTCTGAACAGAGCATCCTCATCAATCACAGGGCCTCTACCCACATTCACAATTAGACCATCTGTGCCAAGCAATTCCAGTTCAGCTTGGCCAATCAGTCCTATCGTGTCTGGAGTCTGTGGTATAGCAACTATGAGTGTATCAATGTGTTTCAGAAATGAATCAAGCTCATCAGGATGATACTTCACAGCGGGTGTTGGGAGTTCATTATTATTCCCCATCCAAGTGTTTCGACAGATATGGAACTTGACATTAAAGCCGGAGAGGAATTTGTGAACCTTTCGATTGACTGCTCCATAACCTAGTAGCCCCACGTTTCGATACTTCATGGGTGTTGACTTTCCGTAGCTGTCACCTCGCCTCCACAGCCCATCTACCATCCAGTTGTGATGAGGGACAACTTTGTTTGTCAAAGCAAAGAGCAAAGCGACTGCATGCTGTGCAGTGAAGTATGTATTTCCATGTCCGTTCACCAGA
Organism: Candidatus Thorarchaeota archaeon; assembly: GCA_048882325.1. Taxonomy (GTDB): domain Archaea; phylum Asgardarchaeota; class Thorarchaeia; order Thorarchaeales; family Thorarchaeaceae; genus SMTZ1-45. The sequence continues at coordinate 150,619 of JBHLRS010000002.1, read as the reverse complement.
ACCACCTCCCTTGTCTTAGTAATCTCTCTGAAGGATTCGAGGTGATGTTGTATGCCAACACCTGGATTGATGAACAAACGGAGGTTCACTGCTGCATCAAGAAACTCTCGTGTTGGCCGCCATCCCACCACCACACTAGCATGAGGCGCACCCCTCAAATACACCTCTTCTGCTTCCTCCTCCGGGAACAGAAGCTTGACATTCTCAAGTTGTGCAAGTCCTTTTCGCAGGTAGTTTTCTAACTCCTCACGAGGCTTCCAAATGAACAGAACATTGATCTTTCCCATGACAAAAGCCATTCCTCGATATGTCTTAATAGCACTTCTGTAGCAAATCTCGCTCTCACTTGTTGTTATTTTTTGAAGCGCACAACCCATAGATTGAGAAATAAAAGAACGGGAGCTGTATACTCCCGTCCAACACGAGTATGTATGACTATCTCGTGAATTCCTGACTTCTTGATAGTGCAGTACGTTTGTGTTCTGCATCATCGAAATCATTGTGAGATTCACTCGATCGATCAAATATGGATTTCTTTGCAAGAGACTTCGTATATTGTGTGTGCACCCAGTCAAGTAGATACACCTCTGAAGGTAAAACAAGAATCACCGATATCGGGATTATGAACAATGGTATTAGTAGTGCTACCGCAAGAAGCATGCCTCCAACTATCCGGAACAACTTCGTTACGGAGGTGTTAACAATCAGTTGCAGATAGGAAACCTGCTTGATCCTTGCTGGTAATCTGTCGCTAAGCCTCCTGTTCAGATCAGTTTCTTGCATCCTTTCCCACACTTCTTATCTGCCAGTTCGTCACAATACAAACTTACAGATGATATATGTAATACGTAATATGTAATAAGTATTATGTTTACAATCATGTGCCGCAAATTCCTACCCGCTAAGAATCAAGTTGGTTCCACATCTCTGGATTCAAAACTACGCACAGGCGAAATAAGAAAAGCACCTTTTCAGAGCTCCCTGATATGTCCATTGAGCCTGCACGTCTATCTTACATGGAAAGGATACACCTGATCAGTCGAGACGCTCGATTGACAATTGGTACTTGGATGGCTTGGGCTTTTGGCTACGGAATCAATGATGTACTTTTCAATCTGTATCTTCTTGAAGCAGGTTTTGAGGAGTCCTTTATCGGTTTCTTTCTTTCAATATCAATATCCCTCACTGGATTGTTAGCTATTGGCATTGGAATGCTTGCTGATCGTTTCTCCAGGAAGAAGATGCTCCTGGTCGGATACACAATCGTATTGCTTTCGGTGTTTATTCAATACTCTACGCTGAATCCGTTATACCTAATCTTTTCGCAATTACTCAATGGGGTCGGGTTTGGAATAACTGGGGTTTGTTGGCAGCCCTACACCGTGAGTGTTACAACTGATGAGGAACGAGTTCATGTCTTCACTATTAGATTTGCATTCTTTCTGCTTGCTAGTCTATTTGGCTCAGTGATAGGAGGTTTCCTGCCAACAGTCTGGAACAATCTGGGAATTGCTGTAGATCTATCAATGGCGTATAGATTGTCACTTTGGATAGCGCTTATCCCCATGTCAATAGGAGCTCTCATCATTGTTCCTATGACTACAGATACAGTTGAAGGACCACGAAGAAGATTCGGATTTGGTCATATCCGTCATAGGGACTTTATTGGTAAGTATGCACTTGCATGGTCTGTATCAGGTTTGGGGGCTGGACTCTTTGTTCAGTTCTTCAATGTGTTTTTCACTCTGGCATTTGCAGCAGACTCTGCCACAATTGGCATTATCTTCGGAATCAATACACTAGTCATGGCAGGTGGTAACTTCGCATCTCCAGCAATCGTTGACAGATTTGGAAAGCTTGGAACGATAATCTGGTTTCAGGTGCTCTCTATCCCATTTCTTATGATTCTCTCTTGGTCGCCCATTCTTTCAATTGCTGTTTTTGGCTTTGTTGGGAGAGCTCTGTTTATGAATATCGCATGGCCTGTAATGGATGTCTTCTATATGGAGGGTCTCGACAAGATGGAGCGGTCAACAGCCATGGGTATTATTAATGCGGGTGACTCTCTGAGTCGGGCTGTAGGTCTCAACATCGGAGGATGGTTGTTAGGTGCAGGATTCCTACGCATGCCATTTGCCTTAGCAACAATTCTGTATTCTGTAAGTATAGTCATTTTCTACTACTTCTTTGGCACGACGAGTGGCCCTCCACCAGAGGAAGATGAGGCCAGATTGCGGCAGAGCTCAATGTGGTCTTAAAGAAAGAAAACTGAAGGGATCGATTATTGACCAACCCCTCCTTAGTTATGATATTAGTTGGACCTCCCTTAGTTTATCTGGAACACTCCATTGGTTACCCAAGGCCAGGGCGTCACAAATCCCATGACATGTACATTTCGTCCATTCCAATCCGACCAGTCTGGGGAAGTATCTGTCACCTCGCCATTCAGGACATATTGACCTCCATCATAGAGATTATCATGTGTTGTGTAGACGAAAAATCCCTTCATTGTTCCTTCAAGATATTCTCCATCATCGAATTCAATCCACCAGATTGCATCTAACTTCTGACCATTGGATAGGAATACTACATCTGTGATGAAAATGCCAATTTCTGCATTCTCTCCCACAAGCTCACCATACCAGTCGGGATAGGAGTAATATCCAATATAATCAGCTACATAGTCCCATCTAATCGGTGTTTTCGCTTCCACGGGCACTGCAGACACCAGTGCTACAAGGAAGATTGTTCCGATTACAGCAACACCTACTCTCTTTGACATACTCATTACATCTTCACCTCCCTTCACGCGATTGCCACAGAATGAGCGTCGGTTTTCTAATAAGACTTTCATTTATTTGAATAAGCTCGCTTTAATGAAAATTAGTGTTGAAGCGTAGAAAAGGTGTGGCTAGGTCACAGGTTGCGGCGGAGTTTGATTGCGTAAGTGACTCTGCTGTTCTTTCAGATTAACAATCCACTTAGCACTCCAATTATACCTGCAAGTGTAAAGAAACTAATTAGTCCAATTGGCCATTTTCCAGAAAATGAGGTTACTGGTACATAGCTCGCTCTCGGATCCATAGACCATCCTCCAACGAAAAGCAATATCGAGTTAAATGCTATTGAGAAGATAGCTAACAATGGATTGATGGTTATCGCTCCATTCATGAACTCACTTGCAGCTTCCCAAAGATCAACTGGACTAGTGATAAGCAATGTTTCCAAGAATAACATCATGAATGTCCAAGTAAATAACCATCCGAGAGACACCAAATTAAGGCCATGGAGGGACTTCTCTTTACGAGAACCTGCGGGAGTATTTTTGGTCCTCAGTTCCCTTCGGGTTAGGAAAAAACAATCGCACAAGCAAACGCAAAGATGTAGATGAATCCAAATGGTTTCATCATGTTCGTGCTCCTCCCTTTTTCATATCAATCAATCTGGATTTCAACGTTTTGCATTGTAATGAATGAAAAGGTGTGGCCAGTTTGCGGCAGAGCTCAATGTGGTAGGAGGGGGGGGAGTTATGTAATGAGGGCATGTTACGAAAACTAGGCCCTACCGGTTCTCTGACCACGCCTATTGTTTATATCCCTAACCTATTAAGCTTGCCCCTCTGTGAAGAAATTAACGCCGTTATGTACATTTCTGCATTTCGAATTAATCCTGTAATGGTATCTGGATTTCAAAGGTTGTTGTACCATCTCCAAGGAGCTGAATGGTCCACCCGTGAGCCTCTACAAGGCGTCGTACAATCGCTAATCCAAAACCCTGACCGTTCTTACTAGTTGTAAATCCACGCAGAAAGATTTTCGAACGGAGGGCGTCTGGTATAGTTTTGCCATCATTTATCACTCGGATCAAAAATGTTTGATTCTTCTTGGTACTCGTGACTTCAATTCGATTTGGCTGTCCATGTTGGATGGCATTGTCAAAGAGATTCCTGAAGATTTGTGCGACCTTTCGCTGGTCCGCATGTACGATCGGCAAGTTGTCTTGAGAGTAGGCAACATTGTCGGGAATGATCGACTCTGCCACCTCTCTGACAAGAGATGCAAGATCCACGTTCATTGTTTCTTCAATGATCAATCCTGCATCTGCCAAAGCTACTGAATGGTCAACCATCTCACCAGTTTCATTTAGAAGACTTCGAAGTTTGGTGAGGTGGGCAAAGCTTTGTTCCTCCTCGATGAGCTCGATGAACCCCAACATATTATGAAAGATGTTTTTCAAGTCATGACTCATTGTGTGTGCAAAGTCACTGAGTTCCTCTTTCTGTTTCTTTAGCATCTCAAGTGCTTGTTTCTCTTCTGTGATTTCAACAATAACCCCCTCAATATAGCCCTTCTCAGCCCATAGACTGAGGGAAAAGCGCATCCACTTTTGGGTCCCATCCCTTGTTGAAACCGGAAGTTCTGTCACTACTCTTTGGTCGTTTCTGAGCTTGCTCTTCAGTGACTCCCACTCCTTGGGTTGAAGTAGAATATCCCTAATAAAGCCTGAACCATCAATAACAGATGCTTTGCTCTCAAATCCAAGTTTCTCCACAAATCGTTCATTACACTCAAGAATCATGCCATCAGAAATCCTCGCCCTGAATAATCCGACCAGTGCATTGTTATAGAGTTCCTTGAAACTCTCTCTACTCTCCATGAGGGCTTGTTCTGCTAATGCCCTATCAGTCACATTCTGAATATGAACGATGAATCCTTGAAGATACTCTTCCTTTCCGTATTTTATTGGAGAATATACACAGTCAAGATGCATAACCCCACTCTTGCTAGTCTTGTAGAGCTCGTGAACCTTGACTTTTGAGAAATCGAATCGAGCATCTGAGATGGCAATATTACCTGTGCGTAGGCTGTCCTTAACATAATCTGGAGTATTGGGATCTGCAAATAGGTCGAATCCTATTAGGTCATCGATGTCATTTATCCCAAATAGGTCCAAGGTTGCCTGATTAGCTCTCACTAATCTCCCATCAGAATCAAAGAGTTCTATGCAGATTGGTGACTCTTCGAATATCGTTCTAAACATTTCTTCATTTGCCCTGAGAGCTGTTTCAGTCATTTCCCTCTCAGTGATATCTGATACATGCATAACGAAACCAAGCTCGCGTCCATCATTGGTTCGCATCTGCGAAAGAGTGACATCCATGAAAGTAACATCTCTTCTATATGTATCAAGAATGCCTTTCTCAGCTACATATTCATGGTTCCATTTGAATTCAAAGTGAGCGACATTTCCATTTCGAACATTCTCTATGACGTTTTCTGGTAGTCTTGATTCCTCGTAAAGGTTGAGACCAAGTGCATCCTCTTTCTTCTTCAACCCAAGAAGCTCGATACCTGCGTTATTCATGTCTATTAATAAACCCTCAGAGTCGAAAATAGCAATTGTTTGAGGAGCGTTGTCGAATACACCTCTCCACCAATCTTCCCTAGTCTGCATCGTATCAGTCATCGAGACCTCTACTGTTTTTGCACCTTCGATTTCTCGAGCTGAGCAGAGGATTGTCGTGATATTACCTTCATCATCAGCGAGTATTCTGTCTTCACAAATGATTCTCTTCCTGGTTCCTCCTGGTGTTTCTATAACCATTTCACAGGAACCACCCGGTTCCCCGACAACCAAGGAATTGAGGTAATCCAAAGCAACCTTCCTGCTATCTTCAGGTATATAATTCTCAATCCAGTTTGTCCCGATAATGTCACCCTCTTCACACTCCAGGAGCTGACAACCCCTCTGATTAATGAGTTTCACATTGTACTCAGTATCAAGTGCTAGTATCATTGTGCCTGCTAGATCTAGATATCTCTGCGCCTTGTCGCTTTCCTCCCTGAGCAAAGATTCCTGTTTCACTCTCTCGGTGATGTCTTGCACAGTTCCCATCATACGTATTGCTGTACCTTCATCATCAAACGTGACTTCAGCTGCTTCATGTACAAACCGAATTTTACCATCAGGGTGCACAACTCTATGATCAATATTATACTCTTGGTTTTCATTTAGTGCTTGGTCTACTGACAACCGTACGAATTCCCGATCATCCTCATGAACTGAATTGAGGAATGCATCATAAGTGGCTTTGAACTCTTGTGGGGCTAGTCCAAATATCCGATATGTTTCATCAGACCACACTATGATGTCCTTCTTGATATCCCAGTTCCAATGTCCTAGATGTGCAATTCGTTGAGCCTCCGCAAGCTTTGCCTCGCTGTCTTGAAGTCTATGCTCTGACTCAATGAGAGCTCTCTCAGTCCTGCGTTTCTCTACCGATGTAAGAATGTAATATGACAGCTCAGCATACAATCCCTCAATTTGGGATGAGCTCTTTCGAATGTAATAGTCAGCTCCAAGATTAAGTGCTTGTATCGCAATCTCCTCTCTACTCTTTCCTGTAAAAATGATGACTGGAATATCATTCTCACTCACCCTTACTTGTTCAAGAATATCGAGACCAGACAGGTGTCCTTCACCAAGATCAATGTCACAGACCGCAACATCGAACTTCTCATCGATAAGGAGTTTTATTGCCGCCTCTGGTGATTCAGCTGATACGATCTCATATTCCGAACTCTGACGTTTTAGAAAGTGTTCACTGAGTTCGAGATGAACTGGATCGTCGTCTACCATAAGAACGCGTATTGCCATCTTGGCTCACAGCCCCATTATCAGTTTACATCCTCTCTTCTTATTATCTTTGATAGGTGGAGAATCACAGGGGAGAATAGCTGCAAACCTTATATCGGTCCGAACACACTCTCCTGCATAGTTAGGGAGGTTACTCATATTGGGAATCCCATTCTTTGATGGTATTGGAGTCTTCTTCCGGAAACGAAGATACCTTGCTTATTTCATTGTGTTTGTGGCCACTACCTTTCTTGCACTGTTCATGGGCTGGTTGATGAACTATGTTGTAAGTCAAGGTTGGGTTGAAATTGAAACTTTGCTTGTCAATCTCTTTGCATACATCGGTTCTGCTGGTACGATATATTTCGCACTTGGAACCTTACTGACAGGTTTAGGTGCTGAGCGCTTATGGATAACAAGACGGGGTAGAGGTCGCACGACGGAGCTGAAAGGACTAAGTTGGATGGTTGTGTCCTTTGCGATTGCAGTGTTCCTCTCAATAATAGCAGGAGAGGGGGCGATGCTGTTCTTTGCTATCTTCTGTTGGGTTGGTTGGATTGCTTTCCAAGGATACTTGTCAACCCGAACAAGTCTGAGAATTGCTACTATTGCCGAACCAAAGAAAGGCGGTTTTCTAATTGGTACTGGTAGCTTCATACTCTTGATAATCGGAATTGGATTAATTGCTGCTGAAGCACTACTTGCGCTTTACTTTGTTCCAAACGACATTCTTGGCCTCGGCACATTGATTGACAGCATCTTCGTTGATGCATCGTTTAATATCGCGAACCAGTTCAATTTCCTGATTGTTGCTTACGCAATGATGGGACTGTTTTGTCTGGTGATGCTTTTAGCTTTCCTTCGGAATGCTGGAAAGGGTGCTGCGTTGAACATTGCTTTTCTGACCTTGTTCATTGCACTTTACTCTGGATATTTCCTTGTCAACGTCATGAGGCGGACCAATGTCTTCGGAATGACTCCAGTCGATATTGCGATGTCCCTGTTCTTTCTGGCATATGCCCTTAGTGGTATTGGGCGAACAATGGTAGAGGCTGCGGAATCACCTGGAGGACGGATTGGGGACTTTGGAGCAGTTGCAACTTTCTTCCTAGCAAGTGGTTATTTCTTTGTGGACAGCATAATAGCAGTTGCATCGAATCCCTCAACTCAAATCTGGGATTGGTTCCAGGCAGGCATTCTAGCTGATCCGAGGTTCTTCTATCTCTTCAGGGATGTTGCGAAGCTCATAGCTTTTCCATTGGCTGCAATCTTCACTGCACTCTACTATCTACGATATGAGCGAACTGAGCGCATTGTTTCACGTGCCAGGGAAGAGGGAGCGACTTTTGCCCCTGACGAAGTGGACAAAGAGATTGCCGATGCTACTCCTGACCCTGGTGAATCTTGGCCAAGTGAGAGAGCTGAGGGCATCAAGGCAGGTGAACCTGGACATGACCTATCCGCGCCTGATTCAGACAGGTTATCAATAGGTGACAGTCGCCGTCTTGGTAAGCCAAAACGTTTTGGTGAAGACGACGAGGACGATGCAAGCAATTAGTACGCTGAATTGAGGGTCTGTCTTTGACCCTCACTTCCCTTCTTTATTCTCATGTCGAAAAAAACCAGCCTGATTGAGGTTAAGTTGCTATAGGACCATGGTCACCATTAGAAGAATGGTGAACAATATAGAAACCAAAGCACAGTTCACACATAGTCCTTCTTGAATCTCTTTCTTGTCGCGGTCGCTTAATTTCTGAGATTCAGCCACTTCCTCTTCCTTTTCCTTCTTAGCCATCAGGTGACCTCCTGAATGCAGAGTGATTCGCTTGAGACGTATTAAAGGTACGTGTTGTCATGGACTCTCCTCTCGAGTTCGATCTCATCAGTTATCTGAACACCATTTACACCAATGAGTGGAATTTCTGGTTTCAGTTTTCGTGATTCATTAACTGCTCCTTTACGGACTGCTACAATCTTGAATCCTAAAGCTTTGTAGAACTGCAGAGCAGGTGTATTGTCATTTGTTGTGACCACCCTAATCTTCGAACATCTCAGGATCTCTGCTCTCTCAATCGCTGCGTTCACAAGTGCACTTCCAATACCCTCTCTTTCTCTCTTTGCCTCTAGAGTAATGATTTCTAGTAAGTTTTTACTCACACTGTACGTCAGAAGGCCTGACCTTTTTCCATTAGTCAATGCAACAAAACCTGGAAGTTGGTCTGCGTGATGAACAACTCCCCTTGTGACAATTCTGGTTGAACCCCAACTTCCACAAAGAACATCTTCTATCCACTCCCTATCAGATATTGCAATCTCCCGAACCTCATGTGTCATCTTCAGATTTGACCCCTAATCCTAGATTGAATATGTTTCAAAATAAAACCTCTCTAGAGTCCGTGCCCCAAATGATATATGTCAATGCGTGCTATACGTCAACGCGCAAGTTCTAGAGGAGGTATCTCTAATTTATAACTACGCTGAGATAGCAATACGTAAAGCTGTTCTTGCAGAGGTAGATGTAATTAAGGAGATAATCAAAGAAGCATATCAACCAATCATGAAACAACTCTCCCGCAAACCAGCTGCACTTGAGGAGGGTCTAGGGAAAATCTCCAGACACATTCAAATGGGTCATCAGTATGTTGCTCTTGTTGGGGAAACTGTGGTAGGAACAATGCGTGTCCGTCTTCGTGGTCAGGTTGGAGTAATAAGTAGAGTAGCAGTGAGGTCCGATTTCAGAGGTCGACGAATTGGCACGATGCTTGTTGACTACGCAGAGAATCTCTTGACACATATGAATGCGCAATTAATAGAGATCGAAGTCTATGGTGCTGTCGAGCAACAACTCTCCTTCTATGAACGCGGGGGTTATGTCGAGACAGGACGAATTGAACGGCTTGGTGAAGAAATCGTAATCATGCAGAAGGACTTGACCGAAAAACCAATGGATGAGGAAGAGTAGCCTCATTTACCCTTTTGTGCCCGTCTTTTAGCTATCAAAGCAGCAACAGAACCTGCACCCAGTCCGTTTCCTATATTGACTACGGCAAGTCCAGGTGAACATGACTGTAACATGGATGCTAAAGCTGTTTCACCCATACCCCCATGACCATACCCTGTTGGTATTGGAACTCCAATGACGGGTGCATCAATAAGGGCGGCCACAACCGTTGGTAAAGCCCCCTCCATTCCGGCAAGGACAACAACTGCATCCGCATCTTCCTCTACGATTGTCTGTATAGGTTCAATAAGACGATGGATTCCAGCAACACCAACATCATAGAATGACACGGTTTCGACTCCCATCAATCTGGCGATTGCTTCGGTTTCTCTTGCATAAACAACATCAGATGTTCCTGCAGTGAGAATAGCAATTTTCCCTTCCTTCTTTGGTTCACTCCATGAATCGGAATAAGCAAATACTGTAAGATGTTCTTCTGATCCCTTAGATTCGAATGAGAGCTTCGGATGAGCTTGTTGCAACCCTTCAAGTTTCTGTTGAGTCATTCGAGTGATAAGAACCACTCCATTCTTCTCCACAAGTGCATCTACAATCTTCACCAGACTCTTTACTGTCTTGCTTTCAGCATAGACCACTTCTGGGACTCCGCTTCTCTCTTGCCGATTTGAATCTAACATGCCAAAATCCCCAACTTTGGTCAAGGCGAGAGACTTGAGTTCCTTTTCAGCCTCTTCTGTTGTTATCTCACCAGCTGCAAGCCTATCCAGTACATCACGAGTCGACGTCATCATCTTCCTCCGCAGTGGTTACATATTCAGATATTTGCCTTTCCTAAGGGACAATCTCGCATCCGTTGTTGTATTCGGGATAATCAAAAGCGTCCAATGTGACTATTCCCGCATCAATGAGCTCGACAACCTTGGGAACATGTTTCCGCAGAGTATCAAAGAGGTGTCTTGAGAGGTCACATATCTTCTCAAACCCATCTTCTCCCCAAAGTCTTTGTTTGTTTGCGAATAAACAACGACCTCCACAAATCCCATAATCCTCGCAGGATGGACAGGGTTCATCAACCCTCATACAATTCTCTAAGTCTACTAGACTTGAATCCCAAATATCTCCCACGATTGAGAACTCCCAATCCGGTGAGATTGGGCAGATTCCTATCTTTCCATCAACGTGAATGGCAAAAGTATCCAGCCCTGAACCACATCGCATCTCGGATGGTGTTCCTGTGATTAAGGTGTGCATGAGTGGGAGGAATGGGACAATTCCCTCAACGACACCTGCTTCCATTTTACTTACCCATTCTTCAACGAGTCGAGTAATTCCAGGATTATAGTTTTCTTCAACCCACCTGTCAAAATCTTGCCAGTTGTTCTCTGCATCCCAAACAACATTCAATTGCCAATGAACATGGTCGAAGAGGGGGTCTCTTAATTCAAGTAGATGTCTTACATCTCTATAGATATCCGACTGCTCAGAAACTGCCATCCTGGCGACTACATCTCCTTCATAGTCGGTTTCTCTCAGCCTTCTAACATTCCTAATGGCTTTCTGATATACCCCTGTGGAACGATAGCCATCAGTCGTCTCTTCAGTCCCATCAATAGAAACTAGGATTGAATGAAATCTTTTGATATAGTCTTCAGGAATTTGATCTAGGAGGAGTGCATTAGTCTGAAGCATGAATCTTGCAGTTGGGAATCGGTCCATCAGTTCGATAATCATTGGTACTCTTAGAGTAGGCTCTCCACCATACAACATGAGTTGAACATCTTTATCCTGCGCCAAAAATGATGCAAGGTCCTCGATAGAATATTGTATCTCTGTGTCTGGACCGCTCTCTTCCCCACCATGACAATAGAAGCAGTTGAGATTGCATCTTCGGGTGAGGACTAGGTGATAATTCAACAAAACTTGCTCCTGTTTATGTCATTGAGTAGCTACAATAAAACCATCACTTGCAGCGGCCAACTCTTTGGAGGACTTTTTAGTCTTCTTTTATGTCGAATACTCTCATCAAGTTGTCAAACTAGTCAGCTTGTTAGGGTTTGAGTAGTCAGTATTCGATATCTATCCGTAATTCATACTGTCCTGAACCTGAGTAAGAGTGAACCATCATGTGCCAAAGGCCCTCCTGAATGGTATCAACTGTGAAATCCTCTCCACCTGCTGCAAACCCTCTGAATTCGTAGATGGACTCAGTAGGAGTATATCCAAAACCAGCGTAGATGTCAAAATCATTGTTCCCACACTTCAGAACAATGTGCATACTAATCGGATCTGCAAGAATCCGCAGAGAGTGAATGTTGTAATCGCCTGCACCATCCAAACTCCCTCTAAAAAGGTATGAACCAGGATCGAGCTCAACCTCACTGGTGTATGTAATAGGTTCATTCGGAAGAAGAACAATGATTCCTGCGGCAAAAATAGTCAATCCGATGAGAAATATCATTGCTTCTGATTTTCCTAGACTCAAAGAGCTCACCTTGTGACTGCGTCAAAAAGAGTTCAACACGTGCAATAAGGTTTCTTACTTTGAACATGGTTTGTCCTATCGACATCCTTATGATTTGTCAGAGACTCAACTCTTTTGAGTGGACACCAGTGAAGCTATATCCCCTTGCAGCAATCTTTCTTGCCCTTATCCTAGTGACGCCTATACTAGCTCAAGAACCAGTTGCCATTCTCGATACCGATTATACGTTTGTTGTCGCTGAAAGCGGGCTTCTCCCAGCCAAAGACTATGTCTGGCAAGAGATTAACGGGTTCTGTGCTTGGGCTGCTACAACGATGGCGATGCAATATGCTGGTGTTTCCCTAACTATGTATGATGTCTTTGCAGCTTCCACAATCGGATTTTCATTCGCTTATTTCCGCTTTGATGATACCATGCTTATGTTTCCAGGCGCTCTTTACACTCAGGCGGAACCAACTCATTTCTTAGCAGAGCTCTATGGTGTTAACTATACAATCTATCTTGGAGATACTGTGCCTAATCTTGAACAGATTGTTCAAGTGTGGGAGGCAGAAGGACTCACGGTTGGAGTTTTGGACGGACAAGCTGAAGCGTTTAGTCTTATGAGGCGTACAATTGATAGTGGTTATCCCCTTCTAATCAGTGTGGATTCAGCGTTTCTCCCTGCAGCTGATTATGACTATCTGCGTGAACAAGGCGTTAGCGGAGGCGCTCATGCTGTACTTATTGTGGGCTATAATGACACCGAAACCTCAGTTACGATTGTTGATCCAGGTGTAGGTTCATTTGGTGAGAACTTTGGCTACCCAGATGATGGTAGGGGAAACTACACCAAAATTACATTCACCTCGCTAATTGATGCTTGGTCAAACAGGTATTACATATCTAACACGTTCTTACCTGACACACCGCCTTCTGAATCAACCGATGCGCGTTTAGGCAGGATGGTACGTGACAAACTTCTTGGTGTCGGATCAATCTACGCTCCCAATAGTCCTAATGCAATAGTGGGCAGGTTCGGTCAGGCTGGGTTCCGTCAGATGAGTGAGGACTTCACAGCTGAAGGACTAAAGTCATTTCTGAGTGAGTTTGATGGCATAACTGATGAAACTAACTTCAAGACCTCACTTCTCTATTTCCTGGGGCTGGGTCTGGAAGCACAAACCACACTTCAATATCTATCATATAGAACCGCCCTTGAGAGTTTCCCACTCTTGGTGCCCGGGATTGACCTCACATCTTTTATTGATGCCGGACAGGATGCACTACCTGCGTTCGCTAATCTGGCGGATAATTCATCTCTCATCTTCCCTGGAAATATATCACAAGCAACCGGATTTGTTTCCAACACATTCCTTGACCTAGCAGAATCCTTCAATGCCTCTAGAGATATTGATGCAGCGATCGTTCCATTTGAATCCACCTTGAACGCTATCTCAGCAGATCTTCTTATCATCGCAGACTCGTGGAAGGCTGCTGGAGATGCATTAGCTGAGATTTGGCCAAATGACTTTCTAACTGTGTATGGTCCCGTCATTGTTGTTGCTAGTGGTGTTGTTGCGATTTTGATTATTGGTGTTGTTCTTTGGATGAAACGCAAACCATCACAGTAGTCATGATGAATCGATGCCTAGTAATTTGAGCAACTGGTCAATCTCAGTTGTAGGAAGCTTGCAGTTGTAATCTATGCAAACATGAGCTGTGGCCTTTCCTCCAAGTGAGTCATGAAACTTTGCGAAGGGGGCTAGTCTGGACACCTCGTCTGACTGAAGCGTGGTTCCCTTCAAGAGAATCACTTTGTTAGGGATGTAATAGTCCCGTAATGTGTCAAGCATTTTATGCGTGTCTTCTTTCATTGGATCCCCAACTATGACTATTTCGTAGGATTCACCTTGTGCAAAATCAAGAGCAATCAACATCATTGAGAATCCTGATGGGACTCTTTGGATTATACCTGAGAATGCCTTGATTGTTTCTGATGCACGCGCTTCGAAATCTGGGTCTCCAAGAAAACGCGCCAGTCTAATCAGGTTTAGCGCAGCCACTGAATTACCCGATGGCATGGCTCCATCATATGCATCTTTTTTACGCACCAAGAGTTTCTCCGAATTGACTCCGGTGAAATAGAATCCTCCACTCTCCTCATCCCAGAATTCCGCTATCAGATCCAGACTAAGATCTTTCGCAAGTTCCAGATACTCTGGTTTGAAAGTTGCTTCGTACGATTCAAGAAGCGCCCAGACAAGATACGCATAATCATCGAGGAATGCACTAATAGCTACTTCTCCATCCTTGTATCGGTGATACAGCTCTCTTTTCTCATCGAGCATTCTTTCTAGGATAAATGTAAGAGCTTTCTCAGCGGCCTCTATGAACTCGCTATCTCCAAGTACGACTCCTGCCTTTGCAAGTGCTGCAACCATGAAACTATTCCAGTCTGTCAAAATCTTGTCATCCAGACTCGGTCTCACTCTTGTTTCTCTTCGTATGAACAATTTTGCTCTTGCATCTCTCAGCAAGAGTTCCAATTCTTGTCTTGTCATTTCAGTATCGAGATCTACAGAATCACTGAGGTGTGGAATGTTGAGCCCCGTCATTGTGCGAGTGGCCTCGTCCTCAAAGTTGCCCTCTTCATGTATGTTGTATATCCGAATGAAATGTGGCGCGAGATCCTCCCCCAAAACCTCATCAATCTCACTCTTGGCCCATGTATAGAACTTCCCCTCTTCTCCCTCAGAATCTGCGTCCTCTGCGGAATAGAATGCTCCCTCAGAACTTCTCAAATCTCGAGTAACATATTCAAAGATGCCTCGAACGGTATCTGCATACTCACGCTTCTTTGTTATCTGATATGCTTCAGTGTAGGCCATCATCAGACTGGCTTGATCGTAGAGCATCTTCTCAAAGTGAGGGAGCAACCATTCAGCATCTGTCGAGTACCTATGAAATCCAAAACCAATGTGGTCGAATATACCTCCCGACCTCATAGCCTGTAGTGTCTTTTCCACAATGAATAATGCTCTCTCATCCCCGGTTCTCTTCCAATATCTCAATATCAGCATAAGATTGTGAGGGGACGGAAACTTTGGTGCTGAGCCAAAACCACCTCGTTCTTCATCAAACCGCTGGGATAGATGCTGATACGCTTCGTCCACCTCGGTAATAGATAGATCATCCATCTGTCCAGCTCGTTTGGAGTCTGAGAGTGCTTGTTCAATCCGTTCGATGACATCCTCAATGTTTGATTGATCAGTTTCCCAGAGTTCTTTTATGCGAGGTACAAGCTCCTTCATACCAATCATATTGTATCTGCTTTCTTTCGGGATATATGTGGCTGCATAGAATGGCTTCTTGTCTGGTGTCATGATAATTGTTAGTGGCCATCCACCTCGCCCAGTGATCATCTGGGCAACATCCATATAGACACCATCTATGTCCGGTCTCTCTTCCCTATCTACCTTGATGCTGACAAATGCATCATTCATTAACTGTGCTACATCATCATCCTCAAAGGATTCATGCGCCATGACATGACACCAGTGACATGTGCTATACCCTATAGATAGAAAGACTGGTTTGTTCTCCCTTTTTGCTAGATCAAATGCCTCATTTCCCCAAGGATACCAATCCACTGGATTCTCTGCATGCTGCAATAAATATGGACTCTTCTCCTGGGCTAATCTGTTACTGGTCATTTAAGTCCTACACCAAAATCATTAACAATTGTTATGCAACCAATCGTCTTCACTTATTAACTTTGACTCATAGAACAATCCCCATAGAGCTGGAGGTCATGGCTAAGCTTGTTCCATATTCAAACAAAGCTCATAAAGACCAATTCTTTGACCTAAATGTTGAGTATGTAACTTGGGTATCGAAAATCCTCAAGGAAATTCACAATATTGACCTTGGTTCGTCGAGTGATAGATCAGTTCAAGAATATGTGACGGAGTACCTTGAAGAGTACATCAACATTGAACCTCATACAGGAATTGTCTTTATTCTTGAAATCGCTGGTAGAGCTGAAGGTATGGGAGCATTAATGCAGCTTGAGCCTGGGATTGGAGAAATTAAGCGCATGTTTATCCGTCCAACGCATAGAGGACAGAACTTTGGTAGGCTCCTGTTGACCAAGTTAATTGAAAAGGGAAAAGAACTTGGATTTTCAAGACTGCGGCTTGAAACATCTGAAACGTTCAAAGCGGCTCGACATCTTTACAAATCGATGGGATTCCATGACATTCGGAAATATCGAGGCGGTGAAACCCCTCCACAAATTCAGAAGCATGTAAAGTACATGGAATTGATACTCTAGATAGCTCTGAGTTTCCCCTTGTTCTCTTCAACAAGTCCAGAACCAATCAATGAGGAAACATGATGCTCTATCATCCACCTCTCAAATTGCATAAAGACTGGGTGTGTGAGTGACGGGTAGATGATAGGATCAACTATAATCTCTGGAACTGTTTTCGCTCCATCAAGTATTGCTGAGAGCACCAAGTCTTCCCGAATTTCAAATTGACGATAGTATGAAGTGAGCTTTTCTTTGTAGTTTACAACAAGCGGGTCTTTAAGGTGACCACTGATTAATCCATCAAACTCGTTCTGCATGATTTTTTGGATTGACATCTTGAAGTCAGGTATCGATGAGTTTGGATGTCCATAAAAGGGTCCGAACTCAGTAAGGTCGATATCTGATGTAAACACCAAGTTTGGCTCAAGTATCTCGAAGCACATATGGTCAGGAAGATGACCAGGAGTGTAAAGCATCCTGAGAGTAGTAGTGCCAAGACTGTACTTGTCGCCATCTCTCACAATTTCATCCACACGCCCGTCTTCTAATGCTCCGTACATCTTCTGATCCACAAGGTCCTCCCATAATTTACGCACTGGATTTGTTTTGACAAAACCAAGAAACCGTTTCATCTCTTCCTTTTCATTAAACAAAGGTGCAGTGATATCATTCGCTACAATTCGACAGTTAGAGAGTCTATTAATCCTCATTGCGTGTGTGATATGGTCTGGATGTATATGACTAAGGATTATGGTGTCAATGTCTCGCATCTCCATGTCCTGTGACATGATG
The DNA here is from genome assembly GCA_048882325.1 of Candidatus Thorarchaeota archaeon. Taxonomy (GTDB): domain Archaea; phylum Asgardarchaeota; class Thorarchaeia; order Thorarchaeales; family Thorarchaeaceae; genus SMTZ1-45. The sequence goes on along the minus strand of JBHLRS010000002.1, from coordinate 133,453 downwards.
AATCTTCGCAGGTCTTCAATCGCACAACCTGGGTCTATCACCACAAGCTCGTCAGCAACCACAACCAGTGTATTGCACCTAGGGAAAGAACCTCCAATGACCACGAAGATATCATCGGCCAGTTGGGTGAATGTCATTCTTCCTCACCTCAGGACTTGGAAAATCAAATTGGCAGGATAGTCCGATATATATGGACTATCAGCCAACTTCCAGTGAAATCCTACATTCCAGTAGGTCGTACCTTCATTTCAGCTTCGGCTCGTCTAGCATTACGCCATGTACCAAGGGAGCCCCACATCGGTACAAAGGAGAATGCCAACACAAGGAACATAATCAGCATAATGTTTACAACATCAACTCTCTGAGGTCCAAGATCAGTACCAAGAGCGTCCAACCACATCCCTGTCATCACAAGAAGTAGCGATGGGACCATTAGGATAAACATTACAAGGAATGTAAGAAATTCTCTCTTTGGGGACTTTTGGATGAACCTAGCAAAGACACCAAATTGTGGATGCTTCTGCCACCTAGAACCTTCATGGACAATCCAGAAGATGAAGAATACTATCAATAATATGATGAATGGGATTAACGTTATCTCTAGCCACATAGCAGAGTACTCCTATGCGTATATTCCATTCCCGACAGGTTGTACCTATAAAAGCTGTGGTCAATGTATATTCTTACACGGACTGTCTTCGCTCCCGGTCTTGAATAGCCTCTTCAGCTGTCTTCCAATCTGAGTTCCCATTATCAATAGGAGTTTCCCAGTTTCCTGCTGAACGTTTCACTGTTTTTTTCTGCTTTGGCATGGTTGGTATGGGATTATACTTCCTCATGCTCTCTCTTGTAGCAGTCAATATGTTGTGAATATACAGATTTGCGAAGAAAGCTTTACTCCTAGATGACGTTTCTCTAGACAGAACATGACATCCTGGGCAAGAGCATTCCTCGAAATCTGCCAATCGAATAGGTTCGGATTTTAGACCAACGAGATACTTCCGACGCGCAGTAAGATAGGTAATGGTTGATGTGTCAACACTATCAACTCTCACTCTTTGTAGATAATACGATAGCAATGATATGCTAGGTAATCCAAAAATGTGGAGCCACTCATTTCTCGTTGACATCCTCACATAGTCCAAATGCTTCTCTAGCAATTGCTTATCAAAATGATATAAAGGAATCACTCCCCCAATAGCGAAATATCTTATCCCATTTTCCCGATAGAAGTCCAGAAGGTCATTAACAACCTCTTGTTGGTGGCCTTGAACTACTGAGATGATCTGTGGGGCTGGTATCATCTCCAGTAGCTCCAATAGATTTGACTTTATGATCTTAATTTTCCTGTTTGTAACCTCAGGACTATCCAATGGAAGGATGATCTCATCTGGTGCGACATAGAAATCAGCACCTGATAGCTCGTATGCTTCGAAGATCTGAGCATTTGTCAATTCAATGTCTATGTCGATTCCAAGATCTCTAGATATACCTGCTTTCTTTGCTTCCATTTCAAAAACACCTGTGTCAACCACAAGTGAGTTGGCCTTCGGAAAACCGAGGTCTACTAACGCTTCTTTAAGAGTTGCACCTGAGCTTACGACCTTATCTAACCAGAAATCGTGAGACCGGTATACATCATAAGCAGTGAACAGAACAGCGTCCGTGTAAGTCCAATTAATCAGAGGTTCTTCTCGAAACAATGGAACTGAGCAGAAATGGAACTTCGGAATTAGATGTGACAGTCTCTGGGATTTGCCCTTCGCCCTCAATCAAATGCCCCCTGCTATCCGATATTTGTCGAACAGCTCCACTGTCTTGTTACCTATAGTTCGTATATAAACTGGTTTCAGCGTGCTTTGTAGCGGAACTGCTTATCATAGACTGCCTTTAGCTCCTGCAATGTCATAGCATCCATTGGCCCTTTGTCCTCACGAATTCTGTTTATCCGTGCGAACCGTAACGCCAATCCAGATTCATAAGTTGGACTCTCTTGAACCTCTGAAGCTATCACTTCTACGACAATTTCTGGTCTTACCTGAACTACATGCCGATGCGAAGACACCTCTAATTCTAGCAGAGTCTTTGTAATCTCCTTAAATTCATCATCAGTGAATCCTTTGTATGTTTTCCCAACAACCAAGAACTCTCCCGACTCTTCATCGAGTACAGCAAGATGATAGTCGGATAACCAATCTTTTCGTCTTCCATGCCCCCATTCAGCAGCGACGATGACCAGATCCAGAGTTTCCAGTGTATGTTTAATCTTAAACCAATGTTTACCTCTAGATCCTGGAGTGTATGGGGATTCAAGACTTTTCGCTACCAGACCTTCATGGCCTAATTGTTGGCTCTTTTCAAAGAAGTCCTCTGCCCTGGAAACATCATTTGTTACAACTCTATCAACAAGCAGATTAGATGTAACTATTTCTTCCAACCTTTTCCTGCGGTTCATGTAAGTTTCGTCGACCAGCTGTGTACCATCTAGGAATAGCAAATCAAAGACAATGAGTACTAGTTGTGTGTCTTTGAAAGCATCTTCGATATCCCGGGTTCGTCCAAACCTTCTCATCACCGTCTGAAATGGAAACGGTTTTCCTGTGTCATCCACAGCAAGAACCTCACCATCAAGAATGGCATCATCAGCTTTGACACTCTTTTTGATTAGGTCAACAATATCAGGGAGACTATCCGTCACATCACTTAATCTTCTGGAGAATAGACGAATCTCACTTTCCTTCTTGTGAATCTGAACTCGCGCACCGTCAAGTTTGAACTCAAACGAGAACACCTCTGGATGATTCTCAAATAGTGATTTGATGTCCTGTATAGGACCGGCGAGCATCGGTTTAACGCCTCGCATTAATTGAATTGTGACGGATTGAAGTGCTTTTGCTCCTCCTTCGGCTGCAAGTCTAGCCACTACTCCGAGGTCACCGTTGAAACTCCAAGCTCGTCGTACTAGAGATGGTTCTATGTCGAACCCTATTGCGATTGTATCAGCGAGCAAACCTTCTGATAGACCAGTCCTCATGTCCTCAAGAACAATGGCAGTGAGATATCTAGCTTCTCTCGGGGATGCATCCATAAAGAGCCCTGTGAGCAGTGATAGTTTCTCCTTCATTGATCCTATGCCTTGTGCAGCAGCGATTTTGTCCAAGGTTTGGCTGACGGAGAGTATAGACAAGGTTTCAGAGAATAATGTGGATTGACGAGAGCTCTTCATATCTTCGAGAATCTTAGCGACTGCTTCACCAATGTCTCCTTCATACACTGATGAAATTGCTTCGTCGCCAATGTCAGCAACCTTCTTGAGTGTGTTTAGCAATCCCCTCCAAGAGATATTGAGTGTCCTTGGATCACTCTCAGCAAAAACTTTTCCACTCAAAAAGAGAGCGGCAACACTAATCTCCTCAAAGTTGACCTTACGTAGAAACTCAGCCGCTAATGTGACTTTTTCGTTCCGTTTCTTTGTCTTACTAATGTCATCAAGGACCTCTGCAAGACATATGAAATCGGTCATTTTTGAATTCCTCATCACGTGATTACATAGGTCGTTACATCTATATTCTCAGACCAACGACATTTATTCGGTTGAAATCGATGGGCAGTGTTTGGTTTAGTAAGAAAGCATTTCTCTACTTCGGTGGTGCGATAATCATTCTCATTGGTGGGGCTATTGTATACACATCACCATATCACTACATCAACTTCTCGGTCACTGAAAATGAACAACGGACTTTTGACATTTGGGCCAAAGATGGATACCATGAACAGCTTGAGGTTTCTGTTTCGTTGAGACCCGGAAACTCATCGGTAGTGAACATAGGATTGGTTCTATTTGAGAATGCATCTCTAGATACGATCATTGTTAATTTAACGTTAGATGAAGATAATCTGATTGAGACGCCCGATGCAATCTTCTATGAGGGCAGTACTTTAATCGATATACCATATGGTAACTATACTGTCAGAATAGACCAACTCGATGGCGTCAATCTGATTGACCTAGGGCTCAAGCAAATTAGTGATTCTCGACTTTGGATTACTATTGGAGGCTCGATGAACATCCTCGGTCTGATTATGGGTATTGCTGGTTATATTGTTCCCGGTACATTCCTGCCTACTGATAGTGACACTATAGTAGAGTGGGGCTATGATGAAGAAGAGAATCAGGATGAATATTCTGAAAAATAAAAGCGAATGAGGCTTGATTTTTCAACCCAAGTCAGTGTTACGCTCGAATAGTCCACGTAGTACACACGCTCTTCTATATCTAAGTAGCAATCATCTTGTTGAGCACAATGGAAAGCGAAGAGATGAAATGGTTACTGAAAGGAAAGATCGTCACTGACTTCAGAGGATTCCCCCTTGGCAAAGTCAAGAAGGTGTGGTTTGATGAATCCAATGGGCCTCTTGTCATTGTTGAACGTGGAAATCAACCAGAGCAAAATGGATCCTGGGAGGCTATCCCACTAAGAGCTGTTGACTCTGTGTCAGAACATGTTCGTTTGAAACCACCCGTCTTCGCAGAGTAGGACGAGTGAACAACTACAGTACATACATCTTTGGAGTACGAGCATATGATGCGTGGAAATGAATTAGCTAGGTTGAATATGTTGGATACATTCTTCGACAATTCAGAGTCACTAAAGATCAATGTCTTTACTAGCTCCTCTTGCGCGTTTTGCTTCGAGGCTCTTGAAGCGGCTCGAGAGGCTGCTGGGAAATTTCACAAGTTTGACGTTCCCATTGAAGTGGTTGAAACATCTGTGGATGAACAACCAGAGATAGTTGAAGCTTTGAATGTCATCGCACTGCCATTGATATTGATTGGAAATTCACAGTTGATCGGACTTCCTCGGTCAGAAGACATTGAGCTTCTATTGCATCAGACGGTGCTGTCTGGTTAGAATCAAAAGAATGCCAAACCAAGTATAAGCCATGCATTCTCCTTCATGATGAGTCTACTTGTTTCAATATTCAAATCAATCATGTTCAAGGCAGCCATCAGATCGGGGTACTGGCTGTGGTAACCAGATCCAAAGACAAGTTTGCGTACTCCGAAGTCTTGGACCACAGCGTCAAGGAACACTCGTAGAGGAGACTCAACCAGTTTGAAGAATGTCGTAGACAACTCAAGCCAGATATTTGGTCTTGACATCAACGGAATGATCTGAGGGAATCCAAACAATCCGCCCATATTCAGAATCACAAACTTCCCATCAGCATGAAGGATTGAGGTTCGATCCAAGAACGTTATGGTTTCACTAGTCATGATGTCATTGTTTATGTAAACTGGTAATTCTTTTCTAACCGCCTCATAGAGCAAAGATTCTGCAGCAGGGTCTCTGGGATGATAGGTGTTTTCATCGAGAACTAGAGCTTTACATCCTTTGTCAATATATTCATGAAGCTTCTTCTTAGCAAGATCCATTGGTCTTGGAACAATAGAACATGCTGAGAATAATCGGTCTGGATAGATGTTTGTAGCTTCAAGGTAGAGATCTGTACTTATGAATGGCTCATGAGGTGTCAAGACTGCCCTATCTATACCAAATGTGTCCATTCTTGAAATGAGTATGTCCACATGCTCTGTGAAGTTGTCGATGGTGACCTCTGCAAGTTCATTATGACCCATTCCTAGATGAGTGTGTATATCCGTGGTCATCAGACAACCCGTGTTTTGGTTCACTAAATCACTTTTCTATCAATGTGTTACGAATACCCACTTAATCAGCACCTCTAAATACTACGATGGCTACTTCCGTTTGAGCTGATTAAATGAGTGATGATGAGCAACCAAAGAGTCTTGGGAGAAGTCTACGTCATATCTCTCAAAACATCAACACTGATCAGTTCATGCTTATGGAATACCTAGGACCAGTGGTTGATGGATGTCGAGCAGCCTTAAATGTGAGTGTTGAGAAGGCACAAGAACTCCATAAAATGTCAGAGGATGAGTTCGAAGAACACATAAGTTCAGTGACTGACTCATTCAAGGACCTTACGATTTGTCTTAGGACCTCAGATACCAATGACGAATACTCTGTAGTCTTTGATAGAGGGAAGATTTCAGTTTATGATGAATGCATTGAGCCAGACGTGACCATTGTTGCAGACAATGAAACACTCGTTGCAATCTGTGACAGTGATCCAAAGGTTGTCCCTTACGAAGTATTAGGCACCAGATTGAAGGTGAGTGGTTCTGACAATCTAGACATTGTTGAAGGGCTGGGATTTCTTTGTTATCCTTCACTTCTTAGAGTAGCAAAATCAGGAGTAGATCCATCCTCATTACTAAGTGAAGATGCCGACTCAGTGATAATGGCTACTGCATCAGATTTGGTTGTTAAGATGATACGAAAGTGGATTGATGTTGCTCTCACGTCAACTGATGGTGTCTAGAGACCATGATATGGGAAGACTAGCTCGTTCACTTTTCGAAGTACTCGTTCCAAGTCCAATGTAACATATTCTCTTTCCAAGTACATTTGGACAACCTCATCTTCATCTCTCATCAGTTCAGGGATGTCACGATAGCCCATTTGATGACACACATGCTTGAACTCATCAGGTATTTTTCGTGGCACATCCTCATCAAGCATCACTGCCAGAAAGAGAGTCCACAGACGTGCAACATTGACAGGGTGATAACCTCCTCCACCCACTGCTAACCAGCCCATGTCGCAGGATTTTGCTGCCATATCTCTTAAATCCCGAACAACAGTTTCATATCCGTGGGATGTGAACGCCAGGTTGGCTAGTGGGTCTAGATAGTGTCCATCAACACCTAGTTGTGTAACAAGAAGATCGGGGTTGAATGATTCGAAGAGTGGAACAACAACGTCATTAAACACTCGGATTAATTCTGGTGTTCCTGCTCCAGGGAGAAGTGGTATATTTACCGAATATCCCGCCCCCTCTGCACCTCCGGTTTCATAGATGAAACCAGAACCTGGAAAGAGAGTTTTGCCTGTTTGATGCACAGAAATTGTCATAACATCTTTAGAACCATAGAACGCAGTCTGGACTCCATCACCATGATGCGCATCAAAATCGAAGTACAAAACCTTAGCTTTCTTCTTTTTATGAAGCATATTGATTGCTATCACCACATCGTTGTAGATGCAGAAGCCAGATGCTTGGCTCTTATGGGCATGATGAAGTCCTCCTGAAATGCAGAACGCATTGGACGCTCCATCTATCATCGCTCTCATTGCATCCAATGTTGCTCCAACATACCTCGCTCCAGTTTCATGTATCAGCGGAAAAACGGGATTGTCTGCTGTCCCTAAACCATACTGAGGGTGAATGTTGTTGTTAGTTCCACTATCCTCTACAGCGTCGATATACTCTGGAGAATGAAAGAGCTCCAAATCTGCTCTCGTCGCAAGTGTTGGTTCCTGTAGGTCTACTCTGTCAATCAATCCAAGTAGTTCAGAGAGTATGTAGGTCAGCTTAAGTCTATCCGGTTTTAATGGATGATCTTTTTTGAATTCATACTCCAGTAATGCATTAGAATATGGATAGACTAGCTTGCCTCTCATAATTGCATTCCTCTGAAATAGGTCAACACCCTCCCTTCTAAGTCTGTGGTTTAGAATTAAAACTAGTACCACTCTATTGTACCAGGAGGTTTAGAGGTTAGATCATAGACTACTCGATTGATTCCCTCGACCTCGTTGGCAATCCTAGATGCGACTTTGAGGAGAACTGGCCAAGGTAGTGTACTTACTGAGGCAGTCATAGCGTCTCTGCTTTCAACAATCCTGATTGCGATAGCTTGGTCGTACGTGCGTTCATCTCCCATAACACCGACTGATCTGATTGGGAGAAGAACACAAAATGATTGCCAGATTGATGGATACATCGGGTCAGCTACGAGTGTTCCTTGCAGGATAGAATCAGCCTGTCGAAGAAGGGTAAGCTGTTCGTGAGTTACTAGTCCACCAATTCTTATAGCTAGAGATGGTCCCGGAAATGGTTGGCGTTCAATCATACGTTTTGGGATTCCGATTTTAAGACCCACCTGTCTAACCTCATCTTTGTAGAGATTACGCAAAGGTTCCACTAGTTTCAGCTTCATCCAATCTGGCAAACGGACATTATGGTGACTTTTGATGACAGCAGTGTCTTTTCCTGTTGCAGCACTTTCAACTCTGTCGGGATATATTGTTCCCTGGCCCAAGAATTCGAAGGGACCAGAATCCTCCTCGAGTTCCTTAGCTTTTCGTTCAAAGACCTCGATGAACTTGTCTGCAATTATCGTTCTTTTCTCTTCAGGATCCTCAACGCCCTCCAGTGCAGCGACAAACTCATCACCAGCATCAAGAGTCACAAAATTGTCGAAGCCCATTTCACAGAATGCTGATTCAACCTCCTCTCTCTCTCCATTTCTCAAAAGACCATTATCGACGAAGACACAGAATAGATGGCTACCGATAGCTTCTCTTATTAGATAAGCTGCAACAGTGGAATCAACACCACCACTCGTTCCCATTAGGACTCGAGCATCTCCGACAGTTCGCTTCACATAGTCGAGTATATCCGCTATTTGATCTTCTGGTTTCCAAAATTCTTGGTACCTGCAAATCTCCCTGAGAAAGCTATTGAGTACAGTCATACCATTTGAGGTGTGAGTCACCTCTGGATGAAACTGAACTCCAAAGACCTTGTGAGCATCATCACAATAGGCAGCTATTCGGTTGTCACCACTCTTTGCTAGAACAATCATTCCATCAGGTAGTTCAACAACTTCGTCACTGTGGCTCATCCAAACGGATTGCTTCTTATCAAGCCCTCGGAGGAGAATTTCTTTTCCAACAGTTTCAATATCAGTCGACCCATATTCTGGATTACCACCTGCTGCGAGTTTGGCTCCCATATGGACTGCAAGAAGTTGATGACCAAAGCAGATACCTAATATTTTGATATTCAGCATTTGAAATTGAACGAAATTCTCTTTGAATGTCGTGTCAAGGTCCGATGGTGTTACAGTCCGAGGTCCTCCGGAAAGAATTACCCCCTTCACTCCTATGAAACTGTCCTCATCGAATTTTGACTCTTGATGGATTATCTCAGCATACACGCCAAGTTCCCTGCAACGCCGCGAGATAAGATGTGTATATTGCCCTCCATAATCAATGACTAGGACCCGTTCATTTGAAATCATGACAATCGCCTCTATCTAAGCATCCTGTGCAATATCCGATCTATATCTCACCTTTCCCTTGATTCTTGAGGCATTAGCATATGCAATCTCTTTTGCTTGAGCAACTGAGTTTCCTTTGGCAAGCACACCAACAGCCCTACTTCCAGTTGTCAGGATTTGCCCATCCTTTTCATATACAGAAGCATAGTAAATATCAGCAGTAGATGCAACACTCGTGTCAATTGGGCTGTCTTTGATCACCTCCGGTTCAGGATATCCTTCTGGTACAACATAGACACAGACAGTGGCAGCTTTTTCAAAGAATGCATTTGTTAATCTACCATCTATGATTTGTTGGCAAATCACATCCATTGATGAGTTCAAGATTGATAATACATTCAATGCTTCAGGGTCTCCAAATCTAGCATTGTACTCTATGACCTTGATTCGAGTCTCTGTCTTCATGAACTGACCATAGAGAATACCCTTGTACTCTGTTCGGGTCACCTTCTTAATCCTGTCAATTGTCGCTTGCATGATCAGTTTTGCTTTTGAAAGATCTTCCTCATCAACAAAAGAAAGTCCATGATTTTCTGTCGAGTATGATCCCATTGAGCCAGTATTTGGACCTTTGTCACCATCATATGCTCTCTTGTAGTCTCTGACTAATGGCATTGTCACTAATTTTGCACCGTCAACAAATGCCTGTACTGTGAACTCGATGCCCTCCAACTTTTCCTCTAACACTACAACACCTTTTGCACTCAACTCTCTTACAGCATACTTTTCCAATTCTGTGCGTGAATGGAGGTGTTCTCCGAAGATCTTGACCCCTTTACCACCAGTCAATCCGTCAGGCTTGACAACAATATTCTCAACACCTATGACGTCCTCAAACCTTCTAAGATCATCAAGGCTCCTAACAATCGAATGCCTTGGATTTGCGTCTGGAGTGGTGTCCTGCAGTATTCTTCTTGCGAATGATTTGCTTGTTTCAATCATTGCAGCGGTCTTGCTTGGTGCCACGCAAGGAACTCCTTGTCCATTAAGAAAATCGGAAACACCACTAGCCAACGGAGCTTCAGGTCCAATAAAGGCATAGTCTATCCCACTAAGGTCCGGTAGCTTCCTAAAGTCAAGAATGGAGTTTATTGACACTTTGTTGGCTAACTTTGCAATACCTGGATTCATTCTGTCCATGTGTGCTATTATTTCAACACCTGAATGAACCAATGCTGTGGCGATAGCATGTTCTCTCGCTCCATTACCTATTAACAGCACACGTGTCACTCGATTGTCACCCCATATTGTGATATCTCAACCACGCCGTGTTTTGACTCTTCGATGACTCCCAAACTATAGCTTTCATGTATCTGGTTCAGGACATTAAGAGCTCTCACACTTTCTCTCTCTGGTACTATCACTATCAATCCTATACCCATGTTGAATGTAGTGAACATCTCAGACATCTCAATCCTCCCTACCTCACGGATAAGTTGGAATATCAATGGAATGTCCGGGAACTTTTCGATCTTGTACCGATGATGTCCAAGGCGCATCAGCTTTCTAAAGCCCGAGCCTGTGATATGCGCAAGACCTCGGATATCAATTCCTTCTTTTTTGAGTGCTTTAAAATGGGGGACATATATGCGAGTGGGCTCGAGGAGTTCTTCAGCAATTGGAGTTTCCCAAGGCAGCTTGTCAGTTATCTTGTATTTTGATAGAAGCACTTTTCGTGTTAGTGTAAATCCATTTGAGTGCAGACCACTGGAAGAAACACCAAGAATTGCATCACCCCCTTTGATAGAACTTCCATCAATCAACTCTGAAGGATGGCTAAGTCCAACAGCAGTCCCTGCAAGATCCAGTCCATTACTCTTTACTCCCCGAATCATATCTGGAAGTATCGCGGTTTCTCCTCCAAGAATAGGTATCGTTGATTCTCTGCAACCTTCAAGCAGTCCTGCTCCAATCTCCGCTACGATATTTGCAGCCAGTGGCTTTTCCATCGCTAGATAGTCGACAAATCCGACAGGTGTCGCGCCAACACAAATCAGGTCATTCACGTTCATAGCGACACAATCAATACCAATGGTGTCGTATTTATTGGCAAGCTCAGCAACTAGAATCTTACTTCCCACACCATCTGTTGATAGCGCAAGACAGAGGTCATCCTTTATCTTCACGGTGTTTGCATAGTGACCATATTCATGCATTACTTCTCCATGCTCAAATGACTCTTTCACATACTTACCAAGAATCTTGAGTACATCTGCAATCTTCACCTCATCCACACCTGCTTCTGCATATGAGTGAGGCACCTCTTGTGGTCTTGTCCCAGAAACATTTAGAATTCTCGCAGCAAGATGGGCTGCATTTTGTCCATTGTCTATCCCAACAGTAGCTACTGGAACTCCTTTTGGCATCTGCATCATTGAGAGGAGCGCATCAAGTCCATCCAGAGCAACCTTCACTGGGACTCCGATTACAGGTTTGTGCGTATGTGATGCGACTACTCCTGGAAGTGCAGCGGCTAACCCAGCAATGGCAATGATAACATCCTCACTACAGGAAGTGACAATCTGTCTTACCTTATCTGGCTCTCTATGAGCTGATGCATATTCGACCCGATAGATAATACCCAGTTCATCTAGGACTACTGTCGCCTTCTCAACAATTGGCTTGTCGTTTGCACTACCGGCAATGATGAGAACTCTCGACAATTGGCATCACTCCAGAAACCTGCTAAATCCGTTCTTGAAAGCGGACTTTGTTTTGTCTATTGGAATCATGAATCTTCCAAAGTCTGCAATGGGTTCCTGTGTTGTGAGTCCAAGTTCACAAACTGTTGTTTCATGTTTTTCTACTAATTTTAAGAACTCAGGCTGATTACTCTCAGTGACTTCTGCCAGATATCGAGAGGCGGTTTCAGAGAAAAGACCCTGGGCCAGACTATTCACCGTTCCTGGAATGTAGTCCATATCGAGTGTAAATCCATACTCGCTTTTCATTACCATTTTCATGAGGGCTATAGCAATACCTCCCCGACCCACATTGTTACATGAACGGATGAGACCTCTCTCATGCGCATCGAGTATCACATTCATTGAACGTTTCTCCCAGATGGGCCTGTATTTTGGCGGTTCACCTTTTACAGATCCCGATACCATCCTCTGATACTCGCTTCCATTAAGGTCTGGAAATGTTTCTCCAACTAGAAATATATTAGCCCATGGAGTCACAAGATTTCTTTTAATTGGTGTAAATCCTTGATTGAAAATTCCAGCTATCATAACCTGAGGGGTCGGATTAATCCTTCTATTTTTCCCATCTACCATCGACTCGTTGTAGAGAGATACATTCCCTCCCACAATAGGTATATCGAAGTCGTGAGAAAATCGTCCCAATCCTCTAACTGATTCAACGAATTCAGCGTAGGATTCTGGTCTTTCTGGATTCCCAAAATTCAAACAGTCCGCGATGAAGAGAGGTCGAGCTCCCATTGCGACAATGTTTCGCAGTGCTTCTGCCGCAGAGTTAGCGGTTCCAGTTTGTGGATCTAGCTTACACCAGAATGAGTTGCAGTCACTTGTGAAGGCTAGAAGTCTACCATTAGGAAACTCTAGGACTCCAGCATTCTGTCCCAAGTCGATGACAGTATTTGTCTGGACATGTTGGTCATACTGGCTGTAGACCCAAGAGCGGTCGCAGATGTTGTTTGATTGAAGCAATGTCAATATGGTTTCTGGATAATCCTCTGGTTCCTTGAACCATGTCAAAGAATCAGTTTGAGCTGGTATTTTACCTTCGACTCTCTCTGGATTAGGATATCCATCTACGAGAAGACTGATTGGTAGTTTCGCAAGAACTTCTCCCTCATATTTAGCAGTATAATAGCCATCATCAGTGACTTTCCCAATCACTGCGTAGGGCGTGTCATTCTTCTCCAGAAGGGTAATGACACGATCAAGATTCTCAGGAGCGATGATTGCAAGCATTCTTTCTTGTGACTCAGATATGACAATCTCGGATGGGTCCATGTCGTCTTCTCTAAGAGGGACTTTCTCCAAGTCAATCTCTACTCCAGTTCCGCCTGCATGCGCTAGTTCTCCTGCAGCTGAAGTCATCCCCCCACCTCCGAAATCTTGGAGACCGTCAATCAGTTCCTCATCAATTAGCTCAGTCAGTGTGTCAATGACTACTTTCTTAGCTAGTGGATCTCCAATCTGAACCGCACTTCGTTTCTCTGCTTCTTCATCTGAAAATGTTTCAGACGCAAAACTCACACCTGCAATACCATCGCGACCGGTAGTCGAGCCAAACATGACAAGATAATGCCCTGGAGTTCTAGCACTGCTGCGCACAACCTTTTCAGGTTTGACATATCCTATGCAAGCTACGTTGACCAGGCAGTTGTCATCGTATGACTCATCGAACTCAATCTCACCACCCACTACTGGTATTCCGACACTGTTTCCATAATCAGAGATTCCTCGAACGACATTCTCGAGCAGATACGCGTTATGGGGTTTGTTAGGGTGGCCGAATCTAAGGCAATTCATCAGACCTACAGCCTTGCACCCCTGTGATATGACATCTCGAATAATTCCACCAACTCCAGTTGCGGCACCATTGTAAGGATCAATCTGGCTTGGATGATTGTGGGACTCCATTGCTACTCCCACATAGTATCCCCTACCTATGTCAACAAGTCCCGCACCCTCTCCAATTCCAAGAGCGACATTATCAGCTTTTGTCTTGAAAAGATAGAACCACCTTTTGCTACTCTTATAGCTACAATGCTCTGACCACAAGACATCCAACATTCCGAGCTCGGTCTTGGTAGGTTCACGTCCAAGAACCTTCGTCGCATGTTGGAGTTCCTCCTTTGTGATCATTTTGCTGCCCTCACAAAATTCTCAAAAATATGCAACCCATCTGAAGAGCCCAAGATAGGTCTTGCAGCTCTCTCTGGATGTGGCATCATTCCAAGCACATTACCTCGTTGATTTGTTACTCCTGCAATATTCTCGATTGACCCATTTGGATTGCAATTTTCTGCGACCTCGCCTTGTGCGTCGCAATACCTAAATGGTATTCGTCCTTCCTCCTTCAATGCAACCAAGTAGTCATCAGGACAGAAGTAATTACCCTCTGCATGGGCTATTGGTAATCTAATAACTGCATTCTCCATGTTCTCTGTGAATAATGAAACTTCTTCACTTACTTTTAGATAGACCCACTTGCAAATGAATCGAGCTGACTGATTTGGTAACAAAGCTCCAGGTAATAATCCCGTTTCAGCAAGAATCTGAAATCCATTGCAAATTCCAAGAACTGGTTTTCCATCATCCGCTAGATCTCGGATACCTTCAACAATGACCTCAACTGAAGCTATAGCTCCCGCCCTCAAGTAGTCTCCATAAGAGAAACCACCCGGAATAACCACCGCATCTGCATCTTTCAGACCCGCAAGACCTTTTCTACTGGGCACGAGGTACGGTTTAGCTCTTGGAATCTGTTCGAGTGCCCTTAATACATCATTTTCATTGTTGGTCCCCGGAAAACGAATCACTGCGATTGACACTAGTCGAGACTCACCTCATGTTTCTCTGATATAGGATTTGATAGTAGTTTGATGTTCATGATACTGAGTTGGTTAAGAATTTCAGAAGTCACAGGTTTTTGAAGCAAAATGTTGAAGATCTTTCCTACTCGAACTTCCTCTGCTTCACCAAATCCCAACCGAATCAATGCTTTTTTGGTTACTTCTCCTGGTGGGTTTTTTATTCCACTCTTTGGTTGGACCACTACCTGAATCATTTCGTTTCGGTTACTTACATCCTCTGGCTTAGCACTCAACAGTGAGTCAACGAGTTTTGAATAGACCTCAATGAGATCTCCTTTATCTTCGCGAAACACATCTTTGTCCAGGGATTTTGACTTCTCATCCCAAACTCTCATTGTGTCACCTGAGAGCTCATCCGCAATGACGATGTGTCCAGCTTCTGTGCAACCAAATTCGAGTTTAAAGTCCACCAAAGTGAGACCCTGCTGTTTCAATAGCTCTACAAGATAGTAGTTTGACGAGAGGGTGACTGAACGCATGAATTGTAGATTCTTATCTGATACCAGTCCGAGACTGATGATAGCTTCCGGTGTGATCAATGGATCATGTAGGTTATCATCTTTAACGAAAAACTCAACAAGAGGTTTTTCTAGAACTGTTCCTTTTTCGACTCCATATCGTCGACAAAAAGAACCTGCAGCAATGTTTCTGCAAACCACTTCCATGGGATAGATGTCAACCTTCCTTGCTAACATCTGCGGACCATCAAGGGGCTTTACAAAGTGTGTATCGATACCTTTTCCCTCAAGATATCCAAGTAGATACTCGGTCATTCTACACGCAAGCTCTCCCTTGCCCTCAATTTCCTCCTTCTTCTCGCCATCACCTGCTGTGACAGTGTCTGTGAATTCAATGACCACTCTATCTGTGGAACCAGGGTCTTGGAAGACTTTCTTGACTTTTCCTTCATGAATCAGCTTCATGCTGTCATCTCCGTTGGATTGAATTTGTCGCAATTTGAGCTGGTTTTAATCATGTCGACACCTCTTTGATATTCCCACTTTTTGCTGCGGCTTTGATATCTATCATGCAGAGATCGAGAGGTGATCGTATATCAGACTTGAACTTGAGAGATAATCGTCTCATCTCTGGACTTGTGGGACCAACGCATGGTGCACCAGGAACGCGCGGGCTAAGATCAAAGACAATGAACTCGGATTCGTCCGTTATCGCTCCCTGTAGCGAAAAGAGACCTATCATCTTGGGTGGGAAGTGTTTCTGCACACCTTCGAGCAAATGCTCTGCTGCCTCGTAGACAAGTGATTTCTTGCTCTCACGCATTGTTATTCCTTTGTGACCCACTTCTTCATTCACCACCTTAACTTCGAGTTTCATCTGTTCCTTTGCCGGAAGGTTAAGTAATCCTGACAGTGTGGTCTGAATTCGGTCATCGAAGCCTACAAGATCAAGATTACCAAAAAGATGGTTCATACCATAGGCCTGGAAATTTGCATTAAATCGAGGAGCAAGCACAAACTCCTCGATGATTGCCTTCTTCAAGTCTTCTTCCGAAATTACACCATCTTCGATCAATGAGGTGCTCTCCTTTTCATAATCAGAAGGTGAATTGGCAAAGAAGAATGCTCTTTCTAATGGCTTGTCTTTTTGCTGGACCTTGATAATAGCCAGTCTGTCAATCGAATCTGGGGTGAATGATTGGGGGACTCTAATACCTGACTCTTTGAGTAACCAATATTGGTCCTTTGGAAACCCTCTCTCTTCCACACGCAGTATCATCCTGTTTCCATAGAGAGGAATTCTGAACTCATTCTCAATTTCATCATATCCGATATAGACCGAGAATGATCTGTTGGGAATCCATAGTGTGTTTAATTCTAGTAGTCTATTCTGGATGTCCTCTCGAAGAATGTCCTTGAAATGGTCCAGAACAATGATGTCATCGTAGAGATGTTGGTTATAATGGGAATACAATTTTTCGCGTCCCTTCTGACATACAATGACTGTATGAAAACCATGAGACCGTGCTGCAACACCAATCTCTTCAGCACTATGAGAACCGATCATCCCGATTGTTGGTAATTTTTCACCATTCATCATTTTTCACCGCAGTGCTTCGTCCAATCTTCCTTGGTCCATGAGTTCTCGTATCTCGATAGCTATTCTCCGACCCATCCACACAGCTTCACCAAACTGAAGATACGAATATGGGGATGACGGTATCCAGATATTGGTTCCAGCAACTATTCTCCCACTGAATTCAAAGCTATGGATCTTTTGCTCCTTGTCAATGATTGTTTCGATACAAAATGGTCCGCTCAAATCCTGATTCGAAAGGCGCTTGAAAGCGTTCACAAAAGCCACTCCCATGTCAAAGTATTTGCCTAGCATCGACTCGCGCAGCACAACTGGAATATTTCCTATCACAATGAAACTTGGCGTGTCATCGAACCGAAGATTGGCGTCAGCATCTGTTTCGTATCTTATGTCAGCTCCAAAGACTTCTGTTCTCCTTTTTGCCAAAGAGTTGAAGTAAGTAACAAAGACTTTGGTTCCAACAATGTACTCTTGGAATGTGTATTCGATGGAGGAATTTGCTTTCCTCTGAGCTTCAGCAGCGGTCTTCGCTATAAAATAACCATTACCCCCCGCAGCTCCGTGCGTCTTAGCGATGACCGGACTATCGATGTCTTCTAAAGAAGCGTATTCCACAGGTAGATTGAAACCAGCTTCTCTCATCAGTTTGGATTTTAGTTTCCGGTCTTCCTCCCATCTTAGAAGCTCTTTGTTTCCAAACATCCTCACGTCTGCTTTCAGAATCTTGTCAGCTCCGATGTAAGCAACAAATGACCCATGAGGAACCAAGATTACATCTGAGAGATCCAGTTCCAGAATCTGTTCAAACGACTCGATTTCAACAATTGACTTCTCAAGACCAAATGAACTATAGAATGCCACGCGATTTGAGGGACAGTATAGTTCTGTTTCAAACCCCTCTACCCTTGCACCTGAGATGATGTTCAGGGCACTATGACTCGCGATTGTTCCAATCTTCATTCTGACAAATCCCTCTCATAATCACGCCCTGTAGTTGTAGTTCCAATCTCTTGAACCTTCTCACGAATCCTTTGTGCATACTCAGTAGGATATTTCCCATCCAGACATGCCACACATAGGTCCTTGAGCCCAATTGCGTTTTCGAGTGTTATGGTTTCCTGATAGACTAAGGCATCTGCTTGCACAAAATCTGCAATTTCCTCAATACTAGATGTCGAAGCTATTAATTCTCGATCTGTTGAGATATCAATTCCATAATAGCAGGGGTGGGTTTGTGGTGGACAGGTGACAGCGAAGTATACTTTGACTGCCCCACGTTTCTTGAGGTCTCGTACTATCTTTCTTGCAGTGGTCCCTCTCACTATGGAGTCATCCACAACTAGAATGTTCTTTCCATTGATTTTATCATCCAGGTAGATGTATTTGTTATGTGCAACGGAGTCTCTTTCTTCCTGCGACCTCATGATGAATGTTCGGCCAAGATATCGGTTCTTCAGAATAATCTCTCTCATGGGGACCTGCAGAACCTCTGACATAGCTTGCGCAGCTGGTCTGCTTGTGTCCGGAACTGGGGCAACATAATCTGGGGGTTCAAGGCCTAGGCGAAGAAAAGTCTGCGCAAGAGCTCTGCCCAATCTGAATCTCACGTCGTATACAAGCTGATTCTCCAACATGGCTGCAGGATGCGCAAAATAAACGTACTCGAAGAAACAATGAGAATGTAGTTCGTTCTGAAAAATCGAATGTGACTCCATGACACCACCTTTGTCGAAAATTAATAGCTCTCCTGGATATACGTCACGTTCAAGCGTTACTTCCGCCATATCAAGAACTGTGCTTTCTGATGCAACAATCGTGGTGTCGCCATTTCGACCAAAAACTAGAGGTTTGAATCCTCTGCTGTCCCGATAAGCAAACAGTCTGTTGTCAAAGATTCCAACCACACTAAATGCTCCATCGACCTCTGTTTCCAAGACCTTGAATGCTTTTGCTAGATTCCCGTCACATGCCTCAATGTTGCATGACAACCTCTCTGTAAGAAACTCAGAGTCACAATCATACTCTCTTGACGATAGTGTGCTGAGATTCGTTATATTCCCATTATGCGTAAGTGACACAGACCCGTGATGAAACGGTCCAACAAAAGTCTGCAAATCATCTTCTGAAGCTACTCGACGACCCACAGTTGGATACCTAGTGCTACCAAGAATGAAATGACTCATTTCAGCGGGGAGCTTAATTCTCGCTGGACTACCCATTGCCCTCGCCACGTTAACATCATCACCCTCCATCCATAGCAGTCCTGAGGCGTCCTGCCCTCTATGTGTTAACAAGAGTAGTAGGTCTCTCGCACCACTCAAAGAAAATTCTCCTAGAATTCCCAACACTCCACACATTCTCATCAACTCTCTATGATTCTTACTCTCCTCCCATCGACACGAAGCCGTTCCTCGCAAAACAGGCGGACCGAACTCACCAAAATTGAATGCTCAAGGGGTAGTATCCTACTAGCAAGTGAATCCCCTGTGTCATCCTCAAAAACAGGTACTGATTTCTGAAGAATAACTGGTCCATCATCCATTTCACTAGTCACAAAGTGTGTGGAACATCCAGCAATCTTGACACCATGTTCGATTGCTTGCCATTGTGCCTTCACACCTTTGAATGATGGGAGTAGTGAGGGATGAACATTGATTATCTTGTTAGTGTATGATTTCACAAAAATATCGCTCAGGATGCGCATGAATCCTGCGAGTACCACAAGTTCCACTTTGTATTCATCAAGAACTTGCATCACATATCTGTCAAATTTCTCTCGGTCCGGATGAAGGTTTTTAGTTACCACTTCTGTGGGAATCCCTGCTTTTCGAGCTCTTTCAAGACCAAGTGCGTTACTTTTGTTACTCAAAACTATGACTATTTCGCCACCCAGTTCTCCCCGAGCCTGAGCGTCAATCAATGCCTGAAGATTAGAGCCACGTCCACTAATGAGGACGCCTATCCGCTTCATGCGAACGTACCAAAAAGAATGCCACTAATATAATCTACGCTCAGAGGAGATGGCCACTGGGTGTGCTTTATCGAGGTTTGGGAGGTATTGTTTTCATTTTGAACTCAGAAGAATTCGCGAATGATTATACCGATCACTGAACCAAGCACCGTTGCAAGGGTCATAAGTATGAAGTAAGCAAGTGAGATTGCAAATCCACTTACTATGAAATTACCAAGTCCTAAATGAGGGACAATTATCGCTGGTGATGCTAGGAATGTGATGATAAATATCAGGAAGAAAATTGCTCCCAAAAAACCTCCAATTAGTGCGCTTCCAGCTTCTGAGGATGTTAGTCCTATTGGAATAGCGATAATCGCAGGTAGGAAGAATAGAAACAGAGCGGAGCTTTCTACTGATGCCGTGACTACAAAGGAATAGATGGTCGTGTCAATGAGAGCTACCATAGCTGGAATCAAAATAAGCATCAATAGGTCTTTTCTTTTTTCTCTCATTGAAATGCCAAGGACCCTGACAATGGGTTGGGGACGTTCCTTTCCCTTGGAGTATTTAGGTTCTTCAGCAGAGGGTAGTGGCCTGAGGAGACCTTTTCTCTCTTCAGCAACTTCATCCTCATCAGGAGTTTCAACTCGGATCTTTTCCTCGTCAGCCATGGGCACCACACTAACCTGCGTTTGAGTCTAGTCCGTGAATAAAGTCTTCGCATCACGCAACAAATTGAATCATTGATGCTTTTGAACCCCGACCACAACTCCTATCTGTACTTTCATTCAATCTAGTTCACAATCGGTGATACTGCGATGGTTGAAGGAAGGCCGTTAGATGATTCCGATGTTGATGATGATGTATCTGAAGCATCCATGACAAAACGTAGAAAAATCGAACATATCGAGATCTGCCTTGATGAAGAGGTTCAGTGTCAGCGGTCAACAATGTTTGAGGACATAGATTTCATTCACAATGCATTGCCCGAGATTGATAAAGACAGAATTGATCTAAACATCAATTTCTTTGGACTGCGAGCGAGCGCACCACTAGTCATTGCAGCGATGACTGGAGGGCACCCAAAGACCAAGAGCGTTAATCAACGATTAGCAAATGCAGCTGAGGAGCTGGGCTTACCTATAGGCGTCGGGAGCCAACGAGCTGCTGTTGAAGATCCGTCCCTTGCAGACACCTTCACGATTGTGAGAGAATCAGCTCCCTCTGTTCCTGTCATTGCGAACATAGGTGCGACTCATGTCACATCTGCACCTGATGCAGTTTCTATGATTGATGCTGACATTTTAGCTGTGCATCTCAACCCTCTTCAAGAGGCAATTCAGCCAGAGGGTGATTGCAACTCTGAGGGGGCGTTAGAAAGCATTGCTGCTATTGTGGACTCGGTTGACATCCCAGTCATAATCAAAGAAACAGGTGCAGGGATCTCGGGTGATGTTGCTAAGAGGCTCGAAGAGGTTGGTATCGTAGGGATTGATGTCGGTGGTGTTGGGGGTACTAGTTGGGCTGGAGTAGAATATTTCCGCGCTCAAAAGGAAGACGACGATCTTAAAGCCCAACTAGGACTTGAGTTCTGGGACTGGGGAATACCTACAGCGCTGAGCGTTATAATGGTTCTAGATTCCACAGAACTTGATGTCATTGCTACAGGGGGAATAAGAAATGGCCTCGACATTGCCAAGGCACTTGCTCTAGGAGCAACAGCAGCTGGAATTGCTCATCCTCTTCTCAGACAGGCGGTTTATGGATCTTCACTAGACGTTGTGGTTGAACTTGAACGATTCCTCGAAGGTCTTCGTGTTGCCATGTATCTCACAGGGTCTCAAAAGGTGGAGGAACTTTCATCAAAGCAACTCATACTGAGTGGCAAGCTTGTACAATCCTTGATGTCTCTTGGGATTGACTATCAAAAAGTTGCAAGTGGCATCTAGTCTAGATCTTTCCTATGCGCTGTAGATACTTGGACCGAATTCTGATTCCATTGAGCATTTGAACAGCCTCTTCTATAGTGTCACCTACTGGAATACCATTCAGCTCGAATCCTCGAATTATTACTTCATACTTGTCGAGGTCTGGTACATAGGAAACGACAGTCTTCGTGTGACGTTTTGCAACATTGGCAACTCTCGCTCCGATTTGAAGAGAGATTCCTGGTGCATAAGGTAGCAACAGAAGAAGTGCAGCATCAATAGTCTCGAATTCTAGCATTTTGTCGAGGACCTGTTCATAATCTATATCCGATGCACTACCTGTCAGGTCACAGGGATTGCGGAACGATGCAATTCCTTGATAGGCTGGAGTCATGACCTCTCGCATTAGCTCTTGTTGCTCCTTGCTGAATGGAGGCATTTTGAGGCCATAATGTGATGCTTCATCACTAGCTATCACTCCATGTCCACCACTTACAGTTAAGGTCCCTATTCTTGGGCCTGACATATGTTTCGGCTTGAACGAGAAAACTTTAGAAAATGCCATTACCTCATCTTCATCCACAGCGTGGATCACACCAAATTGATTGAATGCGGCATTTGTGATAGCATTATCTCCAGCAAGAGACGAAGTATGACTCTGAGTTGCACGATGACCAGCTTCGGACTCGCCTCCTTTCAAAACAATAACTGGCTTCTTCGGAACAATTTTTTCGCATGCTTCGACAAATGTTCTCCCTTCACCATTGCCAAATCCCTCAATATAGGCCAAAATCACATGAACACAGTCATCCTTACCAAATAGATTGATGAAGTCTGTGACCTTAGTCTGAGCAGAGTTCCCTATTGATATCGCAGCGGCTATACCTACATCTCTTGCTGCGAATTCTTCCAGCCTCTCAATCAACCAACCTCCACTTTGCGAAATTATTGCAACACTTCCCTTTCTAGGACGAGCTACACGTTCTGAGGGTAGAAAGAAAGTATCAAGAACATCAGGAACAAACACACCAATGCAGTTTGGACCTACCATCGATATCTTGTATCTATTAGCTATCTCGACAATCTCAGTCTGAAGACTAGCTCCTGATTCTCCAACCTCACTAAACCCACCTGATACAACAATGACCGACCGAATCTTCTTCTCTCCACATTCTGTTAATACTCCGGGGACATATCTAGCTGGAACTGAAATCACAGCAAGTTCGATATCATCAGGAGCTTCAGTGATTGATCTATAGACATGGACTCCTTCAACTGTACCTCCCTTTGGGTTGACAGGATGTGTGGGGAGTCCATTCTCAAAGGCCAGTTTTCTGAAGATCACATTTCCAGGACTGAAGGGATTGGTTGTGGACACACCAACCACAGCAGTCACCTTGGGATTTAACATAGTCTTGAGACCGGTCATCTGTCACCCTCGTGTGTCTTTGATGTGGGTTGTAAACATCCCTTATATGGGCTATGCATGCGAATGCTTCTATACACACCTCGACAGATTCAAGGTTTCATTTGTGCGAGAATTTCTCTAGGTCTTGGTTCAGCCAGGAGAGCATGTTGCAGCTTGCACAGCAACTTGGCTATCTCAGCATGAATTACCTGACGTGCCGGGTCGGTGCCGGATTCAGCATTCTGAATAGCTTCCTCCACCTGCTGATTCAACCTCTTGATGATGCGTTTCTCCAACTCTGGGCCACCCCAACCGAACCCATCAAAGGCTGTTTGTGCCTCTAGAATCTTGTCCTGGACATTTACCTCCTGTTCCTTAAGTACGGACTCGACACCCTGGAAATACTTTGCAACTGCCCGTTCGATTCTCTCCATCTCTGACCCATTCAAGTAGTTCTCTTGTTGGCGAGACTTCATGAGGTCCTGAAGGAGACGAGCGCCAGGGGCCTCTGTCAGTAATCCTTTGGCAATCTTGACCAAGATACGTGCTGGAAGTTCAATCACATCTCCGAGGTAGGGTGATTCCGATCTATAGCGATGGATTTCTCGTAAAGACTCCAGCCAAAAGGTCGGAAGTAGGATATGACATCTCTTTGAGTATTGTTGGATCAATCGCTGACTTTGACCAATCAGACCAAACTGGTCATCTTCAACATCGACTTTTCGATAAGGTTCCACGGATTTGGGTTGTTCGCCACCAACTAGAGGAACTAGATCCGTTTCAGTGGTCTGTGCAGCTGTTCCTGAGGGGGCTGGAGTTCCTGATGGGGCTTCTTTCCCATCAAGCAAGGAAAGAATCTCCTGCGCTGCTGATCTGGATTCGATTTGTTTTGCTTTGTTTGATAGTTTGGGTAGAAGACTCTCAACCTGCGAAAGACGCTTCACAATGAGACTCATGATATTCTGAGTGGAAGGCGGAATGCCCTTCATCGTGGTGGCTTCTTCCATCCATTTTCGCGTTCTAAGTAGACCTTGAGTGAGCGAATCCACTCTGTCTGGATCAATTGATTCCTCCACCTGTGAGCTCAGGAGGAAATGGATTAAAGTTGAATTCAGTGTGACTATAAGAAGAAGTCTATCAATGAGGTCTTCGTAGTGAAATGATGAGGAGTCCGACAATCTGTCACCACCGATTCTATTCCATTGTGTCACCAGGCGTCATGTAATAGCTGAACAACTCTCGAAAGTCGTTGATTGCATCGACCAGTTCCTTCCGGGTAGTACCCTTCGATCTCATGAACCATCCCTGCTTCAAAGGCGAGGCACCACTGTGCAAGTTAACAAGCTGAGTAGCTTCGTTAATGATTTGCACAAGTTCTGGAATCTTTGGTAAACCGAGTAGAAGGAGTAGGTTTGTATTCGAGTCATCTTGATCATGATATTGCACATAGCATGGTGTAATCGCTGCACCTGGCGCAATGAACTTGTCTAATGATTCCTTGACGTGCATACCGTATTCTGCTTTAGCTACATGTCTTGGCCCAGAGAGCACATAATAAACACTCTCAGCATTAGGCTCTTCACCAACATCAGCATAGGAGCACTCCTTCACAGCGTAGTCAATCATTGTCCTTAGCTGTTTAGGCATACTTCCTGCATCAGGAATCAAGCCAATATCCGTATAGAGGGCTGGAACTACTACGGGATCCAGTTTTCTAGCGTAGTCTGCGAGGTCAGTTGTTGGAAAGACATCCTTTGATTTTTCCCATACACCGGGTGAGAGCATTGCTTCCACAACATCCAGTGCCAGCGGATTGACCAGTTCAACGAAAGCTTGTTCGGTCCTAGTATCTGCTGCTGAACTTTCCTCAAGTGTTGATGGAACCATTGTTTCAATTGAGTCTATGTCAGCTATGTCGACCTCAAGCTCCCTCTGGAGATAGTCTACAGTATCCCCTCTCCGCCATTGAAGTATTCTCTTGAGCATTGTCCTGTTTGAGAGAAGAATAGTAAGGTCTGCTCCTCGTTCTTGGAGCTGAGCTCTGAGTAGTTTTGAAACAGCCCAGATTGAGTTCAGGGCCTCGCTGGATTGCCCTTCGAATGGTAAGATTCCGACAACATAAACGAAGATCCTACGACCTTCTTCTTCTTGGAATCTCTGTTTCAAGAGCTCAATGAGTGCAGGTGTTCCTCCACAACCAGTACCTCCACCTAGGCTAGTGAAGATACAAAATCCTGAAACACCCTCGAATCCTAGGTTTCCGAGCTGATCGAAGATGATGTCCTTGGACTCCATGATGGCATTATACCCATCCATGAAACGACCACCGACACCAATCTCGCTTGCACCATAGAGGAGAGTGTGTTCTTTTGGAATGCCATATTTCTGTCGCACCTTGGTAAGGTCTGCTCGATCCGTGTTAATGAGCAAGTAACCTCTGACTCTTGATGGCAGTTTCTTATCTCTACTAGTCTGAAGGTAAGAACCGACTATGTTTGAACCACACTCACCAATTCCGATGGCGAAGACTTCTGCTGCTTTTGTTGTATCATCCTCAATGGGAGCTTTGGGGGGACTGCTTCCGAACATTGTATGTTACTCCTATTTCGTTCTTGAATCGACCAAAGCCTGAGCGCTTTCTTTGATAGCCCAGCTGAGGTACGATCTGATGTCCTCTCGACTATAGGTCTCTCTTATTTTCCTTATTGCATCATCAATGAACTTGTCACGTACATCTGGCTTGTCAGCTGGGCTAAAGCCAGTCATGAACATTCGAAGTGACTTGTGCCAATCATCCATTGAAACTGCTTTGTCAAGCCATTCTTTCCTCATATCTCCAAGTTTGTGGAAATTAGCAATAGCCACATCCAAATCGGAAGCTTCAGTGAGACCCTCTTCTAGTTCCTTCATCATTGCTACATCATACACGATCTTGCTGAAATCCTTTGGATGCTTCTCAATTACTCTCTCGATTGTTGAGTAGTATTGGCTTTTCTTCTTGAGCTCAACTTCATGAGTTTCTCCACTCTTACTAGCCATGCTCTTGATCATCTGCAACATCTCTTCCTGAATGTTTGCTAGTGTGAGACACACATCAAGTGCTTCATTCACATGTGGAGAATCAGTTTCAAGTTTAGCTGGTACTTGATCAATGAGGACCTTCAGACGCTCGACGAACTCAGACATACCCTGTTCTTCAAACAATGAAAGTGCTCCTTTGATCTGCACGTAAGCTTCATCCACTCGCTCTCTGATTTTCTTGTGAACATTGGGAGATGTTGTCAGATTCTGAAGTTTATCGAACGCATCAGCTGCCTCTTCAAGCTCTACTGGAGGTTTGTTCTTGAGACCACTAAGCATCTTCAGCTCTTTTCCGAGCTTGACACCAATACTACTAGCCCGCTCAAGACTAGTCATAAGTGAATCAACCTCGACACCCAGTTTCTCAATGATTTTGTCTTGGATCTTCTTCTCATAGATTTCGACCATCTTTCGTGCGATAGCGGGTAAGCTGAACACATTGTCTGCTGCTACACCTACGCTGTTCAGCTCACTGATAGCTTCCTGTGCTTCTGGCGGAATCTCCACTCCTGCACCCATCAGCTTCGCAGCTGCTAGTCTGATCTTTACACCAAGTCGGTATCGTAGGTTTTCAAGCGCATCTTGTGCCTTTACGAGAATCCCATCCTTGATAGATCGCATTTCAGACTTAATCTCTGAGAAATCATCCATGGCCTGGATTCTGTTTGAACCCTCATCTAGCTCGACGATTATAGGCATGAATATCTCCGCATATGCTGGCTTGACAGTTTGTAGATCATGCACTATTGCGTCAATCTCTTGTTGACAAGCCTCACGAAATGTTGCGACTCCACTCTCAACTGCTCCGCGAAGACTCTGTAGTGATCCAAGCAGGTAGACAATACCACCTTCAAGCTCTTCGACCTTCGGAGCTTTTTTACTCAGTTGAGCATGGTCCAGAACTCTATCTGCTGATGTTGCAAGTTCGTTGAATCTAGAGAGGTAGTTCCGAATACTCTCGGTGATATTCTTGCGGTACTCATCATCCATCGCTTTGGCTTGGAGGTAGACTCTCACCATGCCATCAATATCTTCTGTCTTCAGAGCTTTCTTGGATTCTGCGATGAATTGACGGACTGCAACAACGTCTGTAATACCTGCATCGTCTGCAGCTTCTGTCGCTTTCTCAACATCATCCAGGAGTTCGAATAATCGCTCTCTGAGAGCAATCCTCACTTGTCCTTGCCACTCAACCATACGCTGATAGCTAGACAAGAGCGGTGCAATTTGGTCTCCTTCAACACTTACATTTGGTGGTGTTGGGATGACATCAGCTGTAGTTGGGATACCACCTTCGACAATCTTTGTAGTTACCTCATGTTTAATGTTAACAATCTTGTCACGGAGTGCATTTGCTACCTTGATCTGTGCAGTGTGTAGCTGATTCTCAAGGGCAACAAGTGCAGTCAGCGTGTTTGCCTTGGAGGCATCCCTGGCAATCAGTCTAAGTTCCTGTGAAAGTTCCATTGGTAATTCAAGACCCAATCTAGCTGTGGTCTCTACAGATGCCTGCAGGGACTCGACTGAGCCAACCAGTGATGAACTAAGTAGTTGGGTTACTTCATCTTTCCTTCCATCAAGAAATTCTCTGTCACTCTGAAGTTTGTCGTTCAGAATGATTAGATCTCGAAGCGACAACCCCGCGACATCATCGTTTGACACAGTAGTTGAAACCTCACTCTTGTCAATCGTAATATGACGCTCGTAGGTGTCAACGGTAGCCTTGTTCTCATCTAAGGTTGATTTAACATCTCTGGCAACATCTTCATGAATGACAAGATATAGCTGTGAGAAAGCCTTTGCAAATTCGTGCAGCTTCTCAAAGTCCTTGAGATCTCCTGCTCCAATACCCGGAAAATTCAGTGTGGATATTCCTTGAACTTCTTTGGGTTTGAGAGCTTGTATCTTAGGAGCTATTGCTAGAGTATCTTTGTGTTCCTTTCGGAAATACTCTGCAAAATCTCGAGTCACTCTCATGAAGTCGGTTTCAAGATCATTGGCTGTCTTTTCGACCTGAGCTTGAACTTTTCTCTTTTTCATAAATCCTGCTGTGGCTAGGTCATTATCCATCTTAGTCAAGTTTGCAAAGATGTCATATAGCTGACGCACCTGACGGTCCGCCTGTTCCTCCATCGCAGGATTTACTGAAACTAGGATTCCTTTTAGTTCAGCGAGTTTGTCTAATTCTCGTCTCCATCCGCTGGTGTCCAAGATGCCTGCCTCCGTCTAGTATGGCTATTTTCGTGGTGGATGTCTTAAGTTCTTTCTGTGTGGGTCCTCCCTTTTCAACGATTTTACTATGTATTGCTTGTTTCTAAAATGCATTTTCCGGCTATTTCAGACGTTTCTGACCGTGAAAGAAACACCCTTAAGGACTCCAAAAACCTTGAATACAACCTGCTGAATCTCATGGGGAGAAATTATGGATAAAGGCGCTTTAGGCACTAATGATGCCATGCCTCTTAGTCACGAAGTTATAACTATCATAGAGGCTCCTGCAGTTGATATCACATATGATGAGAACTTTCTCTATGCTGCATGTCGCGATCAAAGAGTCCGAGTATGGTCAAAGACTGATTGG
Source organism: Candidatus Thorarchaeota archaeon (assembly GCA_048882325.1). Lineage (GTDB taxonomy): Archaea > Asgardarchaeota > Thorarchaeia > Thorarchaeales > Thorarchaeaceae > SMTZ1-45. The sequence goes on along the minus strand of JBHLRS010000002.1, from coordinate 104,664 downwards.
CAACTGATTGCAGAACTAGGCGAAACTGATACTCCCCCTCTAATTGTTGATGTTGATGATACACAGGTATTTGCTACTTGTGAGCGTAGAATCTATGTTTGGAAAAAAGAAACCTGGGGTATGACTGGGTGGTTTGAACTGAGTTATCAGGCCCTGACATCAACTCTGCATAGTGATTACTTCTACGTTGGAGCGAGAGAAGGTAGACTTGTGTCCATTCAAAAAGACACTCATGAAACCTCAAGTTGGCAGCTCCATAAATCAGATCTTACTAGTCTTTGGTCGGATGACAAAATAATTTGTACAAGCGCAAAGAAAGAGGAACCACGAGTATGGTTGAAAGACCGTGATACTGCACCTTCGGAGCTAGCTAGATTGGACAAGAAAGGAAGAGGTGGAATAATCTCTGGAAACGCTGAGTTTGTTCTGGTAGGTAATTCAACAGGGGAGATTGCAGTCTATGACCGGGTGGAATGGGGCTTGGTCCGTACTTTGGAGTCAGATAGCTCTAACCCAGTGTCCTCAATATGGGCAAGTAGCTATTATCTTGTGGCTGCTTTGTCTCCCGGTTTACTCACTATCTGGGATTTGAAACGGGGTGAAGAGGTTGGTGTAATACCTCTTAATGGACAGAAAATCGAATGGGTCAAAGCAGACCATGACCTTCTCTATGTCGCGACCCAAGATGGAATCACTATAATTCGCTTGACTACGTCTGGTCAACCTCTTGATATCTGCACAGACACACCTCCTGTTTTGACCGACAGCCTTCTCAAGACATCACCATATGATGTATTGGAAGGAGCACTTGAATTGGAGAAGAAGGCAGATGTTCATTATCAGGAAGGACTCTTCCATGAGGCTGTACTCGCGTATGAGAATGCTCTGCAGCTTCTAATCGATAACACCCATGCACTACTTGAGGTTCCTGAAGAAAGACAACTATTGACAGATGAGCTCAATACTCGACTGGGCAAAGCTCTGCTCAAGGCAAAGATTGCTGAGCTTCAAGCAATTGGACATGAGATCCGTCAGTTATCTGAAGAGCTCGATGTGCGGAAGAGAACTGACCGCAATTCTGAAGATGTCGAACGTCTATGGAGCTCTGCAGGGCGTATAATCAAGGAAAGCAAAGTTCTCGCTGAGGCTCAGGCTAGTGACATGCTTAGTTACCAACTCACACATGTTGTCGATACTCTTGAATATGATCTCAATGAAGCTATGTCAAAATTTGACAAATTCAGAGAAACCATCAACCAAGCTCTTGCATTGACACGCCAGATTTCCAATGAATGGCGTTGGATGGAGCGCCGCCGAACAAAGCTCCCTGAAAGAAAGCAGTTTCTTGAAGGAGCCATGGAGAAGTTATCAATCGCTTTGGAAGCAGCTGAACCTGAAGGTGAAGTCCAGAAGATCCTATCAGGAGCCTTAGGTGAGTATCGCCGCCTGTATAGTCAGATAGATAGAATAGTGACATCTTATGATGCAGAACATGATGCATCGTTTTCATCAAAAGAGGAGGCTCAGGCTGCAATCGATGGACTACTTAGCGTGATGCCAAAGAAGATTGAAGCGCTGAAGACCATCGAAGATGAAACTGAATTGGAGCTAGAGAAGAGCCGAATCATCTCTGCTCTCGAACAAGCTCTCGAAACAGCGAAGTCATTTAGGATGAATAAATCATCTAAAGAAATCCAAGCAGTAATTGACAAGATTAAGTAGTTCTATGAACCTGCAATTCCATCAATTGAGGGATAGTCTTCTATCAGGTAATCATCATCGATTAGATCCATCCAACTTGCAGCAAACTCTTCAAGAGATGGATCCAGTGATACAGCGTATTCAGCAGCCTGCAAGGCTGACGCGAAGTCTTCAAAGTAGAGATAACAGACTGCAAGATTATACCAAGTTGTGGCAGATGCAGGGTCTAGACTCAGAGACTTTTCCAAAGCATCCACAGCCTCCTCCCATCTCTCTTCAGTAATGAGTGCTGTTGCTAAAAGTTCCCACCTACGGACATCACGTGGCTCTAGTTTGAGACTCTCTCTAAGTGCACCGATACCCTCTGAGTTTTCATTCAGTAAAAGATGGATGTACCCTTTGTCTCCCCAGCGTACTGATGATGTTGGTTCTATTTGGAGAAGACTGTTTAATGCATGGATTGCCATCTTCGGCTTTCCAAGTTCCAAATTACAGATAACTAGATTTTCTAATGCGCGAACATTAGTTGGGTCTACAGCGAGACCTCGACGAAGCTTGTTCATGGCTTCATCATATTGATGTCTTTCAATGAGTGAAGAGGCTTGGTCCACAAGGGATTCTACCTCTCTACTGTCAAGACTCGTTGGATCCAACAGTCAGTACTCCAAGTAATTCTAGAACCTGCGCTAAAATGTATAGGTAAAAAGCTTGCTCTGACCGCATATTTACTTTTCATTATGTACTAAATGACCAAGTGTGGTGACGCAGCGGCGTTTATCCATAAACTCCCCTGTGAATGGCATCAGCTAGAGCTGATACTACCATGTTGCATTGCTCTTGTTATAATCCCCTATAGGATATGTTAGAGAAGTGCGATTGCTTCTATCTCAATACCAACATCTCTCGGTAATCGAGCAACCTCAACTGCAGCTCGCGCAGGTGGTGGGTCACTAAACCATTTGGCATACTCTGCATTCATCTCAGCGAAATCATCCATATTCTTGAGAAAAACAGTACACTTCACAATTTTCTCCATTGAAGATCCAGCTGCTTCTATGACTCCTTTCACATTGGAGAGTGATTGCTTTGTTTGGTCAGTGATCGACCCAGTCACAAGCTCTCCTGTGTTTGGATTAAATGGAATCTGTCCTGAGCAAAAGACGAATCCATTCGCTTTGATCCCTTGTGAATACGGTCCTATAGCCTTTGGTGCGTTATCTGTTGATACTCCTTCAAGTTTCATTTTTCATCATCTTCTCTCTGGAGGTGGTGGAACTGCAAATCCTGCAACTATTCGAGTTCCAGTCTCTCCGTTCAATGCTCGTGTGATATTGGGTGGATCGGTGATAATCGCCATTTCACCTCCGTTCTTAATGAACTGAATACATGCCTCAATCTTTGGCAACATACTTCCTGGGGTGAAATGACCCGCTTCAATGTACCTCTGAGCTTCAATATGGTCCATCTTATCAATAGCTTCTTGATTCTCCTTGCCAAAATTGAGATAGACCTGTTCTACAGCAGTCGAAATCAGTAGGATATCTGCATCCAAATCTGTTGCTAGTAGACTGGATGCTCTGTCCTTGTCGATAACTGCAGCGATGCCTTCAAGCTCACCTGCCTCATTTGCTACAACCGGGATGCCTCCACCTCCGACTGCGTATACCACAATGTCATCATTCAGTAGAGCTTTAATTCCTGGGAGTTCAACTATCTCCTTAGGTATCGGTGATGGCACAACTCGTCTCCATCCTCTGCCAGAATCTTCCTTTATTTGCCAGCCTTCTTTTTCCATTCTTTGCTTGGCTTCTTTCTCTTCCATAAAAGACCCTATTGGTTTTGCAGGATTCTGGAAAGCAGGATCGTCTTTCGAAACTCGTACCTGAGTCACAAGTGATGCCACATGTCTATTCATACCCCTCTTGTGAAACTCGTTGTAGAGTGCTCTTTGAATCATATACCCAATAGCACCTTGAGTATCTGCGCCACAATAGTCAAGTGGCACGGGGTGAAGTTCGTGTTCCGCCAATTCAGACCTTCTCAAAATAAAACCGACCTGAGGTCCATTTCCTGACGTAATCACGACGTTCCAACCTTGTTGGATCATGTCTGCAATATGTTTACACGTTTCTGCGGTGGCTGCATATTGATCAGGTACTGTCTTGTGTGATTTGTCTTTTATCAGCGAGTTTCCACCAATTGCGATAACAGCTGTTTTTGCCATTGAAATCATCTCATTGAACAGAGGTCCTTTTTGTGATACTTTTCCTAATTAAGGCTGACGAATAAACATTCAACGATTATCCAAGTAGATTATCTATGAAACAAATCTATGTCGCATTGCCCTTTGGATATTTTTTAGGATTCTTCTCTCTCCCGAAGCCATTCATCGAGATATGCAGTTTCCACCTCACTGGCTTCTGAAACATCCTTTCCAGTCATGCCATCTATCATTGTCTTTGATCTAATCAAGATTGTAGGGTCTTTGTTCAAGAGGGCTTCAACATACTCATTTGTACACTTCTCCAATTCATCTGGACTCACTAACATGTCTGCAAGTCCTATCTCATGTGCTTCCTTTGCGGAAACATTCCGACTTGTCAGTACGATATCTTTTGCTCGTGATGGTCCAACCAGATGCAGCAGGTTTGATGAAGCTCCAGCACCTGGAAAAACACCCAACTCAACTTCCGGTAGTTTGAAGACTGCAGTGTCAGAAAAAATCCTGAAGTCACAAGCAAGGACTGCCATCGCACCAAACCCAATGGCATATCCATTCACCGAAGCTATTGTCAGGCAATTTCGATTCTCTCGGATGACTCGCATTGTGCGCTCAAGCAGTTTGAAGAACTCAGTGGCCTCTTTACCCTCCAAACCCATGACCATCTCAAGGTCAAACCCTGCACTGAATGCACGGTTTCCTTCACCGTTGAAGACAATTACCCTGATGCTTGGATTGTTGATGAGCTGCGAAACCTGATCATGAAAATCGGTGAGCATCTCTTTTGTCACTGAATTCAACTTATCTGGTCTTGAAATCGTGACAGTGGCGAGTGCATCTTTGATACTGACTTTGATTTCTCCTGTCAATGGCAAACACTCTTCTATAGAGTATCAGAAGTGCGCATTTGCGGATAAAACCTTCTGCTGAAAGTTCAGACTCTATTTATTGGCACACGCATCACAGGGATCTTGCGTATGAGCGCAGAACTCTCTGTGAATATCACACATTATTCCTTCATCTCTCATGAATCTAATGATGCGGTTAATCTCTCGAGTCATCTCTTCAAAGATGTCTTCATTGTCTGAACTTCTGGCTTTTTCATATTCCTCAATCATAGTGTCTGCTGACTTGTCAATTTCTCTCAGAATTATAGCTGGGATGACCACCTGATCACCTCTGGACCTCCGTCCCTTCTTTTTCAACAGGTATTGGGTGATTGCTGGTTCGGTCACACCAAGCATACGAGCAATCTCCTTCTGAGTGATTTTATGATCCACCAACTCACCGTCCTCATTTTTGCGCTGGACAGTCTTGGTTTTCATAACCTTTGCAAGTTCTCTTCTGATCGCAGGAAGGACGTACCAGACCTCAACTTCTTGAGGCATCATCCATGTTCTTCTCTTGACCTGTTTTACCTTCTTAGCCTCACCAGCAGACATAGTAAATCCCCGATGTGTTCACAATAGTGAATATTCATTTGTAGTCTCACCTAATAAGCATGCTGGCGTAGCACGCTAGTTTTCTCAGCAGGCATGAGTCAGGCTTAAGAAAGAGAAATGTCTGTGAAGTGTAGGTTACAAAATGAAGGAAACTCTTCTCAAAGAGGTCGCACAAGTAATCATGGATGCAAAATACTTTGTAGCACTCACTGGAGCTGGAATCTCTAGGGAATCAAATATCCCTACCTTCCGCGGAGAAGATGGATTGTGGCGAAACTATAATGCAATGGAACTTGCAACACCTATTGCTTTTGCCAGAAATCCTGCTCTCGTTTGGGAGTGGTACACATGGCGACAAGGACTAATTGGAAACTGCCAACCAAATCCTGCCCATGAAACCTTAGCGATATGGGAGACAAGAGGCGTTCTCGAATCAGTGATTACACAGAATGTAGATGGACTTCACATAAGAGCTGGATCAATGAACGTCTACGAGGTGCATGGTGACATTTGGGCATTGAAGTGTGTTTCTTGTGATCATCGTGAGCGTTTGCATCAGCCAGCAAAAGGTATTCCTCATTGTCCACAATGTGGAAATAACCTACGTCCTGATGTTGTTTGGTTTGGTGAGCCTCTTGACTCCCACATCATGCAGCGAGTCTACACAGAACTTGATCGGGCTGATGTCATTATTGTCATCGGCACCTCTGGATATGTGCAACCTGCTGCCTCTTTCCCATTAATTGTGAAGCAACGAGGTGGTAAGGTAATTGAAGTCAATGTTGAACGGACCATGTTGACTGGAGTTGTAGACCTCCACATCACAGGAAAAGCTGGTATGGTTCTACCTGCATTGGACGAGTTCATTATGTAGACCTACGTCGTTTAGCTGCTAGAGCTTTTGCGCGGTTTGCTGAATTCTGCTCACCAAGACGATGGAATGATTTTGACATTTCCTCAAGCATCTCTGAATCCTCTGGTTCAAGATAGAGCAGCTTTCTATACACACGAAGAGCATGACTATTATTCCCACGATACTCCATGCACCGACCGAGGTAGAATAACGCTTCTTGATGACTGGGAATTATCCTAAGGGCTCTGAGGAAACTCCTACTGGCATCTTCATATCGGCTGCAGAAGAAATCCGCCTCACCAAGTTTGACCCAAATTTCTTCATCTTTTGGATTTTTCTGACTAGCAATCTTCAACAAGTCTTTCGATTCATCCCATCTTTCTTGAGCCTGAAGACAGAGTGCTAATTGAAATCTAGCATCTGCGCTCTGTTGCAAAAGATCAACCGCTCGTACAAGCAAACCCTCTGCCTTATTATAGAGTCCTCTCTTCATGAGAAGTGTTCCAACTCTAAGTAATGCTTCACCATTATCAGGATCTATTTTCAGTCCTCTCATGAACGCTTTTTCAGCTTGGTCAAACCTACCCGCAACCATATGGATTCGCGCAGTACCAAACCAAATTTGTGCATTCTCATCTTCCGTTTGCTTTAATGCATCAGATCCCCACGCCCTCATTTCTTCACTATCAATTTCTTCAATCGGTTTTACAGCAGTCAGAGAATCATCAACTTCTTCTGGTTTGATATCGATTTCACTAGACAGCTCATCGTTCGTTTCACTTAACTGAGAGAGGATGCTGGCCCATTCAGTTGAATCAGAAGAATTGCATAGGATCCTCCTAGGACTTTTCCAATCCTTGCCTTTCAGAATCGCATGATTGAGAATGATGCTTCGTAGTTTAGGCCAGGTGATCTTTAGGTCTTCAGCTTGTTCCAATGCCATCTTGCCTGCTTTCTCAGCGTCTGTTTCTCGGGCTTGTGAAAGTAGAACAGCACTCAGAACTGTCCATGCAATTGGATATTTCTCTTGCAAGTCAACTGCAATCTTCAAAGCTCTCTCAGCTTCAACTTGATTCCCTTGTTTTGCAAGAGCACAACCCAATTGAAACCAGCCAGTTGGAGTGTCTTCTGCTGGACCTAACTCAGTCCGTTCCATGTCACTGTGACTTTCTGGCTCCAATGTCCCTACACCAGTCCACTCTTACTACTTCTTCACGTGAACGAATATTACTTTTGGTAGAGAAGATAGGATACAGATAAATGAGAGATGTTTGAGGGCTAGTTAGAGGTAAGCGCCCGTGAAGATTCTTGTCACAGGAGCATCGGGTTATATAGGTGGACGTGTAGTTTCAAAGCTTCTGGCAGATGGCCATGACGTTGTTGCACTTGTAAGACAAACAAGTAACACTGAGGGACTTCCCGCGGAAGTTGAGATTAGGGTTGCGGACCTGTTTGATATGCGAAGTCTAGAAGCGGCAGTACAAGGAGTCAAAGTTGTTTATCACTTTGCTGCATATTTCGACTTCTATCCCTCGGATGAGGATCTCATGTTCAAGGTCAATGTGGAAGGAACAAGAAACCTGATGACCGCTTGTCTTGGGACTGAAGTTGAGAGATTCATCTACTGCTCTACAGCGGAAACAATGGGATCTATTAGATTCCCTCCTGGCACCGAGGACACAGAACTGAAACCTGACTTTAGTTACGGTGAGAGTAAGATACTAGCAGAGAAAGCGATTCGTGAGATCACAGATGAAACCGGGTTGGCCCACATCATTCTAAGACCGACAGGTGTAATGGGCGAAGGGGACCTTTACATTATGTATGAGGTTGCTCATGAACTGTATCATGGAAAGGTCTTCGCCTTACCACGCGACCTGAGTGCACGTTTCATGTTCATACACATTGATGATGTTATCTCAGGTTTTGTTGCTGCGTTAACTCCAATGGCAGCTCTCAACAACACGATTATTCTCTGTCCAGATGAATCCATGAGTTGGGAACAGTATGTGGATGTCGTGACTGAATATCTTGATGTTAAACCTCCACGTCTTCGTGTTCCTAAGGTTGTCGCAAAGATAGGAATGGCTCTTTTGAGTCCTTTCAAGAACAGAAAGAAAATGACTTTCTTCTGGCACATGAAATCTGTGGATAATATGTATGCAAATCGTGAATACTCAAATGAGAAGGCAAAGCGCCTGCTTGGATGGGCACCTCATGTCACTATGACTGAAGGTCTTCAGAGAGCTATTGATTGGTATCTTGAAAATGGATATCTTGAAAGGAAGTCGTAAAAATTGGAAGCAGTTGTAGGTTTCATATTGATTATTCTACCAATAGTCTTGGCTCTTGTCCTTCTGGTCTTCATGAAGAAGGCCGCTGACATCACTGGAGTCATCGTCTGGTTTGTGACATTCATCATTGCTATCGTGGCATTTCAGACCGATGTTGGCATAGCTATCACTGCAAGCGTCGCTGGCATTGTCAAGTCATTTCCCATCTCGTTGATGGTCGCTACTTCGATATTGATGATGACCTACATGCAAGAGGTTGGAGCTCTTCAGAGGTTGATTGTATTCTTCAAAACTTTAGGCGGAGGCAGTAGACCAATGCAGATACTAATGATTAGCTTTGGACTCGGTCTCTTTCTAGTAGGAATAGGAGCTACCCCCGTATCTATGCTTCCTCCCGTAATGTTGGCACTTGGTTTCTCCCCTATGGTTGCTGTTGCACTTCCGTCAATCGGTTATGATCCTCTCACAACCTTTGCACTACTAGGAGTTCCCGCTGTTGTGTTCACAGGAGAATATAGTGCCTGGGCTACTGAAAGCATAACGCTGCAGGAAGCTGGCTCAGTCTTTGCTTGGTTCATGCCACTCGTTAGTATAGGGATAGCTATATCCATGCTTTGGATTGCAGGAGGTCGAAAGCTTCTACTCAGCCGAGATGGAGTTGTTCTAGCTAGTTTGTGCGGGCTTACTGCAGGAGGTATGGCGATTGTCTGTAATGTTATACTTCCACTTACTACATTGACAAATGTATTTGCAGGTGCGGCTGTTCTTCTTGTTCTTTTCATTTTCAATAAGGTACGAGGAAAACCAATTCTAGACAGAAGCACGCTTGAAGAGAAGGACATCGAAGTTGAGAATGGTATGAGCATATATCGAGCGAGTATTCCATGGGTTGTGCTTGTGATGCTAAGTCTTGTTACAAATATGATACCACAAATCTTCCAACTAATGTTTGTTGACCTTGCCTTCCCAGTGCAAATTGGAGGTTATCCTAGTGTGATTAGAACCCGATTTCTCTGGCAGGCTTATACCTTGATGCTTATTGCAACCTTTGTGTCAATGCCATTCCTCAAGACTAATGCGAATGTACTGAAACGAACAATGGTCAGCTTCTTGAAAAGAGCACCTCGACCAGTTGTTGCAGCAGCAATCTTTTTCGCAATGGCTGATGTAATGAATTTTAGTGGTTGGGCTGTTGATTCCGGTGGTGTTTGGTTAAATCCTACATCGTCACCGGGTTTGGATCCTACCAACAACATGATCTATCTGCTTGCATCACTTACAGCTGGAATTGGGCTTCTATATCCACTACTAGCACCATTCATGGGATTGCTTGGCGGATTCATTTCTGGATCAGAGACCTCAGCTATTGCAATGTTCACGAGATATCATGTAGAAACGAGTACCATAATTAACGCAAGCGCTGTTCACGTTGCTGCATCAAATGGTATTGGTGGAGGGCTTGCAAGCGTTCTCAGTCCTGCAAAGATTCAGAATGCTGCTGCTGTCATTGATGAGATAGGAATCGAAGGAGAAGTCATTCGTTACGGCATAGTGGTTGCTGTACTCATGACTCTCGTGACATCATTTCTGACACTCCTCTGGGCATTTCCACTGAGTATCATGACTTTAACCGTAGTAGCAACAATTTCCGGTGGAGTGATTCTTTTCGGTGGGATTGTCTGCTGGTTTAAGCGACCATCAACTGATTAGTTCATCAATCTTTGCAGCAAGAATGAAGTCGTTATCGTATAGTCCCTTGATCGCATGTGTCCAGAGCGTCAGAGTGACCTTGTTCCATTGAATGAATATGTCCGGGTGGTGTCCTTGCTCTTCAGCTATTTCAGCGACTTTATTCACAAATGCCATAGCTTCTGCAAAATCCTTGAATTTGAAGGTCTTCTCAATCTTGTCAATCTCACCCTCGGATTTTGTCCATCCAGGTACGATATACATCATCAGTTTGATCTTGTCACCCTCCATTGGTGGAGTGCCGCCTCTACAAGGCACACAGGTGAGTGAGGCTAGTTCTTCCCTTGTTTCTGCCATTTCTTTTACTCCTGTTAACTATTGTTTCTTAGGATTTGAATGTGTTATATCCTTACGCATAGATGAACTCCCAAAAAGATATACCAGCTCTGGAACAGCTCAGGTTGGGTTTGGAGATGGTCGAATAAAGTGATTTTGAGCCGTCTATGGACTTTGACATTATAGCCTTTGAGTGAACAAGTATATCTGGAAGATTTGTCATCGTTGGTATATGACTCTCCAGAAACTGATGGATGGAATTTATGTATGCACTGATGGTTCGAATGGGGGAAACCATGGAGCTATTGTTCTGGAAGATGAAGTCATCATGATTGACGCTGGAATGATTCATCCGAAGAGTCGAGAAACGAAGGAGTACCTGGAGAAGGAAACCGGTAAACCAATCCTCAAAATTGTGTTCACTCACTCTCATAGTGATCATGTGTTTGGTGCGCAGGCATTTGAGCCAGTGAGTCTCATTGCGTCACTGCCAATGCGAAACCGATGTGAAGAAAACATCAAGGGGGACTGGGCGGCTGAAACCCTGAGGAAGAATTATGACTCTATCAAGGATGAACGACCAGAGCTATGGAATGCGGTCCAAGACCTCTCGATTCGACTTCCTGATGTTGTCTTTAAGAATCACCTCTTTCTTGGGAACAATGAGGAGGTCTCAGTGAAGCTTCTCGGCGGACATACCGCTGGTTCATCTACTATAATCTCTCATCCTCATAATCTAATCTTTATTGGAGACCTGATATTCAGTGGGATGTTTCCTTATGGTGGCGATCCGACCTGTGATCCAGATAGGTGGATCATGGCACTCGAAGAAGTTCTTGACATGGGTCTCGAAACGATTGTCCCGGGCCATGGTCCCGTCTGTGGTCCTGATGAGCTTGAGGGATACATTCAGGCTCTTATGGATCTAAGAGCCAATGTAGAAGACGCTACAAGCATGGGATTGACAGTCACTCAGTTCATTGAGGAGGGTATGGTCCCTGAAGCAATTTCAGAAGGTGCAGAGCGATTTGCAGAACGAACACTGAGCCACTGGTTCCAGTTCTATGGGTGAGGAATAAGAACCTGCCTCAGCGGTTATCCTTAAATTCGTTCAACAGGGACTTTCACTGAGTCAAGACGACTGGGAGAAACGACCATAGTGGCTTTCGGTGACGAAGTTCCAACTGTCATTACCTACCCGACATTTGCAGAATTGAGTGATATTCTTGCTCTGCATTTTGAAATTGTCACAAATGTCCTTGAGTTTGGAATGCCTACATTCATTGTAAAGTGGCGAGTAGGCATTGAATCAACCAATGAAATGCAGGATGAGGTATTCAAGGAACTCACAAATTTAACAAAGCCACTCAAAGTCTGGCCACTTGTCCGATGGAAGAACAAGGCTGAGGGTGAGTATTTCATCCGGTTCGTTCCAATCCAAAAGCCGGGACCGAGTAACAGACGTATCAACTATGCTTTGTTCGTGACTACCCTGGCTACTATGGCTATTGGTGGTCTTCTCCAAGCTACAAGCCCGGTATTCCTTTCTCTATTCTATCCTGCCGGGTGGACCTATTTAGACATCGCTTTTGTAACCATCACGTTCATTTTAGCACTGATGGGGATTATATTTACCCATGAAATGGGACACTACCTGATGTGTAAAAGAAAGGGTATCGAAGCGACGCTTCCATATTTCATTCCTGGACTACCACAGATTGGAGGTACCTTTGGTGCATTCATTTCCCAGAAGAGCCCGCCAAACAACAGAGAGGAACTGATTGATATGGGACTTGCAGGTCCCCTAGCTGGATTTTGTGTCACTCTAGTTGTCCTCTTCTTTGGATATCTGCTGTCTGTACCAGTAACAGCTCAGGAACTTATTGCAATCGAGGATGCATTCCCAGGGATGTCTGGCGAACTAGCCACACCCTTCCTCTTTACATTGGTTGGCTTTCTCTTCATTGACTTCATTCCCCCAGGTGGTACTCTCTATATGCATCCCATTGCATTTGCAGCATGGGTGGGTATGCTTGTTACTGCACTGAATCTTTTCCCAATTGCTCAGCTTGATGGTGGTCATGCTCTCAGGGCGATTGTTGGACCAAAGTGGCATAAGCAGATTGGATGGGTGGCACTATTGATCATGCTGCTCACTGGATACTATCTGATGGCAATCCTAATTCTGGCAATATCCTCTGGTGGCGGTCATCCTGGACCATTGAATGATACTGTGAAGATCTCGAATTGGCGTATCGCACTTTTTGTGCTCGCTATGTTCATTTTGATTGTGTGCATTCCACCACTCTGGCAGATGTTGGGGTTGTTCTAGGATACTTCAAAACTCTGATTGAGAATCCATAACATTAACATGCTCCCGCGTATGCCAAGACGAGGTCATAACAATGGGAGCTAGACGATTCGCAACGCCAGTCTTAATGTTCCTTCTGGGTATGCTAGTCACTATACAATTGATTCTGACTATTACCGAGGGAATGCCTCACATAGAATTGATTCCAGATACACTATCTAACACGCTCGGAACTGACATTCTCACAATCATGCTGATAGCTTTTCCGATTCTGTTTCTCGAGTACTACATCTTTGCAGTTCCAATTGCGGTTGTTCTATTGGTTGGTACAAAGATTGTCAAATCGACAAGGTATGAACTCAATATCATGAATATAGGTAGGGAGTTTGGTGGAACTCAACTGGTTCGTAGAGCTGCTGCTCCAGCGCTGTTCGCAGTTGCTTCTGCCGAATTATTTAGGCTACCACTAAGGAACTATCTATTTGGTGCTGGATATGTACCTCCCTCAGAGTTTGCCACACTATTTCCTGTTGTAGTATCACTCATGAGTGCATTGCTTGCAGTACCGATTGCATTACTCCTTTTCATGCCAACATGGGTCTTGAACGATGCAGGAGTGGTCACACATCTGAAATCTGATCGATTAGATCTTCGTCAGACACCGGATACGCAAGGGGTTGGTCGATGGATCGCAAATATGCTTGGTGGATATGCTTTACTCGCTTTTCCCATCACAATGTTCCTGAATCACTTCTACGAACCACTCATCGTTCCGTGGCTGGAATTAAATCCCCTGTCTACAGAGCAAGCACTTATCCAAATCATAACAGGAACTCTTTGGACAATTGGTCTTCCATTCTTCGTGATGGCGTTCATTCTTCCAGTTATTATGTTCAATGAAGCTATGCAGAAACGTTCAACGGTCAGGATTCTCAAGCTAGCCAAAAGACTAGGTGCGAAGATGGTTCGAAAAGAACAGATTCAGGAGATTAAGAGACTTAGTTCTGTCTACGACGAAGACAAGGCCGCAACTGTCGAACTCTATGCTGCAGCAGCAAACAAAGAGATAGTTTCAACACAGAAGAGTATCAAGTCAAAGGACAAGACCAAGACCAAGTCCTCGACAGTGAAACAGAAGTCAAAGTCAAAAAGTAAGAAAACTCAGAAGAAACCAAAGAAGAAATGATTGGAGGAGCTTTGACTTCCTGATTAATCAAAAGCCACATCAACCTCCTCCTTTCTTATCTCTTCGACCTGACAAGCACAACTAGAATCACAACTACAACAATTCCTCCTCCAGCAATTAGGAGTAGTGTCATGTCAGGTAGTTGGCCACCTCCATTGGTTGAAGGAGTGGTCGTTGATGAAGTAGTAGTGCTTGTAGATGTAGTTGTACATGAATAGGTTGTAATTATCAGTCCAGGATGGGGTTCCACGACAATGTTATCTAGTGCATAACCAGCTAAGGTATAGAACGAAAAGATCTCAGATGTAGTATACGTGTCTTCAACTGCTGTGATTCCCAGAGTGTTATTGAAGTAAACTTCAAAGTTCCCCTCAAGGTTTCTTGTGATGTTGACTTTATGCCACCCGGTCATCTCATTCACATGATACTGTCCCAATGGAATTATGTTCAAGTTTCCTTGATTTCGCCGATAGAGTACGAATGTGTTATTGAAACTAGCAAACTGACCATTAACAACTGCTATACCATACTCATATGGCACCGATGCCTCCCAACCTGGACTACCTGTTATCTCAACCGCGGGGCCTGATACAAACGCTATATAGCTATGATTATTGGTAGTAGGTACTGAATGGAGATCGAATTCCCACGAGCCATACGCCACTATACTAGTACGATACGCTTGGTTTGTTCCATCATCGTATGCTCGGAGGCTATAATCATCTGCAGTGAAATTTCCTGGGAGTTGTGTTGGAGGATTATCTGTGGTATTATATCCTTGCACAGTCCATCCATCAATATTACCATCGTTGAAGTCGTCAGACCACTCGCTACCCGGACAGAACGCTTGACCAATATCCGTAGATAGGGTAGTCAGTCCCAAGCATAGGATTACGATTATTGCAACTATAGTTTTCTTCATACTCTCTCCTCCACAGTTTCCATCAATTAAGTTGCATCCATATGAAAAATCTTGTGAATCTGGTTGCTGTCATAAAAATAGCAGATGTTCCCGGCTAAGACCGGGAACTCATCTCATTTTACCAGTCTTCTTCTTCGTAGTCCTCGAGACCCCAATCTTCACCTTCTGGGATCCTCATGACTCCTAACTCAAGAAGACGGTCCATCACTTTCTCAGCTGCTTCATCGATCTGTGGCTCGAATTTGGCACCAGTGATGACGAGCTTTCCTGAACCGAACAGCAGAATGACAACCTTAGGATCTCGCATCCTGTAGATAAGCCCTGGAAACTGCTCCGGTTCGTAAAGTGTATTCTCGAGCTTCATGGCTGCAAGCTCAAGATTGAGTTCTGCTCCCAGACTTGCACTGGCAACAATGTTCTGAACAACAATGATTGGTTTGCCGGTGATCTCAATACCAGCTTCCTTGATGTTCTTCACAATCTTGTGAACTGCACGTTTTGCTTCCTTCTCGCTCTTTGCTCCGGTGCACACCATCTTTCCTGAGTTGAAAATCAGTGTGGCTGTCTTGGGTTTCTTCAGACGGTACACCAGACCTGGGAATTGCTCAGGATCAAACTCGACATTTGGCATGGTGGCCGCAATCTCGTCGAGGTCGAGTCGTTGATTAAGAATCACAGAAGCTACAACGTTCTCTATCTTTGTCTTTGGCTGTGGACGTGGCATCTGCTCAAACCTGCCTGCTCTCTTGCCTTTATATAGTATATAAGGGGCTGCAGTTTTCTTAATAAGTCGCCTTTTAAATGTGAGCAATGGTGAGTGAATAACTGTCTCTAGCAGTCACAATCGCCCTTCTTGATCACAACTATCTTCACCTTGACATCCTCTGCGATGTCCCCGAATGCTTGCAGGAAATATCTGGACGCTTGAGCAAGACCTTTCTCTCCCTCAGGTGTTAGCTGGTAGATGACCTGTCTACCCTCCTTTCGTCCAATAATAAGCCCACCCTCCTTCAGTTCCTTGAGAGCAGGATAGATAGTACCTGGAGTCGGTTTTGTTCCTCTCCTGATCGCGATCTTTTCAGCAATCTGTTGCCCATTCATTTCTTCTTTGTCAAGTTCCCAGAGGATCTGAAATGTAAGAAGTCCTCTCATATCACAACAATCAGGAGGACAACACTGCTCAGTCTGCTCTAGGTCGGACATATATCTATTGGACTTCCTATAGCTAATAAATTCTTTCTCACCTGCAGACTGACTTCTTTCTCTAAAAGCAAAGTTTATATTGGATGCCCAATATTTTTTGTCATGTATTGGACACCCAATATAGAAGGTGATTGAATGACTGAAGACAGAGTTGTTGCGGAATCCCGACCGATATGTGGATCCCAAAAGAAAACCGAGTCTAAGTCCTCATGTCAATTATCCTGTGGTTGTTACGAATACAATAACGAGAATCCAAACAGATTGGTGGTAATATGACAAAGAAAGTCAGTGAAATGAAATCTGATGAAATCAAAAAGGCTGTACGAGATGCATACTCTCGTGTAGCTGAGGGAACCTGGTCTGCGGAGGAGCAGTCACCAAGTAGTAACGATGCTGGATGTTGTCCTCCTCAAGCTCAAACATCCTCTAGTTGTTGTGGACCTCAAGAGGAGGCTAAGGTCACAAGAGTGAACCTTGCACAAGCATTGGGATATGATACCGAAGGTATGCCAACTGGCGCCGTTGAAACTTTTGCAGGATGTGGAAATCCAGTTGCACTGGCAAGTCTGAAAGAAGGAGAAGTTGTTCTTGATCTTGGGAGTGGTGCAGGTCTCGACATGTTTGTAGCCAGTAAGAAAGTCGGCGACACAGGTAAGGTCATTGGAGTTGATATGACACCTGCTATGATTGAAAAGGCGAAGAAGAATGCTGAGGAACTTGGCATCACTAATGTTGAGTTTCGATTTGGAGACATTGAGGATATGCCCATTGAAGACAATTTAGTTGATGTCGTAATCAGTAACTGTGTGATCAACTTGGCTCCAGACAAGGGTAAGGTCTTTCGTGAAGTATACAGAGTCCTAAAGCCTGGTGGTCGAGTTATGGTGTCTGATATTGTACTCTCAAAGCCTCTACCAAAGGAAGTCAGTGATGAGGTTATCACATACACCGGATGCATTGGCGGTGCAATCCTAGATGAGGAATATCTACAACATATGAGAGATGCTGGATTCAAAGATGCTAGGATTAACAGCAAGGCTGGAGCTAGCATATACGGAGCATATAGTGCCTACATAGCTGGCACGAAACCTGAGTGAAGAGGCTATAACAATGGAAACTGAGGTTGAGATCGATTCAGGGACCCGTCTCGTAAAAGTTCCGGTAACAGTTAATGGTCGTGGACCATTCACATTCGACCTTGACACAGGAGCTTCAACAACAACTATTACTCCCCAGCTTGCAGAGAGTTTGGGTATCCCTACTCGTACAGGTGCACAATCAGAGGCTCGAGGAATTGGGGGTGGTATCCCTGTCAAGTATGCTGATGCAACTATTGGAGTCGGGTCACTTGAGTTTGATGAAGATGAAGTCTATGTACTGGATGTCAATGCTTTATTGAAAGCTAGTGGCGGCCGTGAGGGAGTTCTGGGATTCACAACCCTGCGACATTGTACAATGTCTTTGAATTACAATGAGAAACTGTTCAAACTCCATAAAGGGATCTCTGAAAGAAAGCTGAATTGGATTTCTTTCAAATTCATTAAGGACTCACACCTTGTTGGAGTTCCAGTACACATTAATGACAAAGGACCCTTTGATTTTGTACTTGACACAGGCGCAGGCAACACGGTCATAACACCAGAGTTAGCAACCCGAATTGGCCTTGATCCGAAACCTGGCTGGGGTATAGCTCGAGGGATTGGTGGAGACTACGAACTAATGCTCACAGAAGTTCAAAAACTAGCTGTCGGAAACGCAGAAATCTCTCACACTTCGGCTGTTGTTCTCGATTTAAGCAAGGTTTCACCCAAAGGGAAACTCATTGAGCATGGAATACTTGGATTTGATTTCCTGAACAGATTTGAAACAGTTATTGATTATCCGAGGAAGAGACTCGCTTTCAATCAATAAAATCAAAGACTTCGGAAGACACATAGGGTATTTTGCCCATGTATTTCCTTGGTTTTCACGATGAGTGAAGAAAGCACGTATCAAGGCTTTGACGGCACCACCATGTTGTTGCGAATCTGGAAACCTGATAGCAGTCCAAAGGCTGTTGTTTTGGGAATACATGGGTTGGGGTCACACAGTGGTCTAATGGACTTCATAGCTGAGCAGTTCACATCGAGAGGATACATCTTCTATGCCCCAGATATGCGAGCATTTGGTACATATCCAGGAAGAAAGGGACATGTAGAGAGTTTCGATGAGTACATAGAGGACATGGAATCTCTTGTAGCATATCTAAAGTTGATGCATCATGACATGAAGCTGTTTCTCTTTGGTCATTCCCTTGGTGGACTTCATGTAATTCGATACATCGCCAATCACCCTAACGAGGCTGACGGTATAGTTATTCCCTGTCCTGCAGTATCCGAGCGGCTTAAGATGAGTGGAGCAACCAGAGCAATAGCAAAACTTCTTTCCAAAATCAATGTAAAGATGTACTTTGATAATGGATTGGATCTTGAATTAGTATCACGAAATCCTGAGTTTGTCAAGAGAAATCAAGAAGACCCTCTTAGATTCGACAAGGCAACTCCCCGATTTGGCACTGAAGGACTAAGGGCAAGTGAGGAAGGTTTCAATCTAGCTAATAGGATCACACTCCCCGTCATACTTCAACAAGCAGGAGAAGACCTCATCCTTGATCCTGAACGAAACAAGGAATTCTTTGACAATATTGCTTCTGATGACAAGACATGGAAGCTCTACCCGGGAATGTATCATGAGCCATTCCAAGATGAAGGTAGCGAAGAAGTTCTGTCTGACTTGTTTGGCTGGCTTGAAGAGCATCTGTGATTGATCTAGGATTGAAGTAAACATCATTCTTATCTACAGGCTATCCTATCCCCCCATTGGTTGAATCAATCATGCAAATTCATACGAACGAAGACAAAATTGTGAAGATATCCGTGCTAGGTGAGGTTGCTAGTCCAGTAGCAAGATCACCATACCGAATAACTCATGACGGGCAGCCAGTCACACTTCCTGGAGTTGGAGGAATAACATACAATCTCCGAGTTGGAGACCTCGCAACTGGTTGGAAAGCTGACCATGTTGAACCTGGTGTGAGTATCGAGAATAAAGAGAATGATGCTAGATTCAAGACAATGGCGAACAACTCGCTAAACATTCTCTCTTGCGTTGGCAATGAAGCAACAGTCATTGGTACTAGTGATGCCAAAGGCGAGAAGGGAACAGTTGTTGGGAAACATGGCGGTATCGAGCATGTGATGGTAGATTTTTCTGAAGCTATTATGGAGAAACTCGCTATTGGAGATAAAATGCAGATTAAGGCTTATGGTCAGGGGCTCGAGCTTCTGGATTATCCTGATATCAAAGTCATGAATATCGACCCACGGTTTGTGAACAAAATTAATTTTGGGGATGAGGATGGAAAGCTAGCAATTCCTGTCACACACAAAGTCCCTGCAAAGATAATGGGTTCTGGTTTGGGGGCAGATCAGGTATATTCCGGTGACTATGATATCCAACTCTTTGATGAGGTTACTAACAAGGAGTATGGTCTTGATGACCTGAGGTTTGGAGACCTTGTAGCTATAATGGATGCTGATCATTCATTTGGAAGGATATACCTCAAAGATGCTGTGTCCGTAGGAATAGTTGTTCATAGTGATTGTGTGATTTCTGGTCATGGACCTGGTGTCACTACTTTGTTCACGTCAACAAAGGGAATGATTGAACCTGTCATTGATGCCGATGCAAATGTGGCGAAAATTCTTAAATTGAGATAGAGACAAAACAAGAAATCATGGGATAGATTTTCCTTCTATCCCTCAAATCCTTTTTCTTGAAGAAAGTCACTAAGTTTCGTATCAATAGATTTGATGTGTTTTATCAACCAATTGATCAAGTAGTTGTTTACCCATTCACTGAGTTGTGCTGTTGCTCCATCCTCCTCAAACTCCATTACCATTTCATTGAGTGTGGATTTGAACTCGTCATGTTGTTCCCTATGAAAATCACGTCCGGGATAATCCATGTTATACATATGCTTCTCTTCAGTTGAGAAATGGAACTCGGTATAGTCTATCAAAAAACTAAGTGTGTTCCCGATCTCTATGGCCCCTCTACTTGAGTTGACTGCATCGGAGAGATCCCTAATACGCTGAATCAGGAGCTTGTGTTGATCGTCTATTAATTCAATACCGACTGAAAGACTTTCATCCCATTGAATTTCTGTCATGATTGTTTCCGCTCTACTTCATGTCATAAGGATTGTTCTAGCTCAATAGTTCTGAAGTTTAACTATGAAAACCCTTTTATGCGCGCTGAAGGTTCGACGCCGCCAAGTGTCGAGATGACTGAAGGAAGTCCGTCTCTATCTTTTATCGAGAGTGACATTGGATGAGCAAGTTACACAGAGCGTTCACATTCCTCTTCCTGGTTCTATTTGCGGCTAGTATCGCTATTCCAGTTTCATATAGTGAGAACCTGATCTCACATGCTTACCAAGACACATCATTTGAACCTGCTGCGACAAACTATGTTGTGGATGTCAGAGTCTATAACAACTTACTCGCATTCAATGATGATGACTTTGAATTCAGGGTCCGGAATGGTACGACTCCCTTGAACAACGCTTGGGTACGTCTCTACAATGTTTCCACTGGATTGCTTGAAGATGAAACTCAAACAGATGGGAATGGCTATGCCTTGTTCTCAAACCTGCCCAGAGGTATCTATCAGTGGAATGTTTCACATGATACCGATTCAATAACTCCTCAGGAAACAGGTCAAATTGTGTCAGATGGTCCCGAGGCAATCGTCAGTATCCTATTTGGAAATATTGATTGGGAAAATGATGAGGATGACCTTAATGCAACCATAACGGATATTGAAGGCAATCCTGCACAGAACCTCAACTTCTCGATTCATCGTACAAGTGATATGTCAATTTATGCTCAGGTTGAAGTCACCGATGGGACTGCTAACTTTGCAGACCTACCACAGGATAACTACACTTGGCGTTTGTCTGTGCTATATGACCCAACATATGATGGGTACCTGCTTGATGAAGGAGAGGTTGAGTCGAATGGAACACAATTACTTGCACACCAGAGTATTGGTCCAATAACTGGAAACCCAGATCATCTTGACTTGGAAGTCTTTGCATACTATGAAACCAGTCTGTCTCCAATCGTGGGTGCAGATGTACAGGTGACTTTCAAGAATGGTACAGTCTATGATTCCAAAGTCACACCTGCAAATGGTACCGTGATCTTTGTTGACTTACCAATCGAATTCATCAACTGGACTATCTACTATATGGGTCAACCTGTTGGGCTAGGAGATTATTTCTACAACCTGACTGCTGTGGAATCTGATGTACGAGACCCGATCATCACGAGTCCCGGTGATGTTGATGTTTTAATTGATGCGGAAAATGTGACTTTGACCTGGACTGTGGAAGATGAGTACCCAAGTTCAATTGAAGTGTGGATTGATAATCATCTCAATGCCACAACATCTTGGGTCAATACCACATTTGACTATGTGTACAATGTCAGTGCTTCATTTCCTGAGTTCATCATCGGTGAATATGAGGTCCGGTTATTTGCCTATGACCTGAATTCAAATTTCGCGGAGGATATAATCACACTTCGGTTCTATGAGAATGTTACACCAGTTATTGAAGGACCAGACCCGGTTGAGTTCACATTCAGTGAATCAGGATACACGCTCTCTTGGAATGTCACTGATGACTACCCCGACAAGTATCAGATAACCAGAAATGAAGAGTCCTTTGAGAATGGCACTATCGACCCAGATAATCCTGTCATCGAAATCAGTTTGAATGATCTTGAGATTGGCGTACACAATTTTAGCCTCTTTGTCAACGATACTAGTGGCAACACTGCGATGGATAGTGTGTTGGTCACTGTGCTCGGAGACGAGATTGCACCTGTGATTAGTTACAGTCCTCAGACCATTCGTTATGCACAGGGCGCTCAACACCAGATTTACAACTGGACAGCGTCTGACGATTTCCAAGACTACTATGAGATTCTTCTCGATGGCGTTGTTGTTGTAACAGAAGACTGGACTACTACGACAATTGAGTTTGACTTCTCAGGGCTACCTCAAGGACAGCACAATGTAACCCTCCGCGTTTATGATCTCGGTGGCAACATGGCTGAGTCTATCGTTATGGTCTATGTGACAACATCAACGGCAATGGTGTATCTCACATCCGTTGCTCTTCTTGCCGTTGGAGTCATTGCGATTATTGGCGTCATATGGTTCTTTAAGTATCGCTAGAGCGAATGGCGGTCCTAAAAAGCCGTCATCCTTTTATCTCTAGCAAGTGAGGTCAGGAGAGCCACTGCTATAGATGGCAGTGGACATTTAATCAAGGTGACAACAGTGAGCTATATTCACGTCGGTGACGTGCTTGAAGGAAAATACGAAGGGGAGAAAGTCCATCTCCGCGGATGGGTTCATAGAATCCGTAAGCAGAAGAAGATGGTCTTTGTTCTTCTACGTGATCCTTCAGGTGTTGTTCAAACCGTAATCAAGAAGACAGTGGTCAGCGAAACAGAATACGCTGACGCTGAAAAGATGCTGATAGAGTCTCTCGTCACAATGGTCGGTACAGCAAAAGCTGACTCTCGTGCAGAGGGAGGATACGAAGTTCAAGTTGAGAAGTTTGAAGTCTTGCACTTCGCAGAAGAGTTTCCGATAACGGAGCACCAAAGCACTGAATTCTTGAATGATAATCGTCACCTATGGATGAGGTCCAGAAAGCTCACAAATGTATTGAAGATTCGAGATGAAGTGTTTAGAGGTGCTAGAGCATATCTTCGAAGTGAAGGGTTCTATGAAACAACCTCACCTATGTTTGTGTCAACGATGGGCGAGGAAGGCGCTGAACTCTTTGAGGTAGAGTACTTTGGCAAGAAGGTGTATCTGACTCAAACAAGTCAAATGCATCTTGAGCCACAGTTGTTCGCAATGGAGAAGGTGTTTATTTTAGCCCCTTCATTTCGTGCAGAAAAGTCTAGGACAAGAAAGCACCTCACAGAGTTTTGGCATTTAGAGGTTGAGGAAGCTTGGTGCGATCATGAATGTAACCTTAAACGACAGGAGGGTCTCATCAGTGCAATGTGTCACTCAGTTGCAGACAACAGACGTCCTGAGCTCAAAGAACTGGGTGTGGATCTGGAAAGACTCTACAATGTCAAGCCCCCATTTGATAGAATGACGTACACTGAGGCTATTGATATTTGTCAAAAAGCTGGTCTTGACATAGAATGGGGACAGGATATTCGAACTGAAGCAGAACACATTCTTACAGACGATCGAGAGAAATTCCTCTTCGTAGAATTCTATCCAAAAGAGATCAAGTCTTTCTATATGAAAAACAATGAGGAAGACCCCCGAACTTACAAAAACAACGACCTCCTTGCTCCTGAAGGCTTCGGAGAGATGATAGGTGCAAGCGAACGTGAAACCGATTATCAAAGAATCATTGACAACCTGAACAGGATTGGTGATGATCCAAAGAAGTATGAGTGGTACCTCGACATTCGAAGATATGGAAGTGTACCTCACTCAGGTTTTGGAGTGGGTGTTGACCGATTGATGACCTGGATGCTCAATCTTGAGCATATTCGGGATTGCATACCCTTTCCCAGGACTGTCAGCCGAATCTTTCCTTAGCTTAATGAGATTGAGCTATCCAGGTTTATGGATAGCTAATCTCCCAGGTCGGCTGAAATTCATGAATCATGCCTAGGAGTTCATTATACCCTTCGGTTGACAGATATAGAGTGGGATCTCTCCATTCATCATCTTGGACTACTCCAAAGTGAATGTGCGCCCCTTCCCCTGCAACCAGGAATTTCGCAATCACATCACCTTTATCCACCCATGTTCCTACCTCGAAGTTGAACATCTCGACCTGCTGTGTTTGTTCATTGGTAGAATTTGTCCAAGGTTCAAAATTATAGATTAAACTTACTGATGAATTGAATCTGATCTCCACCATGATCGTATAACGATGTTGTGCTTCTGGACCCCAATCATTCAATTCGATCCGCTCTACTAATCCAGGTGCAGCCGCGATGACATCTGAGTCATTGAAATAGGCATAATCAATTCCGTTATGGACAAATCCCCATGGACAGTTATCTGATTCGCTGTAGGCCTCATTAAACGATCTGATGTCAGACCTGTTAGAGTAAATGACTCCCATATTGTCGAGAACACTTGCATCATAGCGTCCTTCTGTGTCAAACGTGTCTTGAATGAAATCATTCTGTTGAAAGAGAACAACTGCGATAACACCTCCGATTACAAGTAAAACAAGACCGATTGCCAGTTTCTTCATTTATCAATCCTCATTTGTTAATCTGAAGACTCCAGTTGTTTATTCTCTATAAGCTCTGTTTGTTGTATTCTGACCAACCTGATTGAATATACTAAAAGTAATGCTCCTACTAATGCGCCAATTAGCCAGAGTGGACTTGCAAATGGATGTGACAACCAGAGTGTCAAGATATAGATATTGAGACAAGCAAAGAAGATTGCAAATGAAACCAAGGTCCAATAAAACGACGATGGCATTTTATTAAAGCTCATTGTCACCACTCATTCAGGTCAATCCCTCTGCAATAAAGGCATTGCTTATTGCTGAGACATATCATTGTTGTTCTCTTCATCAGCTTCAAGGGGACTGACCAGAAGACCCTCAGAGGTCGCCTTTAGCACAACACGTTTCCTGATTCCTGCAAGGCGTCTTATCGTTTCAGGAATCACCATCCGTCCCTTAGCATCGACTTCAGTGATATCTCCATATAGAGTATGCTTCTGACCTTCAATAAGACCATCTCTAATCCTTAGTACCCTGTCTGCGTATTCAGCAACCCTAGGGTTGTGTGTGACATTGATGATTGTTGTTCCAAACTCTTCATTTGTCTTTTTCAGAGCTTCCATCACCAACTCAGTGGTTTCACTATCAAGTTCACCCGTTATTTCATCACCCAAAACTAGCTCTGGTTTGTTTGCAAGAGCAACGCAGATTGCACATCTCTGGTTTTCTCCACCAGACATTTGATTTGGTTTATGACTAGCACGAGGTCCCAAACCCATTGTATCTAGAAGCATGTGTGCCCTCTCGTTTGCAAGCTTTGTTGGAGCTCCAGCTAGCTTCATTGGTAGAGTGACATTCTTGAAAGCAGTGAGACCGGGTACAAGATTTCCAACTTGCCAAATGAATCCTACTTTCTGTCGACGGTAAAGCATGGATCTCCTGTCATCCAAAATAGATACACTATGACCATCATAGAGAATCATACCAGCTGTAGGTTTGTCTAATGCACCTAGCATCTTGAGTAAGGTTGATTTTCCTGATCCTGATGGACCAACAATCGAAAGAAATTCTCCTTCACGGACTTCGAAGTCAACCCCTCTGAGTGCAATGACTTCCTTTTGTCCCCGTTTGTAGACTTTCATTAGGTCTCTTACAACAACCTTGTATTGGTCTGCAAGTTCTTCTAGATTCTCTGCCATTTTTTCACCCCGTGTATTGAATTTCCTCTGCGATGTTCTGTTTCAAGGCCCGTGTCACGACAACATAGGTTGCAATAAGCGAAACAGCTACAGCAACACCCACAATTTCCGAGAGAAGCGTCCATGGTATTATTAGACGTACCGGGAGTCTTCTCCACAATTGAGTCGTTGAGAGTCCCATGTATAGTAACGGAATGCTCTTCAAAAGGTATGCTAGTAAACCTCCAATTGCTCCCCCAATCAAGGCTGATAGCAATAGACCCACTGTGGTGTCTGCTAGAGACGCAACAACCATGGATTTTGTGTCAGCTCCGAGTGCGCGAAGGACGGAGAATTGTCGTCTTAGGTTACGAACCTTTACAGTCGTCACAATAACCATTCCGAATGTTAGATAGATGAGAGTGAAGATCACATTAAGAGTGTAAGCTCCAAAAACAGACTGAGTTGCTCTTGAATCCAGAACCTCATCAATAAACTCTGATGCAGCCTCAACTTTCGTAAAACTATATGGCGCAATCTGATATATTTCAGTCATCGCCTGTGTATAGTTTGCTCTAGGTTCTAGATCAACATAGAATTTTGAAACATGTGTGCTGTTAATCCAATTATGCAGCAGACTGAGGTCCATTATCAGAAAACTAGCAACATCTGTTTCACCAGGCAAGTATGTTACTTGGCCATATTCGTCAAGATTGCTGGCCATGATGTCAACAATTGTACATGCCGTTTCATTATACCATTCATTACTGAAAACTTGAAGATTCAAATATGGTGAGTATTCAGGAATTCGCATATTTGTAAATGAGTCAATCGTGTAGTGTGCAATGGGTTTGAAGGTGGTGATGACATTTATCTCACCATCAAGTGTTTCATTCAATCGAGGTATTGATACTCTTGGACTATTCTGTAGTGTAAAGTAATCAAGCCAAAATGCAGTTTGTACCCATGTATCTGGTTGGACACCATACACAGACACTGATCTATTGAGATAGATTCCTCCACCGTACTCATATGCGTTATAGTACTGTACGTAGCCTGTGATTCTGATCATGGGACTAACTCGAGCAACACCCTCAACTGCTGTGATGTTTTGAATCAGGTCTATAGTAACGTTGGTGAGACCTGAATCGACTTCTATCGCAATATCAGCACCTGTTTCAAAGTAGAATACATGTTTCATGTGAGTATCACCAGTTGTTGCGGATAGAGACGAAAAAAGTCCCGCAGTGAAGACCATCGCAACAAACATTGTGCCTATAGCTTCCGATTTTTTAAACAACCTTGTTGTTCTCGATAGAAGTTTCGTACCTACGACAAGTGAAGGTCTCTTAAATTGAGAGAGTATCCTTGATTTTAACACTGAGGTTCCTCGAGACAACATACGAGTGAAAAAGTATAGGAATATACCCATCATTGGAATGATAGTTGCTGCGAAGAAAGTTGAAGCCATGGTTGTCAATCCGCCGAATGCAAACACAAACATAAGAAGCAAGAAGAGGTAGCCAGAAACAAATACAACCAAAATGTCAACTGCTGGACTGCCCATTTCCTCGGACTCGGTTAGAATCTCTCCTTCTAAGACCGCATGAGCCTCAGTAGGCGTCATGAGCAGAGCCTTCACCGCTGCAGGCAATGCAACAACAAGTCCAGCAACGAAGGAGAACGAGAATACTATGATGACAGCTGTAGGCTGAAGAAGGAGAACAAAACCTGATAATTGGTCTAGATTGAATACTAGCAATTCCCTTACTGAACCTGAAACAATAGATGCTAAGATTCCAGTGAAGACAGCTCCTATACTTCCTATTATCCCTGTCGTGAGTGCACTACTCAATACCCACGAGAAAGCTTGTAGGCCTGACGAGCCACGTGTCTTGATTGTTCCTACATCTCTTCGTTGTTCATCAGCAAGCAATTTTGAGTTATATTGGATCAGCATAATGCCCATGATTATCGAGGGAATAGAGAAGGCAATCGCTACTGCTCGAATACTCAATGACCAAATGGCAAACTCGTAAACTGCTTCCTGAAGTTTGAACGAATCATACTCAATGATTCCAAATGGGAGTGTTTCCTGCTCAATCTGTTTTTTGACATTATCCAATGTTTCAATCATAGTTTGAGGATTGTTTTGGATTATTCCTAATCGGTCAAACTCTACCCAGATTCTATTTTGAATTCCATACCATTCATCGTGCGGAAGCATGTAGAACAACTCCTCTAGTATCTCCTGGGTAGTAATAAGATGCAGATAGGTCACTTCTGGACCATCCCAATAGGGTTGAAACATATAGATACTAGAAGTGAAGGTTCCTTTCACTACAAACTCCTTCTCAACAGTGTAAAGAGAATAGTTTCCATCAAAATAGGTTTCCACCGTTATATTCAGAGTATAGTTTTCACCAATCTGAAGACCTGCTGATAGAAACAAGTCCTTCTCTACTAGACATGAGTCATTATCATATGAAAGACTTCCACTTTCAAATTCAATTGCTCTAGGAAAATTAGCGAGCGATGTGCTGTTAATCCCGAGGAATCCTCGTCTACTGAAAAGATAATCTTCAGCATACCAGTCGTAGATATCAACAAACGTAAGTGGTTCCGTATTCAACACATAGTCTTGTGATTCAACTATATCTCTAATATCATCAACTGAAGTATAGCTCGGATCAGATTGGTTTTGAACGTAGAACCGCTGTCCAAATGAAACCTCCATATCGATTGGTACATTTGCAGTCATATCATTGAGCACGGTAGGTGCTGTTGAATCCATATAGAACAATATTCCCCCAAGAACTCCACTTGATAGAGCAAAGATTAGCAACGTAGTAATCACTTGAGGAGCTTTTGCAGATAAACGTGAGAACAGGAACATTCAGACATCACCTCCATAGGGTGCTGCTTCAGCCCAGGTTGCATTAAGTGTCTCTGCCAAGTTTATTCGAGATCCGACCATCGCAATGATTCCGATGCAAATAACCACTGAAACTATGAAGAAGGACAGTACTGCCATTATTGTCAACCAAGGGATGACTGGGAATATTGCTACAGGATAAATCAATCCCCAACCAGCTATGCCACTTGAGGTAGAACCCACAGATGTTGTCAAGAATAATGGTGAATAGATCGCAAGAACTGTGATACTGAACAGCATCAATACGAGCATTTCTGCAGCTTGAGCCTTAATGATTACTCCAATACTCGCACCATTAGATCTCAGTAAGGCTATCTCTCTTCTTCTAGCTCGAACTCCCTCTAGGGCATACACTGCAAACGCCCCAATTATAGTGCCAATGGTGAGGACGGTCATCATAGTGTCAACCGACCGGTTCATATGATATGACAGCTGTCCAAGATATTCATCAACGCGTAAACTAACTGATTCCCACATCCCTTCATAGAGCGCATCCATTCCACCCTGCTCCACGAGCTCATTGCCAATGATTGTGCCATTTGCTCCTTCAGTTGTTTGAACGCATAGATACGAGTTTGTATCATTTACGATGTCAATTTCATTACTGAGATAGTCTCTGTTTACCATCACCCTTTGTTGACCAACAATCCGGTACCAATAATATGGAAATGGTGTTGGCACCATGGGGGGAGGTATATCATACCAAATGTAATACTTATCTGGCATTTCTGGAAGTGAAGTGACAATTCCAAGAACTCTGAATGAAATCGGCAACGCTTCATCATCATAAAGATCTGTAGCACGTAGAACATCACCTACCTCTAGATTGTAATCACTAGCAATGTCTGATGAAATAATGGCACCATCAGGCACGGACTCGAGAGACGCCATCATTGATGCCATCTCTGAAACATTAAGTCTACTTCCCAGATAGTGATACCCAATTTCTGCGTATTCTCTAGGATTCACGGCCATGAATGTATTTAGACCTTCGTAACCACTCGTCAGAGAAAGAGAAGTCTCCGAAACGATTGTTCCTGACACAACTTCTTCATTGTCCGTTACATTGGTTAGAAATTCATCCCATTGGGAATATTTAGATTCATCAAGCACGAACGTAATGTCTGATCCTACAACTAATCTTGATTGATACTCTACTGTAACTGGAAGAGAGGAATTGACAATTGCGCTATTCCAGGAGAGACATATTGCCAAAACAAGTACCATAGCGGCAACCCCTCCTGACGAAGCTCCCTTTCCAATCCTGCGTATACCGATGGATGCTGAAACTCGACCTACAATCCTCGACATGTACTTAGAGATAGAGTTAGCCCCTCGACGAAGAATCTTGATGGATAGACTAGCAACTCCTAGGAATAACGGAATCGGAACGATCGGGAGGATGAATCCTAGTATCGGATCACTACCAATCGTTGCTCCACCAGTTGTCAGAGTCAGAAGTAGCAGTCCAGCAATCAAAACAACGAGTAAATCCCATCGTATGAAATTGAACCCCTTGACAACTTTAGCTAGTTTACCAGTACCCTCATCAGCTGACTTCTTTGTTGAGTAAACAATTCTATATCCTCCAAGAGTCACTAAAGGTAAGGCAATTCCTACCACCGAAGACATGATGAGTGACTGTAGCGAAACAAGAAATGGTTCGGAGAACATCAGTGAAAGGTCAAACTCGAAAAATCCAGTGGCTGAAATAGCGATTCTGCTTACACCTATTCCTGCTATAATCCCTACGATGCACGATGTTATGGAGAGGACAATCATCTCTCGGTTGACAATCTTGTCTAAGTCTCCAGACGACGCACCTCTAGAAAATAACATGGTTGTTTCGAATCTTCTCTCGTTTACATTATGTCGGATTGCGAGGAATGTCACTAATACTATCAAAATGATTATCGAGAATGACCTGAATAGCTGTGTGAATCTAGCAGCCTGAACCCAGTATATGTACGAGGAGATAGCACCAGTCACACGATTGTTCACATAGAATCTCGAAGACCATGGAAATTGTGGATCATAAAATGGATCAAGTTCACGGATTCTTTGATCGAAGCTATTGGCATATGCCCGAGAACTTCCTGCATCGAATGGTGAGATCCGTGATCTATCTATGTCAATGTATATCACGTATTCATTATATTCCATAATGTCAGGGTCTACGATGGCGATGCTCTCGTACCAACCGTAGTAGTATGAATCTGATTCATCCCCACCTTGATGATAGACACCGATGACCTCTACCTGTTGATAAGGACCATCCCATTCGTATGACAAATTTAAAACATCGCTGATATGAATGTCGTAGTCTTGTTCAAGAGAATCGATTATCGCAATTTGTGAGCTATTTCCAGAGGGGAACGAACCTTCCACAAGTGTGATGTACCCAGGGAATGTGTCCATGAACTCTTGGTCTGGTGCAATAAGGTCGCCCCAAATCGAATCTATCCAATCTCCATATTCAGGATCATGCACTTCGAAGGGTATGTTTCCGCTAGAACGTAAGAGGCTTGCTGCTTTAGTAACACCATTGAAATTCCTAATTGCATCTATATAGTTCTCAATTCCCTCGCCTTCTGCGAAAATAGCAATATCTCCAACTCCAGCCATGTTGGTGTCCCATTGGTGAATCGAATATGAATCCACATAGACAGTGATTCCCATAGCCATCGTTGATGCAAGGAGAAAGCAAAGTAATGTCACTCCTTTGCGTCTCCTACTATGAAATGCCTCATATCCTGTTGGAACAGCGGCCAAATTCCAATGCCTCCCTCACGGATTTTCTATCAGTCCGTCGCGCATCCTGTAGACATGATCCATCTTCTCACCAACCTCTGGGTCATGAGTCACAGTGATCAGTGTTCCTCCCTCGCCTTTAGTCAGAGCAACGAGAATATCTAGAATCTCCTTGCCAGTGTGGTAGTCAAGATCCCCTGTTGGTTCGTCTGCGAGTACAACAACTGAGCTTGTTGTTCCAGGTGGCTTTGCAAGCGCTCTTGCGATAGCGACCCGCTGTTGTTCGCCACCTGACAATTCATCCGGTCGATGATCCGCTCTCTCCGTCAGACCAACCAAGGACAATAGGTGATCAACCCGTTCTCTTCTGGCTCCCTCTTCGAGGCCACCAATGAGCAATGGGAGTTCTACATTCTCATAGGCTGAAAGGACGGGTAACAAGTTAAAGAATTGGAACACGTAGCTAATTTTGTTTCTACGAATCTTGGTGAGTTCGCCTTCGCCCATATCCGTTATGTCCACACCATCCAGTGTAACTCTTCCTCGTGTCGGACGGTCAAGTGCACCAATCAAGTTGAGGAGAGTAGTCTTTCCCGATCCACTGGGCCCCATGATTCCTATGGCACTACCTCGCTTGATCTGAAGAGAAACACCTCTTAATGCATGGACCTCAATTTCACCCATTGAATAGACTCGCGAAACTTCATTGAGATCAACGATTACGTCATTATTCAATACTACCCACTCCGAAGCAGCCTTCTCCGCGCTACGGATGAGCTAAGTTCGAAGACTAATAAATTACTCCTTCGAAGTACCAATGAATGTACTATCATCTCTGGACTAAGGTTACTGCGCACATACAACCAGTAATTAACGGCTTTGATAATGTGTTTAGTACAACATGAGAAACTTTAAGACCTCACATGTATTATTTGTTCATAGAATAGTTAGAGGTGTAGCTAGCTATGTCTGAAATTATGGCACGTAAATATGAGTTCTTCAGTTGGCAAGGATTCATAGTGGGCGCTGTGATTATGGCGTTGACCCTAATCATCCAGTCATTCATCAGTTTCGGTATTGTTTGGACTCAGTATTCTCTGGGTTACCCACTCTATATTGTGTTTTCAGCTCTCATAGTAGGCATAACCTCAGGCGGAGTACTGGTATACCTATTTCCACCTGACCAGGACGTGATTGGCATTGCAGGACTTGGAAGTGATGACATCACCCAACACCTTTCGCTTATTCTTGTCATTCTCTCACTTGTTCAACCGATCTTCACTGGGTTCGTGTTCTTCTACGAGTACTTCGGAGCTGACCAATTCATCTTTATCTGGGTACTACTTGGATTTGCTGCACCAAGTCTTGGTCTCACAACAGCAATGTTTGACCGAGCTCGGGCAATCGGAGCTGACCTTAAGGTATATTTCGTAGCTAATGAACGACTAGACTTAGCTAGCCTTGAGTGGCTCCATGCAATTGGTCCTCGTACAGCGACCTATCGAATGGGGATGCTTGAGAGTGCCGCACGTCGAGTAGAAGGTTTGAGAATTACAGGTTCTGAGATAATTAGAGAGAGTAGTCAATTCGCTATCAATCAGTGATATTAGTCAGCATGCTTATTTCTCATGTGTACTTCTAAGCCTAATTCATTCCAGGCTACCCAATTGCATTTCAGACAACTAAAGGATGTGCTTCCAAGACCAAAACGGGGAGGGGGTTTCTCTTCGAGCTCATAGATAGTCCCTCCATAGCCACTTCTCTTCTTGGATGTTATCTTGAACCTCTTTTTGAAACAGTCGGAGCAGATACTGAGGTTCTTTCTTGTATCATTGGCAAAGTTCTCTTCAAGATTCTTAGCTGGTTGAATAGAATCGATTTCTTTGCCGCAGCTTTCACAGTAATCTACTGACATATTCATCACATTATAGATACAGGGCTTCTTTGTTCGAAGTATGTCTCACGTACGGGTTGGCTGACCACTATATGAATTCTCTGAGTCATGTCAATAAAGTTTCTCCACTTAAGTAAACCCATGTCATATCGAATTTTCGAATAGTTGAGCTGCAGTTGTGAATACCTCTTCGACACGCTCACCAGTTAATGCTGAAGTTTCAATGAATGCCACTGGATGGAGTGACCCGTCATCCTTCCCGTATTTCTGAGCTAGCTCTTCAGCAAACTTGAATCCTTCATCATGAGTTACAGGTTCATCACCGGAATCTTCACCTGCTTCTGTCCGAAGATCTATCTTATTTGCTACTATCACTATTGGTGGCATCTCTTCGGTTGACAAAGTAGCCTCTCGCAACCAGAAATCTATACTCTCAAAGCTCCATCTATCCGATGCTGAATATACTATTACAAGAACTTGAGAGTCTCGATAGAAATCCTTACGCTGAACCTTTGCTTTCACAGCTAAGTCAAAGGACCAAACTCTCAAGTCAATCCGATGATTCACACCCTCGAAGATTCGACTGAAAATATGTTCGGAAACTGATTCATCTTCATTGGTATGAGGTACAACACTTGCTTTTGCCTTTAGACTTTCTTTACCTACTCCATCTTCACCAAGTAGTAATGCTTTGCATTCAACAATAGGCTTGATTTGGTGGGTAGGAGTCACCTGTGGTTCTGGCTCAGCCTCTGGTTCTACATCTTCCTCGACTGTTTCTGCAACGAGCTCAATTTCTTCTGGCTCAGCCTCCTCTTCTTCAGGTATTGTTGCTTCTCCAATTCGAGCGTACGATCTGCCTGATGCTACTATCTCCTCACTTCCAGCAAGATTGATACTTATTTCTGGTTTCTTTTCAATAGGTTTCTCCTTTGGCGCACCTGTCATGAAAGAGTCACTGAGAGCTTCAACAGCTTGAAGTGCATCAGATATGTCGTCAAAATCATCAACACTAATTGCTCCTTTTTCGTCCGCACTCACTCCGGGGCTTTCAACAAAGGTAGCAGCTTGTTCTTTTTCCTCTGTCTTTTTCCGAATGACGCCTTTCTTTTTCTTGGGTTTTACTTCAGGAACTGGTTCCTCTATTGCCTCTTCAATGTGGACTGGTTCAGGTTCCGGTTTTAAAGGTTCTAATTCTTCTTCTTTCAAGACTCTCCTTGCTTTTGGTAAACCAATGCGCTCTAATACTTCCTCTAGAACACCCGGGGCCAACCTCTTTCCGAGATAACGAACGTATTTTGTCAACTCCAATGCAACATCATCAAAGGATCTCCCCTTCAGAGGTATCTTCTTCTTGATCATCCCTTTGTCTCGAACCTCAACATAGGTTGGTGTTAGGGTGAGTGAGATTGTTGTACCAGGTATTATCATAACTGCTCAGCGCCTCCTAGCTGAGTATTGACCCTTGCCTTTTGTTGTATCTTAACTGTTTCGTGTGCGACTATCCGTATTGTCATCAAGATACAGAACAATAAGCAATACAGAAAGAATAAAATCTTGTTAGTAGCTAGCTGACCTCAGGTTGAAAAGATGGTGGATGTAGATTTCTCTGAATACGTTGATGTAATCAAAGATTGGCCACAACCCGGACAAGCAGTCTGTGACATCAGCAGACTTCTCGAGCACCCTCATATCTTTCATGAGGCAGTAGTAACTCTTGCAAAGCCACTTGTGGAGGTCCGACCAAACAAGGTCATTGGAATCGAACAAAGAGGACTCGCACTAGGTAGTGCAATAGCGTACTATCTTGGATGTGGGATTGTACCAGCCCGTTCGATTGCTTACTTACCTGATGATTATGAGCGCCCGGTTGAATATCTACCATCAAGCAAATTTGCCGATAAACGACTTGCTCTTGTTTCTGAGTCATTAGATCCGGGCGACCGAGTAGCAATAGTTGACGATTGGTTGATTCAAGGCACTACAGTACTTGCTGTATCAAAGGTAGTTGAAAAAATAGGTGCACAGGTCATTGGAATTGCGTGTGTGATAAACAATATGAGTGAAACTCGCAGGAAGCTTCTGGGACGACCGGAGATACACTCACTGATTGAGAACCTACAGACAGATATTCTTCACCCTACGGACTGAACACCTCACGCAAACAAACCTTGAGGGTTCGAAGAGCGAGTTTCAATACATCTATCTCACCCTCAGACGTTTCTGACATAGACTCTGAAACCATCGCCTGAATCTTCTCATCCTTGCTACCTATGTGAAACAGCAAGTCGGTGAATGGGCTTGTGAAGACTCTCTGAGCCAAGAGTTGGTTCCTAAAATCCTTTCCAAACTCTGATTGCCAAAGCTCTTGATATTTTCCAAGACTACCTGCATCAAGGGTTTCGTTTTCGATTGCAGATGTTATCACCTGAGACGCGCTCCGGGCTGCACGCATTGCGTAGACAATTCCACCACCAGTAAGCGGACTCACATGACCTGCGGAATCACCAAGGAGAATGCATCGGTCTGTTACAGTTTGATCTATTGGCCCTCCAGTTGGTACTAAGGCTCCTTTTGCAGATGTCAGGTCCGAAGAGTCTGGGAGAAGATCCCTCCGCTTGAGATATTTCACAAAAGCATCAAACAATCGCGGTAATCCTTTAGCATGGGTACTTACTAATCCTAGACCAACATTGATGGTTTCCGTTTTCGGGAACAACCACGCATAACCAGGTTGTCCACCGAGATTCGCAAAGAAATGATACTTGAGATCTTTCGTGTATCGGTCGAGAATATCACTGGTTGAAGCTGGAACTTCGCATACCCTGCAAGCAGTAATACTCGATTTTGGCCAACTCCTATTCAGGTCTGTTTCTCTTGCAACCATGCTAGTGACTCCGTCCGCTCCTACGATCATCTTTCCTCGGATATGTTCTCCGCCTGCCAAATCAATAGTAACACAATCATCTTTGATGTGTATCATCTTAGCCCGTGTTTCTGTCAATGGTATTGCCCCTGCAGAAACCGCTTCTTCAAAGAGGACGTTATCAAAGTCTATCCGGAGGGTGACTGCCATATCCACCCTTCCCTCAAGGACTATCCGTCTGTTCGGAGAGTGAAGTACCCCCACTCGAGCCACTCCCTTCAAAAACTCATCTGTTCGTGGTTTTAGATACGAAAACTCATCGATTATACCTTGTGAAAAGCCACCGCCGCACGGTTTGTCTCTGGGGAATCTGTCTTTGTCAATCAAACACACTTCCAGTCCATTCTTGGCCAAAGCACGAGCTGCTGTTGCACCTCCTGGTCCTGCTCCAATAACTACAACATCATACATGCTTGACGATCACTCACATCTTGAAGCCAATACCACAGCATCTTAAAGGTTGAGCACATCAACCTTATCTACCCTATAGTTTGAAATCAGAGGGAGTCTAATGAGTCAGCTGCTTGAAGCTCGCAGAAAAGTTCGACGACGAGTCAATTCAATTCCGAAGTATGACTTATTCCTTCATCGATATATCACACTAGTACTGACTGCTAACATGATCCTAATTCTGTATGCACTAATATCCGTCACACTCAGAATGACCTTCAGTGGTGTTGGGTTTATCGACTCCCTCCCAATCGCGCTGTATATTCTACCTATGATGATCATTCTACCTATCATGATCAGAGCTTATTATCTTGGTCGAACTGCTGCATGGAATTTTGTATTTTTGGTGATTTGTACAGTCTTTTTTGGCATGCTTTCTCTGCTTGTTAGAGGTTTCATTATCTGCTTGCTATTCAATGTCATCGCAGTTGTTTCTCTATTCATTATGGGGCGTTTTCGACCGAGAGGAAAACTTAGAGAAGCTGGAAAGAAGGTGATTGCATACTTTATCTTCGTGAATCTCCTTGGTCTTGCTTTCCCACTCTCAACTGTTCTCATGGGCCAGACTCCGATAGCAAACACGGAAGTACACAATATACCTCACATCCAACTAAGTGTTCCACTATCTGATTTTGACTTTCCCTATCAAGGAATCGTACCTTCAAATCAACTTCTGACCGAAATCGAATCAAATGAATTCTCCCTCGACTTCCGTGTCCGTTCATCTGATGCTCTTTCGTTGTCTAGACTTCGAGCTTGGGCTATAGAGCTAAACAATACAGCAATTTCCTATTCTATCACAATTAGTGCCAATCGTGATTTATTGGCATCTGAACATCTTAACACATTAGCCACAACTCAACTGATTGAGGACATCTATGCGAGTCATAGTTTCGGATTGAATCATCTCTTCGATGTTGACCTAGTTAACATAACCAATCTACCGGACTCTATCCTTTTCGACATGACACTTTCAGGACCGGAATGGCAAGAGCTAATGCGGAAAACAAGAAACCTTGACCTTATCGGATTTGGAAGTTTAATGCGGTCTTCGATCTATTCAGTCGATGCTGGTCGAATTGAGAATGCCTCAGCTACACTGTATTCTGAGGTACTAGCTACAGGGATTCCATCTGGATTATTGGTCGAATCATTTGTTATTGATGACCTGCTTGATGGTGATGCAAATGCAATGAAGCTATGCGGAGTGACTACAGCCTCACTACGAGATTGGGAAAATGTATCTGTTTCCTGTAGTCGTTCTCGTTTTTCCTTTGAGATGCGTGGAGATGTTGGTGAATATTTAGTGCACTCTTACTCCAGCTCCATTTCGAAACTAGAAACATCATGGAGTTTACGACTTGGAGAAATAGGTAACTCGACTGATGTGCTTGGAAGGAGGGACAGTGTTTATCAGGACATTGATGTTCTGATGAACGACATAGCTCTCGCGGCTGGAAACGGTATCCAAAAGGTGACGCTAGATTCCCTTCCTTCTCTTCTAACCTCCTACGGAAATAGCTCCATTACAGCTTTTCGTGTAGCGCTTGATGAAGTTGAAAGTGGAATTTCCACGTACACCTTCAGGATCTATGCTTTTCGTGCAGTGTTCATTGCTATTGATGCTTTTGATCTCATCATGCTTTAGGTGGTTTTACATAGACTTCAAAGACTCCTTCCCATATCTCACTACTCTGTTCAGCCTTTATGAGAAGGTCACCGCCAAAATTGACACCAATAGGTCCAGATTTACCTTTCTTCCAAACATCTGCAAAAATCAAAGAATGAAGCTTGTTTTGGAAGTCTTCTGTCACCCTTTGTATCATACCATCGATGTACGCTTCATCGATACCGTGAGGCGACAAATCTGCAGTAGTTCTAAAAAGTCGTTCCTCACTGATAGCTCCTTCAGTCTTGTCAAATCTGTATCCAATCCCACCAACTAGATAGAACTCTGCTTGAGGGACTTGTGGTTCATCTCCAATTACAATCATCGAACCATCGGCAAGAAGGATATATTGAGGTCCTGCAACATTGAAGGGAATTGATGCAGCCTCCACTGAAACATCATCCATTTTTAATTCTCTGACAAGAAACTCATCCAAAGTTCGGACTTTGGTATCAAACCGAAATGGTTCCAGCTCTCCTACATGCAAGATGTTACGAGCTTTCCTAAGTGCTACATCGATAATTCGTTGAGAGGTTTTTAGGAATTCAATTCGTTTGTCTTTCTCAGTCAACACTTCTTTCGCAGAGATCACTACCCTCAGAAAATCAACTGTCTTAAATTTAGAGAGAATAGTTCGGCTCAGGTAGTTTGAATCCTCAGTTTCAAGGAATCCCTCCTGAGTTGCTACTTCGGATGGAATTGGATTTCCGAGATACATCTGAACAATTCTACCTACTCGCTTTGCCTTGAAGAAAATTCCAACATCATAGTTTCGTCTTGGTAGGTCTACCAACTGTCTGACGAAGGTTCCATCAGGTACTATCTCTTTAGCCTGAGCTTTTGCATAAATCTGAGTGTACTTTGCAAAGAGGTCTGTTCTTGACATCTTCCTGTCTCCCGCAGTTCTATACTACCTTCATCTCACTCTATTATCATTTCGGGTGATTTACTTCGAATGTTCTGCACTGTACTGTGACAATTCGAATATACTTATAGCGGCAAATTGCTACCACTAATTGATAGTAGACTATCAGAAATCTGGAAATTCGATTACAACAACAAGAGCTAAGATTTGAGGGATTTTTGGTTCACCACCAACAATCCTCTGCTTCTGCTAGTCATATTTCCAATATACATTCTCTAACAGCATCCACAAATTATTAAGCAGGTGAGTAGGGCAATCGGTTAGTCCATAGGGATGGGTATTAACAATGGATCGAAAAACAACAGGTCTTCTACTTGCAATCTTTGGAATCGTTTTGTTCCTTGGCACATTGCTTCTTGTTCTTCCGATACCCAACCTCTACATTGTTTCATTATTCCTGATGTTTTTCTCAGTTGTCTTGATTGGGGTTGGCGCCGCTTTTGCCCGTGAAGCTGAAAGTTCTCTAGATATCCCTAGCGACGACTGCTATTACTGTAAAGGAACCGGGAAGATTAAGAGTGGAGATGAGATGAGCACCTGTCCACGCTGTGGTGGAACAGGGCTTGCACGACCAGATGACACTGCGTAATTTGAGAGTAATAGTCTAGACCGAAGGAGTGTGGAAATGATTAACGCGCAGATTGTCATTGCACACCGTGGTGCATCTGGATTGCTCCCAGAAAACACACTCCGTTCATTCAGACATGCAGTTGAGCTAGGTGCTCATATGATTGAGCTTGATGTTCATGAAACCTTCGATGGTGAGTTGGTCTGCATTCATGATTCGACACTGGACCGAACAACAGATGGTAGCGGTGAGATTCACTCCTTCAAATACAAAGACCTACTCAAGCTAAATGCTGGCCAGGGTGAAATCATACCCTTGCTTGATAATGTTCTGAAATATGCTTTTGGTAAAATTCGTGTCAATATAGAACTAAAGGTGATAGGAGTAGAACAGAAGGTTTTGGATATCATTGAACATAACAATATGCTTCCAAATGTGATAATTTCCTCATTCTTCCATGGTGCATTAGCAACTACTAGAGACCTCAGCGATGCAGTAATAACTGCCATCCTGGTTAGCAAACCTAAACCGGACCTTGTGAACTACTCTTTGGATTTCAAAGCCAATGCAATAAATCCTCACTTTGATCTAATCTCTGAAAATCTTGTTAGGGAATCTCACAACGCTGGTCTCTTGATTTATCCATGGACAATAAATGACAGCTCACTCATGAAAAAGCTTCTCTCAATTGGTGTTGATGGATTAATCACTGATTATCCCGACAGAGCTTTAGCCATTCTAAATCAAAAGAGGTTCAGTCAATAATCTTCTCTGTAAAACTTTGAATGAGAGGATACGCCACGGCGCGAGTTGGGTGACAGGTGATTACATGTTCAGCATCTTCAATCATGTGGAGCTCTTTCGATTCTGAAGAAATCCCATCGAAGATGATCTGACTACTAGCTGGATCAACTGTTTTGTCTTCAAGTCCTTGAAGAATGAGTGCTGGTATCGTTACCTTCTGCAAATTATTCCAAACGAGTTTCTGCAGAGCGAAGAGCTCTCCGTATGCCGAAACCGGTTCCCTATCATATTTGAATCGCTTCACATCATAAACTCGTTGCGCTTTTTCGAGATCGATGTCACGCCACTTCATAAAATACTTGAGAATAGGAAATAACTTGGGTAGAATTCCTGGAATTTTTAACGCAGCTCCAAGCGTTACTATACCGCTAATATCATCTTCTTCACCTGCTATCAGTAAGGAAAGGAGACCACCCATTGATACACCCCCAATGAAAAGATGTTTAGGTTTCCATGAACGCACTACTTCGAGTCCTCTTTTAGCGGAATCTAACCAGTCTCCCCAAGTAGTTGCTTTGAATTCTTCAGGAGTGGTTCCATGGCCTTCTAATTGTACAGCGAAGGATGCATATCCCAGATTAGCCAAGAATTCACTTAGCGTTGTCACTTCGTCTGTTGACGCTGCAAAACCATGAATTAATAGAAATGCAACAGTGGCTCCTTCTGCGTGGGTCTTTATACCCTTTACATCAGGAACCAATGTTAATCACTCTAATTGGTTGGAGCGGCAATTATTTGATTCTCGAGAAACTAAAGCCTTCCTTCAGCATTCCCAGTCTAACACCTGCAATGAACCAGCCTATGATAGATAGAACCTCACTCGCAACCACAAAGGTCACCATGATTGAAATCATTGTAGCAATCTCTGTGGGTGATGGCATTCCAGCAAAGACTACCAACACTAGAATAACAACAACAGCTGCTGCAATAAGTCCTGCAACAGTTGATACTTTGATTAGGCTACCTTCAAACCCGTGACCTTGGTCCTCCACGTCGTTTGCTAGATTGATGTTAAGTGACATGACTAGCACAAGGCTGATAGAGTATAATGCTAGTAGTAGAGCTGCTCCAGTGTTAGCCTCATGTGCGACACTCTCATTTCCTGCAATAGCTGGAATCATGAACGCGAACAAAACACTTGCACCCATAAGAATGCCACCTGTAGTGTATCCACGACCATACGAATATCCCGCTAAGGACACATTCCTAATCAGGAGTATCAAGAGAGGTAGGACAATGATTGCTGGTCCTTGAATTGCTGCAGGTACTCCAGGAATCAAAGTAATGTTGAACCAACGGTTTGTTGGCCAAAGTGCGAGAGGACCACTACCAAATCCTCCAGTCATGAAGATAATTATTGCTAGAGACGCGGCGAGACTGGTTATAACCGCCAGTGCTCCTTGTGAGAATCCTGTAAGTCCTCTCCACCAAGACTCAATCATCAGAAGGAATTGACTCACGAGGATTAAGATCCATGGCAAGAATACAAGTGGTTGAAGGACAAATGGATGGACCATAAGAAAAACGGATGTTACCACTAATGGTATTCCTGTAATCATATCGGTCTTTGCAGTGTAAGACGCACCCATAATGAACATCACACCAGCAGGTCCTGTAACCAGGAAGAAACCCCATGTTCCAACTCCGCTTATGTACGCACCAGCTTGTCCCGCAGCGATCAGTCCCATTATCGCCATGAGCATCATGAAGTATTTGTTCCCGCCTTTGACTATGTCCTCTCCTATAGCTGCTGCTTTTAGTTCTCGGGCGCCAAGCCTTGGAGCCAACATAATCCAATAGATCATAAAAGCCAACAAGCTAAAGACAAGTGCTGGATTAGTTAGGTATGTTGTTTCACTCACTAATGTGCTCCAAGGGTACCAGACTGGTATGTCTTGTTCGATGCCCATTGGACCGACAATGATTGCAGCAAGTCCAATTGCAAAAGTCACGAAACCACTTAATCCAAAGGCGATTTTGGCTTTGTCAGGACTTCTCGCGAATTCACGAATAGTGTTGAAGGGTGACCACCAGAATAAAAGAGCCGTCAACTGGCCGACGAGAAGAATACCATAGGCTACATAGATTAGTGTTGGACTGATTGCTTGTCCAATTGCAAGCATTGGTATAAATAAAGCGTTCAGAATACCAGCGAGGAAACCAATCCAAGTTTTACTCGAATCCGTATATATTATCGCTGTCAGTTGCCAGCATATTACAAAGAACGCTCCAAGGAAATACATCAGAGGCATGAAATTTGGAATGAGTGAGTTACTGAAAACTCTAGCAAAAGATGTTGGAACGAAATATGCAGTTGCAACTGCAAACACAAAACCTCCCCAAAAAACATTGACAAACCCGCTGCCTAAGAAACTTCCAAGTTTCCTAGAACCTAAACCTTGGAGAAGAAGAGCTGCAGCCATTAGACCCATGAAAATGGCAACAAATAGAGTATATTGATCACTTCCTTCCATCATCCAATCGAAAGGTACAAGGGAAAACACCTCCCATCTCAACCCAGGAACTGGAATGAGAGTCTTACCCATTATAAGGCCGAATGCAGCTGCTATAATTCCAAAGATACTTCCAAAACCTGCTAATCTTCCAACGCGTTCTTCCGATTGGTCAGCACCACTAATTACTGACTTTAATGAACTCAACTGGGACATATCTGAATTCCTCACTTGGTGATGGTCACCATCAGTCGCGATGGTACGAAGATGAAGGGTATAAATGCGTATCGGACTCGGCTCCACATCACAATTCCTAAGCACTAGCTCATACATAGCACTTCTGTAAGACTAATATGCTGCGTTGATTTGTTGTCTATCCATGACAGCTGATTTCGTATTGTATGTACAGGGAAAAGAGATTCACATGAACGACTTTGTTGCTAGGATAATCAATGATGTATTGATGGCGCTACTCGATAATCTGAGAGACATCAATCTTGAAAAGATTACAAAGATTGAGATTGATTAGAGCGAAAAAATCTGGATGTCCATTATCATGAGATTCAAAGGTTGGAATGGCAAAATACTCTGGGTAGACCTGACCTCAAAAAGAACTCGTACTGAGGAACTTGCACATCAGGTCTACAAAGACTTCGTAGGTGGAAAAGGTCTTGGCACCTATCTACTGTATCGATATCTGAAGCAGGGAGTCAACCCTCTGGACTCTGAGAACATTCTATTCTTCATGACAGGACCACTTCAAGGTCTTCCTGCTCCGAATGTAGGTCGATG
Organism: Candidatus Thorarchaeota archaeon; assembly: GCA_048882325.1. Lineage (GTDB taxonomy): Archaea > Asgardarchaeota > Thorarchaeia > Thorarchaeales > Thorarchaeaceae > SMTZ1-45. The sequence continues at coordinate 60,823 of JBHLRS010000002.1, read as the reverse complement.
GTCGTTAATCACCAAATCCCCTTTGTCTGGTTTCTTCTTGGATACGCACTGTGGAGGTCCTTTGGGAAGAGAGATCAAGAATGCGGGATATGATGCTATTGCAGTCATGGGGAAATCCGATAATCCCGTCGTCTTAGTGGTAGAGGATGACTCTGTTAGGTTTGAAAACGCACAGGATATCTGGGGGAAGGGTACACAGGAAGCGACGAGTATTCTTCATGAAAGAACAAACAAGGGCTCAGCAGTTTACGTGATTGGCCCTGCTGGCGAGAATCTTGTGCTGTCTGCAACTGGATGTTGTGAGCTAGCTCATCAAACAGGTAGAGGGGGCGCAGGAGCAATTCTGGGATCCAAGAATCTCAAAGGTGTTGTTGTCAGAGGAACTAACACTATAAAAGCTGATAATCGTGATACTATTCGGGAGGTGAATAGGGCAGTCACTAAGTTCTGGAATGAGAAGCCTGATTCTGACTTCAAGAAATATGGTACTCCTTTCCTCGTGGAGGTCTCTAACGAAAGGGGACAATTTCCAACCCGAAATTTCCAGAATGGGTACTTTGAAGGATATGAATCTTTAACTCCAGAAGAGTTTGAAACATGGAGCATGGGTACACATCTCTCCTGCCCGCATTGTATAATGCGATGTACTCGTGGATACAAAACCGACCATCCACTCATTCCAGGAACCGAAGTCGAAGCGACTGTCGAATATGAAACACTGGGACTCTGTGGAGGAAATCTTGGGATTCATGATCCTCAGTGTGTCTTTCAATTAACCTATCTTTGTGATGACCTGGGTATCGATACTATAGGAGCCGGGGGAGTAATCGGGTTTGCGATGGAGGCTTTTGAAAAAGGTGTACTAACAGAAGAAGACATCGGGTTTCCACTACCATTTGGAGACTTTGAAGGTGCAAAGAAGCTTCTCAAATTGATCGCATACAAAGAAGGAATTGGTGCAATCCTTGCAAAGGGCGTTCACCAAGCGTCGATTGAGATTGGCAAGGGAAGTGAAACCTTCGCTGTACATGTCAAGGGCATAGATGTTCCTGCATGGGATCCAAGAGGCAAAAAAGGAATGGGTCTTTCATATGCCACCTCAAGTATGGGCGCGAGTCATCTTCGGGGATGGCCTCAGACCACTGATCAACCAGACTCATCTGCTCTTGATGTGATTGAGTCGTTGATTGAACAGAGAGATATCAAAATTCTACGCGATAGTTTAGTTGTTTGCCATTTCACTTATCACATGCCTTTGAAGCATGGCCAAAATATCACTATGCTCAATGGAGCCACTGGACATAATTATGACAAAGAGAGTATAGCTTCATTCGCTCAGAGGGTTGAAACCCTCGCTCGTCTCTTCAACATCAGAGAAGGTCTAACAAGAAACGATGATACACTTCCAGCACGTTTCTGGGAAGAGGAGACAGATGGTCCAGCAAAAGGGATGAAAGCTTTTCTCAATAGGGAGGATTTTGAGAAATCACTAGACCGATTCTATGAACTTCGGGGTTGGGACAAGAATGGTGTTCCAACAGAGGAAACAATCAAGAGTCTTGGTCTGAGCTCACTTACTGGCTAATCATCCAAAGACACCAGGACGGAAATCTTTACGCAACCAGACCTCTTTCCGTTCCTCTCTATAACCAGATTCGGTATAAAGGTCAAAGAGATCTGCCCTTCCCACATCAAAGACTGCATTCAAGGCTCGAAGTCCCTTTTCCTCCGCAATCTCTGTTGTCTTATTCAACATCTTCTGACCCAAATCAGTTTCTTCAAGGTCATCCTCAATCTCAAAATATCGAATGAACCCGACCCGTCCCATTGCGGGGTCTCTTGCAATATCAAGCTTCAACGCAGCGACAACCATACCTCTAGTAACTGCAACCACAAACATGGTTTCACTACTAGCTCCCACCGGAGTAGAACCTGAATGAAGTATAAGTTGTTGGAAGTTTTTTCCTTCTCGCACATAGAACTCCTCTATCAAAGACCTGTCCTGTGCTGTTGCGAGTCTCACATCTATATCCATGGTTCTGTTTCCTCCGGTCTACTCTCAAACATGTCACGCGAGTTAGAAGTGTTTTGCTTATGACCAATTTGATATAGTTTGTGACATATAATTGAACAGAGGTGATTCTCCATGCTAGTTCAAGAGGATACAAGTCCAGATATTCTTCTTCCTCTGATTCTTGTTGTCTGTCTGATAATCCTTCTACTAGCATTAGCGATTATCTACTTGCCAAGACTAGTTGGGTAGATTTACTTCATCAATCTATAAATCTCTTCGATGTTTTTTGTGAACTCACTATCAGGGTGGCGTAGTGTTACCACATATCGACTCCCAGCTTCGATTAACAATGGAAGTAATGGGATGATTGTGGCAACTGTTGTCTTAAACTTCTGTTCCACCTCTGAAGTGATAGCTTTGTTCTCGTAAATCCCAGGCTTTTTGTTAATGATGATTCGAATGTCTGGTACCTGCAATTTCCGGGCAACGCTCAACGTTGCAGCTGTTCCAAGCAAATCCTGTTCGTCGATTCTGGCAACTACGAACAGATAGTCTGCTGTTGCCATTGACAACAAAGTTTCTCGATCGAGTCCGGGGTGTGTATCGATAATCAGGTAATCAAGATCCTTCTTCTTAATCACATCTGTGAAACCTTTCTTGAGGTCACCAACCTCATACCCCTCTCTCAATATTCTTGTTATGTCTGTGGCAGTCATTGAGCTGGGGATGAGGAACAGTTTACCTTGCTTGATACTCAGTCGATTTGTGAGGTCTACGCATGCATCTGTGATATCACAAGATCCCCGAAGATAGTCATTAAGGGTGTACTTCATCTTCTCTCGACCCAAACCGAAGATGACATGAATACCGGGAGATGCCATATCTGTATCCATAACTGCTACTCGTTTTCCATCCAATGCAGCTGCTGCAGCTAGATTCGCTGCTATGTTTGACTTTCCGGTTCCACCTCTGAAACTATGAATTGAAACTATTTTACCTGACATGACTTAGCATCCTCTCCTTCAACCATTGCACATGATTACCTAGTGCTCTAAGGACGTCGAGTATTCTTTGGGCTGGGATATCTGACCTCTCAGAAATCTCCCTTAGAGATAGACTTCCATTGCAGTATTTCCAGATAGAATCGACAATATCAAAATCCCTTTTTTTGATTCCGATGACCTCAAGATAAGCAACGAATCTTTCATCCCTATCTTCCATTACAGGAAACAGTTTTGAAATTCGCAACACTCCTTTTGCGATCAACTGCGCAAGGACCTCGTCTGCTTGTTCACGAATAAGACCGCTTGCTTCAACCACATCCGCTACTGTGGAGGTTTCAGTAATAGAATTTACGAGTCGCACTGCTCCTGCCTGAATACTATCAGAAAATGATGATAGAGACATCTTGGTTTCTCGTCTAAGGTCTTCTTCAGGAATAGCTATTGAAACAGCATCAAAATCGTAGAACGAGATTGGACCTTCGACCTTGTCAGGTTCAAATTTCCTCGCATTCTCGAAACTCGTCAGTTGGAGGAGCGAAGTGAAGGGATTGATAAGATCCAGATAGGTTTTCTCAGACATCCCAAGTTTGACTACGAAAGCGCATAGACCCTTTTTTGGAATCTGAACTAAGAGGAATGCAGTTCCTTTCTCAAGACTAGAGTGTTCCCTCATCTCAACTTTTTCTTTCACAGTTGGTAGGAAGTCTAATGCCGCTTCGAGTTCATATGCCCTCAGATTTGAAACGGAAACGTAACCTTTTGAGGAAACCATGCCGCCTCGAAGAATGTCCCGATTGACCTCGACTTCTGATAACACTCGTTTCAAGGTGTTTAGATCTTCTGCAGGTAGTAGTATTGTTTTGTAGCGTCGGGCCAATCCAGGTATTCCATCGAATTTTTGGAGGGTCACCTCAACAGTATCTGCAAAAGCACGAAACTTTTTCGAGTCAGGAAGCTCTCTTCTAAGATCGGAATAGAACATACTGACAAACTGCTCAGCAAGATCTTGCAGTATTACTCTATGAATCTCCCCACTATCCTCTTCTGAAACTAGTGCAATAAAGTAGAGGTCTCCCTTTCGCTCCCAAACCAGTTTGTTCTTGGCGAATGACATGACTGTAATTCTATCTTGGCTCACCTCTTTGGCAAATGAACCGACTGCAGAAAGAAAAGCTGCTGCAAGCTCATCAAGTCTTCGAGTTCCACTAACACTGTAGTGGAAAAGGAGAATTCCTGTATCTCGAAGCACAATGATTTCTTTAACCAAGGAGGTGGCCTCCTATCAGCACGAGCTATTCATGAGGTATACGAAGGCACTTAATACCTTTGCCGGAACGATAATTGCTTTTCAAGACATTGGGTCATCCACTAGACCACTTACTTCAATGAGCTTCCACTCAACTTCATCACCGAGCTTCTCAAGAACTTCATAGAGCTGTTCGGGAACCACACCTAGGCGTTCACTGATATCTACTAGGGAACGATCACCGTTGCAAAGTGACTTCGCTCTATCAAGGAGCTGATAGTCCTTACTTGGAAGACCGATTAAATCGAGGTACGCATCAAATCGAGCATCTTTCTCCTGAATTAAGGGACAAAGTTTTGATATTCTGAGAAGCCCCCTTATGGCTAGGTATTCGACTACCTCAGAAATCTCGGGTTCTGCTAAACCCAAGTTTCTACTCATATCATAGATAGATGTCTGACCATCAATGGCTGACAAAACACGGTTGCCAGAGTTGCCGAGGTCTCGATGAAACTCGTCTAGAAATCCTCCACTTCTAATTGCGATATCCATGTTATCCTTCTTAGCTTCAGGTATAACAAACGCACTTAGACTTGACATAATTACAAGTATTCCCTCATAATATGCTAAGACTCCTTGCACATCAGTCTGGAAATCCATGAAAACATCAAGCACGGGAATATCCATTTTCAGTTCAGTCTGATATCTAGATAGGAAGCGTTTACTGAGTTCTCTTAATACAACACGTAGAACTTTCTCTGAGGAGCCCGAATCAACGAGAAAGATGAACAAGTACTCAGATCCAAACTGCTCATAGAGTAGCTCTGATCCTTCAAATGACAATCTCTGAATTGACTTCTCTCCAAACTCAGTGGCGAAACTTGTCATTGCACTAAGAAAGCCTGACAACAGCTCATCCAGCTTTCTTGTTTCTGTTTTTGAATAATGGAAGATTGGTGTACCTCCTGCAGTGAGGACCATAAACTCATTGACACCGAGTTTGTCTACCAAACACTTACTCTCCTTGTCTTTTCCAGATTCTGAATAGTCTTTAAGATATCGCTCCGAAATTGTTGTGTAGCCCGAAACATCCATAACAGGTTGATGAGTCGCACATCTTGAAAGGTGGAACGGATTTGTTAGAGTACCGCGATTTTCCATTGAAGACGATGTTTATCTATGTACTACTCGCAGTTCCTATGGCTTTCTCAATTTATGTGATTACTGGCCTTTTGTCAGGAACTTTGTTTGGCTACCTTGGTATGTCAATTGAAGATCATTACGGTCTTCTAGGTTATGGAGCTTTGACTACGGTTTTTGCATTACCCCTTTCTGGATTGCTTGTGGATCGAATCCGAAAACACGATTTTTTGATGTATTTTGCAGCATTAATTCCAAGTTTCATTGGACTACTCAGTATTCTCGAGATTGGTTCTGATTATACTGAGATGTACCCCATTCTTCTCTCAACAATGACCTTTGGATGTCTAGCATTGATGCTCATTTCTTGGTCTGCCAGAATCAATCAGAGTGTAGTACTGCGTTTTCGCGGCAGAACAGTAGCAGTGTTCCTAGCAACAGCTGTTATTATTGCTTCACTCTATAGATACATGGAAAGTATCTCTTTTTTGGCAGTTCTGACAAATGATATTACACTTCCAACAATGGTGTCGATTGTCGCAATCCTACTATCAGCTTCATTTAGACCTTGGAAAGTTGCTCGAGCTTCACTGACTATCACAGGAAGTTCCTTCAAGTATTTCGTTCCAATGACTTTCATTCTTGGAGCACATTTGCTTTGGTATACGGTCACAAATCTGGAACTGTCTAAAACTCCCTCATTCATTTCATTAAGTCAGTCAGCCAACCTCGGGATACTTGAGATGGTGCCATTTATTATTTCAATTCTACTTGCTGGGTTCATATCTGATCGGTATGGTAGGAAGACTGCTTTTCGTTTTGTAATCCTATTGATGGGATTACTGACTATCTTTGGGTCTACCTTTGTTGATACCAATTGGTTGGATGCTCTGCTAATCTCAGAGAGAGTTGTGGAAGGTTACTTGCTTGGCTTGTGCTTACTCTTGATTTGGCCTGAACTTGGTCCTGTGAAATCAAAGGGATTTCGACTTTCATTATACTGGTTCTTCTTCCTTGGTTATATGACCCTCTTTTGGGGATTGGACATAAATGTCGTGATAATGGGTATCACCTTTGATGCACCTAGCTTACTCTCGGCAGTTGGAGGACAGATGGCAATTCTTCTCTCTTTAGGCGCACTTTATCTAACCGGGCCGCTCCCGGCAACCCTTGGCAGGGAAATCGAGATGGAGGATTTAGACCTAGATTTTGATGAACGACAAGTGAAACGGACAGTCGATGCCTTTGTAGGTGCTGAGGACTTTGCATCAATACGGAGTCAGCTAGACATCATCGACGCTTCTAATGATGTGAGTGACAGTGAGTTTGAAGACATCTTGGGCGATGAGTTCAAGGAAATGCTTCCCTTGCGTAGAGTTCCCGGCATAGGTGAGAGCCTTGAGAAAAAGCTAATAGCTGCAGGGTATGGGTCCGCCGCACAGTTAGCTGGTGAGTCTGCTCAAAGATTGGCCCCTAAGATTGAGGGTCTCAGTGTCGCTGGTGCCGAGAAGATTCTGAAGGCAGCTCGTTCGGTGGTCAAGAAGACTGTAAAGAAAAAGAAGAAGAAGAAGTAGCACTGGGCTACTTCGGCTTGTCCATCAAAGCAGTCTTTGTCTTGACTTTGCCCTTTGAAACGTGTGGGTTTCTTAGAACGGAATCTCCTGCTTTTTCAAGCTCCCTTATTTCATCAGCTAGCTTTGCTGCTACTCTCATCATTTCGTGACCCGCACTGACGAGTGGGATGTACTTCTCTGATTCTTTTGTTTTGAAGCAACCCTTGGCTGTTATTTCAGCAACAGCTTCAGCAATTGTCAACGCTGCGATGGCTTTTGCATGAGCATATGGGTTCTTGAAGTATCCACACTTCACTGCTTTTTCCGCTGTTAGTTTCACTTGAGGCATTTCAGGTGTTTCGCCTGCTTGAAAAGCGGCAACAACTTCATCCAGCTCGTTCTGAATTGCTCGCATTACTCCTGTGTTTGCCAGAACTTTAATTGCATCGGCATTAAAGAGAGTCATCTCAGTGGGATCAAGAAACTCCTTCTTGGCTCCAATCATGGAATCTGATGGGATTACAATGAATCCCTGCCCCTCGAGAACATGAGGTTTCTTCTTTCCTTCCTCGTTCTTTTTGTAGAATGCCTTTTCAGCTGGACCATCAGAGATGGATATGGTTGGAAGTTTCGCCTTTGCCAACATTTCTCTAACCTTGGTGGGCCCTGGTAATGCGGCATTTGGACTCACAATCAGCACAAGGTGAGGTGCCCATGCGATTACTGATTCAGCTGGACCGACACTTGATTCCTCATCCATCTTCGCGCCGCTCGAGAACGCTCTTACATTAATGTCATCACGTTCTGCACGTTCATCGAAAATCAGATCAAGAAGTGGGGCTGAAGCAATTGCACCGAGCTTAATTACCCCTACATTAACTGTGTTTACTGACATTTTGTAAACTCACTCCGACGTGAGGCAAAACAGCGCACACAAAACTGTTGCGGTTCACTCTTTTCGATAATATGCTAATCCAGTACCTGCGAGTAGGTCTGCTCCACGCAGATGTTTCCCACAAGTCGCACATCGAAAGACTATCCTAGGGTCACTGGATGCAGTTCCACATTTATTGCATAGAGGTTCAACATCAAGGATTGCCAATTCACCAACCTTGACTGGTTCTTTGCAGTTCAAACAAGTGACTTCTGCGATATCGTCAACTAAAACCGCATGGAATTGATTGCTACACTTGGGACAAAACAGTGTATACACCTTATGAATATCATTCGAATCGCAATTAGGACACAATAGCTCAACAGTTAGGTCTGAATCTCCACATTGCCTGCAAACAACGCGGCGACCGTATGTGCGAGACTCAAGAACATTCTCATCATCAAGATCCTTTAGCATTCTAACGACTTCGTCATCATCTGAACCAAGATAATCATGAGCCTCAGGATATCTAACTGATGCACGTAGAACGTGTTTAGGCTTCAGAGATGTCACTCTATTACTTGACATATCCTCCACAAGTTTCTTGACACCAGGATTTGTAAGGAGCGATGCTCCACTTGTTTCATCTATAAGTTCATTTAGCAGCTGAAATGCTCGTTCTAGCTCAGCATCCCATTTATCACTGTTGAAATCAATGTATTTCACAAGGCGTAGGAGGTTTCGTTCTATGGCTGGAGTATTGTCATTATCATCCAGAAGAATCGCTATACAGTTAGGTGGTTTCATGTAAGAAATAATCAATCCTCTTGTCAATTTTGAGTATCCTACCTCGGCCTCTCGATTCACACCATGACCCATGAAAACGATTAAAGCTTCTTCGCTCGTCAGTGCACCTTCCTCAGGGAATGAACGTCCAACTGATGGCCCGAGAACGTCATCCCACCATATAGAATAGATTGCCTTAGGCACGTTTGCTTCCCCGGTGTCTTGCTAGTCCCGTTTTCGACAGAGCTGCTTTCCTATTGAACATACATTCTGTCTTATCAGCCTATGTCATACGGATACCTATTTGTTTCGTTTAACAGAACTTCAACCACCGAAGGGTATAAAACCGCCCCAAGAAGTTCGAGCGGTCAGCAAGTCACAAACAGCCTATATCAGGAAGTAAGTCAAATGGTCACACTAAATCGCCGCAACATTGTGTTTGTCTTCATTCTAGCATGGCTTGTACTATCACCTTATGCCTTGACTGCAGGCGAAGTTGGGCAATCATATAGTCCAACTGCAACAACAGTCCTGTCGGCTCCCACTATTACTGGACCTGCAACATATCAGTTTGAGAACGGAACCACCGGTCATACAATTGTCTATCATGCTAGCGATCCTAATCCAGCGAATTACACAGTATTGGTTGATGAACATCAACTTGACTTCGGATTCTGGGACGGTGGTGACATCACAGTTTTCCTTGTATGGCTTTATCGCGATGCATTGATTGACACACTTCCTAAAACTCTCATCATGAACTGCACCGTTGTAAATGATGAAGGAGAGAGTGCTTCTGCAACAACAACAATAACAGTGATTCTTGACGAGACTGCTCCGATAATTCAACAGCCAGAAAATATCACTTACGAGGTTGGGAGTTTTGGCCACAACATATTATGGAATATCACTGAGGCTAATCCTGAGTTCTACAATGTATCAAGAACTTCCAATGAGCCTACAAACAATGCAACAGTGATCGTGTCTGGTCCATGGACTGGCAACAACATTACGGTTAATGTTGATGGTTTGAATGTTTCCAGATGGTATATTTATTCTCTATTCGTGAATGACACTTTTGGCAGGAACGCAACTAGTTATGTTAATGTCACAGTTGTTCCTGATACAACAAACCCAACGATCACATCTCCTACTGACATTAGTTACGAATTTGGAGATGAGGGATTTGAAATCATCTGGCACGCCTATGACAGTAATCCAAAGAACTACACTATTACCGGTGTGATTCATTACAATGACACAACTTATGGGAATGTGTCACAGTTCCATACGTTCATAGATGTAGTGGAGTCTGATTGGACCTTTACTGATCCTGATGGTGGGAACATCTCTACTGTAGTAGATGGTCTCTACCTTGGGAACTACACTATCACACTCACACTATTTGATGATGACGGTAGAATGTCCAATGATTCAGTTAATGTAACAGTCTACAAAGACCTTCGTGCTCCAGTTATCACATCTTCTGGTGACCTCATATATGAAGAAGGATATACGGGGTACAGTATCAATTGGACCATTGAGGAGAGTAATCCATACTACTTCAATCTCACATTGAACGGCGAGGCCTACGAGAATGGCACCTGGCGTGGTGAGGACTATGTCCTTGATGTGGATGGCTTTGCAGTTGGCATATACCTCTACAACATGAGTTACACAGACTTCTTCAATCAAACTGCCTATTCATCGATAGAGGTCGAGGTTTCCCCAGATGCCCATCCTCCCACAGTGGCTGAGATTCGGACATTCCAAACATTCTCGACTAGGACTACAAACAACCTGACAGTTCATGCATATGTCTGGGACTTGAACAACATCAGCGAGCTGCAGGTTCAATGGGGCGTGGGAGATCCTAATTCTACAGAGTTTGAGTACGAAACTCTAGACATGGAACAATCTGAAATCGAGAATGTCTTCACGGCACATCTCGGAGAATACAAACATGGAGTAGTGGTCTGGTTCAAGATTCTCGCAACCGATAACTCATCAGTCAATCTTGTTTACGACTCTGGATGGATGGACATTGAAATCACTAGCCAGGGAATTGACCGAGTTCCAGCTCTCCTCTATGCTGGCGTAGTGATATTTGGCGCACTCTCATTACTAGTGCTTTTTATCCTCTACTTCAGAACCAAAACTAGATAGTTTGCTCCTTAAATAAATCGAGTAATTGCAAAGGAACCCGGTCACGGTTAGCAGGAGTCAGTTTAATTATGAGCACATCCTCCCGTGCTCTGATTTCATCAAGGAAAGTGAGGCGCCTTTCTTGGATTGTTCCAAGAACCTGCCTAGTGTCTAGACACTTACGGACTTCATTTACAAAATTCTGCGAGTAGAGCTCCATCTTAGCAATCTCATCTATGATGATTATTCTACTTGATTCACGCGCCATCTTCATCTCTGATACCATGATTGAATCAATATCTTCAATATTGACTCTATACTTGCTTACTTTCGGTCCAACTCTCTGATTCACATGAGCAAGTATTCCTAATTTTCCGGAAAGTGTTTCTATTCTGAACCCAACTCTTCGTCCTTTCTCTCGAATCTCACCCGACAAAAAACCAGCAACTCTACTAGAACCGAGTTCGTTAACTACAGTTCTTATTGCAGTTGTTTTCCCAATTCCAGGTTTGCCAGTTAGCAGGATGTTATTCTTCATCTATTCTTTGAGAATCAACGTTTCTTATGAATTCACTCGAAATTCATCTCAAAGAGGGTATTTCCTAATGAATCGGTTTCAGTTTGAAACGCTTATGCTTCTTGGATCGTGCAGTGTTAATCACAGCTTGTAAAGCAGCTTGGTCGATCTCCTCTGCTTCCACGAGTCCTTCTTTGATGACTGATTTGAAGATTTTATCTCCTCTCTTGCTTCTGACGATAACTGTGGTCCAACCATCATCTGAACCAATATTCCCGCATGAGAGATCTGAGTTCATTCCAGTCAAATCAGTGCAATATGAACACGAGGAGGCTGAAATGGCATCAAGATCCTTTACTGGCCAGCTCTTTTCCTCTCCGCCAACTGTCACGATGAAGTTGCCTTTAGTGATGGCAAATCGTTCGACCTTCCCAATATCGATGCCTTCACCTTTCAAGAATCCTACAAGACCGTTATAATCGAAGGACTCCATACAGAAGAGACTTACTTTGAAGACATCTGTCTTTGAATCAAGTTTCAAATAACTTCCCTCGTGCTGCTGCATTCTTTGAATAGCATCAATGTTGCACGCTGTACCCACTACACCAACTGAAGAGAAATTCTCCTTGAAGAAATTGTGCATCTCTCCAATCACCTGCGCGTGTGTATAGACAGTCCCGCCTGATGCGAGTAGATCTTCTTTCGTGGTGACTCTTTTTGCAACAGGCATCCAGGGCAGCTCATCAGACTGACCTGCAACAATTGCTGCCTCGATTTCATTCTTCTCGAGCATATAACCAAGAATCGTTGTGACAGCACCTCCATCTTGACGATTATGATCTCCAAGAGTCCTCACTTTCCAAACACTCGAATACTCTCCGATGAGATCGTCTTCCAATATAGAAATGCGAGGACACATCGCATAGCATATTCCACAGGCAGTACACTTGCCAGTCAGTGTAGGAACATACTTGCTCTCCACGCGCTCTCCGGTTAAAGCATCGACAGGGCAACCAGTGACGCAAGAGCCACATTCAACACAGGCTCCGGTCTGAATAATCTCTCTCTCAAGTTTCTTGAAAGCGTATCTTTTTGTGTTCTCCTTGAGCCAAGCTTGGCTCTTCTCTGAGGCAGCTTCATGGTTTCTGGTCAATTGATATCCCTCGTGAAACGATATCGTCCGGGAAAATGTTGGTGCTATTTAGAACTGTCGGATTCTGTTATTCACAAAGGTATATCAAGCATAGGTTATCGCCCCATTCCGAAAATAATGAAGCTCTCCCAAGATCAAATCGATATGCTACTAATCGCTAGTGAGAAGCAGGTTTGCGTCACTGATGAATGCTGTGTCCAACTAGTAGCAGTGGCTGACCTCCCTAGCAGATTTGGAGCGTTTCAGATTGCTGGCTTCATCAGTCCATGCGATGTAAAGGAGCACACTGCTATCATCAGAGGTAATATCGTTGGTAAAGAGGGTGTTGTTACCCGAGTCCACTCCGAATGCTTGACAGGAGATGTGATGGGTAGTCAACGTTGTGACTGCCGTGACCAACTCCTGACTTCAATGAAGATTATCGAAGAGGAAGGTGAGGGTGTTCTTCTCTATCTGAGACAGGAGGGCCGTAACATTGGTCTCACTGAGAAAATCAGAGCATATGCTCTTCAGGACCTTGGTCTTGATACAGTTGATGCAAACATCCACCTGGGCTACAAACCTGACGAGAGGGATTATGGCATAGCCGCTAGTATCCTAAACAACTTACAAGTGAAATCAATCAAACTACTTACCAATAATCCAGAGAAGATTAGACAGTTATCTAATGCAGGGATAAGAATCGATGAACGACTACCTTTGATTATGGAGCCCACTGAATATAGTAGGGCTTATCTTGAAACCAAGACGAAACGCTCTGGACACCTATTTGGGGAACTGGCTGAGCAACGCAACGTTGACGAAATTCGTTCTAAGAAACCTTGAACTTAACCTAGTTTTGTTTGTTCCTCTTCATCGGTCTTATTTTTCTTGGTTAACACAGATTCAACATGTTCCCTCAAAACATCCTCCGAATTATCAGCTTTCACAAAAACTGGAACACTGTCAAGTCCCGTTGCGATATAGCTTGACAAAAGCCATGACCCAGGTGGAAACTCGAGTGTCTTATCAAGAATACTAAGATCTATCTGGAATGAGCTACTTACCACCGTCCTGTCATAGGGTCGTGGGAGTGTGCCCACAAAGAAAGTATGAAGCTGTTGCATGATGTTCGTGTTCAGGTAAGCAATTCTCTGTGTGGCAATAGCTCCACCTAGTCCATACTTCCTTCCCTGTCTGAGTAACCTCTCCACAGCTGCACTCGTTTGTCCGAGATGACCTGAGGCATTTGAGGGGATGAACTCCTGTGCCTCATCAAAGACAAAAAGTATCTGTGGCTTGATCTCAAAGCTCCTCTTTCGATAGCGAAGTGCTGCACTGGTCAGTTTTATAACGAGGTCTCTTAATGTATCAGGGTCTGCAATCGAGATGCATATGACTCGCTCAGGTCCACTGAGTTTCTTTCTGAGCTCTTTAACTGTGACACCAGACTTCTTCGCTTTCTGTGCCCTGGTGAGAACCCCTTTCAAACTTGATCTGGTCGTTGCCCATGCGAATACGTTGGATTTCTCACTAACTTTGAAAGTAGTCATTGCTTGAGTTGCTGTGGAGTCCAGTTGGTCAATGAATGCAGTGTCGAGCTCGTCATGTTCTGATTTGCCCGCCTTGTTGATGTAATCGGCCACGAAGTCCATGATAGCATCCATTGCTGAAACGTATGTTGGTCTGTTGGAGTTCTCTGCCCGTATCGATCTCATCTCTTGCATGAGACTGCCAAACGTTGGAACTTGTGTCAATGGTCTATTGTAGAAAGTTACATTCCCTTTGTCATAAATCTGCTTTAGGACTTCGTTTGCTCTATCATCCTCTTCGAAATCTCTTGGTTTAACAATGGACCTGGCAAAGTGTTCTGATGTCTTAGCCTCATCCTCAAGAACAATGAGACTAGATATCTTTGAATCCATGAAAACATCACTCAACAGGAAGGGATACTCACAGCTAATGTCGAATATAACCAGCTTAGTGTCCTTGTCATGATAGAGAATCCTCCTAAACAAGTTAGAGAGTAGGTTACTCTTTCCGCCGCCTGTAAAGCTGAATACGCCAAAGTGGTACCGTACTAGTTTAGTCAAGTCAACATAGATTGGTACTTCCTGTCCAGACTCCATAAACATCCTCAATACTCCAACACGAGGATCCTTCTTCGGGTCAGCAACTGAAGTCTTCTTTGTGAACCCCATTGCCTTCTTCACTTTATCGTTGTAAATGAGGTCAACAGTTTCCATGTCAATGACATATGCCTTCTCTCCCACTAGCGGGTATGAAAATCCTTTCTTAAACTCTATATTGCCTGTCTTATCAATCACGAGATCGTAGTTGATTGGAACAGCATTCATGTGAACCATCATTGTTGCTTGGTCATCGGTTGACCAGTCCGGTACCGACTGTTCGATGATTTCCATTTGAAGTGGGAAATAGTGACTATCGCTGACCCCTCCGAGCCCATAGTGTAGTGGCCATACCTTACTTATCACCATCACAGTGAATCGTTCAATCCCTTCCTTCGCTGCCCTCTTGGACTGCCCCCTGAAATTCTTGACAGCCAAGAGCATACCCTCCTCGAGTTGTGCCATCAGTTCTTTGTTGTACCGAATCTTGATTCGGCAATCATATCGAGCTGCGGAGCCAGACCACTCCGATGTATAATTGGCTGCAACTGGGATGACTCTTGCAAGTCTGCCTTCAAAAGCTCCATCGAAATCTGTGAATAGCTTGTGTTTAACTTGTTTTTCTTGATTGCTCAATACTAGACCTCCTTTCTCTAAAACTACTCAAATAGAATAGAAACTCTCTAAGATCAGGACGATTAACTAGCCAGATTCCCGTACTCTCTACCATCCCCTTGAATTGATTCCAATAGTATTTAGCTACTTTGTCTGCAATATAGAGTGGCTTCAAATGGCCAAACAACTCAGGGATACTCATGCTTGTCATCATCTTGAAGAGAGGCATGATAAACGATTGAATTGGGTTATCAACCCCCTCGTAGAAAAGAACCTCAACTGTTTCAGGGCTATCTGGTCTGTTCTCATAATCATGATGAAGTTTTGTCAATTGGTTGGAATTCTTGTCAAACTCAGGATAGACAAGTCTGTCATAGAGTAAGACGTTGCTTCTCAGCTTCGGGTCAGAAGTTGCCTGACAGAGTTGGAAGTAAGCCTTTGCGAAGGTCCGTTCAAGGGATATTTGATTCCTCCGTGCCCCTGAAACAAGACCGGGTAATCTTTCAAAGTGTGGAACTACTGTCTTAAACGCAGTATCATATTCTACCGTTGCCCACGGAACTTTGAGACGATCCATCTCATGAAGCGAGATCCACTGTAAAATCATTCGATCCGTGTCTGGTGTATCTTGACCTTTATCTCCAAAACCACCAGTAAACCTTCCTACATGATTAAGGACTGGAAGGACCTGTCTTTTGAGGTCTCTCGCTGAGGTGTCCTTCGCAACTCCTATCAACAGAGTCCTGTTCTCCCAACTTCTTTCAACTGTTAGATGCAGTGATGCAAGACTAAGGAACGCTAGATCATTTGTTGTGATCCATCGACCATCAACCTTGAAACGTTCTTCATATGATACATTGGGATCAGAGGAGAAAATACGACCACATACTTCTTCGACTAATTTCCTAGTCCGTTCTCTGATTTCGCGATACTCTGCTTTCAGAACAAAGTGTTTTCCTTTTCGAGTAATAACGCCCTTAGTTTCCCCTGAGCCCCTAATCCCCTTTTCCAGCTCCTTATCCAATCTTGCAAGATGAAACTCATCAGTAAGTCCAAGTCTTTGAGCAATCTCATCTCTGGTTAATGCAAAACCCGATTCTCTTCCGAGTTCCATTATAATTCTTGGCAGTAGATATTCTCCTCTACCGGGAGGTGTATCAAAATTCATATTGCCAAACAGTTTCCTGGCAAACACCCACTCGGTCTTATTGAAGGGCTTACCATCGATTTTGTGACCAATCAACCCACACTCATGTTCAAGACTCAATCTGAAGTCAGAGGTCTCAGCATAGAATGATGCTATCTCGGAAGAAAAGACTCGGTCCAACAATAGAATATCAACTGGATTCTCTGAACTCACAAGCTGGTATCCTAAGTAAAACTCAGCAAGCCCCATCAAAAAGTCTGCAAAGGCTGAATTATCAACCACCCATGCATCAGTAAATGTGAAAGAATCATCAACTTGTCCATCATCGCCACGAATTAAAAGTGTCTGATCAATAAGCGGGACTTCATTGATATATACAGGTAAAACGCTGGAAACTCCAATTCCTCGTTCAAGATATTTCTCGTCATAGGTGATAGTCGCATCCCCCTTGTCTGAGATGTCAACCTCCCCATGAGCACTGTAAGCACCAGCGAAGAACACAACCAGATCGAACACATCATACTTCAGAATTGTCCCATCTATTCCGGCAAAGGAAAGATTCCGTTTTCCAAAGAATTTGTCAACAAATGCTGGGTCGAATTTTGCACCCGAATATGAAACTATAAGTTTAGACAGAAAATCATCATACGTACCTCTGAGTCCTTCGAATTTTGACCTATAGTCTCCAACCTGTTTCTGTGCTCCGCCTAACAGCAGGTCCCCCGTTTGACGTAAACGACGGCCAATGAAAGATGAGTCATCGTCTTTCATAATACTCCCTCAGGGCTCCTGTTAGTATTTTATCCACATAAACGAAGATAAGAAGATTACTCGGTATTGGTGAGTGTTCCAAATTCTCCTCTGTATTCTAGTTTCAGTGTCATAAGAGCGTATGTAAGCCACACCACTACAATCATACCTGCAATACTAGCGACTCCGAACACTGTCCTTAGACTACCAAAGTATTCCCAAAGCAAAGTTCCTATGAATTGGCCAATCAATCTTGTTGAAGCCATTAAGAACTGATATGTTCCTAATGCTCTACCCTTCATTTCCTCACTAACTCCGTTTACTGCGAGTGTCTTTTCCGCTCCGCTCCAAATCACTATCGGGACAGCTAATAGAATGTTCATAATGATTAGATCTGTCAAAGAAGCACCATAAGAGTAGAGACCTACGATTATCGCTGTGGAGTAGAGACCCACGACCAACGCAAGTCTGATGTTCTTGTCCGTTGCAGACCCAACACCATACATTGAAATTACACATGTGAATGACCATGCGCTCCAAGCGAATGCATATACTGATTCACTTACACCCCATTCGTTTACGACAAGATTTCCCAGATAGGGAAATGCGAAATTCATCACGAAGACATATCCCAGCATTCCAGATACAAAGACCCAGAAGTTCCGTCCCAATCCTCGAATCGTGATGATTGATCCCGATTTGGCTCTCTTAATGATGTCCTCACCAAGAGACTCCCTGAC
The DNA here is from genome assembly GCA_048882325.1 of Candidatus Thorarchaeota archaeon. Taxonomy (GTDB): domain Archaea; phylum Asgardarchaeota; class Thorarchaeia; order Thorarchaeales; family Thorarchaeaceae; genus SMTZ1-45. The sequence continues at coordinate 43,031 of JBHLRS010000002.1, read as the reverse complement.
TCCTAGATGTGTCGCCACCATAGCAACAAGAGCTCCTATTGCAGCTAGTAAATGAAGGTCTCCTGCAACATAACCAGCATTTAGGAGAATACCAGCTATTATTGGGCTTGAGCCATCTATTAGAAAGGCAGGCAATAGGACCATATTGAAGGTACGAGCCGCATTCACGCCAGAAGTTTGTGCGATTTCATCTGCCGGGATTGCACTCGTCATGATGAGAATGAATGCCCATCCAATCTGTATCGTAGCATATTCCAGTGGAATGATTGGCCAGATAGGGAGAAATCGAAGAGCAAGGAGTCCCGAAAACATTGGGATAAAACCTACTATCATCACGTTTTTTCTTCCAATATAATCTGCCAATGTACCAGAAACAACATATCCGATAATTGTAGCAAAGGTTCCAATTGAGAACGTAATTCCTATTTGCCATAATTCATTCACGCTTGCCTCAAGAAAGATGCTGAATTGCCAAGCCCAAACACTCATGACAAACTGAGCTATACCAGTGACAAAGGCAAGACGTTGGAGATTTCCACTCAATCCAAATCTGTCCTTTGAGTTATCAATAGTATCGACTACAGATTCATCTTCAATGATTTCTCCGTAGTCATCTTTTGTCATCGACGTCTCTCCAACTGTAGCAAGTTCGAAAAGACGACCTCCTTATGACGATGCCTGTCTGAGCCTAACGAATGTGACACAACCCTTAAAGTGTGCATATTTCGATAGCACAATTACATTCAGAACTGGATGGAGACCCCACAGTGATTACTCTGGAAGATGCAGACCTTAGACTGAATAGGGCAGTTACTTTTGAGTGGCTGTATGCTAACGGTCTTGGCGGATATACATCTTCAACGATTGTAGGTTTGAATGTGAGGGGGTATCATGGACTTCTTGTATCATCACTGAATCCCCCGGTTGATAGATGGTTGACACTATCCCGATTAGATGAAGCACTTGTCAATAAAGAGGGCGAGTGCAATCTTAGTACTGAGCAAACAAAGAGCGGTGTCACTCATCGAGGATACCGATACTTGAAACGCTTCGAATTGAATCCTCTACCACAGATGGTCTACAAGACTGGTTTTGTTGAACTAGAGAAGACGGTATTCATGGCCTATAGGCGAAACATCACAGTAGTAAACTACGAGATCAAAAACACTGAAGAAACTATTTTCACCGTAACACCGATTCAGACCTGTAGAGATCTTCACGCAAGACCACCACACTTAGATTTCACTCCAGGAGTGGAGGTGGTGGATGAGCATTCATACTTCTCATATGATGATCGCCCGAACAGTCCTTGGATGTATGCATATACCCCCGATGCTGAGTTCACACCGAGTGAAGTTCGAGTAACCGAACCCCAGATTTATCGAAAAGACAAAGCAATGGGGTTACCTCATGAAGAAGAGATGATTATTCCTGGAGTTTTTCATACTACACTCGAACCAGGTGATCACTTCCTGTCATTTCTCTTTGCTGTGAGTCCCACCCAGAAGCAGTTGATGAAGCGCCTTGGTTCTCTTGCAAAAGCAGAGAGAAAGGACTTTGCCAAACTTCGGTTTGAAGAGTTACGACGACGTAAAATACTAAACGACCGAGCCTATGCAATGACTCAAAGAACTCGCGATGAAGATATCGAATGGCTCATTCTAGATGCAGACACCTTCATCGTTGATAGAGCTTCTACAAAGATGCGGTCTATTATTGCTGGATATCATGAGTTGGCCGATATAGGCTTAGATGCTATGGTGGCACTACCAGGACTGACTATGTCGATAGGCAGGTTTCAAGACGCGCGAGCCATTCTTACAAATTATGCTCGACACTCTAGGTATGGTTTAGTACCCAATGACTTTCCTGACAGAGGAATCCAGCCTGAATATGATTCTGTGGATGCATCATTGTGGTTCATCATGGCAGTTCACAACTATATTGAGGCTACCAACGATGTCGAGTTCCTTAGAGGAATAATTTGGGATACAATGGAGTCTATTATTGCCGCTTATAGAATCGGGACCAAATTCAACATCCATGAGGATCATGACGGATTGATTATATCTGGGATCGAGGGTGTTGAGGTTTCTTGGATGAACGAACGAATAGGCGATTGGACTGCCACTCCACGACTCGGAAAATGTGTCGAGGTCAATGCTCTTTGGTTCAATGTCTTAATGGCTATGGGTGACATGTGTGATCTTGTTGGGAGAGACCCCTACGAATTTAGAGCAGTTGCTTCATGGATCAAAGAAGCATTCCAACAAACATTTTGGGATGAGGAAATAGGTTATCTCTATGATGTCGTCACTGACGATGTAAATGACAAATCCATCCGACCCAATCAAATTTTCGCAATCAGTTTGCCGTACCCAATCTTGGATGATATACAGGCGAACTCTGTTCTAAAAACTGTCACTAAGGAGCTACTTACTCCATTTGGGTTGCGAACTCTAGCTCCATCTGACAAGCGATATGCACGAGCTTATACAGGTGGTCCAAAGAGCAGGGCTGCTGCAACACATCAAGGCACTGTTCATCCGTGGCTTATAGGTCCCTACATAACTGCATGGTTGAATGTAAATGGACGAACAGAGGCAAATAAAGCAAAAGCTGAGAAGAGCATCTTCAGACCTGTACTTAATGCAGTTCGACGCGGGTGTCTTGGAACTGTATCTGGAATGTTCGATGGTTCAAAACCACATAGAGATCGAGGTACAGTATCTCGGGCAAGGAGTGTAGCAGAGCTTCTCAGAGTCTACTTTGATGAGCTATAGATGATTCATCCATAATATATTATATGCAAAATTGTAGGATATTATTTGCAGTTCGTCGGTTTTTCCATCAGAGGTTACTAGGAAAGAACCTTTGATGATCGCGCCAATAAATCAAGAACCCGCATTCGACTCTTACATCTCGCAGAGGAGATGCGGCACGCTAGGTTTTTGGTGAGGTGTAAGATATGAAAAGAACTAACACAATATTCATTGTGGCTCTCCTGGTTTTGAGCTTCGTTGCTACTGCAAGTTTCGTGAAAGCTCAAACGACAGGAGATCCACTCTTGTACGTGGCTTGGGAAGTCACAAATGAACAGGACACGTTCGAGCACACTGAAGAACAATCTCAGTGGATTTTTGGTCCTCAACCAACTGTGGATATTCTCTATGCAGACAATGGAACTTCCATTGCTGAGAATCATTACCGAGTAGAACCTGGTGTGGATCTACTTGTTGATATCACAATACCCAACTCCTTCCTCGGTGAGGGCATTGCACTTGATGCAGTACACTTTTGGGGATCCACTGGTGAAGATGGGGGCACCTTCTTTGTGCTGGAGTATAACGTCACAAGAGATGCCTGGAATGTTCTGAGTTTTCATGCTGTAGCTGGAGTTGAAGCACCTGTACCTTCAGATTTTGTAGCTCTAGATTCTGGGAACTCAGTTTACTCTGAAAACACTGGACTAGATCGATTAGAGCTCACATTTGCGTTTAGGTTCACAATGCGGATTGTTAGACGCATCTTCTGGACCGGTATGCAAGCAATCGACACACTTGGTCGTCCAGTAACACCATCGTGGTTAGCTGCTGTCAACGCAGGAGGTTTTGCAGTTCCACCTCTAGGTCTTGGAATTGATGTTGCGAGTCACATTTTCGAACTACCACGGTACTACTATGCTGAGGTTGTTGACGGAGCTGGTGATATCCTCCACTACGTTGACGTGGGTGATGAGTTCACCCTGAACCTCGAGGCAAATGAAGCAATTGGAGCTGCTGTACTTCCATTTGTAACCACATATGGAGAATACACTAGACCCTACAACTTCTCAATGCCTTTGAACTTCTTCTCTCCAGCAACTCCATGGATTCATGGTACTGAGATGCCCTTGACTCTGTTCTTTGTCTACAATGGTACAGACGCATTTGTTATCGGAGGCCATCTTACCAATATCACATGGACTTGGAATGCGGAGATACTGATGTGGACTGTCGACTTCGATTTCGATTACAATGCAACTATTCCAGTGTCTGACTTCTATGTAGCAAGTGGAACCACAGTCGAGAATGGTGGAGCCAAGATCACTTGGACTGGATCATTCGCAAACAAGTTGGATCTTGACTCAGATGAGTTCAAGGTTGGAGGCAAAATTACTCCAGATCCCTCCTTCTGGTATGTACTCAGTCAAGATGGTCACTGGCTTCAGGCGCATCCTGACATGGAGAAGCACAACACAGTGAGTCTTGCCTTCCAGCAAGAGTTCATAGAAGCTTTCCTTAAGAAGGATGGTGTTATCGCGGACAGAGCACTTCCAGGTGACATTCTCAACCTGACTCTTAATATCCATGCTCCTGCAGACCTAGTCAATGGTACCACATACCTCGAAACCAACCAAAACAACGTTTCCGTTGATGCTGCACTTCAGGTCGATATTGCTGGGCTCTATTTCCATGTCGACAGACACAACATCACGCTATGGTTTGAAACGGAAGGTTTCGAGTCCAATGCGACACACTACTGGCGACACACTACTCGTCACTATATTGTAGTTGACTTTGTCCATGATGTCGTGTGGTCAGTATCTACTATAACTAAATTTGTTCACAGTACTGACGGAGTCTTCGTGGGTACCGAAGAGAAACTGAATATTGGCTTGATTGTGATTCACGATTGGAGCTGGTCTATCGGTCCAACAGAGTCCATATTAGATATTGGTCTGGAATTTGCCCCAGAAACGCCCTCAATGGTGGTATCTTCAGCGCACATTGCATCAGGCGGACTTGGCTGGTGGCAGATGAACATCTCACTGGCTGGCCAGAACAACTGGCAACTCTATCCAGCTGGGCCTGAACCAGGAAACAATACTGAATCATTCAATGAAGAGGTTGACAGTGACGTAATCTGGAGTCCCGCTCACTTTATTTTGGGTGAGGTAGACTTCTTTGAACCGCAGAGATGGGTGGTAACCACTGAGGGTGCTATCGATCTTGATGGTAATGTCTTCACGACTGATGACCAGTATTTCATCAAGCGCACAGGATACTGGCATGATTGGGGCAACACCTCTGTCGAAATGATGCAAGTAGGTGTAGGCTTTGATCCGACGCCGGGACGAAATGGTGATGAGTTCTTGTCCGGGAATTGGATGGGAACCCTTGACTTCGAACTGGCTTTTGAGGCCAATGAAACATTCTATTGGTATCACACAGATATGACACCTGTCACTCAGGGTGAGCTCGATGGCATTCGAAACAGTCTATGGGCTGACAGAGTGGATGAGATTGCTCGACCTGAATACAAGTATGTTGCTTGGATGACCGAAAATCGTACTCTTGATTTGAGTGCAATAACAGGTCTTGAGAGTAATGAATGGACGACAACGTGGTTCTTCTGGGGAACACATCAAGCATTCCTGGTTGGTGTTTCTGAGAGTAGTCGTTTGGCTGCACACTTCAGAGCTCAGTATGCTGGGTTGCTAATCTTCAATGACGATCCACTCGGTGCTTCACCCAAAGCACCAGACTTCTACTTTGAAGACGGTCAATTGGTTACTGATGAGGTAACTCACTTGATCCTTATTGATACAGTTGGATCTGTCGAGTTCCGCCAACCTTTTGGTGCTACCAATGGAACTGGTGAGGTAATTGTATCACCTGATACTGAAGTAAGCTTTGGAGTTTCAATCTACGACGTTGACGTGACAATCTATCCACTACTAATTGAACACTCTCGTGGAGTCAGAGGTCCTTGGGCATTCCGTGAGTCCTACGAAGGGTCTCTCGAATTGAACCAGAGAGACTTTGACTATGCAATCTCTCATGCCACAGTCGATGAAATGGCATTTGACATATCATTCAATGTGGATCAGGTAGTCTATGATGCAGAGGATCCGTCCACTTGGAATCACGCTGTTTCTTTCAAGGTAGACCAAAGGATAGGTGATTTCACATTAGACACATTCGATCAGAGTGTCCTCAATGATCGTAGCCTCGCAGTGAATTTCTTCGGAGTTCTTGGAACCGCAGGTCGCACCACTCATTCTGCAGATGACCGTCCAGTGACTGACACAAATCGTGAGAGTGTTGGTGCAGAGTACTATGAGTTTGGACAGGCTAACAGCCCATATGCTAATGTGACAATGGGTGGTCTCCCCTACACCTGGGGCGGGGACAACCATGCTAATGTCTATATCTCAGGCTCTTCTACTGTACCTATAGGTGCCTTCAGTGCGATGTATCAGTCATCGTCTGGTCAGACAATAACTGATTGGAATGTAGATGCATCCATGTTGTTCATGACCGCTGGCTATGAGAACTGGGGTGGACATGAGATCATCTGTGATCCTGTGTTCGTTGCATACACAAGTGCACATCAGAGTGGCACCACACCTCCACCCACAAATGGTGAAGGCAACCCAATGACACTTTACCTGATAGTTGGCGGAGTGGTTGTCTTAGTCATTATCGTCTGCGTACTCTATAGACGAAGATAGTCTATCTATGAAGACCGGACATTTGCTCCGGTTCTTCTCTCTCTTTTTTAATCACTCAGAACAGCTCTTCTGGTAATATATCATGAACTGTGGTGGGATCACTCAAATAGCTGTTATCTGGCGGTATTACAAGACTCCATCCACGTGAGTACTCATACATAGCACATGCTGCATGACCCATTGAATACCATTCGCTGATATCTAAAGGTGTTGCAGTAACATGAGAGTAGAAAAGAAATGCGATTAAAGGATCTACGACTACAGCTACTACATCGTCTTGATGTCGCGCTACTATTCCACCCATGCAACTTCCAAAACGAACTCTCGCTTCAGCCAAAGACTCTCCAACTGGTGGTACAAAGTCTACATCTTGCCACATTTGCTTCATGGTTTCTCCCACGACCTCAAGAGTATCAGTTCCCTTACTGAACTTAACAGAATCAAGACAGTTCATTTTCTTGACTTTTGATTCAAACTCTTTTGCCAAAACCTCAGATGACATCACAGCAATTTTGTCAGTAGCTGAATACAGGACTCTCACTCCGCTTGCTACTCGGGACCTTGCCATCTCGAATAATTGGTTCTCACCACGTTCTGTAAGTTCTTGATAATTGAATCCTTTTGGCTCTCCTGTTGTTATGACATACACCATGGTTCTGGGTTCTAGTCTTTTGCCAACCTCTCTCTCTTGAACATATTCGAACACGGTGAATACCCGCCATTGATTCTCTCTGATTCTTCCTAATATAACTCAGTATCATAATGACAGTTGCATATTACTATGTGGAACACTCCTCAAATCCTCATCAGGTCAATAATAACTCTCGATATTAAAGAGTCTGAGTAAACTAAATGGTTGACTGAGGAATGACACACTGCGGTTGTGTTCGAATTCAAGTCGGTGCTAAGAGCCTTTCGGATTTTGTTAAAATACACAATCTGTAAGGTTCTTATTGCCTCATGGTTTGGGAATCATTGAGGTTCTTATGACATGAAAATCACTCCTGATAAAATGAACAAGTTGGATGGAAGAACCTGTTTCATCTGTGGTAAGTATCTCCTCAACAACACGGGTGACGACCTTGCATATCTCAAGATACACACTGGTGGAACGGCCAAAGTCAAACCCGACACATTTCATCTCTTCCCTTGTCCCAATTGTGAAAAACTCGCACACAAACGCTGTTGGTACAATGTTGGTGAAAGAAAGAAAAGGAAAGGGTTCTTCGGTAAGGAGTGGCAGATGTATTGTCCCAGTTGTGGTCAGGCATTGTCCTCAATACGCTCAGAGCGAGTCGACTGGAAACAAGGATATGAAATCCCCGGCCATCCCGACACTGAACTTCTAGAACTGCAGGTTCCTGAGGTCATGTCATACAAAGCCGGTTCAGTATTTGGAAAGATTGGGCGAGCAATTGACAACTTCTTCAGAGCTGTTGGTCTTGGTTCCTTGAGCGATCCTGAAAGGAGTTCGATTGGTCAAGCTGCTCAAAAGGTTGGGAAGACCATTCAGGATGTTGCAGAACGAGTCTTCAAATTGAACATCCCTCAGGAGAAACGGTCGGAGATAAGAGACCTCAAATGCCAAAATTGCGGAGCCCCACTACCATTACCAGGTGAGTTTGAGAACGCTGTTGTGTGCGCTCATTGTGGAACTGCGCATCTCCTATGATTTGCAACAATAGTGAACCAATTCTATAATGGAACTCGCGCGAGATTCATTAATAAACGCCCAGAAACCATTCTAGTTTAAGTAGCCACTTGGAGGCTTTGATTCCGAATGCCAGTCTACCTCGAGTTTAATGAGTCGACCTCTCAATTTTTCGAGACCACACGTAGTGCCAGTGATGATACAATCTTACTGGTGATTGATGAAACCCAGAAGAAGTTGATTATGACAGTTCCATCAGGAAAAACCATGATTACTCGTCGTGCCGCTGAGCGTCAAGCTAGGGGCATCACAAAGACAGGCTTCCTCTGCAACGACGGTGGTCGATATGGCCGAGACCACGAGCTTGAGGTCTTGGGTGAGGGTGGTCAGCTTCCTGATCGCCTCAGAGAGAGTCCTAGAGAAGTCTACTAGATTTTTGAGCCCCATTTCGGGCTCCCAATCCTTTTTCAGGATGTATGTTTTTCTTTTCCTAACGCATTTCGCAGTGAATAACACGAAAGCTTAAATGTTAACTATTGTGAATAAACACGAGGTTTGGGATAATGGATTGCTGTGAACTAAAGTACAGTGAAATTCGAAGCAAGGATGTTGTCGACTCCAATGGCGTGAACGTTGGTGAGGTAAACGATTGGATTTTTGGCTGTGGCGAAAATAGACTGGACCTGAAGTACATCGTACTGGGAGGTGGAAGAATCGAGGAGTTTCTCGAATCTATTGGCGTAAGACCTGATATTGATCCTGTTATCAGACTCGAGGATGTCGCCTCGATATCTGACAAGGTCTACTTGAAGGTTGAAAAAGACTCTCTAAAAAAGACCATTGACCCGGGAGTACTGGGCGAAGACGACTATACTTTCTCAAAGCTCTCTGACATAAAGGTCGTTGATTCTGATAATTTCAAGATTGGATTTGTCATTGATATCTGGTTTGACCGGGATAATGTCATGTGGCTTGTACTTGGTGGTGGGTTTTTTGAAGAGCTGCTCGAGCGTATTAGGGCTCAACCTGACATTGACCTTCTTGTTCCACCTCATTTCATCGAGGAGATTACCAGAAATGAAATCAGACTTAGCATAACAAAGTTCCAGCTCCAAGCGACTTGCGAGGATGAGTACAAAAAGCTGCAAAGGCAGCTTGAAGGAGCTGCTCCACACGATGACGCTCGTTATGCTCAACTTAGGCTAGGTTCTGGTCCAAGCCGGGGATTTGCATAACATTCAGTGTAATGGGTGTGAGAATCCTATCTCACACCTCATTTATCATTTCCATCTTGTTAGACGCTCTGATCTCGGTCTGAATGTAGCAGACAGGGACTTGTTACGGGCGCGAATTAGTTCAATTCTTCCATCCCTAGTTCTTGTATAGATAAGGTTCATCCGACCAACCCGTTTACTCCACTGGTCTGCGAAATACTCAGCATATTCCTTCTTTGCACCAATGATTGATGGTACAGAATGATAGTCCTTACGAGTGAATCGATTCCACCACATTGATTTCCTGACAAGGAGATATCTTGGGTTTTCAATTGGATTAAGTAATTCCTGTAAAGCTTGGAGAAACAAGGACTTCTCCCTAGCGTTTCCACCATCTATTCTACAGAATACTAATCCATATTCTCCTTCCTCAATGACCACACGCATCTCCTTGTATTCTGTCCGGATTTCGCCTATGTGACATAGGGTTTTCAATACAGCTGTTCCGATTTGTTCTAGGCTATTCTTTACTGGTCCATGTTTGATGAATAGATAGATTGCCTTGAATGTTGTTGGAGCCATTATTATCAGACAAATGATGAATAACACGAGGAGTGTGAATAGGAATGCTTCCCATGTTGGGGGTGCCATTCCTTCAGCATATTCGGATATAATGTAACCTGCCAAAAACAGTCCTTGCCAAAACAAAGCGGAAATGGTATTGCTGAAGACAAAGCCTCTGGGTAGGTAAACCTTTTCAGCTTGAATGTCCTCGACAAGACGAACTCCTTCTTCCCCTCTACGCAGAGCTTCATCCCACGAACGTCGAATGGCGTCTCTATCTTTGGCAAGAGCAAACATGCGTTGGTTGTAGGCTTTGAGTTCATCCTTTTCGAACGGTGGTTTTCCAACATCCAATCGGGCAAATCCGTTTTCTATTACTGGTTCAACTGAGGACACACCTACGAAAGCTTTGAATCTCCTTAGCATCGTATCAAAATCCTCACCAGCTAGACGGGATTCTGGCTCAATACAAACCAGATGCCAGATATTCGCTGTCTTGTCGGGATTCCCCCTCTCACTTCTGATTGCTCTTCCTCTCATCTGGTTTGAGAGCATGTACGATCCTACAAAACTTGCAAGTACCAATGAGTTGATTGATGGTGCATCCCATCCCTCTCCAAGGAGACTCTTTGTACCGATGAGTATATTCACGGCACCTATCGTGAATAAGTCTGTAACAGCTCTTACAAGCTTATGTTTTTCAGAATCCTTTACTCGCACTCTAAGGAATTCCGAATCATGAATCAAGGGCTTTAATGCCATCTCATTACTGTCAATACCAAGGGCCATTGCACACTCTCGGAATTTACTTTCAGATTTTGATGGAATGATGACCAATGAACCACTTAATACACCAATTCTCGACCGATCTAAACCTTCACGCCTTATTGCTTCGAAGATTGGTACAACTCCGATCTTATTCAAGATTGGTTGGTCGTCGGGAGTCTGAGGCATGAAGGCTTGTCTGATATAATCTGTCAAAATCACCATTCGTAAGTTTTCTCTGAGTGACTCATTCTCCTTTTGTGCTATCTCTACAATTCGCTGTAATTTCGAAATGCTTTGTTTCAGAATCTTATCCACAGCTGATGCACTTCTGAGAAACACTTTCCTCCTCTCTAGTGCACCAATGCGTTTGAGATCAGCACGAATTTCCTCAAGAAACGGATCCAGTTTTGGTCGGTCTATTCCCTTTGGATAAAGGATTCCAGTCAGGAGAATCTCAAACCATTCTAGGTTGAATGAAGGAATGCCGCGCTTTGAATCTGCTATAATCTCTATCGCTGACTCAGGAATTTCGACTCCATGATGATACAGGTAAACAAGGATGCTAGAGAAGAATTCCGGTTGGTCGAGTATCTCTTCGATATGAGATTCAGGTGGATTCAGCCACTCGTGTGCTCGGATATAGTTTCGAAACTGATGCTTTGTTTGGAGGTTTCGGACAAACAACGTGACCTCCGTCCTGAACTTAGTAATCTCTGCACTCTCAGCTTCAGATGGTGTCGAGAATACCACCAAGTCTTGATGTGGACAGAGATTCTCTTCCATTATTAGCTCCGGAACTGGAATCTGCGCATCCACAGGTCCACAGAGTTCCATATAACGGTCCCACTCTGCAGGAGGGACATCAAATGGAGGTGTTGCAGTGAGTGCAAGTGTTGTTGGTTGTCCAAGTCCTTTGATCAGTGATGTGAGACTTTTCCACCAGCTTGACCTTAGGTGGTGCGCCTCATCAAGTACAATTGTATTGACCCCTCGATCTATCAATTGCTCAACAAGATCTGGAAGGGGTGCATTTTTTCTTCTCTTGGTTTGGTCCAGCCAAGAATGAATGTCACTTGTTGCGTCATCCTCTTCCTCAAGATCCTCCTCCAGCTTCTCAATCTGTTCTGTTTCATGTAGCTCTTCAATTTCCTCCGGAACTCCTATCTCTTCCTTAAGTTTGCGACTCATTGCTGTATGTAATGCTTGATAGGTTGCAACTGTTATGAAACCAAGATCGGTGAGGTCTCTTGAAATCCATTCTGGTGTTTTAGCGTTCTTTGGCAGATATAATTCTACTAGTCTTTGAATCCATTGGTCTCGAATTGCCAAGGTCGGTGCTAGTATCAAGGTTGGTCTATTTATTCGGTGCACAACCTCAAGACCAAGGACGGTCTTTCCTGAGCCAGGAGCCGCCACCACATGCAGTTTGTTATCATCAAGATGTTGGTCAAGCTCAGAAAGCACTCGAGCTTGATATGATCGCCATATTGACCGAAACTTTACCTCTTTAGGAAACTCCATCATGTTTTTCGAATTTCCATGTCCTGTATTTCCAGAGTTACATCGCCCCCTAGACGATGTTTCCTGTTTGTTGTTTTCTTTTTGTGTATATTAATCGATTTGGCTGATTATCTTCCAATAGAAACGTCACAGAAAGGACAACACACTACCTTGCCCTGCTTCAGGTCTTCAACATTCTCAAGAGTCAGTGTTGATCCACACATCGGGCAAAGCCAAGCACTGAGCCGTTCTCTCAGGTCATCGATAGCCGGGAGGATCATTGCTTGGTCCTCACCTGACACTCTCACAGTACAGCTTGCACCCCTCTCACTACTCGGTCCAGTGATGCTTATTTGAACCCCTACACTCTTTCCGGTGTACTTCCCTTTCGCATATCCACTTATTTTTGCATAGACAATTCCCTCAGTCACTTCAAGATTGCTACTAACCTCAAAGAAGTTCGATTCGTCTACGAGTTTTAGCGCTTTTTCAAACATCTCCTCAGGAGTCCACTCGTTTACCTTGATGACGATCTCCCCGTGTTCATGCTCTTTCAATTTGAGCTCGAAGTCCTCTGGACTAACTTGGTCGGGGAGAAGCAGGTCACATACAGCTCTAATGACAAATGGTTTTGTGCTGATTGTGTGAGCTTTTCCCTTCATATCAACAAATGAGAGTCCAGCTACAATCTCGCCTCTCACGCAGTCTTGAGTTGGCAGAAAGTCGAATGCTGGACTTCTGAAACCTCCAGGCTCAATCTTGGAGAAGTATGCATCATCCTCTCCAGCAAGTCGGAGAGCTTCCTTCGGGAATGAGAGTAGATACACTCTGACATCTGTAATTATGAATTCTGAGTCATTTCTAACTTTGACCTTGAATCTCATTCGATTACCTATGAACTCCCCACCCCGAAGAGCCTTTACTTCACTCCGTTCTGGATCTTCAGAAACCCTCGACAGGGATGATGCAACTCCAGGAATTGGCTTCTTTGCGGGTCGAGCTGGATACATCGGGGTACTATATCTACGACTGGGGAAGACATCTTGACCACTTGTTCGCGGTCTTCCCTTGATGTATTCATCTACGGTACCAGTTCGATATCTTCTCTTTTTCCTCGGTTTCTTTTCCTCTTCAGAAGCCGCCCTCACCAACGCCCAACAGCAACAGGAGAGTAATATGAGCACGTTTACTGTGAACTCAATCTCTGCAAATTGCATAAAGCCACATCAACCTCCTCATTAGCGTCCAATTGAAACTGAACAGAATGGACATTCGACCACCTTACCATCTTTTAGTTTCTCAACGTTGTCCAATGTCAATGGACTGCCACACATCGGGCAAAGCCATGCACTCAGTCTCTCCTTAAGGTCATCGATTGCTGGGAGAATCATTGCTTGGTCTTCTCCAGAAACCCGAATGGTACATGAAGCTCCTTTCTCATTGGACGGTCCAGAGATGCTTATCTGAACACCGATACTCTTGCCGGTGTATTTTCCCCTGGCCATTCCTGAGATTTTACCAAATGCAACACCATCGTTGACTTCCATCTTGCTACTGACTTCGAAGAAGTTGGATTCATCGGTGATTCGAAGAGCCTTCTCGAACATCTCCTCGGGTGTCCATTCATCCACCTTGATTACTATCTCTCCATGTTCATGTGACTTGAGTTTAAGGGCGAAATCCTCTGGTGTCACCTGGTCTGGTATCAGAAGGTCACAAACCGCTCTAATGATGAATGGGTCGGTACTAAGTGTGTGTGCCTTTCCAGTCATGTCGACATAGGACACACCAGCAACAATCTCTCCACGAACGCAATCTTGTGTGGGGAGGAAATCAAAGCTTGGCGATCGGAATCCCCCTGGTTCAATTTTCGAAAACTGACAATCATCCTCCTCACCAGCTAATCTCAGTGCATCCTTTGGGTATGACAATAGATAAACTGTGACATCGGTAATCATGTATTGAGTTTCATTCAACACCTTGACTTTGAATCTCATCCTGTTTCCAACGAACTCTCCGCCTCTGAGAGCTTTGACCTTCTTCTCTGACAAAGCAGGAGGTCTCTGTATTCTTTTCACAGCATGAGATACTCCAGGAATAGGTCTGGTTGTTCTAACGGTTCGTCTGGGGGGTATCTCACGTGGGAGCTCTCTCCACCCCTTAGCTATTGTCGGCCGTCGTTCAGGAGCCAGACCGATTTCCTTCTTCACACTTTCTGGTATTACTTCTGCGGGGTCTGATTTTCCACCGGTGCACCCAAGTCCCACAGCTATACAGGCTAAGAATAGAAACAGTACTATCAATATTCCGTTCAGGAAACTATCAATAAGCTGAAGCAACACTAGCATATAACCCGTTCCCACCAACCAATGTGGTTTATTACCTGTGAAGCTTTGCTCAGGGGGGGCTTTAAAATCTTTGATGAACTTGACTACACAATGAAAATTACCATCAGCACACCTGCAAAAGTTAGAATTGTACCAGCAGATACTTTTTGATTCACATCTTCATCGAGGTAGATTGCAGAGAGAGGAGCTGTCATCATAGGTGCGGATGCTACTATCAAAGAAGTCACGGTAGCACCTACAAACTTGATTGCGAAACTATAAGCAATAAGGCTAAACCCCAGTGCAACAATTCCTGTAGCTAGTGCGAAAATTGTGGTTCGTCTGCTTGGGAAATTCCTCTCCCCTCTTAATGAAGAAAGGAAAACTGGTACAAGTATCAAGGAAGCAGCAAGTGTTCTATAGAAATTAGCTTCTGCAGGAGCGACTCCAATTAGCGCAAACTGGAAGATGACATCACTCATCGCCCAACACACAAGAACAAGAATCACAAAGATAAGACCAATCCTTACATCACCAACACCCCACCGATTCTTGTTCTTGGTTTCATCTTGCTCTGCCCTCGCAATCATGATAACACCAAACACAACGATGAATGAACCAACTACCCTCTGGGGGATGACTGGTTCTCCTAAAAACAATGCGGCAAGAAAGTAAACTAAGAGCGGGTAACTCATTGCTATAGGAAACGCACGAGCGACGCCTATTCTCTCTTGACTGTAGAAGTACATTCCATCTCCAATGAGAACTCCAATTACCATTGAAAGAATTAGAGGAAAATAAGCTTGTGTTGGCAATGTGAATGTAATAGATCCAGATGCTGCGACGCCGAATATGTAGGCAACTGGTAGACTTACCCACATTCGGGTGAACATAATATCCATGACACTTATATCATCACTCATCTTTTTGTAGACGAGATTCGTTGCTCCGAAGAAGAACATGGCCAAAAGAGCACTGATCACACCAAGGATATAGGTTTCAGGAAGGAGCTGCATCGATTTTACTCACAGGAATCTAACCTAATAATATGTCGAAAAGAATGATGCTTTCCAACATGGATTGAGATAGACTTTATCTACCTTCAGAACGTCGTTAATTCGGGGTCAGTGATTGAGAAACGGTGTTGTATCCATTGGCACTAGTTCCACTGTCTTGGTTCTTATATTTCTCATTTTAAGACCAGTCACAGCACAAACCCTCCCAACACCATCTTTTCCAATTGGACTCTCTCTTACGTATGATATAGAAGACGAATACTTCATGATGTCCACTATTCATGCCACAGAATCATTTGAGGTGCTAGAATGGCTCCAACCAGACAACAGTAGTTTTCAGCTTCGCCATGGATATTCTCAAGGTGGTAATCTCGACTACACAATCCGGAATGTTTCATACCCCTCATGGGACTATACATACTATGAAAACGAAGTTAATGAAACATTTGATGGATCAATGTATCCTCTGTGGCGGGATGTTTCAGATTGGAAACTAAGAAAAAACGTCAGCATCAATTATGGTACCTATATCACTCGAATATTCACAGTGGAAACAAAGGAAGAGGTCCAAGTTGGAGATGTATCAGTTTACTGTTGGGTTGTAGAGTGCAAATACGTGGACTCTAACAACTGGGACTATACAGCACGTCATCATTATGATGTTCAATTTGGTGTTCTAATCAAGAAGTATCTTCATCGTTGGCCTGGGACTGATGATTACATGAACATTGCATCATTTACCGACACCCTTGTTTCAACTAACATCATTGATGAACTAGAATCCTCAGCTCCTATTCTATTTGGCTTGGATCTTCGTGGACTACTCATTGTTGGTATTTTGGTCGAGACTGCAGTTATAGTTGCACTCTTCGTGAAGAGGAAAGTTGGAAAATGATTACTCAATAATCAGAATCTACCGTCCAATGGTCACCTCGCAGAAAGGACATTCTACAACCTTCCCTTCCCGCAGGTCCTCGACATTTGAGAGCGAAAGTGGACTCGAACACCTGGGACACAACCATGCACTGAGCCGCTCTCGGAGATCATCAATGGCTGGAAGTATCATTGCTTGATCCTCTCCGGACACACGAATGGTGCAGGAGGCACCCTTTGTCTGTGAATGTCCTGTGATGAGAATCTCGACCCCAACTTCTTTACCTGTATACTTCCCTTGTGCAAAACCTACTATCTTAGCATGTGTGACTCCATCTGATTCGTCACTTTTGCTGCTGACCTCAAAAAAGTTCGATTCATCAACAATCTTCAAAGCCTTTTCAAACATCTCTTCAGGGGTCCATTCTTCAATCTTCACTACGATTTCACCACACTCAAGTTCTTTGAGTCTTAGCTCGAAATCCTGTGGTGCAATCTTCTGGGGGAGAAGCAAATCACAAACAGATCTTATGACAAAGGGTCTTGTGTTCTTCATCTTTGGGTCTCCCTCATTGTCCAAGAACGAAACCCCTGCAACAATCTCTCCTCTGACACAGTCTTGAGTCGGCATGAAATCAAAGGTTGGGCTACGGAAACCACCTGGCTCTATTTTTGGGAAGAAGACCTTGTCGTTACCACCAGAGAATCGCAATGCTTCGGTAGGATATGATAGCAAGTATACTGTTACATCTGTGATAACATAGGGCGAATCATTGATAATCTTCACCTTGAATCTCATCCTGTTGCCCACAAACTCACCCCCGCGAGTCACTTTCACTTGCTGTTCTTGCGTCTTCTCTGTTTGAGTTTTCGTTTTGGAATCAGGAGTTTCATACTCCCATTCTCTGATAGCCATAGCCACTCCAGGTATTGGTCTCCTTGGCAATCCATCATCTCTTGCCATCCTTGTTTTTTGTGACCTACTCACAACTAACCTACGAAACCCATGAGGTACATCTGAATAATCCGGTTCATAATATTGAACTGGTTCATGACCTCCAAGAACGTGACCAGGTTTTGGTGTTCTCTCATTCTCTCCTTCTTCTGAATCATGCTTTTCACTCTGTTTCTCTGGAATTAGATCAATGCAAGCATAGAATACGAGTATCAAAATTCCAGCAACAACACCTATGACAACTAGTCCTCCCATGTCAGTGATTGTGCCAGTGAGTGTAGTGACAATAAGGAACAACACTGTAATGAGAATGATAGTTAGACAACAACAAAAGATGGCTGAATCTGCGATATTATCTGATTGTGACTCCTCGTCACTTTCATCATCACTCGATTTAGTTGTCATGTATGCACTAAGTACAACAAGTCCTGACACTACAGAAACGACAATTTCTCCCACAATTAGTCCCATCTCACGTGGACCTATTACTCTATCCGACAAAACTGGAATTATAGTAATCCCAAAAATAAAGAATATCGCGGCTATTGTGTTTTTGTATGCAGAATCCATCACAATCCCTCTGACGCCAGCACGAAGAATACACCTACCTTACCGAACTGTTGGATTCACAAGATATAGAGTTTTCCAGTTGTATACATAGCACAGCAGGATCATAATCAGGAAGAATTTATTATCCGGTTTCTATTCATGTAACAAGGTGGTAACGGCAGATGTGGGTCAGCCACGAATAAGTCCTGACCGGGAGAGGGATTATCTTGAGTAGAGCTACAAAATTGGCAAAGTTGTTTGAACTAGGTTCAATCCTATTTGTTATAGGCCTTGGACTGGGAATTGCTTTGGGTGCATACTCCGAAATCACATCAGGGGTAGCTTGGCTCGGGGTGATAATTGGATATGTGGGATTCTGTATATTTGTACTACTTTCTTGCTGCTGCTATATTGGTGAGGGTATGGATGAAATTGCTTGGGGCTTTGTTTGGCTAATGATAGGAATTCTGATTTCTGTTGTCTACTATAGTATTGTTCAATTAGCAGGAATCCTCATGATAGTTGGATCATTGTTAATCTTCATTGGCGGATATTTCTCAATGACCCTTGATAAAGCTCCTGTGCAACTAGACAAGAGTTATCGATGGATGCAACGCAAAGTAACAGGTGATGAAAAAACAGGAGAGATTGAGGTCTACGTAAACATCGAATCAGAGAGAAAGGAATTAACCCAGCATATTTGGTGGAACGATCAGGAAGTAATTATTGACAGGAAAATGAGGAATCTTATCGATGATTTGGAAAAGGATGGTTGGAATATGGAGCCTCCTGAGGAAACAGAGCACAAAATCGTTCCAATAACTATAGCAGCTGGCAAAAAACCTGGCACTGGAAGCGTATCTATCTATACCTTCAGCTGCATGAAAAGAGGAATTAAAGTCCTTGTCAAAGCAACAAGTACCGACGAGTATGCTACTCCAGAAGTACTTGTGGAATGCAGAGTAAAAGTATCCGCAGCCGAAGCAGAGGCTTACCTGAGATCATATCAAGAGAGTATGGATAGATTCACTAAACAAATGACTGGAAGCGCCAGAGCGTGGTCTGAAAATCTTCAAGCTTTCATCGAGGGTATTGAAAGAATGGAACGACTCCAGAGAAGGACTGATGAAGAGATTGTGGCTGAACTTTTCGTAAATCCAGTTGCAGCTAGAAGGAATATTGAGACAACTGTTGAAATTCTTCCAGAGTCACAAGAACGCATGACTCTGCAGGAAATGCTTGAACTTCCAGATCGTGAGATTTGTCAAGCGTTTGAGGCTTGGGCACTAAGCCTTACTCCTGAAACTCTGAATATGATCATCCAAGCATACAAAAAGAGAATAGAAGAATCCGGAACGAAATATGAATGGTGAGAGATATGCAGTTCTTTCATTGGATGAGCCAATAATCAACTACCAGAAACCTTTGATGAGGTTTGAAACGCTTATCAGAAGCGGGTTGAATTTATAGAAGCGAAAGTTGAAGAATTTAGAGATTCCAGGGATTTTTTATCTTTCAAATTCAATACTGACACACGTATGAGGAATGACGCTGGGAAACGAAACTAGCACCATGACGATTCTGATTCTTTCATCGAGATTCAGAGAATCCATAGGATGCCTTTTCCATTGAGACCGTTCTCACAACTTCAGTTTCAGTGGAGCACCAGTGTCCACTCCGGGAACACCTACTATTCCCCAAGATTCTTTGAACATCTCTCTTTCAGATTTACTTCTGATTGGTATTGTTGTTGAACTGGCAATCATCTATAGACTGTTGATGACGAGCTATATTAGCGGGTGAGTGCATCACATTTTTTAAGATGTGTCCTCTTAGGAGGCTAGAATCTTAGCTTTTTTCTTACTTCTCCCTCAAGATCGTCTGAGGTCACCATTGTGACATATTCTGAAGCTTCTCCCAAGAGTTTTTTAGCTTCCGTCTGGAACTCCTTAGGTACCACGACATACACTGGGATGTTGTAGGTCTTTGCTCTAAATAGTAGATTAACAGGTGTAGGAATCGGTCCAGACTCAACATCCTTGGGAGGAAGTAGTTTATGAAGGTAGGCAATGATGAGGTCAACTTCACCAGGTTCGATTTGCGTGGCAATTTTTCCATGACCATCCCACTCATTTCCTAGAGGAACTGTGCAGATTCCATTTGCTGCAAGTTTAGTGAGTAGTAGGGAATCTGTTCCGTCAAAATAACCAACTGCTGTCATTTCTATCAACTGAGAACAATAGGAAACTACCGTATTGAATCCTTTGTTTCAGTCAAGAAATGACTATCTGGAAAAGTGGTACCCCCGAGCGGCTAGAACACTCAAGGGTGGGGTTGCACCATTATCTTCTAGATTGGTTGGGATTAGGAGAGAGGTGCAAACCCTCTCCTTCATTTTCATGCTTCAATAGATGTTTGGAAGTGTTTCGATGAGTTGTAGTACCACAATCCAGCGACGATGAACTGAGTATATACTTAACTGATAATTTTAGACCGAGTCTTGACATTCTAACTGTTTTGTTAGCAATTTGAATGATTTTTATATGAAATCAGGTCATTTTGATAACGAGATTGTTGCCATGAACGGTCTGGTGTTGCCATACATCCTTCTGTTTGATTTTATCATCACTTTCTTGATCACAGTATTGGTATCGAAAGTATTGCGACCTGGATGGGCATATCCAAGACATGGCAAATCGGGAAATTTGTCATGGCTCGAAATTATCCTCTGTGGTGTTGCATTTTTTGGAATCATTGTGATGTACATGTACTTCTTCGAACAGGACCTCTTATCTGTTCTTAATGATCCACGAGGTGATGGGATATTATATATTAGCATAGGATTTGGTTTTGGAGTCTTCTTCAACATCGCAGGGTATGTTTCTGCAAGATATCTACTGTCTAAGTTCTATCCTACAACCAAACCTGCAACTTATTCTTCTGTATATACATCCGGAAAGATACGAGAAAAGCGAGTGAGTCCTGCTTTAGACTGGAGTAGAACCAAGAAAGAATTCATCTGGTATTGTCCCAAGTGTTTCAGTCCAGAAACAAAACCACTACCTGAGAGAATAAGTGCGGCTATGCAATTTAGAGGCATTTCAGATTCATTGATTTTCAAGGATATGTTTGGGTCTAATGTTACAATACCTCACGCTGTACGCTGTTCTGAGTGTGGAGTAGAAACACAGGTGTCACTGGCTCTATGTCCTAAATGTAATGTAGATTGGATCACAATAAATCGAGGGAACATTGTGAAGGGAAAGGAAATTCTGACTCCCAATCTTTGTCCTACCTGTCATCCAGGTTGGGCTGACGGTTTTAAAAAGAAGTAGTTTGAACAATAGATAAGAAGAAAATCTCCTGGGTTTTCCAATGTCCTCTACTTCCAAGCATCATCAGAAGCAGGTAAGGTTTCCTTAGGAGGTTCAGAACTCTCGTTTTTCTTCACGATTTCTACCACTTCAGGAATCCAATCAAGTCCAAGTTTCTTGATCTTCTCCAGTGTGGGCACTCCATTTCGAGTCCAACCACGTCTCTTGTAAGCCGCGTCGGTCAGAAGTCGATATCGTTCCTCTCGATACTCACGTAGCTTCTTGTTTTTCTCAGAGGTGCTCATTCCTGAAATATCCACACCAATCTCCCTAAGCTGTTCATCATATCTGTCGGCTCGTGACTCGTACTCCCAATCTGTGACCGGCCCTGCACTCCTGTACGGGATGAACGAGTCATGTATTCTGAGACCTTTCCCCTGTCTGAGATTGAAGATACGTTGGAAGTTGTAAACCTTCTCCGACATCCAGATAAGATCGTCACCTTTCGTTGGTCTCCCTGTCATGGCTTCGAAGAACCTAGCATAGAACTCCACGTGACCTGGTACCTTTGCTGGTTCATCGGTGTCAGCGTTATCAGCTGGAACTACATCGTTCCACGGCAGTTTACAGAGGCCATTGAGACCGAACCAGGTTCTCCACATAGGGAAGTAATGAAGCGCTTCTGCTTTGTCCTCAAAGGTTGGTAAGTAATTATGAACCTGGTCCATGAAAATCAACCATGCCTCGTCGTGCTGTGGTCCCTTCAGTGTGAGACCATACCCTCCTTGTTGAGCAAGACTCTCTTTGGTCACATATTCAGAGTATTCCAAATTTTTATGCTCCATTCCGATGTCCTGCATGACTTGTTTGTCTACGCCAAAGTTGTCACCGAAATAGCTTTTGAGGTAATGAACTCCTTTTCCAAAATGCTCTCCACCAAAGCCCTTGCCTTCAGCCATCTCATGTAGGATTGCTAGTGCCTCCTCAGCTGCTCCCCACTTGAGCTTGTGACCTCCTGTGGCTTTCTCATCAATGTGGCCTTCCTCAAAGAGTTCCATCACAAAACCCATTGTCGTACCAAAGCTAATAGTATCAATACCATAAGCATCTGCATAGAAGTTCATTTCAGCAACCCAGTGTGGTTCAAAGACACCAAGGTTTGATCCGCAACCAGCTATGGTTTCATACTCAGGTCCATCGACCACGACGTTCTTGCCCTTGAAGGGTCCGGTTTTTGGTACAAAGCTTTCGATACAGTGTGAGCAGTTTATGGCACAGGGTCTCCAGCAACCATCCCATCCTTTGCCAGAGTTTGTGTATATCTCCTCCCAAACCTCACCAAAGAGGTTCTTTGCCTCGGGGTCACTCCCTGTCCTGAAGTTACGAGTTGGAAGTAAGTCGAACTCGTTCATGATTGATGGAAGGTGACCAGTTCCAACGACTCTCATTCTATTCTGCTTCGGGTCGAGTTGTAGAATCTCTCCCGAGTGATTACGACCAACGGACTTGACTGCCTCGATGTCAGCGGGTCCATTCATCTCGAGAGTGATTTTCTCTTTCTTCATGACGATGGCCTTGATCTTCTTATTCCTGAAGACAGTTCCAATACCACCCCGACCAGCCTGTTTGTACCGTGGGACATTTCTCCTCATATCCCACCATGAGAAGTTGAGACAGCCCATCCATGCATGCTCAGCTGCTGGTCCGGATGTCACAACGGCCATGTCCTTTCCCTCTTTCTCAGTGTGACGCTCAGAAAGCACACGAGTGATCTCATATGCTGTATTAGGAAGGTCAGCCGCTTCATGAATCTCAATCTTCCCATGATCGCCATCGATAAGGATATAGATGTCCTTCTCAGCCTTGCCCTGAATCTCCATCGCATCGAAACCAGCAAACTTCAGATTTGGTCCCGCATATCCCCCAACGTTGCTGTCAATGGGTATACCTGTCATGGGTGAGATTGCAGTGACAATTGATTTACCTGCGCCTGGATACTGAGTGACTCCACCTAGAGGGCCAGTCGCAATGCATATCTCGTTCTCGGGGTCATCCCATTTGACAACACGGTCTTTTGGAAGTCCATTCCACATAAGCCAGAGATCAAATCCTTTGCCGCCAGTGAAGGTCTCTTTCATTTTGTCATCCACGGGCTTGATTTTGATCTCGTTGTTGCTTAGATTCACGTAGAGCGTCTGGTTGGCGTATCCGCGCTCAATCATTGGTACATCATAGGTGAACTCCTTCAGCATAGAATCACCACAAGGGTCTTGCCTTCCTCAGGCTTCTGGGCCGTTTCGCTGCTTGCTCACATTTGAGTCTTGTCGTTTCCGACATGTTTGGCAGAACATATTGAAAGAGTCTCAATAGGTTATGAATTGTGCTAAATGGTTCATATCCCTGACTGGAATAAATCGAATAGGAACTATATATGAGAAGATAGTTGCAGCTGGCGACGGAATTATATTGAACTTGTAGACAGACCCTACGCGGGCAAGTTGCTTCTAACGAGGTCTGTAATGATGAATGACTCCATTAAGATTCTAGAAAATGCATTGACAGATGCGAATTTTCGGAAACTACTTGCTATTCCCAACAAGCGAGTTCATAAGTTTGTAGCAGATGCAATCCAACTCTGCAAACCAATGAAGGTCTTCATTTGTAATGATTCAAAGATGGATACAGAGTATATTCGTAGAACTGCTATTGCCCGCGGTGAAGAGACCCCGCTTGCTAATCCTTATCACACTGTACACTTCGATGGTTTTCACGATCAGGCTCGTGATAAAGAAACCACAGTCTATCTTGTTCCGGAAGGTGACAACCTTGGAGAACAACTATCACAGATGGACCGCAACAAAGGTCTTGAAATTGTTCAAAAACGATTGAAGGGAAGCATGGACCACAAGAAAATGGTTGTTCGATTCTTCTGTTTAGGTCCACTGGACTCTGAATTCTCAGTACCTGTAGTTCAGATATCGGACTCATTTTATGTTGCCCATAGTGAAGATCTTCTCTATAGACGTGGATACGATTACTTCAGAAGGATACCTGAGGACCGAGAAATCTTCTGGATGCTCCACTCGTCAGGAAAGTTAGTTCATTCGGTCAGCATCGACTGGAAGAAACGCGGAGTAATGATTGACTATGAAGAAAATACCGTCTATAGTATGAATACTCAGTACGCTGGGAACACAATTGGCCTGAAGAAACTCGCTCTACGTCTGGCTATTAGGAAAGCCAACCGAGAGGGATGGTTGGCTGAACACATGTTTCTCATGGCAATTCATGGACCTGCAGGTAGAAAGACTTACTTCACCGGAGCATTTCCATCTGGTTGTGGCAAGACCAGCACATCAATGGTACGAGGTAACACCATTGTTGGTGATGACCTTGCATACCTTCGC
The DNA here is from genome assembly GCA_048882325.1 of Candidatus Thorarchaeota archaeon. Taxonomy (GTDB): domain Archaea; phylum Asgardarchaeota; class Thorarchaeia; order Thorarchaeales; family Thorarchaeaceae; genus SMTZ1-45. The sequence goes on along the minus strand of JBHLRS010000002.1, from coordinate 18,397 downwards.
ATAATTGATGGAAAGGTTCGTGCAGTTAATGTCGAGCGTGGTATTTTTGGAATTATCCGTTCAGTCACTCAGAAAGATGATCCAGTGATATGGGATGCCCTCCAGTCAAAACGACCAACTATCTTTTCGAATGTTCTCATAACTGAAGACGAAGGAGTACGTTGGTTGGATGATGGTTTCGAACCACCTGAAATTGGAACTAATCATTCTGGAGAGTGGTTCCCTGGTAAAGTAGACCGTCATGGTGAAGCAATCCCATATGCAAACAAGAATGCGCGGTACACAATTGGTTTAGAGGGACTCTCCAATTTAGATGAGGCATTGGACGACCCCCGAGGTGTTGAAGTTGGTGGCATTATCTATGGTGGTCGTGATAGGGACACATGGGTTCCAGTTCAACAGTCTCTTGACTGGAAACATGGTGTCATTACTATGGGTGCAAGTCTAGAATCTGAGACCACAGCTGCAACTCTCGGGCCTAGTGGTGTAAGGAAATTCCAACCATTTTCCAATCTCGACTTCATTTCAATACCATTGGGTCGTTATATTAAGAACCATCTTGATTTTATCGAGAAAGCTGAACATGTTCCATTGATATTCGCTGTCAACTATTTCCAGAGAGATGCGAATGGTAATTTCTTGACTGACAAACTTGACAAAGCTGTCTGGTTGAAGTGGATGGAGTTACGTGTTCATGGTGAGGTTGATGCTATCGAAACCCCAACCGGTTACATCCCCAGATTTAAGGATCTTGAAGAGCTTTTCCAGACCCATCGAAACAAAGACTATACTCGCATGGAATATGACCTCCACTTCACAACGAGAGTGCCTGAACATATTGGAAAGATTGACAGGATCTCTAAGATTTACAAGAAATCTGTCGATGACACACCCCCGATATTATTCGATCTTCTTGAAGAGCAGCGAACGCGCCTCTTGGAGTTTCAGAAAGACCTCGGTGACTGCATTTTGCCCTCAGCATATGTGTGATTATACAAAGAGTGGAATCTTACAATGAACTGGTTTATTTTCTCATCGTTCAAAATACGCATTCCATCATCCTTAGAAAAATGTCTGTTTTCGATGATTTCGATTTGAAACGGACCGGGCCTGACATCCCTGCTCGGGTGTGCTTGTCACACTCCTTCCATCCCTCTCTCTTTTCAATTACCTTCTTATGTGTGATTTGCATGTAAGAGCAAGTTCCAATATCAGGTGGTATGGAAATGGCTGGTTCAATGAAAAGCGCATTACTCTTCGTAATTGCCGCCATTCTCTGCATAGTACAACTCATAGTCGCTCTTGTTGGATTTGATGATGGAACAGCTGCTATGGCATCCGGTATCTTTGCCTTCATAATGCTAATCGGTTTCTGGTTTGCTCGTACTGGAAATATGATGGCTATCTTTAGAAACGTAGGTTCATATGGCGATGTAGTGATTCGAGAGGACACTGGTCAAAGAATTCAAGGCACTCCCTGTTTTGGCGTTTGCATAGGAATTATGACTATTGTTATTGCATTCATGTTTGCTGGACAGCTTGAGGGATCATTAGGTATTCTGGCAACCTCTCCAGCCATTCTAGCAGGGATATTTGCAATTCTTGCAGGAATTGTATTTGCTATAGAATACAAAGGTGTCTACTCTAGATGGGCGTTTTGATGATTGAGGTGTGCTTTGACTCGTAGCACCTCCTTCCATCCTTTCTCTTTTCCGTTGCTGTGATGAGTGTTCTTAATTTACGATGCAACAATTCTACGACGAAGATTAGGCTTCATCCGAGTTGAAAGGCATGGGCAATAAAGCAGGTTCGAGGTTATGTATATCGAAACCAATTACTATTACTATTTTAATAGCTCTCATGATAATCATCCATTCATTCGGAAGGCTGCCTCTTGCTCATGGACTCATCCCAAATGATCCAGTAGGAAACCCTTGGCATTTAGATGCCATCAAAGTCCATAGCGTCTGGGACCATGGCTATTCCTTCTATGCTTCTGAAGCAATAGGATTGTGTGTAATTGGAGAAGCCGTCATCGATGACCAAAATGGAGACCTGAACATAACTGAGAAGGCTAGTTTTTCTTGGGATATCAATTTTACTTCATATTTGCCTTATCCCACAACTAGCTCAAGCTCGCATGAAGCAGCAGTTGCGTCTGTAGCTGCTTCCATCATCAATAATGGCATAGGTGTAGCTGGGATTGTAAACGCTCCATTGTACAGTGCATGGCCATGGGGCAGTTATCCTACTGAAGATGTTGATTCATATCGGATATATCTGCAGAAATTGATCGACATATTTGAGTGGGGTACTAGTTTTGGAAAAATGGTCTTCACTATGAGTTTTCTCGCGACAGTGTACTTACTTGATTTTGATGATCCAGTTTTGGTGAAACTCCAGAATAAGGTTTCAGAACTTTATGAAAGTGGAGATGCACTATTTTTCGCAGGATGTGACAACACACTCTATCCACTGCATCCAAAGGACATACCACAGTCATTGCCCTATTTCCGAGTCATCGGACGATTTGACAGTGGAGGAAACTTTAACGAAGGTGGTTACGGAGACAAGTTGTTTCTGATAGCTCCAGCAGGTGGCGTTCCTGCATATAGGCAGACTACACGTGATTATGGAACATTCGGAGGTTCTTCCTGTTCAACACCAATAGCAGCGGCTTCAGCTGTTCTTCTCTGGAATCAGTTTCCATGGGCGTCAAATGGTCAAATTGAAGATGCATTGGTCTGGGGTGCTATAGATATTCTTGGTGAGGGATGGGATGACAGGTCAGGATATGGTAAATTGAATGTTGAAAGGGCACGGGAGTATCTAGCTGAGTATGTTCCTTCAGCAAATTCATACAGACTTAATTGGTCTAATATCAACCAAAATCCGATTACTACCTCTCATAACGAAACCACTAATAGTACTGCATCTACTTGGCCTCTCAATGTCTACGTCAGTGCTTCAATCTCCATCATCGTTAGTTTGATTGTACTCGTCGTTGTAATTAAGAAGAGAGAAACTGCAAATGTTTGGTTTAGAAATTATTCGACCCTATAGGGTGCGCTGGTCGCACCCCCTTCAATCCCTCTTTCATTTTTGGGTCTTCATTACATTTTTGGCAGCATTCCAACCAGTAATGATTGCAGTAGGTATACCTGCTGGACTGTACGCCCATTGTCCTGCTTGGTATATATTTGGAATCGGTGTCTTGACTGAGCTAGGAATCTTTCGGAGTTGGTGTTCTACAGGGACAGGTGATACATAAGACCAACCCACGATTGCCCCTTCTGAAGTTCCTGCTATCTTTTCGATACTGAGTGGGGTTGAAGATGTCTGAAAGATTACCTTGTCCTTCAAACCTGGATAGATGGAGTTCGAAAGGGTATCCAACATGCGTTTTTCTATCTCTGTTCGGAACTCTTCATACCAATTGGCATCCTCGACTTTCTTCATTAAATCGTATTCAAAGAGCATACTAATTTCTAAGCCCGTCTTATCCTTCGGAGTTAATGTAGGGTCTCTGAATGCTGGAATCGAGATCTCGTATGTCGTTAATCGGCAGTACTTGTTCAACCACTGTATAACATCTTCCTTTGATTTAGACTCAAAATTCTCAATCAAAGAATCTAATTCTGACCAGTGTACTTCCCCCAGTCCATCTTTCGATGGAGTATAGAAGAAGTGTCCATTTGAGATGGTGCTAAATGCTTCTAGAGGCATATCTACACCAATGAATAATGAAAAGACAGAATCACACCCACGTTTTGAAAGAAGAAGATCCTTCTGTTCTATTATCTTAGATGTGACCTTTTCATCCAAATCTCTGGTGTCCAAGTTTCTGTATAGTGTTTTCAAATCTGCACTCCAGATGAGAGTGTCAAATGAATACAAGTTTCCATTCCTGTCCTTCACTATTTTTTCTGAAGGGTTGACCTCGACAATATCAGTCTCAGTCTGAATCTTCCCACCTAATTCAATGATTCTTTGTAGTATCGCCTTTGGTAACTCACCTGTACCTCCTCTTGGGTACATATAATCGGTATAGGAATAGAAGTAACCCAAGGCAAAAGAGGTCGGTGTCTTCTTGAAGAAATGCTGTGCGATGATATCGATTAGGGACTGATTTGAAGTCAATTTTGCTAAATACGATTCAACAGGCTCATTCTGTTTACTCATTCGTCGTAAGACAGGCAGGAATTTTGGCAACCAACCGAGGAGTTGTTTGAGATACGCTCCGTCTTTCTCTTCCCTAAAGTTCGGGTTATCTATAGCGTACAAGATCTGCATGTCTTTCATTATCTTTCTAATTTTCGAGTCGATTTTGTCAATATCGTTGACGCTCTCAGGATACAATTTCTCTAGCAATCGTTTGTAATCATCCAAGCCAGTTTCGGGAGATAGATTGATGACATCGTTCTCGATTCCTATTGATACGGGACTATCAAGGAAGTCAAGCTCGATTCCGAGTTCTCTGAGCATTGGATGAATTACCCCTGCATTCAGGATTGACCGTGCACCTGCATCAAATGTGAATCCTTCTCTACTAAACGAACTAAGGAGTCCACCACATTCTTTGTTCTTCTCAAGCAGAAGGACGTTGTGTCCTGCTCTTGCAAGATACACTGCAGCAGTCAACCCAGCCATACCTGCGCCAACAATGATGGTTCTATGATAGTTCTCGCTCATTGCAACCCAGCCATCACTACGGATTTATGCCAAAGTTTCTCTGCCACCTCCCTGTCCAATGCAGGAGGTGCGGGCTCTACCTCGGTTGTGAGATTGAAGAACTTCCCAGTTATTCCTTCGACTTCTTTTGAAACTCCGAGATAATACAATGCTGTTGCTGATATTTCAGGGTCTTTCGCGGCACGATTAATGATGTTTCTCTTGTACCAGCGATAGATTCTGCCATTTTGTGAACCACTATTGGTTTTGACATTTCCAGGGTGCATTGCATTTATGGTGACACCACTACCCTCGAAATATTCAGCAAATTTGATCATTGAAAGAAGCTGAGCTGTTTTCGCAACACCATAACTCCCCAAACCCGTGTGTCGACGTTTCTCATAATTGGGGTCATGTAATCCTATGCCCCAAACAGCAAAGCGATGGCCCTCAGAATTGACAAAGATGATGCGTGCTTTTCCCTGAGTCTTCAATTTGTCTTTCAATATGTAGTTCAGGACGAAAGACGAAAGATAGTCTACTTGAAACACGAGTTCATGACCGTCTTCAGTAATTATCTTGGCTGTTGAATAGATGCCTGCATTATGAATTAAGACATCCATTTCTAGGTCTGATTCTCGAATCTCCTCTCCAATTTTACGCACTTCAGACAGTCGTGAAAAATCTGCAATCTTGTAATCGCATTCTACCTGAAATTCTTGGCGAATCTCCTCACAGAGAGCAATCGACTTTTCTTCGTTTCTATTAATGAGAAGAAGGTTCGCTCCGTGTGAAGCGTACTCTCTGGCAGTTACATATCCAATACCTGATGTAGCACCTGTGATAACAACCAGGCGTCCTTTGAAATCATCAGTACACTCTTGTAGATTTCCTCCCCCACCTCGCATCATTGCGTATATATTGGACCACTTGTATTGTTTCACATATTTTCTCTTATTCATATGCCTCACACGTCTTCTTTGTTGGTCCTGAATTTTGGAATGCGAAAAACCAAGAGTACTCTTTTTTAACATTCCTATCTATACAAATAGATAGATTATTCTAAGTATAGTTAAAATGTTATTTTTATTATTCAATAGAACTGGCTATAGTTTCTTTTACCAAAGCCTTGAGTGAATTGTAATATAAGACATCCAACAGAAATAGAAAGAATCCCTGAACGATCACGCCTATCCCATTACCCACCAAGTATGGGTCTTGAATAAAAACCATAATGATGATTAATCCAACAACTTGATAGACAATGTCCAAGTAGATGTTTTTGTAAACAGTGCTTGCTATTTTTTCCGCTGAGTATTCTTTCTGTTTGAAAAGAACATATGCTGCAATGGCTGCATCAATCGCTCCCCAGATGACAGCCTGAAGTCCAATTCCACCGAGAATTGTACCTGGTGAACTAAACACTAGGATTATCCCAATTATGAAACTACCAATGCTCCAGGTCATTAATCGTTTTCCTGTAGACCTTGATAGTTCAATAACTCCAGCCACCTTTTATTCTCCGTTTAAAATTCTTTCAGACAAGACTTTCGAAAAAGCCAGTAACAAACTGATTTAAAGAGGTTTATCATTGCACGGGCTCACTAGTCTGGAATATCGAGGTTTGAATTATTGGTCATGGTCATTCTGGGGGTCTTCTTCCTTCTTTTTCGAGTATGGATTGTTGAGTTCAAACTAGTAGAGGAGCTCCAATTCAGACGTAGATACTTCAGTCGCTTCTTCTCGTACTACACTTGTCTAGCTCTCGCTTTTGGTTTAGGATTCTGGCCGTTCAATGTAATGGTAATAGTTGCTTTTCCAATTCTTGTGGTCACATCAATTTGGGACATTAACTTCATGCGACGGTTCATGTCTCAGGATTATTGGGCGACGAATAGAAAATGGGGTTTTGTTGAAAGAGTCACACTTCACCCTCCAGTTGTAGCTGTTTCCATCTACATGATCCTCATGGATGCACGTAACTATATACAACCCCCGAATCTTATTCTGATGGCTGTTATGATTATTGGTTTGTTACTACCATTCTTTCTTGTTGATGTTAGGTGGACCAAACGCTACAAATGGCCTGAGGCTATCCTCATAGTCGGACTATTCGTAGCATCTGGAGTTTCGTTAATTGTTGCTGAAGCTCTCCTATGGGGTGTTCTAATTTGGTGACGGAGAGGGTTGATGCAAGTCCATCTTTCCAGGATTACTTCAGACAGTCTCGCCTGCTTAAGGTCGGTCTAGCTTTCAATCTAATCTATTACTCTGGTGTCGTAATTGGGTTTGTCGTCTTACTTTTTCATGGAACTTACCTCGATACGGTATACACTGTGGATTTTCGGGTCTTCTATGAAGCTGGGTTGGAGTTCCTAAATTCTCCTGCAGACATCTACTTAGTCAATCCAAATGGTCTACCATTCAGATATCTCCCCTCTTTCGCGATTTTTATGGCGCTATTTGTAGGTGCACCGATGATCAGTCTCTATTTGGTCAACATCACATTAATGATGTTTTGCAATTTTGGAATCGTCTATTTTGTTTACCAAGTAAGTCTGCAGAGAGGAGTCACCGTAACAACAAAGAACTTTGAGAAGACACTTCTCTTTGTATTCATTGCTCCTCAACATATCATTAACATCATGTTTGGTCAGATCACTCAGCTCGCAATCCTCTGCAGTATACTTGCATTATTTCTGGTACAATCTTCCACAAAGAAATCTTGGAAACACTTTCTTCTTATAGGATTGCTCATTGGATTATCTACGAATCTAAAGCCTTTCTTCGTTCTACTTTTCCCATTCTTATTTCCACTATCAATGATAGGTCGCTTTCAATTCTCTCTCCCAGTAAAGCAATGTGTGGGAACATTAGCTGGTTTCCTCCTATCCATGGTCCCTAACATTCTGTATTTCAGTTTCTATCCAGCGGCATTAGGCAAACTCATTCAGGTGAATCTTTTCGAAGAACTTGCAGGACAGCATAGTACGAGTCTAACAAAACTCATCTTGGCTTTTGTACCCATCTCGGAATTTTTCATTCTTAAAATTGTGCTTATCTTGATTCTAGGAGGGGGTATTTTCCTAAGAAGTTATACTCGTTTCGTGAGGACGCCCCTTGAGAAGAAGAACTATCTTCATCACTTCACAGACATGACCTTTCTGATTCTTCTAGTATATCCGGACTCATGGTTTCTATTTCTAGCAGTCTGGTATGCATTTCTCGCTCCATCAATGCTTGAGTTATACACGTATCATGATGATAATCAAGCAATGGATATACTCTGGTCAGGATCCAACAATCTACTTGCTTTCTTCACTATTGGAATACTTCTCCACTACCTGTTACTTGGATTCGACCCTATTATTCCGATATGGTTACTCATTCTCTATTTCCTGTATCATCGTCTCTCAAATTCTGTATATTCAGTAAGAAAGCTATGAATTACTTTCGATACTATTCTTTCATCTCCTACTGCATCTCTATAAAGCCACAATTGCCTAAAACCAAATGGGCCGCGTCTGACACACCCCGCAAGGTTCCGTGGGTCGCATCTCCTTCCATCCTTATTTGTCAGTTGAAACTCAATTAAAACAATTTTACTATAATCAATTTAGTACTGTACCGAAGTGAAGCTATTCTTTTAATTGTTGTTTCAAGGATGTTATCTCAAATCTTACGTTTCAGATCTGGAAGTCCCATTGTCATGCCGCGATTACTTATTGGGAAGAATGCAAAATGAATCATGTGAGAATCAGAATTCAATATGCTCTAAGGATAATCATTGTTTCTCTACTTGTTTTATCAACAGCTAGATACACAAACCTATTTCTAATAGTTCCAGATGGTGCTGAAACTTCGGAACTCACCAGTACACTCGATACGGGAATTATTCTGAGTGATCAGTCTATTCTCCCAGTAAAAGGAGACTCAGGATTAGTATATGATGAGGAATCAGACAGAATAATCATATTTGGTGGATGGAATCTATCTGTTTCATCCAAAGACCAAAACGAAACTTGGGCTTATAATTTCAATTTGGATACATATACCAAACTGAATCCACAAATAAGGCCTCCGGGTCGATCAGAATCTCCCTTAGTTTATGATTCCCACCGAGATCGAATTCTCGTTTTTGGTGGGATGCATGATTTATCAACTCTGGAATCTCAAAACGACACTTGGATTTTTGATTACAACACAAACAATTGGACTCAGCTATTTCCAATTAATACTCCTGATTCTAGAAGGGCGCACGGCATGGCATATGACATAGAAAGTGACAAGATAATCATGTTTGGCGGACGTGATGCCTATGATAATCGAACTTGGGTTTTTGATCCTGAAATCAACGAGTGGCAAATGATGAGTCCTAGTATTTTTCCCTCGACTCGTTCAAATCATAAAATGACTTATGATTCAGAGAGTGATAGAGTAATTCTCTTTGGAGGCTTTCATGTAATTGCCAATAAATCCTACTTCTTTTCTGATACTTGGGCTTATGATTATAATAGTGATACTTGGGAGAACCTCACAAACATTGTCCATCCATCTGAACGCGCATCCTTTTCATTTGCATATGATAGTGAATCGGACATTGTTGTCCTTTTTGGAGGTGGTATAAAGAATGATGTATATGGTGATTTTTGGTTCTTTGATTACAACACAGTAAGCTGGACAGAAATGAGTCCATTTGGTCCTTGCTGTAGCCTTATCCCTAGTCCTCCTGAAAGAAGTCGTCACAACGCAGCATACGATACCGAATCAGATCGTATTATAATATATGGCGGAGCTTTTGGTGGTCTTAGTAGTAATGATTTAATTACATACGGGAAGACATGGGCTTATGATCCAAACAATAATGAATGGACTCAATTGACACAACAACCTGCTCCCACAAATACATTCCAAACTACATCTCCGACAATACCGTCTACGTCTCCTACTAACTCTCTCGTTTTTCCGCCCACTCTTATTCTTATGGGAGTTATGAGCGGGGTATTCATAATATCAGTAATAGTTATTGTGAAACGTAGGTGACCATACGTCTAGAAATCAAATAGAGAATCTAAGTCCAACAGAAGTTGAGAAGCTCGTGAATGCTGAACTTTGTTTCTCATGCCTTTTCTCCTCAATTCGAACCTCAAATGATGATGACCACTTTTGAAGTACTTGCCATTCCACCAATTAGTACCAAAGATGCAAACTCGTTGTATAGCTGCTTCGGAACTTCAGACTATATTGGAAGAAATATGCCAATCCCTCTCGCAATCGTACTTTATTGATAAAGACAATGCCATAAATATACGTGCTAGGTCTGATACACTCCGCAAGGGTGCGAGGATCACGCCTTTGTCTATTCTTTCCCATAACTACATGAAAACGAAGTAGAGCGTTCTGTTTTAGGTCAAATAGTGAACCAAATGGATGGAAGACCAACCATCTCTTTGGCGAGATATCATATTCAATTAATACACTTACACCCTGATTGCTATGATAGATCCAATCCTTTTTGCGTGGCTGATATCGTTATTGATTACTCTGGTTGTTGCTCACAAAGTTTTCAACGTAACAGAGCGCGTCGTTGAAAAATCAGGATTTGATGATCCTCTGATTGGTACTGGATCATTGAGGGAGGATGTCCAGTCTTGTTCTTTCCTCCAATATTTCCTGATATAGTAAAAATCTCGATAACCTCATCTTTACATAACAGATGTCATTGCATTTCAAACTAAATATCAGCAAGCATATCTTCTAACCAGATTTCTGGAAAAGTTTTGAACTTCATAGGTGGATAACACAACCAAGTATTGATTGATTTCAGCATTGTATTCTTTTGAATCTCGATTGATATTACTCTGGCTTCCTCTATGGAATCTACTGCAAAGCTAGCGAAAATAGTTGGCTCATTTGTTGAAATCCAGTAAAGCCAGAATTCCTTTGGATACTCTTTTTGAAGCCAGTTGACAACATTCTCGTGGTCTGACTTTTTCTGATCGTATTCACCTACGATGAAAACCCTGACAGCTCCAGCCGCTGCTGTGTTCCATCTAATTGTGAAGATTAGACCTTGATCTTCATTGAGTCTTTTCAGAATGTTGCGAACTCTACGTGCAGTCAAATTGGCTTTCTCTGCTAACTTACTAATTGGCATCCTTGCATCATGAGCCAGATGCTTCATCACTCTGAGGTCCAGTTGCTTGAATTCAACAGACTTGCCATGATAGAATTGATCAGTTATTACTGGATGCATAGTCACCTTGTCGACATGGTCAAGCTTTCTGAAGAAAGCACCAAGTTCGAGAATCCCATCAGCTCCGATATAGTCAGAAATGACCAAATAGAATCCTCTATCTTTGGTCGCAATTGGATTGATCTCTCCAACCATTTCATTGGTCCCAAGCGATTCCATGAATTCAATTGGTGATTCATCGCCATCAGTTTCGATTAATGAAATTGCAATATTCCCATTCATCGAATTCAATGCAGGACGAATCGTGAATGAATAAAGTGTGCCATTAGCAAGAAGTTTGTCGATACGTTTCCTTACCGCATTGGCAGTAAAGCCAAACTTCAGACTGAGGTCCTGATAGGAGCTTCTACAGTTTCTTGTGAGTTCTGTTAGTAGCTGCTTGTCGACAATATCCATTTTGTAATCATTGTAGCGAGGATTTTCTCTAAAATAATCATTACGTTTCAGCTGTCATTGAAAGATTGCTCCGTTAAGCAAAAGCAAAACATTTATAAACCGACTAGTCAGTTTATTTTAATAATAAAAACCGCCCAGTCGGTTTTATTAATTCAAAGGAAGGTTCACGCAATTGAGTTTAATTTCAAGAAACGAAGCAAAATCCAATAGCACAACACAGAGCACTCAGCAGGTTACAATAGTAGTATCTCCCACTGAATTAGTGCCTGTGGAAAATCCTCTTCAGACACCAGATCTGATGAGAAATCAAACTCGTGACTATATGAAGATCTTTAGTGGGCAAGCATTCTCATTGGTTGGAAGTGCACTTGTCCAGTTCACACTTGTTTGGTGGCTGACATTTACGACCGGGAGTGCAGTTGTTCTCTCCCTAGCGACGATGATGGTGGTCTTACCTCAGATATTAGTCAGTCCATTTTCTGGGGCGTTGGTCGACCGATGGAATCGAAAACGAGTCATGATTGCTGCAGATGCCCTTTCTGCTCTTACTATTGTGGGGTTATCATTGCTCTGGTCCATGGGTGTTGTTGATATCATACATGTCTTCGCTGTTATGGCAATTCGGTCAACAATGGGCAGCTTCCAATGGCCTGCTCTGCAAGCTTCAGCTTCCTTAATGGTTCCTGATGAGCACCTCTCAAGAGTGAATGGTATGTATCAGGCTCTACAAGGTCTGGCAAGGATAGCTGCGCCTGCTTTAGGAGCTCTCCTTCTAGTTCTACTGCCTATACACTATACGATCCTGCTAGATGTAGCTACAGCTGCAATGGCCATACTACCGCTATTATTCATCGGAATCCCTCAACCTAATTTCCCAACCTCAAAATCCAACTCTGGTATTTCTGGGGTTGCTCAAGATATCGTGACAGGGTTCTCTTACATGAAGAACTGGAAAGGTGGAAGGTTCCTGACTTTTGGCTTAATGATGACCAATGTCGTTCTGATTCCCACCTTTGCGCTCACCCCACTCCTCGTACTACTCCACTTTGCAGGTGGTGCATTCGAGCTAGCTTGGATCGAGTCAATGATGGGTATTGGAATGGTACTAGGAGGCGTTACACTTGGTGTTTGGGGTGGTTTCAAGAGAAGAATGGTAACTGCATTGGTCGCAATCCTTACAGGATCGGTAAGCATCTTTATGGTTGGACTTGCACCTGCGAATCTCATTCAACTCGCTATAGGTGCAATGTTCGTTGCTGGAATGATGATCCCATTAGCCAGTGGTTCAATAATGGCCGTGGTTCAGTCGATTGTACCCCCCGAAATTCAGGGTCGAGTCTTCACTGTCCTAATTAGTCTTGGTCCTGCTATGACCCCCATAGGTCTGGCTTTAGCTGGAGGAATCGGGGATGCTTTCGGTATCCAGGCATGGTATCTTGTCGGTGGAATTCTCCTCGCTATGGTCGGAATCTTTGGTATTTTGAACAGGTCCATAAAGACTCTTGGTGAGATTACTCCTGATCAGGAGTAGGATTGACGGTTTGTTGCCCTTGATTTCAAGGGCACACCTCCTTCTTTATTACACAAGATTTATATTAAACCGACTGGTCAGTTTTATATATATGACATGTGGTGTTGAAATTGTCTCCAAAAGTATCTGATGAATATAAGACCATGATGAAGGAAAAGATCCTGCAAGCGGCCCTATCCCTGTTTTCAAAAAAGGGGTATCATGAAACATCTATTGATGACATTGTGACAGAGAGTGGATTTAGTAAAGGAGCTATCTACGGTTACTTTGACAGCAAGGAAACTCTCTTTCTTGAACTTCAGAAGAGGTTTGCTACAATAAACTACAACCAGCTCAAATCAGCTATTGACCAAGAACCAACTGCTTTGGCAAAACTGGAGAAGGCTGCAGACTTGGTTTTTGCTTCAATCTGTGATGTTTCTGAGGTGATGTGTCGTATGGACTTAGAGTTTCAGGTTGCCTCTTCGAGATTGCCAAAAATGAGGAAACAACATCGAGAGCAACAACTCGCAGTCGTCAAACTGTTGGAGAGCACAATAGAGGAGGGAGTTCAGACTCGGGAATTTCGAAAGGACGTTGATCCCAACAGTGTTGCAACTATTCTGCTTAGTGCCATCAATGGTCTATCAAACCTCTTAATAACAGCTGGAATGAAATTCCAATGGGATAAGATCAAAGATGCACTTGTATCAACAGTCAAAGTTGGTATTGTTCGCTGAATCGCATCACTTTTCATCCTTTACTTTTTCTTTGGACTATAATGGTAGCCAAGTCCCTATCTCTTTCTCAATAGCTCTCTCATAGAGTGATGGTGCAACTGCCATGTCATCCATTGCCAGTCCAAGATTGCATGTCATGGTACGTTCCTCTTTCGTTTCTCTCCCCTTTTTTCTCTCTGAAACAAGTTCAGCTAAGTCTGCATGAATGGGTGGGATATCCTGGAAATATCCGACCTGCTGATAATGGACAAGTTGCGTAACATCATCTGTGCAGAACTTGTCTGACTCTCGCATCGCATCAGGATGCCAATAGGAGTCAAAGTCAACTAGAGATGCAAATGCTCCCTCATCCATCCAACCTGCTTGAATTGTTGCATGAGGCCTCTTGAGAATGGGTCCAGCTGTTACAATTATATCACATCCAGTAACAGCTTCCTGAGGTCCATCCACAACTGTGACTTCCAATCCAAAACGGTCCTCAATCTCTTCTGCATATTTTACCGAGACCTTGGGAGATATGTCATATGCCATGACATGCCTCAATGGGAACACGACATTTAACGCCTCAATATTACTCCTACCCTGAACTCCACATCCAAGAACTCCAATGACTGACGAGTCAGATCGGGCCAGATGTTTCGCCGCAACTGCGGTCGCAGCACCAGTCCGCTTGGCCGTAATCCAGACACAGTCCATGACCGAGATTGGAAGACCGGTTTCGGGGTCGTTCAGAATGAGTAGCCCTGAGATGTAAGGCAATCCCTTCTCTTGGTTTTGTGGGAAACCACTTACCCATTTCACACCTGCAGAGTTCAATGCTGGAATGTACGCTGGCATAGCATGGATGAAGTTGTCTGACTCACCTGGATGTATTCCAGGCTTCGGAGGCATCTCAACCCTACTCTCCGCTTTCTCTGTGAATGCGATCTCTAGCAGCTGAATTATCTCCTTCATAGGGAGGTCAATCTTATTGATGTCAGCTTGTGAAAGGTAAAGCAATCTGTGTTTTGAATCTGACACGCGAAACACCACATTCAGGTTTCATTCTATATCTGTTATATATTCCGGGAATCTCTCCGGATACATAAGTCAAGTTTTAATTTCCAAGGGCAAAATCTCTGTTGAAGAATAATAGATGACCTTTCGCACACCTTATGTGGACATTGATTGTATTTCCTCGCAAGGGGAAGAATTTGTACTCCTATGAGAACCGCTCTGAGGCTGGTAAGGTCATAGCTCAAGAATTGACAAAAGTATGTTTTGCAGCTCGACCAGTGGTTCTTGCTATACCAAATGGTGGTATCCCTGTAGGCGCTGAGATTGCCAAAGCTCTTGATTCGGAGCTAGATGCAATCATTGTAAGAAAGCTTCAAGTTCCCGGAAATACTGAAGCTGGCTTTGGAGCACTAACATCCTATGGATCCCTACTACTAAATGAGAGGCTGGTTCGATCTATAGGTCTGAACCAGCATCAGATAGACATGGTGGTCAAACAGACGCAGAGTCAGATTGACAGAAGAAAGGCTGATTATCGAGGGCTCGTAGGTATCCTCGACCCATCCAATAAGGATGTCATTTTGGTTGATGATGGGTTGGCAAGTGGATACACCATGATGGCGGCAATTGAATCAGTCAGAAATCTTGTACCTAATAGCGTCACAGTGGCCGTACCAACCTCATCAGGTAGTGCTGCAGACATGATTGGTGGAGAGGTATCCAATTTCATCTGTCCAAGGATAGAAACTGGCTTTATCTTTGCTGTTGCCAATGCCTACAAAAATTGGTATGATGTTCCAGACGACGAAGTCATTGGCATTCTGGAGAACTTTAGAGCGTGGGAAAATTAACGCTTGTTTATAGAACAGCTCTTAAGTGATTGAAGCACATATTGAAGAATCCACAGTTGCAATGGGTGGCAAAGCCTATGGTTCTGAAGACTGGTGAAGAATATATCGAGAGTCTAAGAAAACGTGGCCCTCTTAGGATTTACATGCTCGGGGAGAAGATAGAGAATCCACTTGAACATCCGATAATAAGGGCATCAATTAACTCGGTAGCACTGACCTATGATCTTGCTCATAATCCCGAGTTTTCTGACCTCATGACTGCCAAATCTGTCATCACCGGGGACACTATCAACAGATTCTGCCATCTCCACAATAGTACAGATGACCTTCAGGATAAGGTTAAGATGCAACGGCTGTTGGGACAAGTTTCCGGAACATGTTTTCAGAGATGTGTTGGGATGGACGCTCTCAATGCTGTCTATCTCACGACTTATGAGATAGACGAGAAGTTTGGTACTGACTATCATCAACGATTAATCAACTATGTCAAGAATGCCGAAAAAGAAGACTGGGTAATCGATGGATGCATGACTGATCCAAAAGGAGACCGTAGCAAAAGGCCTTCCGAACAGAAGGACCCTGATGTCTATGTCCATGTTACAGAGCGTCGTGATGATGGTGTTGTGATTCGAGGCGCAAAGGCTCACCAAACAGGAGCAGTCAATTCCCATGAGCATCTAATCATGCCCACGCTGGCAATGAGGAATGAAGACAAAGACTATGCCATTTGTTGTGCCATTCCTGCTGATGCAGAAGGCATCACATATTACTACGGACGCCAGTCCTGTGATCTTCGCAGGCTTGACGAATCTGAAACAGGAGATATTGACTGCGGTAATCCAGCTTATGGAGGCCAAGAATGTCTCATTGTGTTTGATGACGTGTTTGTCCCCAACGAGCGGATATTCATGAATGGTGAGAGTGAGTTCTGCAGTCGACTAGTAGACTCGTTTGCAGCCTATCATAGACAGAGCTATGGTGGTTGTAAAGTTGGGGTGGGTGATGTTCTAGTTGGTGCTGCAGCATCCATCGCAGAGTACAATGGTGTTGAGAAAGCATCACACATTCGTGACAAGATCACAGAGATGGTACACCTGAACGAAACTCTGTTTTCTTGTGGAATTGCTTGCTCAGCTGCTGGTCACCAGACACCAGCTGGGAATTACTTGGTTGACCTTCTCTTGGCAAATGTATGCAAGCAAAACGTAACTCGGTTTCCTTACGAGATATCCAGACTTTTACAGGACATTGCTGGCGGGCTCTTTGTGACTTGTCCAAGTGCCAAAGAATTAAGCAATCCTGAAACTCGAGAGATTGTTGAGAAGTATCTGGCTGGAGCTGAGGGTGTAGATACTATGGATAGAGTGAAGATGCTACGACTTATTGAGAACCTAACCCTTGGCCGAGCGGCAGTGGGGTACCTTACCGAGTCTATGCATGGAGCAGGGTCTCCGCAAGCTCAGAGAATAATGATAAACCGTCTGAGCGATTTGGAAACAAAGAAGAAACTCGCGAAGTCCCTTGCCAACGTTTCAGAGAAAGAGTAGCTGTTTTCCTAACCTGCAGGTGTAGGCTATTTGATATTTAGTTCAAGAGATTATTACTAAGTGAACTAGATGATAAAATCCACCCTTAAGGAGAAATTCGATAAAGCAACGATTCTCCTCAAAGACAAGAAGAATCCTGATGAAGTGACAACCCTCATCCATAAGACCTCATGGGTACGTATTCTTCTGGAACATGACATCCAGGGAGGAGATTCATTCTTCATTGAGGTTGAGATGTCTCTCCCCGAGAATGTTGAATCAAAGGAGTGTGACTCATCTGTTCTCATTGACAGACTCTCTGAACATCTGTTATATCTTCAAAGACTTAGGGATGAGGGTTTCGATTTGTCAGTCATCGGGACTGGGTGCATCTACTGCGCATCAAAGGAGATTCAAGAACCTCCTGAAGACAACCTATTTAGAGCTCTAATTCCACCTGAGACTGAGTGAACAGTCAGGGTGTAGGTCTTGGATTCTATAGACAAGAAAATACTTCTAGCTCTTGATGAGAACTGTAGATTATCATATCAGTCACTTGCGGAGCAACTCGGTCTTACGGCAACTGCCATCAAGAAGAGGATGGATCGACTCAACGAAACTGGAGTCATTGAGGAGTGTTCTATCATTCTCAGACCAGCAATGATGGACTCTGATTATCTGATTGCACTTCTCCATACAGACGGTTCTGAAAATGAAGAGACCTTCATTGAACAAATCGGATCGAATCTGATGGTTGTCCAAGTGGGTCAGTTAGTCACTAGTGTTGGAAGACTCTATTTTCTCCATTGTGAGTATGAAGGTGCTGAGGGTCTCCAGAACCTAGGCACCTTTCTCAGGACGATGGACTCGGTCACTGATATTGAACTTCATACAATTTTGACTTCGCGTGGAGAGAAATTTGAGATCAAGAAGCTCCACCTCAGAGTTCTGAAATATCTTCTTGAGGATGCTCGGATGCAGGTCAGTGAAATCTCAGAGAGGACTGGATTGACCTCAAGGCGTGTGAGTAGAGCGATTCAGGAAATGCAGGACAGCACAGCGTTCTGGTTTGCAGTGAGGTGGAACTTAAGTCTCGGAAAGAACACAGAGTTCTATCTCAAGATTAAGTATGACGAACAAGCCTCAAGGATGGATGAGATTGATGGATGGCTAAGGGATAGATTTCCAAACGCATATTGGTTCTCCTTCTACTCTGCTATGGAACCTGTTCTCTTTGCCAAATTTGTGACTGACCACTTTCGGGAAGCTGAACAGATGTCTCGGATTGCGAAGAGCGCTCCCTTCTCAAAGTCGGTTGATGTACTTCTTTCATATCCAGTTAAGAAATTCCCACGTTTGGGACGGATAAAGATTGAGGAGATGATCCAGGAAGCTGGAATATAGAACCAGTTTCCTTGTTGAGATAGTTTCTAGTGATTGGCCAATTATTT
>JBHLRS010000001.1:194873-204368 GCA_048882325.1 Candidatus Thorarchaeota archaeon | reverse complement strand
TGGGCAAACAACTCCTACGAACTCAACATCTACTACAACGAGGGTAACACCAACCGTGAGGCCGCAGGTCTTCTAGTGAAGCAGGCAATTGAGAACATCATTGCTGACCCAGCTTCCACAGATCCCTCCTCACCACTTACCATCGACGTATATGGTCTTGAGTGGGCAAGCTATCTGTTCCAGGTCAGGAACAAGCAACTACCGATCTTCTGGCTCGGCTGGGCTCCTGACTATGCAGATCCTGATAACTACGCAGCTCCATTCGTCAAGAGCACTGGAACCTTCCCGAACAGGGTAGGCCTAGATGGCTCATTTGGCGAGAACGGTGTCGCTTGGGATTCTGCAACTGTGGATGGATGGATTGACGATGCAGCAGTAGAAACAAATGATGCTACTAGAATTGCCCTCTACGAGGATGTTCAAGCAGCTATTGTCGACCACTGTGCATTCCTATGGGGTTATCAGGCGACTGAGTTCCATGTTGAAGGAGCTTGGATGAACGGATACGTGTTCAACCCAATGCATCAACCATACTTCTATCACTACTACAAGACTGCTTGAAGTAGCTGATATGAGGTTTGGATTGCAATAGAATAAAACAGACCGGGAATTTTACCCGGTCTCTCTCCTTATTTTTCATAACCTTCTTCCAAAGATGAAAATTGCACATGGCCTAGTTGGAAAATCTTATAGCAAGAATTCATTGGTTCATCCTTAGGTGCCGAAGACATGCAGACACCTGAGAAAGCTCGAAAATTTTCAACGATGACCTCACACCAGATGTTTACATTATGGTGGGAACAGCGATGGGTACGGAATCTAGTCCTATTACTAACACCTGTGGGGATAGTAGATGCAACTTTCACAGTCCTGCTCTTCAATGAGCTGGGACATGGATTCGAATTTAATCCACTTGTTCAGATTGCCCTGCAAACTCAGTGGTGGATTGTCTGGTTTTTTGTAGATGCAATCTCATTCTTCCTTTTCATCATGATGGCGGGGTCCTACTATCTTTACACGAGAAATAGTGCCGTGGACAACAAGACCGGTCTTGTTTCGGGTTTGGTCGCATTGAGAGTAGCATTAGCTGCTCACAATGTTATCAGATTCCATGGAGTCTTTCCAGCAGTGTTTGGTGGATTTATGTTTGGATCAGTAACTTTCATCATAATGGACAGCTTACTTGATAGAACAAATGATGTGAGCTGGGAAGGATTCAAGCAATGGTGGACACACAGAATGGATCGGCGTCACGACCAAAAACTAATGAAGAGGACCGTAAGGGCTAGCAAAGGAGATATTTCAAAGATGGATGAGGTTGTCGAGAAAGAGATTGATGCTGAGATATCGAGAGCGGAAGGTTATGGGAGTCCATGGAAGAAACGAGTCATCTACTTGTTAGCAGCAATCGCACTCTTCCTATTTATGCCATATTTTCTCGTCTTTCTTGGAGAGGTGAGTGGTGTTACTGCGTTCACAGACATCTATGGACCATTGGTTTTCTGGAATGAACTATCTGCGCCAGCATTCCTGATGGGTTTTGTATCCATATGCATCTTTACTGCAGTCATCATGTATTTAGTTCTCAGATCATTTGACGTTCAAGAGGGTGCCTGGTAAAGAGCAGATGATGTCCCATACCCTACAACACGGTTTATTAGTGAAGCAAAGGAACTCCGACGTGATGTCAATATGACCAAAGGGGATTCACTTCTCATTCTGAAGAACCTGAAGGCGTCCTATCCTTCTAAGAAAGGATTGGTCCGGGCTGTAGATGATGTTTCTCTTGAGATCAGAGAAGGAGAATGTGTAGGACTTCTTGGTGAGAGTGGATCCGGTAAAAGTAGCATGGCACTTGCGATAATGGGACTCTTTGAGAAAATCGCGCGGTTCAGTGCTGGAGCATCAAATGACCCAGAACTGCGGAAAGCGTTTGAGAAGAGTATTCCTGGTTACGAAGACCGTCCAGGAGTGCAAGGAAGTGTGATATTCCGCGGAAAGGATTTGACTACTCTTTCACAGGAAGATTTAACGGCGTTACGTGGTCGAGAAATTTCACTTATACCACAAGGTCTTGGTCATGCACTCAATCCACAACACAGCATTGGACACCAGACTGCAGAACCAATCGAAGTCCACGAGGAGAACATCAGGCTTATTGAATTGAAGCGCAAAGTCTTGGAATACTTGGGACTTGTTCAATTAGCTGATGCTAATCTCCGTTTCGTCATGGATCCCGGAAGTTTCAGTGGTGGGGAATCACAACGAATACTCATTGCTATGGCGCTCATTGCAGGACCATACTTGGTGATAGCAGACGAACCTACTACTGCACTCGATGTAACAGTACAGAGACAAATCATGAATGTACTACGGATGGTCCGTGATGAATTCGATGTTTCACTCTTGCTAATCAGTCACGATGCCGGTGTTGTGGCTGAAATGGCAGATAGAGTTGCAATCATGTATGCAGGGAAGATTGTTGAGTATGCAAATGCTGTTGATATTTTCCATGAACCACAACACCCCTATACAATGGGACTGATGACCAGTTTTCCAACAATCGCTATGATGCAGATGCGAAGGGGGAAGAAACCTCGACTCAGAGGAATTCCTGGAGACCCTCCCGACCTCTGTGACATTCCAAGTGGTTGTGCGTTTCATCCACGATGCCGCTATGCTATCGAGATCTGCAAGGTAGAGGTTCCTGAATATCGAGAAGTAAAACCAGATCATTTCATACGATGTCACCGTTGGGGTGAGATTGAACAAGAATAAAGTGTGGGCGCCTAGAGGCACCCACGGAGTTTTCCTATTGCAAGTCTAAGCGTCGATGGGTCCTGTTTTATTTGAATGTGATTGACGACTCTGTCGTACAAGCAATCACCGTTCAGTCCGCATCCATCTATCGACTTTTTTCCTCCCAGCTCTTTCGAGTTACACTGAAGCATTGCATTTCTCAAATAATATTCTTCCGCCAGCCGGAGACGAGCAGCAAGCTAGACAGAATGCAGTTTCAGAGAGTGACCCCCAAAAAGAATGTGCTCCTACTCACACATGAGTAAGGGATGCTCACCATCTTACTGCAGAAGGCGCTGTGAAACTCACTGTTTACCCATAGTTAATGCCATGATTGCTTTCTGAACGTGAAGTCTATTCTCAGCGACATCATAGACGATGGACTTAGGTCCATCACAGACCTCATCTGTGACTTCTGCATTTCGATCAACAGGACCACAGTGGGTGAAGAAGGCATCATTTGTCTTTGCCATCCAGTCTTTAGTTGTGATCCAATCATCATATTTTGCTGCTATATCTATCTCTCTTTTCTTTGCCTCATCAACGCTATGCTTCATCATGTCCTCATAGAACCCTGCTGTCATCCAGTTTCTTGAATATACGATGTCTGCATCTTTGTATCCTTCCTCAAGGTCATGGACAATCTCAAAAGTGCTATCCGCAGCCTCAGCGTTTTCCTCGCACCATTTGATAACCTCAGGATCCAGGTCATATCCCTGGGGATGAGCAAGAGTGACATCCATTCCTAGTCGTGAGTTAATCAGAATGCTTTCTTGCACGCTGCACCAAGAACGCACGAGTGCGCCCTTTCCCCACACTTGGAGTATTTTCTTCCCATTGAGATTCTTCCCTGCATGCATTCTATAACCCATGACATCTGCCAGACCCTGACATGGATGAAACCTGTCATGTGCCATGGACACAATCGGGACGCTTGCGTTTTCAGCATACTGTCTGAGGAGTTCGTCACCCTGGCCATAATACTCAAGTGCGGTCTCAAGAATTCTAATCCCAATTCCTACCGCATACCTACTCATAACCTGAGCTGCATCCTCGATAGTTTCTCCTGCGGTTTTTCCTGATTTCAACCGCATGGTCTTAGGCTCAAGAAACTGAGCATGGCCACCAAGTTCAGTGGCTGCGGCTTCGAATGATTGCCGTGTCCTGACGCTTGGATTGTAGAAGAACATGAAGAATGTTCGTCTGTCAAGACAATTATTCATAGGATGATCATAACGATTCGCCTTCATCTCAAATGAGAGGTCGAGAGTCCGCTCTAGCTCGTCAACACTCCAGTCCTGTGTTGTTATCAAGTCACGTCCATAAAGACCGTTCATTGTTTGTCACAAGGCAACTTGAGTTCATATGAGATTTGAGTCTATCGCACAGTATCAGATTCAATTTTTTACAGGTGGAAGGAAATCTATTCTCACAACATCACCCTTCTTGGGGTCCCTTTTGTAGACACAGTATCCTTCATCGTCTTCTCCATACCACAGAACTTCTGTGAGTCGTTTCATCGATCCATGTCTTGCAGGGAAACCTGCTTTTGTCGAATCATACCTAAAGTTCGCTCTAGTGCGGTGGTCATACGGCATCCTAACCAACTACGAATCCTCCATCACAAGTCTAGCATTATGCTTAGTTGAATCTTTTGCTCGAAAGTGATAAATCCCGCATTGGTAAGTTTGTAGTGGTGGGAGTTGCTTGAAAACTTTCGATGGAATTCATCCTGACGAACAGATTGTTGCAACAGAAGATGCTGGATTTGCATACGATTCTGGAAAGTCAGTGAATGGGAAATTGGTTCTCACTCAGAAACGATTGGTCTTTGTTAAGACTGGAGGGATGTTCAGTTCCAAAACTGAAACAGTGCATGCAATCGATCTCAATACAATTCAAAGTGTGTCAATGGAGCCTGCACAATCATTGGGTGTCTATCTGAGGATTGAATTTGCCTCCTTTGAAGATCAAGGAGTTGTATGGTATAATGGTCGCATCAACCAAATGAAGAAGTTTAGTGATATGCTGAATTCCATAATACACACTGGTCTATGATAAAGCAATATCCGAGGCTTTTTCATTTTCATAACGAAGTATCTGTCGGAAAAACAGAAAGTGCCCTGACCTATAACTGGTCAAGGCATTGGGATTTAGTATTCTGAGAAATGGAGCATGAAGTAACTCTTGTCATGCGCACAAGCTGGACACTTGTCGGGTGGGTGTTCACCTTCATGGATGTAACCACAGTTGTCACAGCGCCACTTCACTTTCTCTTTCTTCTTGAACATAGTACCATCTTTGATCTGTCCAGCCAGAGTTATGTAACGCTCATGGTGCCAAGACTCAGCCTTCGCAATCATACGCCACAGGTGTGCTATGGTCTTAAAGCCCTCCTCTTCAGCGATGTCAGCATAACCTGGATACATTTCAGTGAACTCGAACTTTTCACCAGCAGCAGCATGCCTAAGGTTTGACTCAGTATCCTCATAGCCACCGCTAGTGGGGAAGTCCCATTCAACCTTGATAGCCTCTGCAGCTCCTCCTTCTTTCAGAGTTTTGAAGAATCTCTTTGCATGTTCTAGCTCATGACCAGCAGTTTCCTCAAAGATCTTTGCAATGTGAGGATAGCCCTCTTTCTTGGCTGTCTTTGCAGCGATTGTATATCTATTACGTGCCTGAGACTCACCTGCGAAAGATGTGAGCAAGTTCTTCTCGGTTTTTGTTCCCTTAAGTTCCATATCTCTCAACTCTCTCAGTGGAGTATACTCTCCACACTCTTTCTGCGCTTTCGCGAGAACAGGCTGTCTTACTGAAACTAGTTAATAAGACTGTTCTTAGAGAGGCCTAACTTTGTTTGTCATGTCGTTTTGCGTGAATCGACATTTTCGCAACCATATACTCAGTAATGTATAGATGTTCGTATCTTTGATGGCTATCACATCATTTAACTTGTGAGAATGTACAACAGACTATTGTTTTGTACAGTTCAGCCTTCGTACAATGTTTTAAGGAGTATATCAAGTGAAAAATAACACCAAGTGTCTGATTGGTTGTCTTGCAATAACTCTCCTCATTGCAACAATCTCTCAAACAGTCTCAATTCCAGTCAATCAAAATATGCAGATAGTGGATGAGTATACCAGTGTTATTGCCAATGATGTGTACTATGAAAACATCACTGGTTTTCTATGGAGAATCTATGTAAGTGGGAATTATGCCTATGTTGCAGCTGGATATGAAGGGTTGGTAGTGATCGACATCTCAAATCCCACCAATCCTCGTACTCCCGTCTATAAACACACGACTGGTTATGCTCGCGATGTCTTTGTGAGTGGAGATTATGCTTATGTTGCAAATGGAAATGAAGGACTAGCAGTGATCGACATCTCGAACCCCACGAATCCTGGGACTCCTGTCACCATGAATACGACGGGTAGTGCCCACGGAGTCTTTGTGAGTGAAAACTATGCCTATGTGGCAGATGGACGTGAAGGGTTGGTAGTGATCGACATCTCGGACCCCACAAATCCTGGCGCTCCGGTTATAATGAACACAACTGGTTTTGCATTCGGAGTCTATGTGCGTGGGGACTATGCTTATGTTGCAGATGGATATGAAGGGCTAGCAGTGATTGACATCTCGAACCCTACGAGTCCGGGGACTCCTGTTAACATGAACTGGATTGGAAGAGCACTTGGAATCTTTGTGAGTGGAAACTATGCCTATGTGGCAAATGAATATGAAGGGTTGGTAGTAATCAACATTTCGAACCCCACAAGTCCTGGCTCTCCCGTTAGCATAACTACAAATGGTTTATCAAGCGGGGTCTATGTGAGTGGAGATCATGCTTATGTTGCAGATGGAAATGAAGGACTAGCAGTGATCGACATCTCGAATTCCACGAGTCTGGGATCTCCTGTTTACATAGACACGAATGGTTTTGCACGCGGAGTTTTTGTGAGAGGAAACTATGCCTATGTGGTAAATAGTTATTCAGGGCTGGCAGTTATCCAATTGTCAACTGAAGTAAATGGGCTAGGAATCAATGAAGTCTTCTTCATCGCTATAGGCATCATGGTTGTTGCAGCAATCATTCTAGTGATTGCAATTATATGGAGAAGGATCTGATAAAACAACCTTCTATTAGATATGAAAGAGCTTCCAAAGACTTCACTTCAGGTGCTCAGCAATAGCCTTCGCCAACAGACTACACTGCTCTCGTTGCTCGAGTGAAGGTCTAGCCTTGACATGAACGACTGGATCGAGAATCTCGTATCGAGCATCAGTCAGTTGATTGACAATCTTCTCGACTCCTCCACCTTGCCAACCATATGTTCCGAAGACGCCAATAGGACGCTTGGGGTATCGTTTTCCTTGAATCTCATCGACGAAATGCCATATCTTGGGGAATGGAAATGCATCATAGGTAGGAGCACCCAAGACAATCACTCCAGCACGTACCGTTTCAGTGATAATCTTACTAAGACCTGTGTATGAGACGTTGAACATTTTCACTGACACACCTAATTCCTCGAGTTCCTTCTTGAGATTCATTGCGACTCTGAATGTGTACCCATACATTGTGCCATAGACAATTGTGCAAACTTTCTCGAGCTCAGGTCCACTCCACTCATCGTATTTCTCAACTATCCACATGGGATTCTCTCTGTAAATTGGTCCATGACTTGGTGCAATCATCTTGCAGCCCAGATTTAGCTCTCTCACCCTCTTGATAGCAGCCTGAACAAATTTGAAGTATGCAGTGATGATCGTACCCACATATCGTTTAGCCTCCCACTCAATGATTTCCATATTTATCTCATCATCAAAGTGGAGACCATTAAGAGCCCCAAAAGCTCCAAATGCATCACACGGAAACAGAATCTCATCCTCTTTGATGTATGTCATCATTGTTTCAGGCCAGTGAAGGAATTTGGCATGTACAAATTGCAGTGTCTTACTCCCAAGTGATATCTCCTGAAGGTCCTGAACGATTATCTCATCCAAACCTGTATCGAAGAAAGATTTCTCCATTGCAGAAGCTTTCTGAGTATACACAAGTTTAGCGTTTGGTGCAACTTTAGCGAAATCTAGCAGAGCACCAGTGTGATCCGGCTCCATGTGATTAAGAATAAGGTAGTCAATCTTGGAAGGGTCGACCAATTCCCGTATGTTGCCCAGCCATTCCTCAGCCCAGGCAGACTTGACACCTTCGATGACTGCTATTTTTTCATCAACAATCAAGTAGCTGTTGTAAGACACTCCAAAAGGTATGTCCCAGAGGTTCTCGAATAGCTCTGTGTGATGGTCATCCACACCGACATAGTATACTCCCTTAGTCATCTCTCTATGCATTTCCTTCACCAATCATCCATAGTATCTTATTGTTTCCCGAAAGGAAGAATGATAAAAGGCCTTCCTTCAGCCATAGCCAGCCATCATATTAACCATAGTTAAAATTCTTTTGTTTGGACTGAAACACATTCCTGTTTTAGAGAATGAGGTTTCTGGATGACTACACCAGATATCAGCAGCAGATGATTTTACATTAACAATGACTCCGTGGTGGATGATAGACCAGCTATCTGGATGTTTATATTCAAATCCGTTTAGTCCAAACAAGGAGCTTGAGTCTGTGTACAAAAGTACAATCCTTCTAACCTTGATGATATTGATGTTCATGACACCAGTTGTAGATGCCACGGAACAGACCTCAGTTCTTGCACCACAAGCACTAGCAACACATGAAATTGTGATTGATGCCCATTCCTGGAAATCGTTTCCCATACAATGTCATGAAGGTGATACGCTTTCAGGTAATTTCAGGATAGAAAAAAATACTGAACTCTTTCCCGGAGATCAAACGGAGTATGATAACTGGTTACTTGATGGAATTGACTTCTTTGTGTTTGATGAAGAGAACTATATCTCATGGGCAGAGGGCTCATTGGCTACGCCAATTTTAGAGAAACCAGACCTTGAGCAACTCACTTGGAGCATTGAAATTCCACACAATGATGTATGGTATGTGGTCTATTCCAACGATTCTATATTCATGAAGGAGATCGAAGGCAACATAGTACATTCTGGATCTGACGATCTATTCCTTCTTTCAATTGCTTTGGTGGGATTAGCTGGACTTCTATCCTTGCTTCTAGTGCTTTGGAAGAAAAAATGAGAGAGCCGTGGCATCGATTGCCACAGCATTCTTTGTTTATTCCTCAGAAACTTTCTCCTCAGGTTCTGGTTTATGTGGGAGAGACTGGTCACTGATTGTGGAAGATGGGAGAAACTCATCTATTAATTCGTAGAGAGCCCTTCCTAGCATCCCACCGAAGCCACCTAGCATCGCACCAAAGAGGACACTGATAATGATCACAATAAACCCAAGTCCCTCAAGACCGAGAAGTCCGATGAAGACGTTAGCTACAGCCATTGCCTGAGCTGTCACAACTAGATAGACAAAGAGGAAACCCCATGCAAGACCAATCCCTAGAAATCCATTCAAGAATGCTCTACGGATTCTTCTGACAAATAAAGCTCCAATTGCTCCAGCAAACAGCATTAGCATCCAATTCCCAGCAAGCTGGAAGACGATGCCAAATACTATTGTGAGTACAAGTGCAGGAAGAAACCTGAGTTCGGGAATTGTATCATCGATTTTTCCCATTTCATAACCTCCTATGGTACAAG
>JBHLRS010000001.1:149656-194773 GCA_048882325.1 Candidatus Thorarchaeota archaeon | reverse complement strand
GAGAGTTCATCAATCGCAGAAACCAATGCTCGTACAAGAATATCATCACGTGTTTCCACAGTACCTGTGGTATGGTCATCCAAGTACCAAGCGTTGTTTGTCACGATGAGCTCTTCTAAGATTGGAGTCCTCGACAATGGAATAGAACTATCAATAGTCCTAATCTCATCAAAGATTTCATAATGGAGTGCATCGATTAGATACATCCAGATGGTAGGTGCAACCAAATTAGGTTCCATATCATACTCCCAGACTCGAAGTAGGTCAACAGCATCTGCAATGGTTGTGTTGCCATCACCTACTGCATCCCAAGCATCGACAATGTAGGGGACAATGACCTCTGCTCTGACTTCTACAACATCAGCCTGGAATCGTTTCATGTCATCCACTGATATGTTTTCATTTACATCCAAGAGATGATAAATCCGCCTGCCTCGATAACCATTAGCCTGTGGACCTAGGATATCGTATGCATAGCTGCTTGGATCAATTGTACGCTGGTTAGCAGACGATACAAATCCTCTAGACGGGTTTATTTCTCGGGGATTGTGAGCATATGGTACATAGCCCACCATGCCAACCGAGTCATTGAGGGCAGTCACCGGGTATTCACCTGTGTACCCGGCTCGTATTGGTAGTCGCCCAACCACCAGCATACCGATGTTTCCAGAATCATCACCAAACACGCAGTTCTGAGCTGCAGTGTCCCACCAGTAGAATGCATCTATGGCTTCATAGATGTCATCAGCCTTCATCAGCAGATTCGTTGCTATCAGCTCATGTGTTGCACCAGATATGGTCCAGTTCATTGCCAAGTTTGGTTCAGATTCTGTATCTGATCCATAGTTGTTCCAAACAGAATCGATGCAAGGCCCATGAATTGATTCCTTGACGGAGAATTCAATGACATTACCCTCCTTTGTGTGAATGTCTTCTTGGTAGATGGTGAAGTCTCTCCACTCGCCATTGTACATATACTGGTCAGGATTAGCAGGATTGAGCTGTTCAACGAAGACATCGTTCACATCAGCACCAACATTGGTGAAGCTGTACGCTACATGGTCATTATGACCGATGAGAATAGATGGAAGTCCTGGAAATGTTGTACCAGTCACATCGAGTACTCCGGGGACAACAATGTGTGCCTCATACCACACTGAGGGTGCTTGATGTCCAAGATGCGGGTCTCCAGCGACAATGGGCATTCCTGTAGATGACTTCGAACCACCTACAGCCCAATTATTACTACCAACAAACTCCAGATCACCAAATGGTTCGATGACATCATTCATCATCTTGATAACGCCTTCTATCTTCTCTTGAGGAATTGTTGCTTCCTCAGCCAATGTAATGCTAGATGACTGATCAGGAATAGTTGATGCTGACACCTTTCCTGGAGCTAGTGAATACTTTGAAAGACTCAGATTGACCTGCTCCTGAATTATCGGAATTGTATAGGGCATCACATCAGGAAATAGATCATTGTATAGTGTGTCATTGTCCAACGTCTGACGTGCCCATAGACGTTGGAAATCTCCCAAACCTCCAGCAAGCCCCCAAGCAAGCATCTTCGCGTTTATGAAACAGTCCACAGGGGTCCAATGTTGTGGAGTGTATCCTAGAACTTTGAACTCCATTGGCATTGTTGCACTTGTCAATGAGTCGATGTATGCATTTGCACCTTCGACTTCAGCATAAATACCATCTAATGTTTCTGACACATTAGCATCAAAAGGTGCATTTGCCTCATACCAGTCTAGTGTGGCTTGCGCAGAACGGGCCAGACCAATCGAACGGTAGAACTTGTCTGAACTAGCAGCATATCCACCCACAATCTCACTGACTCGCCCAGCTGCAAAAGCATTCTGCATCACTACTTGAAACAGTCTGTCCCTTGCATGCATATATCCTAGTGCCATCATAGCATCATAGGTGGACTCTGCATAGATGTGGGGTACTCCCAGATAGTCGATAATCACCTCGACCTCGGCATCCAGACCTGTGAGCTTGATTCTCTGATCACCGGGCCCTGGAGCGCCGTTGTCGAATATTCCACCAATGGGTTGAATGATTCCTAACCCCCCAGTCAATGGTCCAATGGGCATAGTCAGAATAATGATCAATGCGATAGGACCAATGAAAGAGAGAGCTAGGTTCACAACCTTTCGCTTCATGATTTTCTCTCCAACTTTCGATAATTCGATTCAGATGCAATGTGCGGGGTGCCCTTTAAGCATTGGGTGAGATGATGAGGCGTTTTTCATATAGTCACATCATCATAGTCCAGGACACCCACCTGAGCAGTCATCTTCCACTCCATTCCAACTTTCGCATAGAACTTACAAGTACGCCCAATCCAGTGGTCTTCGTTTCCCGAAGCATCTCGCCACAGGGTGTCAATATCAACAACTGCAAATGCACCATCCCCCTCCTTCGAAACCTCGATTTTCTTGATGGTTCGTACATTATGGACTAATTCGTGAGTGTCAAAGAGTTCTTGCCATAGCTGACCCCATCTCTCTGCGCTAAACCGACCCCAAGGGAAAATCCAGTCTATGGGATCATGTGTCTTTGCGTCAGGAGGCCATGGCCATACCATATCATGATGAAAGACTGAGAGCAATAAGTGAACATCCTTTGTGTCCCAAGCACGCCTCTCTCTATTGATGATCTCCTCAATTTCATCAGTAACCTTGTTCATGAAAACCACCAGATTCACTGTCAGATTATTGCCCCTTAAAAGAGCATGGAGGGCACGAACCACTTTGCGAGACATCTTTCACAAAGTTCACACGATGTGTGAGTAAGGAAGACTTTCAAACACTAAGGAGTGCATTGGAGAAACTAGATTTGATAATTCATGACCCAAAGAAGAAGTAGTTACTTGGTTTGGCTAACCCTTCAGCCTCTCTTCTGTTGCGATTTTTTCAAGAATCTGTTGTTCAATCTCGAGAAGCTTCTGATGAGATGCTTCATCCAAATGCTCAATGAGGCGATTTCTGCATATTATGAAGAAATCTGAAGCATCGCCAAAATACTCCAATTCAGTCGTTTCAATCTTCCTTTCAGGTTGCTTCAACAATCTGCCCAGTCGACTTTTATTCTCATCTCCAGCCCCCTGAACATCAAAGACATCAAAGTTGGCAAATCTGAAAAGTCCAGTATCTGCATCTTTTGGGATTATTTCTGGAACGTCCTTTGAATCAAGATACTGAAGACCAAGCATCATTGTCTTAATGTGAATTGGGTCCAAGTCAGTTTCGAACACACATCTCATAGTCCTAGCCCAAGTCCCACCCGCAGCTCGACCTGACACCCAATCCCTCTTCAGAAGACTTGATTCGCCAATAGCGGACATTACTATCATGACTCTTTGGTGATTCTCTTCAAAGAAACCTAGAGCATCATAGCAGTCTATATACACAGTACGACTACCAAAAGCGCTTTTCATACTTTGTCCACTCTTAGTTATACTAGAAGTGCTAATAGATAATGTTTGATAAACTAACAGATAAATGAAATGTAGCTGAAACATCTGTTCGATGAACTCACATAAACTCAAACTGTCCATATCTATATCATGAATCTGTTGTCCCGAGTACTCACTTTCGGAGTGAAATCATCGAGAAGGAGCAATTGAAGAGAAAAGAAGATACGATGAGGGGCTGACTGAACAGTCCCCCCCTCAATCACTTTCTTACATTATAGCTGCCATTAGGGCTTTCTGTGCGTGCATTCTGTTTCCTGCTTCATCAAAGACAATGCTCTGAGGTCCGTCAATTACTTCATCAGTGACCTCCATGCCACGGTCTGCAGGAAGGCAGTGCATATAGATTGCTTTTGATGTCAAGTCCATTTTGGCCTGATCACAAATCCACGACTTATTCTTGCGTGCGTATTCTAGAGCTAGGTTCTTGTCTGGCTCGGGAGGACCACCCCACGGACCTGGCAATGCAGCTCTAGCTGTCCAGCTCTTAGGATAAACCACGTGAGCACCCTCGAATGCCTCTTCCATGTTGTCAGTTTCCTCGAAACCTCCACCATACCGGTCAGCATTCTCCTTGCAATATTCGATTATTTTGTCATCAAGCTCGAATCCCTTTGGTCGTGCAAAAACAACGTCCATCCCCATCTTGGTAGCACTCAGAACACAGCTCTGTGGCACAGCGAGTGGTTTGAGACCTTCACTAAAAGCCCATGACATGACATACTTCTTGCCCTGAAACTTACCTACATGCTCATCTACAGCTTGAATGTCTGCCAATGCTTGACATGGGTGATACACATCATCCTCCATATTTATCACAGGAATCTTGGCCCATTTGGCAAACTCCTGCAGTGTGCGATGGCCTCGTCCGTATTGCCACTTTGCGGCATCTCCATAAAGCCTGATAGCAATCGCATCGCCCATTTCATCAAGGACTCGTGCAACATCCGCAATTCTCTCGGTCTTGTATGCCTCTTCATCCTCTGGGAGTGCAGGAACGTAGATGTCCTGTGGAGATAGGAAATGTGCATGACCACCTAACTGCGTCATACCTCCCTCGAAGCTATTCCTTGTTCGAAGTGATCTATTGAAGAAGATCATGAAAAGCGTTCTTTCACGAAGTATGTCCGAAGTAGATACTCTATCTTTGTACTTCTTTTTCAGTTCCTTTGCTGCATCTATCAGCGTCTTAAGTTCTTCTTGTGACCATGACTGGGTTTCTAACCAGTCTCTACCCTTGAATATACCAATATATGATGCCATGATTAATCACGCTGAGTAGTTGAAATCTGTAGTAAGATAAAAAATTGCCCCCTCTAGGGTTTCACTATCACGCACACCATCGTGAGAGGGTTCAGCTGGACTGCTTTTTTCTTTCGCGAAAAAATTATCTCGATTTTCACGAAATATGATTGGGAGTCTCGAGAGTGATGGTGAAAATCTTTGGAAAAAGGCTTGATTTCAAACAAGACCGCATGATAAAGGTCCTCATGTTAGTCGCATTGTATGTTCTGATAACGGGGATACCACTCCTGATTGCGCAGGAGACATCAACCCAGCGACCGGATCATCTTGAGCCTTATCCTGGAAACACAGATGGTCTCGACCTTGTCATAGTTTATGAAGACATTCAGATTTGCATACTGAGAACGAGTATTTACACAATGGATCCGCATTTTGGACCGACAACAATGGGTTGCTCTTTAACCATAGAGGTATCAAACAATGGCACCGATGAGATAGTTGATTTCACGCCTACTACTGGAACTGTATTCCGTCCAAGAGGCAAGGCAATCTATTCGTTCTTGGCGGCTTTCTATGGACCGGGCGTACCAATTGACATCGATCCAATCCCTGCTTTTAGTTCAGCGGAATTGTACTGCGCAGATATGGGTAGCTACAAACTCTCAGACAGTGAGTTCGATAGGCTTCCTGAAAGCGCATATGTTAGAATACAATTTCAGTATCAGAGCAATGTAACATTCACCCTTACATCGCCACTTACATGGATAAGTCATGCAGTCGAATAGAAAATACTTGATGCAAGTTTGCGTCTGTACTCTCTCTTTTAACCAAGAATCAAATATCTCGATTGAAGTAGGATTTCATTAATCAGGGATTTCTGATGATGCCAAGTGAAAAATAATCGTGGAATCCCCCCAATTAGGGATATATGTTCTATTGCTCATTTGATTTTGGTATCTGCGAAATGACTGATGACTTAGAACAAATGGTGAAGTATTTGATTCATCTGCAGTTCTACTCAGAAGAAGAGGATGTCCTCTTTAGTCGGGACAAGAAGCATCGTCTCTCGATCAAGGGGATAGGTCCGGTGGTCCTCGCCTTTGAGGAGGAATTCCAGAGTCGGGTTCATCTTATTAGAAAGAAACGGTTTCATGAGTTTCTCAAAGCAGTAGCCAAGAAGATACCATTCGACATCGAACCAGTATTGCTGCAATTCAATGACAGTGTTCGCGAGATTGGAAGCCACAACCTCAATGACGAACTCTCAGCGAATTTCCTGATTGGCCCTATAAGGTCAGCCCTACAGACTAGAGAGTTTGAATCGTTAATGTTTGATATCAGAAGAGATGCAATCAAGCGTCTGGGAACCGATGACGCAAAGTTGGTCATTGATGATCGTATCTCAAAATTCTATTCCATGAATGAGTTCTCAGTCTCAATGCTTCATAATCTTGCCCTGCTGAATTTCCTAACCTCACTCTATGGTTCAGAGGAGGTTAAGGACCGAGTAGGACTAATACTCGAACAGTTTAGTGAGGAACTGATTACAAAGCTCACTAAGGACTAGGATTGACAACATGAACATCGATTGAGTTAGCTCTTACTCTTTACTTGAACCTGAGAACTTGAACGAGGGTAGTTTCATTGCTGGTACCATACCAGTTGGAGGTACTCTGAGGAAGTCAGGATAATTACCTATCATCTCGATTTCTTTGAAGAAGCGAGGTATGGCATCAGTGAACCTTAGAGTGTGTAGTGGATGTTGAATCTCACCATCCTCGATAAACCACGCCCCATCACGCGTGAGGGCGGTTATCACACCCTCTGTCGGGTTGACAGTGTTCATGTAATGAAAATGTGTAACAAGAACTCCCTTTTTTGTTTCAGATATCATCTCATCCATCGAAGCATTTCCTTCACCAACAATGACATGTCTTGCCATCGGTCCAGGAGGCCCCCAGAACTTTGCGTGGTTCCCAGTACTCTCTACACCATCCTTGGTAGCAGTCAGTGAATCATAGACCAAGTTTTTGACAACACCTTTCTCAACTAAGTCAACCTTTTGATGAGGTACACCTTCATCATCAAAAAGCGACGAACCAACAAGTCGTTGATTAAGTGCGTCATCCCAGAAGTCAAGATTCTCCGAGAACATCTGTTCACCGATACGGTCTCTAAGGTAACTCATATATTCTTGATAGCGTCGTGCACTGAATCCAACATATGTTGTATAGAGAACCAAGTTTGCCGCTGCTGCGGGTTCAAGCACTACTTCGTACTCTCCAGGATCCAGATATTTCAATCCAAAACCATTAGCTGCTTTCTCAGCCGCGATTCTTGCGACATCCTCGACCCTGAGATCATTCACATCACGTCTCGCATCAACAGCCCACCCAGCTGTTTCCTCGCTGTCATCCCTAGCGAGAACTGTCATCTCAGTATCACAGAAGGTAAGCATCTCATATGCTTCAATTCCAAGAGAGTTTGATACAGTCTTCTCGACTGTAGTGTTTTGCACAAATCCAGCGACTGCAAATATCCTACGATCAACAGTATGTACTGTTTCAATAGCGAGAGTAGCTAATTCTGCCCGTTTCTCAGGTGTAGTGGCGAATGTGCTTTCGCTGACTTGTTTGCTCATGTTGAAAGTACTTGAATACTTCACAGGATTTGGAAGTGATTGAAAGTCCTTATTCTCAGGTGAGATCCGGGCTAGAGTGACCGCGTGTTCGACAGCCTCTTTGATATCGCGGTCTTCTAGGACTTCAAACTCAACAGATCCACTACTCTTACCAAAGTATACGACCACTCTAATCTTGGCATGTCGTTCAGCAACATTCTGATCAATGATACTATTTGCTAATCTTGTCAGTGCATTGCTTGTTAGAGTGATCATTGCCTGTGCCTGCGAAACACCAAGTTTTTCAGCTTCCTTCAGAATCATTCGAGCCTTATCCAGTAGTATTTCCTTGTTGTTTTCCATTTCACTTCCCCTCCATTATCCCAACCCTAACGTCATAGAATCTAGCTGTTCCACAACCATGCCCAACATACATCACCTGAGGTGGCTGACCTTTACCACAATTGGGAGTACCCCATACTCGCCAGTCATCCTTTGAGGAGGCATCCATGCTGCCCCAGAACTCAGGTGTGATTCCCGTGTATGTTGGATTCTTGAACATCTGACCAATCTCTCCATCAATGATCTCCCAAGCAATCTCTGTCCCAAATTGGAAGTTGAGTCGTTTGTCATCAATACTCCAACTCTTGTTGGTTGACATGAGTATCCCACGTTTTGTGTCTTCAATGATATCATTTCGGATCCACCCAGATGGTTCTAGGTTGATGTTCACCATTCTGATCAGTGGTAGTTTCTGAGGACTATCTGCACGCATTCCTGCAGAACTCTCATCAAGACCTACTAGTGCGGCGGTTTCTCTTGATGACTGATAACCGACAAATAGTCCATCCTTCACAAGTTCAACCCGCTTTGCTTTCACGCCCTCATCATCGTATCCAAACGTGCCAAGACCTCCAGGTATAGTTGAGTCAGAGGTCATAGTGACGTGATCACTTCCATATCTCAGTGAGTTCAGTTTATCAACAGTCATGAAGCTCGTGCCAGCATATGCAGCCTCAGTCCCAAGAACCCGGTCCAGCTCAGTCGGATGTCCACAGCTTTCATGTATCTGAAGCATGAGCTGATGTCCATCAAGGATTAAGGTGGTCTTCTCGGTTGGGCACTGTTCAGCCTTTGTGAGTGCGATTGCTTGATCAGCTATGGGTTCAACATTTTCTAACAACTCTCGTGATTCAAAGAATTCGTAGCCACTTGTGGAAAAGTCACCTCTGAATGAACCTGGAAACGATCTTCGCTGAGGAGGAGACCCGGGAGATATCGCTACACAAGTAAAACCGCCACCACAAAAGACAATCTTCTGAGATATGTACGCACCGTCCGAACTCGCGAAAGTTTTGTCTTCCATATGACCTCTGTAGTCTGCGTTTGTAAACTTGATTACATCACTGTGTTCTCTTAGTCGTTTGTCAACTTCTGCAAGTTCATCAACTTTCTCCTCAGTAGGAACTTTGAAGGGGTCCTTCTTGACCGGCGTGGAGTAGGAGGCAGTTTCAGCCTTGACATCGACAAGCTCTACTGGTTTCTTTCTTGTTGACCCTGAAGCTTTCGCAATTCTAACAGCCAGTTCAGCTACCCTGCGGATCTCCTCCTTTGAAGGATTGAATGACCCAGCAAATCCCCAACCTCCATCAGCAAGACATCGTATCCCAAAGCCAATTTCCTTTCTCAGCTCCATCACAGCAATATTACCAAGTTTGATGGAGATGTCCTCATCTTTTATCGTAGCAATGCGAATGTCTGCGTATGAGGTGCCCAAGTTTCCACATCTATCCAACGCAAAATCAGTAAGGTCTCTCACAGCACTCACCAAGACCTCTCAACGTTTTAGCACGATAATACTCTTTCTGATAGCTAGAAAAAGAAGATTGGAGCAGAGAGCGCCGCCAGGAATCGTGGGGTAAGGATTTGAAGTGTTGAGTTTGATGAATTCTTAGGGAAAACTCAAGCTGTCGGTTGCCTCTGCTCTGATCTCTCTGAAGGAAAGGGGAATATGGAATCGAGTAACACAGGGTCAGATATTCAACTCATCAATTCGCTTGAAGAACTCACGAGTCAGAAATGCTCTATACTTGAAGCCACCCCATCCAGAATTCTCCATCAGTGTGGCCACAACACCAGTAAGCTGCTCGCGAGTCATCACAGTAACATCGAAAATTTCTCTTGTATCGATTGGCTTCATTTCTCCATCTATCGGCTTTGCTAGAAAAACAAGTGAACGCCAAGGAATAGTGCGATCCTTGCAGATTATATCAAGGTGCATATCGAGAACAAACCGAGTGAGCTCAACAGTGAGACCAGTTTCCTCATACATCTCTCGAACTGCAGCCTCCTCCAATTGTTCACCTTGAATTGCACCTCCAGATGGAGCTCTGTAGATGCCAGTTCGAGCATACTGAGGTTTTTGAATGACAACGAAATTTCCGTCGTCCTGTCGGATAAAACAGGTGATATCATGAAGGCGGCCCTTCGTTTCCGTTTGTTTAACGAGTCTACACTCGAAGTCTAAAAAATCTGCGGCAAATTCATGGACAATTGGAGAACCATATTTCGCGATTAGTATATCCAGCTCTTCAGTTTTAATGTCGTTCAGTTGACTCGCCTAGTGAACTGCTGTGATAGATAGCATAAAGGTTGTGGGACGACAACCTTTTACGAAAATAATACCATATTATTCATACTCTCAATGGGGATGTGGTAAATGGAGAAGAAGCTGGGGTCTGTTTTAGTCAAGACCTACATTGGTGACATCACTGAGCTGGCTGTAGACGCAATTGCGAATGCAGCAAATTCTGACCTTTGGATGGGATCAGGTGTTGCTGGAGCTATCAAGTCTAAAGGGGGACAACAGATTGAGGATGAGGCACTTTCAATGGGACCAATCAGACCAGGCGAAGCGGTCATGACCACAGCAGGCCAACTTCCCTCAAAGTACGTCCTTCATTGCGCTGGAATGCCGCCAGGTGGGAAGGCAACTTATTGGAAGGTTCTCTCCTCGGTTCAAGCAGCCCTCAACATTGCCTCAGATCACAATTTGTCTTCTGTGGCTTTTCCAGCAATAGGTGCAGGAGTGGGAGGCTTATCTAAAGAGGACTCTGCAAAAGCAATAGTTGAGGGAATTGCACACTACGCCAAAACAGCGCTGTCAGTAAAGGAAATAACACTAGTTGGATTGAACAAGTCTGTATGTGAGTGCTTTTGCAAAGCTGTAAATGAATGTGAGGATTGACACCTTGAGTAATTGGTCATTGGGAAATCTCAGGGTCAGTGTTGAACTGGGAGATATTGACGATTCGAGTATGGATTTAGTGGTAAAAACCAAAGATATCGCACTCGGTGCATCGATTGTGGCTAAAGAGGGGAGTAACGCAAATGAGGTTTTGTACTGGCCAGGTATCTCGTTAAAAAATCCTGACCGAAGATCAGAGATTTTCACAGCTGCATTAGGAGCATTGGAAACCGCAAGGAGTCTGAATGCACAGAGAGTGGGATTCTTTACAATGGGATTTGAGGTTTCCCGAATCCCTAGTTGGGAGGTCGCTGAAGAGATTGTTAAAGCTATAGTGAGTCACTCAAAGACGGAGAGTGGTCCAAACTATGTCTTTCTTGTGGCTAGTTCACCTATCCAAGTGAGCTCGTTTCAGTACGCGTTGAATAACATTTCAACAGTTGTCCCTGAATGAACTACATTTTGAGTCTGCGACGAGCCGCATCTGCTGATGACACAAGTGGATCCCATGTATCGCATATTGCAGGAGCATAGCAGTTCTCAAAGTTGAACAATTCAACTGCGTTAATGTCTTTCTGTATCCCGAGTGTTATGACATTGAGACGCATTGCTGCATCTTCTTCTCCGACAAGTTGTCCACCTACTAGTTTTCCAGTTTCTTTGTTATAGAATGTCTTAAGCTTCAGTTCTTTTCCACCGATGTAGTAGGGAGGTTTTGTTAAGCCTTTCATCGAACCCTTGACAATAGGAACCTCAAATTGCTTCGCCATGTGTTCAGTAAAGCCTGTGCTGGCTATCTCAAGACCGAAGAGTTTTGTGACCTTTGCACCAACAATTCCAGGGAATGTAACATCACCCCCTGCCGCATTGATGCCTGCAACACGTGCCTGTCTGACTGCGACTGTACCAAGACCACCGACCATTGGTGTTCGAGAGATGAACTCGAAATTCTCAGCACAATCCCCACATGCATAGACTTGATCCAGATTTGTCATCATCTTGTCATTGGTCTTGATGCCTCGGGTTGTTCCGATCTCGACTCCTATCTTCTCTGCAAGATTTGTGACTGGTCGAACTCCAGTAGCGACAACGACGAAGTCTGCGGGAATCTCTGATTGCTCATCAGTTTCTCTATTTCTGATAACCACAGACTCAGGAGAATCCTTTCCTTTGATTTCCTGCGCGGCTGTGTTGGTGAGAATCTTGAGTCCGTGTTCCATACAATGCTCTTCAACGATAGCTGCCATATCACTATCAACCATAGCGAGTAGAATATTCGGGAGAAATTCCACTACAGTGACATCGAGTCCCCGTTCATAAAATGCTTCAGCTGCTTCCATACCTACGAGACCGCCTCCAATCACGACAGCAGTCTTTGCATTGTCAGCTTCCTTGGATAGAGTTTTTGCATCATCTATAGTTCGAAGTCCATAGACTCGATTCTTATCAAGACCTTTTATTGGTGGGTCTGCATTCTCTGCACCTGTCGCAAATACCAACGCATCATAGTTAAGTTTCCCTTCATCACCTTCACCAGAGTATGTGATTTCCTTTGATTTATGGTCAATATCGGAAACATGTACTCCGAGATGAGCATTGATCTTTAGAGCACCCCAGTTATCTGGTTTCATTAGCACAAGGTCTTCGAATGCACCCACTTTCCCTGAGATTGTATACGGAAGTCCACACCGTGAATACTGAGAGTATTGCTCAGTATTGAAAATCGAAATCTCGACTCCTCTATTGAATTTCCTTGCCTGCAGCGCTGCAGTAGCACCAGCAGCTCCACAACCAATCACTACAATGCGTTCAACCATTTCGTTCAAACCCCTAGAATGCCTGATTTTGCGATTGTATGCGCAGGACTTTAGGATATCGGTGCAGAACCCGCCCAGAACCGATAAAAGGGTTGATGTAATCAATTGCTGGATACGACGCCATGATTTCTATGCGGGATGCAAAAATCGATGTGCGCGGTTTAGGAAGTAATTTCATATGTCACAATCTGACAGAGCAAGTCCATATCGACCAATGGTCAAGAGGATGGACGCTGATACTACGAGTGTCCTGAAGCTCATTCTGGTTTCTGCACTTGTCTTAATGTTCATCACACCAGTAGTGATGACTTCTGAGCCAACAATCATCTCTGACATTCAGTTGGAAAATCCAACTAGTTTGTCACAAGACCTTCTCTCATACAGCCTTCCAGATGCAAACATCCGTATTGCAACAGGAGAGGTCTCTGGTTATCGTGGATTCGCATATATCATTGAGGCTGAGAGCCGACTTTATTTTGTTGATTTGATCAATGATGTCACGCTTGACATTGCACTTCCTGCAGGTACCAAAGGAAATGGAGCTTACCTCAAGGGATACGATGTGGATCTAGATGGGAGTACCGAGTTCTTCCTCAGGAATGTTGTTGGAGGAGTGAATTGGTATATTCTTATGGTTGATATAAATGATGGATATGTAGCAGAATATCTGATGCCATTCATATGGCCAACACCTATGGGTTTCGGAATCTTCAACGGTGATGCATTCCCGGACCTCCTTGTTCAGAATGTGAACAGCAGAGACAACTTCCTAACATTGGATGTGATTAACAATGTCACAATTGGGACATTCAATGTAGACTATGCTTATGTCAATCCTGTGATTGGACGATTCACCAGTCTTTCATCCGATACTATCGCACTTGTCAACTCAATGGGGACAGCGGGCCAAAGAAACCTAACAGTTGTGGAACCAGATGGGTCTCAGGTTCAGAATATCATTCTTACTCCTAGTATTGACGATATGGTGACATTTGATCACTTAGGAGGACTGAATGAGATAGCAACGATTGAAAGTGATGGAGACATTGTTGTTTACGATGGAACCACACTGGGAGTCGTTTATACACAAAATGCTGATCCACTCACTAGTACGACCAGATTCATCGCAACTGGAGACTTCAATGCTGATACGCAAGATGATCTTGTCGTCATTAGTCGGACACAAGAAAAGGCCTACTACAGAGATGGAATCCTGGGATTTCCACTTAGAGAGGTAGATGGAATTTGGACATTCTCATCAAAGGAGTTTGGAGTGGGAAGGATGGACCAAGACAACACAGATGAACTTGTCATCGGTACCACATTAGGAGGTCTTGGAATCTTCAGAGGACTGGACGGTGATTTCGCGCACCTAGAGTATCTTCTTGACGTTCGGAGCCTGGGGCATCAGATTCTCGTCTTTGACTATGATGGGGACTCATGGGATGATGCTGTTGTTAGGATAGAAGATGGAGTATGGATTCTTAGAAGTGATGCTACCCAACCTATAATCACCCCCTTGTCTATTGACCCAATCCATCCTACTGTTCTCGATGACTATGTCACGATTAATGTCAATGTCGACGAATCCTCGTATATTGAGTATATCGATATCTGGATGAGACTTCCAGAGAGCAGTACTTGGATTCAACCCCAGGATGAGATGTATTCATCCAGCACTCCTGGACTTTATTATGCATTCATCGGAAACCTTCAGTCGGGAGATTATGAATACTATATTGTTGTCCAAGACTCATATCTCAATATGGGGTCTTTGGGTAACGCTACACATCCTGAAGTCTTCTCAGTTGCTGGAGATTTCGTTTGGAAAATTGACAAGACAACAACAGATTATGTACATAAGAGGTACCATCAATCAGACATCGGAAACGAGTCGGATGGGTCACGTTTGATCTACACCATAGAGAGGGCTAAAGGGGATCTCGACTTGAGTCTTTGGAAATACTCGGCCGATGGAACCAAGTCAGCCAATCTAACTATAGCAAATCCTGCTGCGATTCCATTTACCAACTTTGCATTGTTCACTGCGATGCTAGATGGTGACAGTATTCAGGACATCATCGTACTGGACCTTTACTACGACAAGAACTATGTCTTTAGATATCATGTGTTTGATGGAAACTCTTTCTCTCTTGTGGATAATGGCACGATACCATTTGCATACAAGAGCTTCAACTATATGGAAGTTTTTGACGATGATGGGGACGGCTATGAAGAGCTTTTCATCGCATCGGATACGCAGCCCTATAATGTAATAAAAATGGATTCTGATGGCACTTGGACTAGTGTTGATCTTCCGAACAGCGGTGATAATAGGTATGGTGTAAGAGGCTTCACCGTAATCACAGATTCACCAACAGGGTATATTGGAGTTGTGCGCGGAGATATAGAAATTGACATCCTGAGCACCGACCTCGTATACTCACATTCACTAGACATAGACCTCAGTGCCTATGGGAACATAGAATTTGGTGGTGTTGACAAGATGTACAATGCAACTTCTGGAAGGGAGCAGTTTGTTACCAGTTACACTTACTGGAACGCTTCTGATCCCACCGGTAGGATTTACGTCTTCGACAGTGGAACAACAAATGTAAACAACACACCTGTCTATCAGCTTGAACATCAGTATATCACATACTTCTACCCAGCTGACGCTACAGGTGATGGTACAGATGACCTGTTTGTAAAACTTCCAAATCAACTTCTACTCACAGAGTTTGGTTCCACATTGAGTGTAAGATGGACCACACCAATTACAGGTGCCACACCGCTAAGCGCT
Organism: Candidatus Thorarchaeota archaeon; assembly: GCA_048882325.1. Taxonomy (GTDB): domain Archaea; phylum Asgardarchaeota; class Thorarchaeia; order Thorarchaeales; family Thorarchaeaceae; genus SMTZ1-45. The sequence goes on along the minus strand of JBHLRS010000001.1, from coordinate 179,554 downwards.
ATGATTGCAGATTTCGATGGTGATGGACGAAACGAATTCCTTCTTTTCACTGACCAGGATGAAAGGTTGACTATGGTCAATTTCATTGGGACAATTGAATGGACAACGAGTGTTGGCGAGGTCTATAATCCACTACTGATTGGCGATATTGATTCAATTCCGGGAGAAGAAATCGCGGCATATCCATTTGCCACAGTAACGAGCTACACCCTCGGAGCCATTAGAAACATCGATACTCACTATGTCATGGATGTCACCTTGGAATTCACCATGACGGATGTCCTTCAAACTGGATGGTTTGACATGAACGTGTCAGTGTTGAATGTCTACGGTGAACCCATTAGTGACGCATCAGTCTACATGGATGCTCAATATAGGACCACAGAAGGTCAAGCAATACATACATTTAGCCTATACTATAATTGGATGGAGCAGCATTATTGGGGAGAAACAACAGCATCATGGCCAATGGGTGTAGTCAACCTGAGTATATCTATCAATCATAACTACTATCATCACTATAGCGAACTATTCGTAGATGTTATGACTGTTAGAAGCCACCTCTATGTCACACTCGCCTCACCTCCCTCTGTGAACCAAGGAGAGGGTATGAACCTATCAGCCACGGTCACTGACATCATGGGCAGGTTTGTTGAAGATGCGACGGTCGATATTTTCCTTGCAGGACTGGGACAGGCCGCAACACCAGTAGGGATAGAATATCTTGCCTACTACCCAGAGGTACAGCTTAGTCCTGGAACTCATGAAGCTGAAGCACAAGCGACTCATCCCTTTGGGACAGGATTGGCTGCTGATGCCAAGTTCATAAATGTAAGACTATTAGCCTCCACTCTAGATGTCTACACCAACTTCCCCTCAGTTATCCAACAAGATGAATTGGTGACAGCTTGGTTCAACATCACTGACCAATATGGAGTCCCGGTTTCTGGTGCAACAGTAAGTCTTGTTAGCGGTCCAGTGGGATTCGAGCTAATTGGCAGTCCAGATCCTGGTAGCTATCTGTTCAATCATACAGCCAATATCGGAATAGGCAATCACACCTTCGAACTGAGAATTGAGAGACCATACATTGTGGGACTAGTCATTCAAGAAATTAGTTTCGAAGTGTTTGGTAATCTGACTCCTAATGTCTTCTACGAAACTAGGGTTGCAGGTGGTTCTGATTTTGAAGTGACTGTCTTTGTCAGAGATAGATATGGACCAGTGTTTCTAGGAACATCGGTAGAGATTGACATTAATGGGACACTCTACACAGCATCACATGGACCAAGTGGTGAACCAGAGTATATCATGTTTGTAACTGCAGACTTTCTACTTGGGCCCAATACTTTCACAATCTCAATCAATGCCACATATGCAACACCATGGTCAGGAGAGTTCTTTATCCGCTCATACTCCGATGCAGCTACTGATGCTCAGATCTTTTCGTCGCTGGGATGGATCATTCATCAGGGCAATCAGACTGTGTTTGAGCTTGAGTTTTCAGACTGGGCGGATAGACCGGTATCAGGAGCAACAGTGACAGTCTTTGTAAACGCACTTTCATACAGTCTTCTTGAAGGGGATCCAGGCATCTATGCAGCGACAGTTTCTACTGCTGGTTGGCTCCCCGGTGAGTATGAATACATAGTTTCTGTGACTCATCCTGATGTTGAAACAGGAGAGCCGATCAATGGTTCACTTGTGGTCCTAGGTACACTTGAGTTCTTCATCGATTATAGCCCCGAAGAGCCAGTCCAAGGACAACCCCTAACTATTATGGTCAACCTAGCTGATGGCTATGGTAACCCAGTTCCCGACTTGGAGGTGTCAGTGGAATTCATGGGAATGACAATGACAGCATACCCAACTGATCAGATTGGAGAGTATGAAGTTTCCATTCCAGCTGTACCTTCTACATTGGGTTATGGAGACTTCACCGTAACTGTGACTGCAGTTGGAGAGTTTGTTGCAGAGTCTGTAAATACTGCAACGAGTATCACAGTTGATCCAGCAACACCAAACTTTGCGATGTCAACCACTTCACTTTCGATGGGTGCAGGTCTGTCGTTCGTCCTGAGCCTAATCGGCATGGTCATCTATTTCAGGATGGCATCCTCACTGAAAGTTGATGACAAGTCTCTCGAGGGACGAAAGAAATCAATAAAGAATATGGACAGGCTATATCTACTCATCGTCTTAGGAGCAGGACTTGGATTAATCGGGTCCTACTCGATGTACACTGCTGGCAACTACTCGGTGGCATTAGTCCTGACCGTGGCTCTACTGGGATGTTCGGTACTACTCTATGGTCTCTGGCTATATCGAGATGCTACAGCCGCAGTGCTAGTTCGAGGAAATCTCAATAGAGGGCGGATAGTTCTAGGTCTATGGCATCTTGTCTTTGTACCACTAGTCATCTTCATGATTCTTGTATTTGGTGTAGAGATAGATTGGTTCAAAGCATTCATCATTGATCAATCATTCACCATCGGTACAATAACAGTACCGACGATAATGACGACCATTTTCACTGCATACATTTCATCGATTCTAGTGGTTGTAATCAATCTTTATCGTGAGGTGAGTAAGGGTCTCAAGAAAATCGTGAAGATGGAAGATGCTGGAACACCGCCAAGTATCGTCGAGGATGAGAAGACATCTATGGTTAGTAGGTTCAGCTCCTCAATCAGAATCAAGTTCCTGATGTTCTTGGTCGTAGTAGGTGCGACCACAGTCATGAGTATGGACTTCTTAGCAAGCTGGGAGCTTGGGGTCATAGTACTACTGCCTGTTGCATTCCTAGTAGTGATTCCATTCATCTCATCGAAGATAATTCAGATATTCAGCAAGCTGTCTAGAGGGAAGACTTCTAGAGCCCCGATGGAAGTATAAGTATCTAGAAAAATGAAATGGAGCGGCTCTAACAAAGAGCCGCCACTTTCTCTATTTGATGGAGGGTAAATCACTCCTCAGAGCTATCGATTTCTTCAGACTCTTCTTCTGGCTCAGAGTCCTCATCAAACTCAATAGATTCCTCATCAATTGCTGGCTCTTCGGATTCTTCCTGTTCTTCAGAATCAACTTCTGCTTCAGATTCCTCAGTCTCCTCATCAGATTCAGCGTCTGCCTCAATCTCTTTCTGAGTAGGTAGAATCTTCTTCCCAGCTTCTTGTTCAGCCTCAAACTTTGCCATTTGGGTCCTTCTGCTGAAGTAGAGAGCTATGATGACTGCTAGCGATAATCCTGCACCTACAAAGGTCAATGTGGTTAACCATGTACTGGAACTGTTCCCAAGTAGCTGTTGCCAAGTGATGACTACAAATACAAGTCCTGCGATATTCAATATGAATGAACGGAATGGTGTACCAACCTTCGTTATCTCGGTCACATTCGTGTCCACCAACGCCGCAGCAATGACGCCAGCGTTATACTGAGTGGACTCGGTCTTCTTTGCGAGAGTCTTGACATCGGTTGATTTCTTCTTGCCCATCCATCGGATAGCTGTGGGAACTTTTTCAGAAAGGAGATCTGCATAAGCGATTCTAGCATCAGCTTCTTGGAAGTTGCACTTCTTGCACATGTTCAACTTAGTGTTCCATTTTCTTTTACATTGTGGACACTTATCCTGCCGCCATGCTTCTGGAGCGACCTCACGAAGCCGCTGTCTTACGATATATTCACTAACTCCCGAATCCTCTCGACCTTCTTTCTTCTTCTTCTTCATGGTATCAACTATTGAGAAAAGCAAAGGTAATGCACCTAGCACAGTAAGATCCGGAAGCGAACGAATCTCATGAGCTTTCTTCTGAATGCTTCTCAGTTTATATGCTGTCTGAAGACCGTCCCATAAACTCTTGAGTCCCATTCCAACACCATAAACGGCACCACCAGTAGCAAAAATAGCTGCGATGCCTGTGATTGATGTTATGATGTCAATCGGTTCCGAAGGCAGATAAAATTCGAAATGATGTTGCAGTACATGAAGTGTTGGATCACCATCAACATAATATCGAAAATCAACGGTTGCCTCGAAGACACCAGTGGCAAGATGGAGTGGTCCGAGTGACATCATTCCAGAGAAGTCCATTCCTGCAGTTACAGGAGGAATCGGTGTTGATGGATCAACCGCAAACCAGGTGTTATTATTAATGTCGACAATCTGAATGGGGAAAATGCCAAATCCTTGATACCAAAACGTTATGGTTCCACTGACATTTAGCAGCTGCGTTCCAGTAGCATTCAGTTGAAGTGTGAGTTCCATAGGTGCATCCAAATTGATCGGTAATGGATTGCCAGGACCATAATCCTTGAGATTCATATCATCAAGAGCGGCATAGACAAACAGAGTCCCATCTTCGATGAAATCATCTGGGAACACCTGGGCATCTGTGGTGTTGACGCTTCCAACCATCATCACCAGAAACAGAGTGATAAAGCTTACAAACAATAAACGCGAAGGTGAGTGACGCATAATTCTATCTCATCTCCAAAGCAACGCTAGATTTCAGATATCGTTTCAGAACTGAAAAGGGTTTTTGTTAGGCACTATCAGGGACTAGTGGTTGGAGTGGGTTCTTTGGTACCGCGAATCATATCAGCTACTTTCTTTGCAACGTTTGCTAATCCCTCGCTCTTTTTCATAACACCCTTTACACCAACTTCAGCAGCCTCCTTAGCTGCAATGGGGTCAAAATAGGCTGTTAAGAGATGGATGTTTGTGATTCCAAGCTCCAATAACTTTCGGGTACATTCGATACCATCCATTAAGGGCATCTTCATATCCATTAAGACAATGTCAGGAGGATGTCCATCATCAAGCATCTGTGTTGATGTTCCAATAGCTTGTACTCCAGATGATGCAACTATCAGCTCGAAGTCATCTAAGAATCGTTTGAGATACACTAACATAACCTCATGAATGGCTGGTTCATCATCCACTATGAGTATCCTGAAGGTCATGTATATCCCCACATAAAATCGGTTAATTGTGCTTTAAATTCATAGAGCCTTAATAATCGTGTGTTATAACAAGTAGAAGTTACTTCACGAAGTTATTTATCACCGAGACGCATTTGTTCATCTGCGAGGCCATAAGTTTGACATTTGATAGAATGCCCCTAGAGATATGGTTTGATGACCATCAGTTTGAGGTAGATTACGACATTGGAGAGAGTGGAACCAAATGGTTGACCGTGGAAGATCTCGGACAAGATCTCAAGAAGGTTCAGCTTCGTTATGGGTATCACCTCGGTCATCCTGATTTAAGAAAAGAGATCGCTAAGTTTTACTCAGGACTTTCTCTTGACAATGTTGCGGTCACAACAGGAGCTAGCGAGGCTAACTTTGCAATCATAGCACATCTTGTCGGACCCAAGGACAACATCATTGTCGAGCATCCAACATATCCATCGCTGTATCAAGTGGCTCGGTCACTCGGAAGAGACCTCACTCTCTTCAAATTGGACTGGGATAATGAGTTCAGACCTGATTTGGATAAATTGCGGAGGTTGGTCAAACCAAATACGAAATTAATCACACTGACTCACCCCAACAATCCTACTGGTTCAGTCATTACAAAAAATGAAATCAAGGAAGCAATCGAGATTGCAGAGGAAGCAGGAGCATATCTGATGCTTGATGAAACCTATAGAGACCTCATGTTTGAAACACCGCCACCACTTGCTGCAACGTTGAGTCCTAATGCCATCAGTCTGACAAGCATGTCGAAGACATGGGGACTACCAGGCATACGAATTGGATGGGCTGTTGCAGATAGACCTATCATCGAGGCAATTCGAGCAGTGAGAGAACAGGTCACCATCTGCAACTCATCGGTAGGTGAGGCTGTTGCGCAAAGTGTTCTTAGTAAGAAAGACGAGGTCCTCATTGAAGTAATGAAGGCAGTGAGAGCGAATTTCAAGATTGTCAAAGAGTGGATGGACTCGCAAGAGTGGCTAGAATGGATTGAGCCAAAAAGCGGTGTCATTGGTGCACCCAGATTGAAGCAAGGTGGAAGTACTGATGAGCTGTGCGAGCTTCTTGTAGCCAAATATAGGACGTTCACTGTTCCTGGCTCCAGATTAGAGATGGAGGGATACTTCCGTCTTGGATTTGGTGGAGAAGAAGAGGAATTGATTAAGGGATTGGAGCAACTCAAAAAAGCTCTGAAAGAGTTATACACGTGAGCTAAGTGTGGAGTTCATTAATGATTAGAAGGACACATCCTCGGATGTGAATCCACTTTGCAAGATGTGAGTGACTCAATCGAAATTCAGAACGATGAATGGACTCAAATTTCGGATCTGACAGTGGAATCAAGAGCAGTTAACGTCAAGTTCTGTGTAATCGGCAAAAAACCACCACGTCAAGTTACCGCAAGAGTATCAGGGAGAATTCACCTCATTTCTGAGTGTGTTGCGGGAGATGAATCTGCAATCATCACTTTAACTCTCTGGAATGAAGACATAGACGAAATAGAACTGGGGAAGACATACGAGCTAGTGAACGGATATGTTACTCTCTATGATGAGTGCATGAGTCTCACTAAGGGGCGATGGGGGATTATCCGATGTGCTTCCTCCGAGATAACTCAAGTTGATGGAACAATTGACATGAGTAGACCGTTTATGGGTCGACCAAAACGGAGGAAACAGAAACGGTCTCCAACAGGACGTTCTTTTCAGGGAACTCCTGGAAGAGAATCAAAGGGATACTGTTCAAGGAAGAGCTTTTGAGGCTGTTCGCATGACATTGGTACCTAGGTGCAGATGTCATGAGAGTACGAGTTGGAGATGAAACGATTCCTTATCCTCTTTTCACAATAAAAGGTCGATTAAGACTTAGTGGACTCGATGACCAACTCATCTCTGAAGTCGTTGATGAAACTTCTATTAGAGATCTTGAAACTGAGGATATACTCCTAGAACACGTACGAGAGTCTCTGAAATCATTTGACCCATCAATTCTCAGTAATTTCGAAGTCCTTACCGATTACGAACTACTTCGTGGAGTAACTTCTGATTTACCTGCGATTGCAGTAATCATAGAAGGGGCTTCAGCCACAGGTAAAACACTGGTAGCACTCGAACTCATACGTGACCTTGCTGCTACAAGATTCATCAGTACAGATACAGTTCGTCAGGTTCTCAGAGGAATTTTAAGTGAGAAAAAGCATCCAGAGTTATTCTGTCATACCTACCAAGCTCACAAGTATCGTCAGGCTGGTCCCAAAAATCTGAATCCCATAATCAGAGGGTTCTTAGCTCAGTTCAATCTTCTATTTCCACATATTGAAACTGCAACCAAAAGAGTGATTGCTGAAGGTGCTGTAGCAGTCATCGAAGGAGTTCACATTATCCCGGGTAGACTTCAGAAACTAAGTTCTGGTGTGATTGAAGTCTTGATCAATCCTGAGCTTGAAACCCACAGAGCTATGTTCTCAAGCAAGCACGATATTGGAAAATTGACAACTGTTTCTGAGGACAAGGCTATCCGAAGAAAGGAATTTGAATATACTCGAGAAATTCAGGAATACATGACTGACGAAGCCAAAAAAGCAGGTGTATCCACTGTTGGGTTGGGGAGTTATAGTGAAGTCTATCGAGACATCTCTTCCCTCATAATCTCAAGAGTGACCAAACTCTATAGCTCTTTCAAGGAGGATGCTGCTGAGTAATGACATGGAAGAATGAGTCACTTGACAAGTTGTTCAATCCTGATACAATAGCTATCGTTGGAGCTTCAGACAAACCTGACAAACTAGGTGCACTTGCTTTTTTAGCCTTACAAGAGTATGCAGGTAAAGTCTTTCCTGTGAATCCACGAATTAAGACCATAAGCGACACTATGTGCTATCCATCTATTTTAGACATCGATGATGAAATTGATTTGGCATTGATAGCTCTTGGTCCTCAGCATATTCTATCAGCACTCAATGAGTGTTCTGAAAAAGGTGTTAAAGGGGCCATTATCTTTTCAGCTGGTTTCAAAGAACTTGGTGGGATAGGTGAGATTCATCAACAGAAGGTGAAAGAGGTTGCTGATGCAGGTCACATTGCTGTCATAGGACCAAACTGTTTGGGTGCGGGGAATCCAGGAATAAAACTGAATGCAACATTCTTTCCACACCCTACCCCACTACGACGAGGTTCTGTAGCATTAGTGAGTCAAAGCGGTGGCGTGACTGGATTGATGATCTACGCCGCTGCAGATTCAGATCTGGGAGTATCCAAGTTCGCAAGTGTTGGAAATCGGGTCAATGTAGATTTCCACGACATGTTGCGATATCTACGTGAGGACTCGGAAACAGATGTGATTTGTCTATTTATCGAAGGGACAGAATACGCGAGAGAAATGACTGATGAATTGAGGATAACGACTCCGAGTAAACCGGTAATTATCTTCAAGGTTGGTAAGACACCTGCGGCAAGAGAAGCAGCTTTGAGTCATACAGGTAGCCTTGCTGGAAATACGGAGCTATATAGTGCAGCAATCAAACAGTCAGGAGCCATCGAAGTAGCGGGTGTTGGGGAGATGATTGATACTGCTCGAATTCTCACGACATGCAAGCACAAACCACAGGGTCGTAGGGTTGCTATCCTGACCCACACTTTAGGAATAGCATTGGTTGCGGCTCAGACTCTTGAGCTGAACGGAATTGAGCTTCCACTCCCATCCAAAGATGTTGCATCGAAGATTGAATCAATGCTGAACATGCCAGTTGAAATACCCATCAAGAATCCCATCGACCTTCTAGCACAAGGATGGGCTAATCCGACGATTTTTGCTGAAGCCTTCAAGCTTCTCCTCATGGAAGACCAATTTGACTCGGTCATGATCGTCTTCTCACCAAACTACCAGGAAGGAATTGGAGGAGGTGTACCAGTCAAAGAGCTTGTAGAAACGTCAAAGAAGTTCTCAAAACCAGTCATTAGTGTATTAGCTTCTCCTGTGACGAGGAAACCACCGGGGCACGAGGTACTTGAAGCCGCAGGGATACCTTTCTTTTCAAGTCCCCAGAGAGCAGCCCAAGCTTTGGCCAATGTGTTAAAGCTACAAAAATGAAAAATAATAGAAACCGCTGCTAGGCAGCGGTCTCGTTATCACTTACCTTCTACTGTGAGGAGTTCACTTTCAGCTTTAGGAAGTCCTGTTGGAACATCACCATTTAGGGTGCCATCCATGAGAGCTCCATAGGCGGCCATATCGAAGTGACCATGTCCAGATAGGTTGAAGACAATTGTGCAAGATTCGTTCTTCTTCTTAGCCTCTAATGCGATGTCGATTGTGGCTTTTATGGCGTGAGCAGATTCTGGAGCAGGAATAACTCCTTCCGCTTTCGCGAAGAGGACACCTGCCTCTAAGACATCAATCTGATTGAACGCTCTCGCCTTGATGCGACCCTCATTAACGAGGGCGCTGACTGTTGGGGCGACTCCGTGATATCGTAGACCCCCTGCGTGAATTTTGGGAGGAGTGAAGTCAGCGCCCAGAGTGTGCATTTTGAGTTTTGGAGTAAGTCCTGCTGTGTCACCAAAGTCGTATCGATATTCGCCTCTGGTTAGAGATGGACAGGCGGTTGGTTCAGCAGCAATGAACTGAGTGTCTTCGAATCGACCATCCGCAATGAACGGATAAGCTAATCCTGCAAAATTACTGCCTCCACCAACACAACCAATGACATAATTTGGAGTTTCCTCAATACTGTCAAGCTGCGTAATCGCTTCTTGACCAATTACAGATTGATGGAGCATGACGAAGTTCAGAACTGACCCAAGTGTATACTTGGTATTCTCATGACTCACTGTGTCTTCTAATGCTTCACTAATGGCAATACCGAGAGTACCTGGATGATCAGGTTGTTCACTTTTTAGCTTTCGACCAAACTCGGTCATATCAGATGGACTTGATACTATATTTGCACCATAGGTCCTCATGAGGGTTCCACGGTATGCTTTCTGCTCGTAACTGATTCGAACCATGTAGACCATAGCTTCAAGCTCAAAGTATGCGCAGGCAAGTGCAACTGCACTACCCCACTGACCTGCACCGGTTTCGGTAGCCATCCGTTCGGTGCCTTCTTGTTTGGCATAGTAGGCTTGAGTAGCTGCTGTGTTCAGCTTATGGCTACCAGTTGGCGACACATCTTCTCGCTTGTAGTAGATATGACATGGAGTCTTCAGAGCTCTTTCAAGACCAATAGCTCTCTGAAGAGGTGTTGGTCTTCCAGAACGCATCATAATCTCTCTGACTTCGGCAGGAATCGGGATTGTCTTCTTATCAGACACCTCTTGCATGACACATTCCTTTGGAAAGAGAGCTAGGAGTGCATCCGGACTTACAGGCTCTTCTGTAGCAGGATTGATCGGAGGCGGAAGAGGATTCTTTAGATGTGGTAGGATATTTAGGAAAGATTTTGGAGTATCTTCAACATCCAACTGGATTCTAGCATGTTCTTTTTTCATATTACATTCTCCACAAAGAAATCGCTCCTAGTGTGGAGTCTTCTACGATGTGGGTCACTGGAGAGAGGTAGACCAATCTCAAAATGAAGTAAGCGCGCAATGATTAATTCGACAGAAGAAGGTGATACGGCATTTGTACCATTTGGCGAATAGACTAAACGGGTCCCGCGGGACCCCAAAGCCATTGGCCAAGGCACGCTCGTATCATTACACCACACTCGGAAACGATTGTATTCGTCGGTAACCAGAGTCTTATAAGCATTACGCATAAATGTGCATTGATGTACGCAAATGTACATTGTATTAGAATCTCAAATGAAACGCTATTCTATGTCTCTACCAAATCTTTTTTGAAGGAAATTCAAAGGGGTCAGGTTGCTGGTGACATAGGTGAAAGACTCACAGAACTCGGAAGATGGAATTGATTGCAGTATACTGAAGTTGCTGTTTGATTCATCTCCGCAGGGAGTCATCATCAGCCACGAGGGAAAAGTGGTCTACACCAATTCCGCATTGGCACATGCAGTTGGCCTCATACCAGAGCAAGCAATTGGACAAGATGTCAGGAACTTTGCAAATGTACTCGAGCCAGAAATTCGAGAAGATGCCATCGCGAGCTTCCTTGATCGTAGATCAGGAAAATTGGAGTCAGACAAGAACCGCTTCTGGTTCACAAACAATAATGGAGAATCCTTTGTCCTTGAAATAACCGCTAACTCTGTAGTTGTTGACGGAAAGAACTATGTTATCGCCTATGGTATTGATGTCACAGGAGATGAACTCTCAAAGGAAACTATCTCCACTGAACGAAAGGCCTACAGCATTGTCGCGGAAGCTGCTCTCAGTAGTGAAGATGTTCCGGAGCTTTGTAACCAGATACTAACCGGACTTGTTGAAACCCTTGGATTTGATCTTGGTACAATACGACTCTTTAATCCTGAAACAAAAGGACTTCACCTTATGGCTTACATTGGATTGGTAGAAGGTGGAACACCTGAAGTCGTGCCGCTAGATGATCCAAACTTCTTAGTAGCACGTACAGCAAGAACAAAATCACCATTATTTACCGAAGATATAGACAAATCACCAGAAAGCAAGGATCGGATGAAAAGGGCAAGAGAACTGGGTATTCACGCACTAATATTCTGGCCAATCATCGGATCTGAAGACAATCTTCTTGGTGTGATCAACATAGCAGCTCAAGAACCAAAACCGCTGGATCAAGAACAACGCACAGTCTTTGCAACTATAGCTGGAATGTTCTCAACAATCCTTGAGCGGAAGCGAACGGAGGATGAACTCGAAGAGTTTAAGGATCGTTTCACGGCGTTTGCAGACCATATGCCTGGTCCTGTGTATATCAAAGATGATAAGTCACGGGTGCTTTTTATCAATAGGTATATGCGAGAACAGGTGGGGCGACCTCAAACCGAGGATTGGGAAGGCAAGCACAACGTGGATTTATTCAAGCAGGAACGTGCGGATCGACTGACCGAAGAAGACCAGAAAGTCTTGAAAGATGGACCAATTGACAGAGTCCAAGTAAGTATTCAAGATGGAAAACACCGTACTTTTCGAACTCACAAATTCCCTATCATCAGAGAAGGGAGGGCACCCCTTATTGGTGGTTTCTCAATTGACATTACTGATCAAGTAGAAGCTGAAAAACAACGGGAAGAAGCAAGAGCTCGTGCAATTTGGATGTCAGACTTGATGGCTCACGACATTAACAATCTTCACCAAGGCATAATGTCCAGTCTTGAATTAATACTAGAGGATAATGATTTCCCTGAGCATCTCAAAGGAATTGCACGAAGTGCTCTAATGCAAGTAAACCGGAGTGTATCTCTTATTAACAATGTTAAGAAGTTCTCCATGGTGAACCAAGAAGAGTTCGTTCTTGAGAAGACAGACCCAGCAGAAGCCCTAACAGCTGCAATCCAGACTGTAAAGCAGTCATTTCCACAAAGGAGTATCTCAATTTCAACAAATCTTGAGTCAAACAAATATTGCATTATGGCAAATGAGTTTCTTCAGGATGTATTCTATAATCTCCTTCATAATGCTGTGAAGTTCACACTGAATGGTGATGTTCGAATAGATGTGACCACCAACTTGGTAGATAATGGTGAATTCCTCCAATTCGAATTTGAGGATTGGGGACAAGGAATTGAGGACCGTTTGAGAGAGAGCGTACTAACAGGAATTGATGATAGAGTTCACAGAGTTTCAGGTGTCGGGCTCACGTTGGTCAAACAAATTGTAGACACATATTCTGGTAGCATCAGAGTAGAGGGTCGGATTGAGGGAGACTTCACCCAGGGGACTAGGTTTATCGTAAAGCTCCCCAATGGTTGCTAAACTACAGTTATTCAAAAAATCATTTCATTGACTTATTTCCCAGAATGGTTAAATCATTGAATTGTGCACCATCTTCCGTCAAAGGAAGGGTATGTATTGGAAGCAGAAGGTCCCGCATATGTGCTAAAAATGGTAGCATTGGGTGACGGGGCTGTAGGCAAAACAAGTTGCATCATGAGGTACACACAGAACAGCTTCGGTGAGTCGTATAAAGCAACAATTGGGACAAACATCGCAGTGAAAAATGTAGATATCGAAGTCTATCCAGGAGAAAAGGCCACAGCTCAAATAGTGTTATGGGACCTAGCGGGTCAGCCCACATACAAGGATCTCCGCTCTAGATACATGGTAGGAGCATCTATTGCGTTTCTCGTATATGATGTAACCAGACCTCCAACATTTCTCAACTGTGCATCTTGGTATGACAATTTCATTGCAGTCTCACCAGATGCAGTTGTTATCTTAGTGGCAAACAAAGTTGATAGGAAGGATCGAGTTGTTCCACCCGCAGCTGGAGAGATGTTCAGCCATTGGCAAGACATTGAGTATATTGAAACCTCAGCTAAGACAGGTGAAAACATCGAGAAGATGTTTACGAAGTGTGTTGAAACCGCAGTAAGAAAAGAAGAAGAAAGACTTGGCCGCCAGAGGTAGCCAAGTTTCCTGTTCATTTTATGGGACAGCTGCATACGCATAATCTAAGATTATCCACGGAGCAAAGAATAGCCCAATCACAGCGATGACACAGAGAACTACCGCCACAAGTGGAACCGTTGGCAACTTGATACTAGTATCATCCGTGGCTTTTTCCATATAGGCGTACCTTATGACTCGCAAATAGTAGCCCAAAGAGAACACTGAGTTAAGGAGTCCAATCAGCGCGAGCCACCACATACCTGCAGCTGCCGCACTCAGGAAGAGTAGCAGTTTTGAATAGAACCCGACTGTGAGAGGCATTCCAGCTAAGGATAACATTAGAATGGTGAATAGCCCCGCTGCAAGTGGAGCTCTCTTGCTAAGTCCAGCAAGGTCATCATAAGTAATTCTTTTCGAAAGAGCGATTGATAGAACCCACACTAAAATGAATGCGGGGGTCTTCATGATTGCATGGGTGAATGCCATGAAGAGAGCTGCACCTACACCTAGAGTATATGCAGTCGTACTCGGAACATCAACGGGATTCATAGCTGATGCTAGGCCAATGAAGAGATATCCCATCATGGCAACACTACTATACGCAAGCATCCTCATGATGTCCCTTTGAGCGAGTGCGAGTACATTCCCAATAATCATTGTGAGGATTGCCACTCCAACAATGACGACTGTCCATTGAGTCTGAGCGATGACAAATCCTACAACGAGAATTCTCATCAATGCACCAACTCCCGTTTTCTTGGAACCTCCGGCAAGGTATGCTGTAACACTCCCATCTGCACTGGCATAAGCATCAGGCACCCATTGCCATCCTGGGAATACACCCACCTTGAATCCGAATGAAACGATGAATAAGACCACTGCAAGAAGGATCGTGTATGCCGCATTTGGAGTCGATCCAGTCCAGACTCCATCAACATAAGTTGCAACCTCCACAAGATTGGTTTGACCAGTGACCCCGTATATTATGGCTATACCAAACACCATCATCATTGTTGCAAGAAGTCCCATGACAAAGTACTTGGTCGCTCCATCAATTGCTTCTCGACCAGGTCCTAATGCTACAAGTATGTATGTTGGTGTTGACATCAATTCCCACGCTAAAAAGAGTCCCACGAGATCAGTAGCCATCACGACCCATATGGCGCCAGCGAAGGATATCAATAGCATGAAGTTGTATGGCCCCTTGTCACCCCCATAGAGAGTTGAGGACATCAAGACCAGAAAACCAACTATCAGAATAATATAGATGAACAAGTCAGCCATAGGATCTCGGGCAAACTGTCCAAACGAAACTCCTCCTGTAATGGCAGCAATCTCAGAATCAAGAGGGTTCAGGATTATCATCTCAAGAGCTGCAAGTAAGACACCAACGAAGCTTAGTCCTAGCGGATTATACCGCATACCGACGATTAATGCCAAGATTGCGAAGAGAACCAGTGTCAGTGCAGGAAGTGACATGAGCCAGCTTGCAGGAACTATGTCAAGTAACACATCCTTTAATGGTTCAAGTAATTCACGAATTTGGTTCGCGATATCTACGAGTTGAAGCATCATGGTGCAATACCTCCTATGATGAAGTTAACAACAGCTTGTGTGAAGTCAAGAACCAGGTCAGGCCATACACCCAAGAGGATGACTGGTATCATCATGAGTATTGGTGCAATGAGGTCGCTCCATGGTGCCTCAGACACCTCTTTCTCTGGATCCGGATCACTGAACACCATTCGGTTTAACATCCAGAGAACATAGCCGACAGTCACAAAGATTCCGAACGTTATGAGTCCAGCCCAGAGATAAACAACCACTGAACCAAATATGACAAGGGCTTCAGCAATGAAGCCACTGAACCCAGGTAGACCAAAGGCTGCAAATGATGCTAGAATAAGGATTGCTGACATTCGAGGTGCCTTGTTCATGAGACCTTGTATGTCAGGAATCTGTCGTGTGCCTGCAGAGTATTTGAGCTGCCCGGCCATTATGAACATTACAGAGATGATTGTTCCGTGGCTGAACATCATGAAGATTGAACCTTGAAGAGCAAGATTCGCGGCATTGATGAAGCGAAGGTTCTCTGCAACTGCAGGATCAAGACCAATGGCGAATGATGCCACAGCTACACCAAGTAAAACCCATGACATGTGGTTGATTGATGTGTACGCTACGAGACTTTTCACATCGGTCTGGGCCATTGCAGTAAATGCTGCATAGATACAAGTGAAGATGGCTAAAGCTGCGAAAGGTATACTCAATCGTGTAAAGGCACTGGGCACGAGCCAGAGTCCAAGTCGAATGAATGTGTAACCGCCCATCTTCAATAGGATACCTGCGAGTATAACAGAACCTGGTGTTGGAGCTTTAACATGAGCCCATGGAAGCCAGTTGTGTAAAGGCCAGACTGGCAACTTGACTCCTGCACCCATGAAGATGGCTAATGCAAACCCGATCTGGACCATTGGTGCCAGTGTTGGTAGGAGTGTTCTCAAACCTTCAGGACCAGTTTCAGAGAGCTGAATCAATGCAAAGGTGTAGATGTTTCTTTCAGCTCCAGCAATCAGGTATATCACAAAGAATGCAACAAGCATAACTGCTGAGCCAAGATGAGTATAGATGAAGAACTTCACAGCTGCATGTTCACAGCCTTCCTCCCCCCATCTTCCAATGATGAAGAACATTGGGATGAGAACCAATTCCCAGAAGATGAAAAAGCCGATCAAATCCAATGACATGAACACACCCATTAGACCAACCTGAAGCAGTAGGAATAGGGAGTAGTAGAATCCTTCAGACTTGTGAATGTGGTTCGAACTGATGGCTGCAATGAACACAACTAGGTTTGACAATAGAAGCATCACTGCTGATAATCCATCAACTCCCAGTATGAATTGAAAGTTTGTTGTTAGGTCCTCTCCAATTGGAATGGTGCCCATAACAAAGACATCGACGAATTGCATCCCAGCATTTTGTATTGTGGTCTGCTCGATTGCCATTGGATTGACACCAAGGACAAGCAAGGCTGAGAGCCCAAGTTCAACAGCGGTTACAAGAAGCGCAATCACTCTAGCGCCTTTTCCTGCAAAATAAGCTATGAAGGCAGCAACGACGGGGAGAAGTAGCATGAATCCCAGTGGTCCGAATGGCAACGAGTTCAAGATGTTTATGGCAAAATCTACTTGCATTCTATATTACCCCCAGTGAAATCAGCGCTAGCAAGACCAATATCCCAATTCCAAACATCACAACGCTGACATAGTCATTGATTCTTCCAGTCTGAGTTTCTGCGAGCCCGGTTTCAGAAGTCCTTACACTCCGTGTGGACACACCTTCTGCAAATCCGTCGACTACATTGTCGTCGAACCATCGCACCTTTGTTGATATGGCAATCGCTGCATCGGCAGACTTGAAGTCAATGCCATCAATGACCTTGTCGTCCACATTGACACGCCACATCTCAGCAAAGTTGAGAAACTTGTTGAGAAGCCAGTGATATCCCTCATTGATGTACCACCTGTGCTTCAGGAGGTTGTACATCTTGCGTCTAATTCCAGTGTCACCGATAATAGCGTTCGGTCGGTCAGCGTTCCTAATGTAAATCACGTAACCAGGAATACCTCCAACCGCTAACGCCCCCAGGGTGATCGCAAACGGGATTATTCCAGGCATAGTAAGCTTCGCAAGAATCATCTCGGACATGATATCGCTCCACGCTTCAGGCTCACCAAGTGCAATGTTCTGGATGAACGGAAAAACAACAAAGGCGAGGATTGTGAAAGCTGCCAAGATGTAAAGAGGCACCATCATTGCTGGTCCTGGATCATGCGGTGTCTGATGATGATCGTTGGGATGCACTTCGTCTTCATGTTCTTCACTCTCTTCACTCTCTTCACTCTCTTCACTCTCTTCACTATGTGATTCATGTGAATCATGTGAGTCGTGAGAGCTATGTTCTGATGGTCCGTAAAACGTTAAACCCATCAACCTGAAGCTGTAAAAGATTGTACAGGCTGCAGCAAGCACTGCAAAAAGGAATAGAACCCATCCAAGTGGATTGTACCAGTGAGCAGCAAGCTCATAGGTGTATTCGATGATAGAGTCTTTTGACCAGAATCCCGAGAATGGTGGGATTCCAGCTAGTGCGAGGACACCTACCCACATGACTATGAATGTCTTCCGCATGTGCTTTCGAAGGCCACCCATCTTTGAGATGTATTTCGTATGCACAGCATGAATTACAGCTCCTGATGCGAGGAACAAAAGTGCCTTGAATGCTCCATGTGAAACAACGTGTAACACGCCACTCAAATACGCATGACTATAGGTTTCATGCAGTGCGGGAACTGCTTGTAGAACACCACCCACTCCGAGCGCCAACATCATGTATCCGAGCTGTGACAAAGTTGAGAAAGCGAGTATCTGTTTTAGCTCATTGGACACCATGCCCATTGTCGCGGTCAGTAACGCGGTAATTGCACCAATCACTGAAACAATTATGAAAAAGGTCAGTGCGGCTTCAAAGCCCAGAGCTTGGGCTGCTGTGATACCAGTGCTTGGCGACGCAATCTCTCCCTCGATTCCTGATGCACTCACTATCGTGACTAGGAACCGTGCGGTGATATAGACTCCAGCCTTCACCATGGTGGCAGCATGAATCAATGCACTAACACTTGTGGGACCTGCCATAGCCTCTGGGAGCCACACCTGCAACGGGAACTGTCCGGACTTGCCAATTGCGCCCAAGAAGATGAGAAGTAGCGCTGGAATCAAGACACCTGCGGAGGACATGTTGACCCACCAATCGTTAGAAGCAGTCAAAGGATCCATCAAGTCTGAGAAGAGGAATGTGCCTGTGAACATGAACAGTAGTAAAATACCACCTAGCATAAACGCGTCACCAATTCTCGTGACGATAAACGCCTTTGTACCTGCATAGGAGTTGTAGTCTCCCTCTTTCTCCCATTGGAGAATTGGGTTAGTCTGCTCGTATCCAGTCGGGTCTTCCTCTGGAGGATTCCTCTTGTCGTTCCAGAATCCAATGAGACCGTAGCTGCAAAAGCCCATTATCTCCCAACCAATAAACGCAATCAGTAGGTTGTCGCTTAGAACAAGTGTAAGCATACCACCACCGAAGGCTAACATCAGGAAGAAGAATCGACTACGGTCTCCTTCATGAGCCATGTATTCGGTGCTATACACATAGATGAGGAAACAGAGTGTACTTGCCAAAATAGCCATGATCACAGAGAGGGGGTCGAGGAGCATTCCAAATGGAACAACAAGAACATCCTCTCCATTGATGACAATATTAATCCAGTCCCAACTTGGATTGCCATGTCCAATATCAGGTAGGAGGGACCAACAGAGGACCATAGTGATACCCATGAAGATTGCTGGAGCCCAGTCTCTAAGTTTCACACTGTATCTTCCAAAGAGGGGTACTAGCAGTGAGCCACCAAGTGGAATGACGAGGATCAGATAGTATGGTAGACCTAGCAACATCTTAATCACCTCACGGGTATACGATTCCTTGTACTGCCGGGACAATGACATCAAGTGCCAGTCCTGGGAATATTCCAAAGATTACAATGAGAACTCCAAGTATGATCATCGGTATGGTCATGGAGTTTGAACTCTCCTTGACGTCTTCTAGCTCATCAGGATGAGGACCTAGGAAGACCTTCCAGAAGAAGCGTAGCATGTAGCCTGCACTGAGGATTGAACTTGACACCGCGATGATGGTCAATATGAGGAACGGGAGGCTCGCGATTGCGACTCCATCAATTGCACGTTCAAAACCACCAAGGAACATCATCCACTCGCTGGCAAATCCTGAAAGAGGTGGACTACCAGCAATGCTCATCATACCTATGGCTGCTGCGAAAGCAGTGATGGGCATCTTGTTTGAGAGACCGCCCATCTTTGTGATGTCACGTAGTCCAGTCTGATGAATGACAGCACCTGCGGTCATAAACAAGAGACCCTTCGAGAAGGCGTGATTGATGAGATGGAACATTCCACCTGCCGCACCCGTTGGTGCGTAGACACCCAAAGCGAAGAGCACATATCCCATCTGTGAAACGGACGAATATGCGAGGAGTCTCTTAATGTCAATCTGGGCCAGTGCCATGAACCCACCATAGAACATGGTGATAACTCCCAAGCCAGCTACAAAAATCGATAATTGATATGCAGCAACCGATAGTGTGAGCGACCCAAAACGTACTAACGCATATGCACCGGTTTCAATCATCGCACCAGACAGCAGGACTGAGATTGGCGTAGGAGCCTCTGCGTGAACTGGTGGGAGCCACCAATGGATTGGGAACACTGCCATCTTTACGAGAAAACCAGCAGCAAGGAGAAGGAAGATAATTTTCAACAAGGTTTCAAAGGTGATACCAAGACCTGGGACCAGAGCATATAGAGGAACAGTTGCTATAGCTGGTTGAATCAGTGCCAAGTCAAAAGAACCAGTTAGAGAGTACAGAATGCCAAAACCAACCATGATACACACTGCACCAGACTGTGTGTACAGCCAGAACTTCATGGCAGTCCGCTTCCGGGTCTCAGGCAGACCCCAGAATAGGATTAGGAAGTAGCTAGGTACTAGCATTAGTTCCCAAGCGATGAAGAATTCGATTAAATTCGTGGCTAGGGTGACCCATTGCATACCCATCAGGAAGAAGAGCTGATTTGCGAAGAAGGTGGCTTTGTTCTCACTATGCTCTGTATAACCAACTGCATAGACTACTGATAGGAAACCAAGAACTACAACTGCAAATGTGATTGGAAAGGCGACACCATCCAGCTTGAGACCGAATTGCTCTAACAGTCCAGACCATGTAGCGTATTCAGTATAGGGTGTTTCTGGGTCTGAGAATATTAAGTAGAACGGATAGACCATCAAGAGGGATGCGATTCCAGAAAATCCGACAGCTACCTTTCCTGCAGAGTGTGCGAAATTGTCCTTGAGGGCATAGATCAGGAGACCTCCAATGAAAAGCACTGCAAGAGATAGTGCTGCATATGGGATAGATGCAAGATCGAAGAGCTGCATTTAACGGAACTCCCTCCCTCGCCACTTCAGTGGGTCTCGGTCAAGTGTTTCTATCTTGTCTGGTCCATATAGGAGATCTTCACGGTCACCCTCACTCAAGTCGACAATTGGAGTATGGAATAGAGCATCAAACTTGCAAGCTTGAGTACATAGACCACAGAAAATGCAGCGAGTATAGTCAAAGTACAAAGCGCAGTCCTTCTCGAACATCTTATCCTCCTTGTCCATCCGGATAGCAATTACTGGACAGGCTTTGACACACTGTGAACAGGCTGTGCAGTTCTCACGAACGTGGATGTGTCTGCCTCTTGTCCGCTCCGGATATATCCGGTCTTCAAAGGGGTAGAAGTACGTGAACGGTCTCATGAAGACTTGTCTGAATGTGTGTTTCAGTATCTGAAAACAGTCACCTAGTACGCTGAAGAATCCCATTGTTTAACCAACCCCCAATGCAGCCATCAGTCCAGGGAAGTAGACTACCGCGAACATGATGACGATGACGTTCAGTATTGCTAGTGGAAGTAGGTACTTCCAGCAGTAGTGGACAATCTGGTCCTGTCTGAGTCTCTGGAACGATGAACTCACCAGGACAAAGAAGAAGAAAGTGATCAGAAACTTGATGATGAAGTTGACTGGACCTGGAAGGAATGTGAACCCATTCGGACCACCCAAGAATAGTGCAACGATGAGAGCCGAGTATAGCATTTGCTCAGCAAACTCTGCAAAATAAGTCAGGGTGAAGTAGATGCCAGTGTATTCAGTCCTCCAACCAAAGATGATCTCGGAATCTGCAACAGGAGCATCGAAGGGGAAGATTCCCACAGATGCGATTGCAGCAACCAAGAAAGTTGCCAGATTGATCGGGAGAAGGATTCCATACCAAATACCCGTCTGACCCATTGAGATTTCATACACACTTAGTGAACGAGCTAGGAAAGCACAACCGATTGTGGAGATGATCATTGGTATCTCTGCAGCGAACTGGTTGTTAGCAGCTCTAAATCCACCAATCAACGTGTATTTCGACCCACTGACCCATCCTGCCATCAGAGCGATTACTGGTACAGCTGTCAGGAATGCGAACACAAGTACAAGACTGACTGAGAGGTCAGCAATTGCCCATCCTCCATCTACCGCGGAAACAGTGTCCCACGGGATGAAGGCGAAAGGCAATAGGACAATCACTAGCAGGAGTCCTGGAAGGAACCTGAACATCCAACGTTTGGCTTTTTCAGGAATTATGGTTTCTTTTGCAATCAATTTGATGGCATCAGCAAAGAGCTGAAGTCCTCCATATTTACCCATATGAACTGGACCACGTCTGTCTTGGATTCTGCCCCAAAGTTTGCGTGTAAACCAAACAGCCCATATCAGAGCCATGATAACAAATACAAGCCCCGGAAAGAGAACTGCTCTGAAAAGGAAGAAGAAATTCCTAGGAACAAAGATTGCGCTCCAGATCCATTGGATGATTCCCCAAATCCACCAGATTATGCCTTTTGCAATTGTCCACAAGTGCAAGAGGAAATCCTCAAGCCATTGAGGAATTCCAGAAAGCCAAGCGAAGAAGTCGAACTGCAACATGACACCTCCCATCAGCGATCCCACCACCCCGGATAAGGATCTAGGCTTCCAAATATTACAATAAAGTCAGCAAACTTCGAACCGGGCACCAAATCTTTCAATGCATAGTATGAGGCGATGCATGGTCCGCGTATCTTTGCTCGATACGCAGTCTGTGCCTTTTCTTGTGTTTTAAGCCATAATGAAGTGACACCACGTGTTCCTTCAATTCGAGCATAGGCTTCTCCTTCAGGAAGTCGGTTTGCCTTTCCCCGAGCTTTTGGATCTACTATTGGACCATCAGGAATCTGGGGTAGGAGCTGCTTCACAATATCGACAGCAACCTCAGCTTCCTTGAACCTCTGTTCCATTCTGTCGAGAGCGTCACTCTGACCAGGATGCTCCGGATTCTCAGTAATAGGAACCTCAAAGTCAACCATATCATACGCAAGATTCGGATCTGGATCATCCTTTCTCAGATCCATAGGAATTCCACATGCTTTTATCGGAGGACCACTCAGTCCCCACTTGAGTCCTTGTTTATAATCATAGAGACCGATATCCTCAGTTCTCGCTCGAAATGTCGGACTACCCATCTGCATATCTCTGAATTTAGCCAAGCGATCTTCGAATCGATCAACAGCTCTGTGGAGTCTGTCCATGAATTTGTCATTAAAGTCGTACTTCACACCACCTGGAGTCGAGAAGGATACCGTGTGTCGTGAGCCCGTAAGCTCTTCAAATACATCTAGTGAATATTCTCGGTCAACCCATGGCCAGAGTGCCATTGTGAAGAATCCTAACTCAGCGTTGAATTGGCCCCACCAGAACTGGATGCTGTGAAGTCGTGACAATTCCATCATGATTGTCCTCATGACTTTGGCACGTTCAGGAACATCTATCTCAGCGATTTTCTCGACAGCCGCAACATAGGGATGCTCAGCAAGGAATGCTTCAAGCATGCACATCCTTTCTAGAACAAGTGAACCTTGTCTGAAGTTCTTGAACTCAAGGACTTTCTCAGCAGACCTGTGGAAGTAACCGGCATTCGGGTCACACTCCACGATGTAGTCACCCACTAAGGTCAATTTGGTGGCCCAACCGTGAGCAGATACATGCTGAGGACCGAACCAGATTTCCATTGCTTCGTCAAGAATGTCAGGGCTCACTGGCTGTCACCTCCTTCCGGTTTAGGTCGAGGTTTTGGAGGTGCAATGCCGGTCTCCTGAAGTCTACTTTGGTCTGTCTTGAACCGCTTGCGCATTGGATATGCTCCATCGAGTTCATCTGGTAGTAAAAAGAGCCGTGGGTCTGGGTGATTCCTAACGTCTATTCCAAACATCTCTCTGAATTCTCTTTCATGCCATTCGAGTCCAGGAAATATGTCACAAACACTCTCAATCTCAGGTTTCTCTCCCTCGAGAGCAACTCTTAGTTGAACTAGCTGCCGAGTGGACCACGACCAGAAGATGTAGATGAGTTCATATTTGTCATTCTCGAGGTCTACACCAAACACAGATTCGGGTAATGCATCTTCAAGCTCCTGCTCAATAATCGTGACAACATCTCGAATCTTCTCAACCGGAACAACTAGCTCTATCTTATTTTCACCCAACGGATTGGAAGTCACTTCAGGAACTTTGTTGATTATGGCTCTGCCAATTGTTGACATCTATGTTTCCTCCGTTTTGATTGGTTGTCCAAGATCCACCGTATCATAACGACGGTTGTACATCAGCATCAGAACTAGAGCCAAGGCAGTATGTGCTGCTGCAACAGAAATGATGAGTATTATCAATCCTTGACCAGTGAATGAAAACGAGGGGCTATAGAGAGACATAGCTACAAGAGCAATGTTGACTCCATTACCCATGATCTCAGCACCAATGAGAATCCTGATGAGGTTTCTCTTGACCATCATGCCATAACCTCCTAAGCCAATCATCATGAATGAGAGGACAAGATACCAAGATAGTGGGACCATCAGTCATCCACCTCCTCATCTATAGGCGTCGATTCCTCATCGACAGATTCCAATTCTTCAAATTCGAGAACAGCTTCTATCCCAAACTCACCTTTAATTGAAGATAGTTGTTCAGCCTTGTCCATCTTCAGAAGTGCAATGGCACCAACCAATGATGTGATCATGATCAGACCAATCATCTGAACATAGATGCCACCGTCTGACCATAGCCACCTAGCAAGTTCATTCAGGTCGTTTGATACCTCAATTAAGGACTGTTCAAATGACTCAGCCCATGGGAAAATCAATGCAAGGATACCTGAAAGTATCATTACCATGGCAGCCATCAGGAGTCCTACCTGACGTTTTCGAGGAGTTGTAAATATTTCCAGAGAGGAATCTTGTGCTCTCGGAAGAAGTAGTACTGCGAAAATAATGAGTGCACTAATACCACCAGTATAGACGGCAATCTGCATCCCTGCAATGAAAGGTGCTTCAAGGAGGAGGAAGAACCCAGCCACAAAGGACGCCATAAAGCCAAAGAAGAATGCTGCATAGACTATCTCTTTGTGTTCGAGGGCAAGATAGGCAAGTACTAACACTACTCCTGCAATCAGAAGAAACTCTACTGGTTCCATTGCATCAAGAAATTCACTTACACTTTGTAGCATGATCAGTGACCCCCTACAATATGCTGTTCTTGCTCTCTCTCAGCCTTGGCCTTTCGGTAGACTTCAAGGGTTTCCTTCCCGTCCAACGCTGCATCAGGGAGATTTCTCATGACATAAGCAATTCCGCCCATGACAATCATAACGAAAATTGTGAGTTGCCACAGAACAGTTTCAGCACCACTTTCCCAAAGTATGTCTGAAGCAGTGATGAGCCAGAGAAATGCCCCCATCACATCTACAACCACGAAAAGGACAGTATAGATGAAGTAATTATACGGATACGAGATGCGAGCAGGTCCCACAGGTTCCTCACCACATTCATAGGAAGATGTCTTCTCAGAGTTTTGTAAGACATGCGGTCGCAATACCCAGGATGCAAGGAGCATCACAACAACAAGGACCACTGCCAAAAGAGCCCAAATCAAAACAGGGATGAAAAGGGCAAATAATCTATCTTCCACCTGCATCATAGTTTGAGACCGTCCTCTGATTTTACTTTACAAGTATCGAGATTTATAGCATCGAACGGAACACGGCGGTTATTGAAGATACCGACAAAAGGAGTCAGACATCGAGTTTTGCTGTTCATTGGTTCACGGTTCCTTCTGTGCTAAGTTATCAGCGTAATGACAGGACAATAACCTGACGGAATTGGATTCTAGGGGCCATTTTAGAACTCCATTTTGAGGTTTATTGTCCGACCATCTACTCTGAAACTTGAAGCCGTAGAAAAATACCGTGATAAAAACCATTCGGGTTTTTGGAGACTCAAAGCAGTTATATATCACGGGGCACGGAACAACATCTCAGTTTACTACTCTATGATTTCAGGTGATACACTTGGTTCGTGGCGAAGAAGGCACATTCTTCTATTATCTGGCATTATTGATTGGGATGGCACTACTGGGAGTCTATTTCTGGACACTCATGACCACAACAGTCGTCGTAACGAATATTCTCTTCTATTGGTTCCTTGTTCTGGGTGGAATGCTTTTCGTAGTTGCTTCATTCGGATTCGCTATGGCCAATACTCGATCCAGTAGAGTGGGACTTACAATGCTCACAGGGATTCTCGGAGGTATTCATGTCTACCTCTTATTCACCATGTATACACTCTTCACAGCAATAATCCTGTTTGCAATAATGGCATTTGGTCTGCTCATCGGATTTGCTGCATTCAATTGGCTCAACGAGTAGATATTTGTATTCACTCTTCAGAAGCAACATCAGTAGCTGGTTCACTGGGAGTTTCTACCTCCTCAGTGGTTTCCACGATTGTTAGTTCTGCTTCTGGTTCAACTGCAACCTCTTCTTCCAACTCGGGCTCAGGCTCGGGTTCCGGTTCTGGACCGTAGTGAAGTGCACTAACGTCCATGATTCCCGGAGAGTAGCTCTCCTCGCGATTGTGCATCATTGAGAACCCTGCTGCTGTAAGGATACAACCTCCAAGTCCCCAGAAGGCTAGATATAGAGTGTCACCTGCCGCTGGTACTTCAAACGCAAACCGGTCGACAAACACCACATAGAAAAATCCAACTAAGACTGATAGCCCGAACATCAGGTTCTTTCCTTTCCCCTTCTCGGGTCTGAGGTATCCAATCAGACAGAAGACCATTACAATAGACATTCCAGCAATCAACGAGCTCAAAGAACCTGCAATGAATAACGATGCAGAAGGTATCAAGAAACCAAGATAGACGAAGTTGAAGATGAATGCTGTCAGGATGACAAGGCCCAAGAACAGCATGCAATATGGATCACTATCTTGTTGTAACTTCATTGTATCATCCCCATCGCGTCTTGATTCTCGTATTTCTTCTGCCAGTGGGTTGTCCCTGCACGTATCTTGTTCTGCAAAATCAGGTGCGCCCTGATGAAGTCTGCAGGTTTTGGAGGACAGCCTGGAAGATAGACATCCACAGGCACAACAGTGTCAGGTGGTGTTTGGAGACTGTACCCTTCCCAGAAGAGACCACCAGAGGCGACGCACTGCCCGAATGCGATGACGTACTTGGGCTCAGGCATCTGCTCATAGATACGTCTGAGTCGTGGAGCCATCTTCTTGGTCAGTGAACCTGAGATCCACAGCACATCGGTCTGACGTGGCCCAAAGAGCGGGAGCATACCGAACCTCTCAAAGTCCCATCGAGGTGCAATTCCTGCGGCACCGTCGACCATGCAGCAGCCGATGCCGTATTGCATCGGCCATGGACTGTGAGCCCTGCCCCATCTGAGCATCCACTTCAGAGGAGGCACGTTCTGCAGCCACTTGAGAAGTATAGGTGCGATTCGACCAAAGCCATTTCGGAATAGGTCGAAGAATATCCACATAAAGTACTTGCCAATCCTAAGTATGAATGGGAGCCAATACGCGAAAATCTTTCCGGGATTGGATATCTCCCTCTTGTCCCACTTGATTTTGGCAGCTCGAATACGTGCCAATCGTTGTTGGCCAAAGTACTGCGAAGCGTAATTGGCGAACCAGATTCCCGTTGAGTGTACGTGTCCGCCGTGACGTTGTGCAATCTTGAATATGACAAAGCTCTGGGACCATGAGAGCATGTAGAATCTTCTTCGTTCATCCTCCAGGAAGTATCCCATCATGGTAACCCCGGTCTTTGAGTTTACATATCCGTCAATTCCAGCCTTTGCTGAAGCCTGTTCGAACTGGAAGTCATCAAGTACAGCCGCGAGATTCTCTAAAGGTGCGAATGCTTGACCCACAACTAGGGTCGGTCCCTTCTTCTTGATTTTCATTGGGTAGAAGCGGTCATTCCATTCATGTTCAGCGACATCCTCGCCATAGACGACACCCCTGTACATCTCGGTGGCTTCCTCAACTACTCTTACACCCTCCTCTATCTCGTCCTCATCGCCCTCATAGACAACCATGATCGTTCCATGATGCACGGGTATTGGGAATGGCCCATGACCTTCCCAGATCGCCTTCTTGAGGTCAGTGTACTTGGACTCTTCAAACTTGATAGTAAAGGGGAGCGGTCCGTCCTCGAGTATCTTCTCGATTGCTAGCACCATCTGATAATTTTCTTCGAAACTGGACACGACAACCTTCATTGGAGTGAGGGTCTTGATCTTCAGTGTGACCTTGGTGATGATACCAAGAATTCCCTCTGTGTCACAGAATAAGTCACAGTCTTGGGTCTTGACGATCTTACCAGTTGGTAAAACCACTTCCATCTTGTCAACATTCTTGTTGACGTTTCCATACTTTAGAGACCCGATACCGTCTCCTCCCTGAGCAACCCAACCACCTATTGTAGCTGAAAGACCTGAGGAAGGATAGCAGCGAATATCCAGGCCTTTCCTATTCAACTCAAACTGAAGATTGGCCCAAGAGATACCAGGTTCCACAGTGACTGTCATGTTCTCCTCGTCAACTTCAAGGATTCTGTTCATACGACGTATGTCAACAACAATTCCACCCTTTCGAGGTATGGCACCTCCATAACCTGAGGTCCCTGCTCCTCTCGGCACTAAAGGAATCTTTGTTTTCTGACAGAACTTGTATAGAGCACTGATCTCTTCCGGCGATAGCGGTTGGACAATTGCGTCAGGGGTGGTGTTCATGAGCCAACCCACTTGTTTTGGTAAAGACCCAACGTCTAAGGCCGAGAGAACCAATTCATGCTTCTCTGTAAGTAGACGGTCACCAAATATCTCAGCGAGTTTCTCATTGTATTTTGGTTTCAAGACCATGAGTGCACACTCCAGCCCATGAACAGAGCTGCTTACAGTCTGTCGATTGGAAAATAGTAAGATAAAAACCTAGCGAGGGAGCGCAATCCCATGATGAACCGAGATAATGACTGGTGTCGAATAGAAAATATCGGTATTAACAAAGCCTCTTTCAGTATCTGACTTGTTTCTCCTTATCCCTTTGTGTATTCCGATAATAGTTAGATTTCGTTCTTTAAAGAAATGCATTTGTTACAGATTGAAATATATATGCTATTACTTCGATGTTCAATGTTTCAATTTGTAAACATTCGATAGTATAGAGTGAACACAATGAAAAAGTCCAATAGACTGACGATTACTATCGTTGTATGCACGCTTATTGTTATGATTGCAGGAGCATATTCTGCATTAGGTCGTCCAAGTCAGAGTAATGAGTGCAATGCATGTCATAATGATACATTATCGCTAATGACAATATCATCCAACGCAACTGGGACAGTCAACGCTAAAGTTGGTATACAATTTTCATTGGTCATTGATGCAGCATCACTTGTTGGAGATGCAGTAGGCGGAAGTATGGCTGTAAAAGTGTCGAGTGGATGGGCAGATAATAATCAGTTTTCATTTGTGGACCCGACGACAGTTATTGACAATGGAGTTGGAGACTCAAATGCGAATGATGTCCAGATTACAACAACAATAGCGTTTACACCCCTCGCAGTTGGCACTTGGACTCTAAGAATCTGGACCGCAGCAGGTAAATCCGCTACGATAGAAAAAGTTTCTCAAAAACTTGATGTATCAGTATCAGTCACGCTTTCAGACACCACTCCGCCAACTATTGACAGCCCTTCAGACATGATAATCTCTGAGGGTGATGTTACTAAGAACATAACATGGAGTCCTTCAGACGCAAATCCAAGTTCATACGAACTCTTTGATGATAGTGTTTCTTGGCAAAGTGGCTCATGGGATGGATCTCCGATTACTGCACAGCTCAGTTCTCTTGGACTTGGAACACACAACATAACACTGGAAGTATGGGATACCGCTGGCAATTCAGCTTCTGATCAAGTGAACGTCACGGTTCTGGACGGAACACCACCTAGCATTGATAGTCCCGCAAATGTGACATATAGTGAAGGAGTTACAGGATTTTCAATAACATGGGATCCGACAGATGATCATCCTTCAGGCTATATTATCTATCGAGAGGGAGTATCGGTTAAGTCAGGAACATGGAACACAAGTATTGAAACAATTTCAATCATAGTAGATGGACTAGCTGTTGGTACGTATAACTACACAATCATTGTCACAGACGTAGGTTCTAACACAGCTATTGATACAGTCTATGTGATCGTGTATGACGCAACAAATCCAACAATTGACAGTCCAGCAGATGTTCTATATGATGAAGGAACCACAGGACATTCGATCAGCTGGAATCCCTCAGACTTGAATCCG
>JBHLRS010000001.1:0-149556 GCA_048882325.1 Candidatus Thorarchaeota archaeon | reverse complement strand
ACAGTCCAGCAGATGTTCTATATGATGAAGGAACCACAGGACATTCGATCAGCTGGAATCCCTCAGACTTGAATCCGGTCAGTTATGTCATCTATAAAGACGGAGTACCAGTGAAATCTGGCTCATGGAACTCGAGTTTGGAAACAATCAGCATCTCAGTCGATGGGCTTGCAGTAGGTTCATACAGTTATGTCTTGGAAGTGACTGATATTGGGTCAAACAATGCATCGGACACGGTTTTAGTCATTGTTTCTGATGGGACATTCCCAACAATTGATAGTCCGCTTGATATAACATACAACGAGGGTGCAACTGGATATTCTATTACTTGGAATCCCTCAGACTTGAATCCGCAGAATTATACAATCTATAGGGACGGATCGCCCGTAAAAACTGGTCTCTGGAACTCTAGTAGTGAATCTATTTCCATCTCTGTTGATGGGCTTGCCATGGGTTCATACACCTACATGATTGTTGTTGAGGATGTCGGAAAAAACACAGCTTCAGATTCTGTTCTTATCAATGTGGTTGACGGAACAGATCCTACTATTGATACCCCTGTTGACCGTGACGTGGTTGAGGGAACAAGCGGCAATCAGATAGTTTGGAGTCCATATGACCTTCATCCATCATCATACGAAATCTATCGTGATGGTGCTCTTATAATATCAAGATCATGGAATAGCAGCTCGGAAACAATAGTATTCTCAATCGATGGACTCTCATTGGGAGTCTATAATGTGACAATAGTGGTCTTTGATACTACTTCAAGAACTGCAATTGATACGGTGTTCGTCACAGTGTATGACGGCACTCCACCTCTTGTGGATCACCCAGCAGACATTGACTATCCAGATGGCGATTCTGGATACTCGATAACATGGTCACCTTCTGACCTGCATCCAGTAAGCTATCAGATTCTACGAGAAGGCGTGCAGGTGAAATCCGGGACGTGGAACTCTTCTAGTGAAACAATGACCATATCTGTTGACGAATTGTTCATAGGATCCTACAACTATACGATTGTCTTATTAGACATAGGAGGCAACGTAGTCACCGATGAGGTCATAGTAACGGTATACAATGCGGATCTGCCAACGATAGATCAACCAGCAAATCAGACTATTTATGAAGGAGTGACGGGACTATTTGTGACGTGGAATCCTTTGGACCTGAATCCATCATCTTATGCAGTATACATGGATGGTGTTCTTGTAAAATCAGGAGCGTGGAATTCCAGTGTTGAAACAATCAGCATCTCACTCGATGGATTAACTCTTGGTTCCTATAATTTCACAGCTTTAGTCACTGACCTTGACAGTAATACAGCAGAGGACACAGTATGGGTTACTGTTGTCGATGGTACTCCACCTGTTCTCGATAGTCCCACTGATATCACGTATGACGAAGGAAACCCTGGAGGCACCCTCACATGGAGTCCATCAGACACGCATCCTATCAGCTATGTGATATACTTGGATGATTCACCCATCAAATCTGGAGCATGGAACTCTAGCGGCGAATTCATCTCAATCTCAGTATCAGGACATCTGGTAGGGGATTTCAACTACACAATTTGGGTTGTTGACATTGGTGGCAATGTTGATGTAGATACGGTATTTGTCTATGTGTTAGATGGCACTCCTCCAACCATCGATTCTCCCATTGACATCAATTACAATGAGGGCGATGCAGGCGGATCAATTACATGGGATCCAGCTGACACATATCCGGATAGTTATGAAATCTATCAAAATGATGTTCTAGTAAAGACTGGCCTCTGGAACTCCACATCTGAAACAATCTCCATGTCTGTAAACGGGCTGTCCTATGGTCTTTATAATTATACAATCAAAGTCTATGATATTGGAGGAAATACTGTCTCAGATATTGTTTGGGTTACTGTGAGTGATGCAACACCTCCTACGATAGATGCACCAATCGATATGTGGATTGACGAAGGCCAGACTGGAGAACAGATTGTCTGGTCTCCTGATGACCTAAATCCATCAGGTTATGAAATCTATCAAAATAATGTTCTAGTAAAGACTGGCCTCTGGAACTCCACATCTGAAACAATCTCAATATCACTTGATGGACTGAACCTAGGCGTACACAATTTCACGTTAGTTGTCACTGATGTTGATTCGAACACTGCAAACGATACTGTCTATGTAACAATTTCAGATGGTACAGACCCAACTATCGACAGTCCTCCAGATGTCTTCTACGATGAAGGGGTTCAAGGCAATAGCATCACATGGGATCCTTCTGACTTACACCCTGCAAACTATGAGATATTTCGGGAAGGTGTACAAGTCAAGACTGGTCTATGGAACTCCTCAGTTGAAACAATATCAATCAATGTGGATGGGTTAGCTCTCGGAACCTACAACTTCACAATCTTCGTCTTGGATACAGGTGGAAACTTAGCCAATGATACTGTCTTCGTTCATGTGTCTGATGGAAGTGCCCCGACAATTGATAGTCCACCAGACGTGTTCTACAACGAAGGTGAAACTGGCTATACGATTGTTTGGAGTCCAAGTGACACTCACCCCTCAGTGTATGAGCTATTCCGAGAAGGTGTTCTGATTGCATCAGGACCGTGGAACTCATCATCAGAAACATTCAACGTGTCAGTGGATGGGCATCAGGTAGGTTCCTACAACTATACTCTTAGAGTCGTTGATGTTGGCGGAAGCGATGCATCAGATACAGTATTTGTCTATGTCCAAGATGGCACAGACCCGATCATAGACAGCCCTGATGATATTATCTATACTGAAGGTGAAACAGGACACTCTATTTCTTGGAGTCCTGTAGATCTAAATCCAGTGAGTTACGAAATCTTCAGAGATGGCATATTAGTAAAATCAGGTGCATGGAATTCCAGTGGTGAGGTGATTTCCATTTCAGTGGATGGACTCTCACCAGGGGAATACAACTTTACCGTTTCTGTTACTGATGTAGGAAGCAACTCGGTAGTTGATCAAGTCAATGTTACAGTAGAAGCTGCAGCTACAA
This sequence comes from Candidatus Thorarchaeota archaeon, assembly GCA_048882325.1. Lineage (GTDB taxonomy): Archaea > Asgardarchaeota > Thorarchaeia > Thorarchaeales > Thorarchaeaceae > SMTZ1-45. Next base: position 146,529 of record JBHLRS010000001.1, on the reverse strand, counting down.
CATCAACACTCACACCAACTTCGTCGTCAACACAAACAACCCCAACTGAAACTCCAACTCCAACTCCACCTCCATTCCCAATGGATCAGTTTTTGATTGTTATTCTAACTTGGGTGGGCACTAGTATCATTATCCTCTTAGTTGCAGAAGCCATAATTCGAAAAACTCGCTAGGTGTTCCAACCTAGCGAGGATTTGATATTAGAGATTCTCATCAGAAAAAGAAGATGGTAATCGATACTAGACAGGTGCGGACTGCAAAGATTTTAAGGTGGCTTGCTTTGCCCAACCTGCGTCATAGTCACGGAGACCTACACCATGGACTTCCCAGCTTTGAGTGAACATGAACTTCAAGAATACGCTTTTACTTGTGCTCAATGTAGTTTCTGTCAAGTGGGTCATGGAGCATGTCCCACTTACAAGGTAAAGCGAAGAGACAGCTACTCCGGAAAGGGGAAGATGATGTTGACCCGAGCCCTGATGCAGGGCAGACTGAGACCATCTGAAGGTCTCGAAGGTCTTAGAGATGCAATCTTTGGTTGTACCCTCTGTGGAGGTTGTGAGGAGGTATGCCAGGTTGATATTCCGTTCGTCAAGATCTACCAGGTGTTGAGAAACGACTTCATGAGACGAGGAATGTGGCCTGAAGCTTTAGAAATGGCGAAAGAGACGCTACTCAAGAACTTCAATATTCAAGGTCAAGCGCAGATGGATAGAATTGAAGGGTGGTCATACTGGACACCAAATGAAGATGATCTGATTGACAAACAGGGACAACCTGGAAAGACAGCATTCTTCTTTGGTTGTGCCTCATCATTCAGGGGTGTATCAATCCAGGCAACAATAGCTACAACACTGATTATGGACAAGATCGGTGAGGACTATACCGTTCTTGGAGAGGAGGAATATTGTTGCGGCGCACCGATGATCATGACTGGAAACTTTGAAACTGCACGAGCCTTTGCAGAACACAATATCAAGAAGTACAAAGAGCTCGGTGTAGAGCGTGTCGTGACAAACTGCCCAGGTTGCTATAAGATGTGGGCACACGAATATCATGAGTTCCTAGGCATCGATCATGGCTTTGAGATTCTCTACGGTCCCGAATACTTTGAGGAAAAGATTGACGAGAATAAGCTAGATCTCAACACTCCCTTGGACTTGACTGTGACTTTCCATGATGGTTGTGATGCAGGACGGAATTCAGGATTCTATGAGCAGCCGCGCAAAGTCTTGGAACACCTTCCAGGAGTGACATTCGAGGAGCTACCTCATAACAAGGCCAACTGCTATTGTTGTGGGTCAGGTGGGGTTCTAAGAGCTGTCGATGCGGACTTTGCATTGCAGATAAACAAACTGAAAGTTGAGGATATTGAAGAAACTAATGCAGACACAGTGATAGCCTCTTGTCCCTCATGTGTGGACTTCATGCATGACCAACTACCTCATGCAGGTTCAAGTAAGAGCGTCAAAGATCTAGCAGTGTTAGTTGCGCAAGCTATGGGACTATCGTGGGATGGTCTCGACGAGATTTACGGTTGAACTGAACCTATTGGTTCCTCTACTCAGTTTCGACATGTAAATATACAGCCGTGTAAAGCTACAAAATAATGACTGTCGATTCTGAACAGCAAAGGCGGAGTCAGAGAAAATGGATCTATGAGGAGATTGTAGAGTACATCCCACCGTTTCGATGGTTGCCGCCTACCTGGGATGTCATTGCACAGCTTTTCCTAGTCGAGGCAGTGGGCATCTTTGCGTTCATCTATTTTCAAATGCCAGTTGAATCGGTAATTCTTGGCACACTGACCATAATGTATACAGTCATCTGGTCTGCTGGTTGCCTATACATTATACCATCGATGAGACGACTGAGAGATCCGACAAACAAGCAGGAGCTGAGAGTGCTTCAAGAGTATAAAGAGGATCTTCTTATGAAAAGGAGTTATGAGCTAGCTCCTGGGGTCCTCCTTTTTTTGGGATTAATTGTTTATGCCATGAGAGACTCAGAATTCTTACAGCATTTCTTAGGTCCAGGATATGGAAATCCATTATTGTTCATTTTGGTCCTCGTTCTAAGTTGGGATGTTAGCTACAGATTGGGCCTTTCTTTCATTACCACACTTTTTGCGGCACGTAGATCAATCGCTTTAAGCTTCGCTGCAAGAAGAAGAAGAGGTTTGCAATACACAGCATATTCTGAGATTCGTACGCTAAAGTTTCTGGACTCAGTGAATCTATATTGGGGAGCCTCAGCGGCGCTTATCATCCCTGTGGCAGTTCACTCGCCGCTCTTGCTACTTGGACTACTAGCTTATTTGGTCTTTATCATTGGGTTTTCTTTCCTCAGTTTCTTAGCAATGGAAACTGTTCCATGGTTCCCACCTGATGTAGAGAGTATTCTATTCAATGAACGATTTGCATATGTTGGACTTTGTGCCTCAGGTCAAGCACATGTAACTCCAGTCATCTTTGTATATGATGGAAAGTATATCTACATAGGAATTTCAGTTGCCTCTGCAAAGTATAGGATAATCAAGGAGAATCCAAAGGCTGCGATTCTTGTTGACATGAGAGATGCTATAAATCCAATGCGAAATCGAGCAGTGATGGTGAGGGGAAAAGCTTTGGTCCTCGGTGAAATAACACTAATGGGAATAGCCAGAATGTTCATCTACGGACTTTGGATGGTGAGAGTCCGTTCCTTGTTTGCGGGGAAGTACCCCCGATATATGAAGTACTACGAAACAAACGTGCGAGAACTACCGCTAGCATGGCAAAACAAACCCTTCATCTCCAGGGTGATGGTCAGAATCGAACCCGAGAGGATTACTTATTGGAGAGAGGCAAAGCCAACAACATTGAGAGCGTGACATCATGTTTCTATCAAAGCCACAAAAGGCCTTCACCAAGAGCACAAAGAAAATTCCAAGACCAGCCCTCGATATACTGAGAGATGGTTTCTTTGCATATCTTGGAACAGCTGAACCAGAATGTGATCCACATCTAACAGCTATGTTCTTCATCTGGGATGATGATTCAGAGTCTATCTACTTGGTTTCAACTAGGCAGAGTCGAAAGGTTAGAAACATCCGTCGCAACACTCGAGTATGCGTAACAGTGGATGAAAGAGATGCGAGATCTCCTGCTAGAAATCGTGGGGTCATGATTCAAGGACGAGCACAATTGATAGAAATGGAGATTGCAGACAATCAGGTGATGGTTGAATTTCTTGCCAAGTACATTCATTTCCTAGGGCCGGGTTACCCAATGGGTTCAAGAATTGCAATACAAATCAAACCTCGAAAGATCTCATACTGGATGGGAGCCAATTTCTACAAATGGACAGCCTCTAGGGTCCAGTGATAGACAAACTCACCAGAAGATTCGCTTAGCCTGCTACAGCCTTTGCCTTTCGTTCTGTGAAGATGTAAAACAATAGAGAAACAGTTGTGAAGACAATCCCCCAGATTAAAACACAGATCGGTTCTCTTCCGAGTCCAATGAGAATGTATGACCATGCTAAGAACAGACCAGTGAGGAGGTGATTAGTCACCGTTCCTGCATATGCAGGTGTTAGGGGAAGTGGATGATCATAGTGGGTTAATGCATACCTTGTAGAAAGAATAGCCACTGGTATTGTGGCTAGTCCCAGAATTGTGAACCAGATTCCTGGATTGAAAACGATAGGGACCAGTATAGAAAGATAGACAGACACCATCAAGACAGCATATCCTTTTGCAGCAAGTTTTCGACCAAGACGTACCACAATGGTTCTCTTTCCAGCATCACGATCTGCATCATGATCTGGAAACTCATTGATGTAAAGCACTGCCGTGATCAGAATAGCCACTGGAATTGATGGCCATACAGCCTCCCATGCCAATACTTGAGTCTGAACGAAATACGCCCCAAGTGTCATGAGTACACCAAAGTCCAGTCCTATGAACACCTCGCCATACCCACGGCTAACGAACCGAAAAGGCGGCGCAGTATAGAAAAAACCTGAGCCAACACCAATGATTCCCAGTATTAGAACTTCTACTCCTCTCGTATAGGCTAGATAGATACCGATCCCACCACCAAGGATGAAGAAGACCATAGATTCTGTAAAAACCTCTCTGGGAGTCATCCAACCTCTTTGAATCATTCGACTTCCGCCAGTGAACGGGCGAACATAGTCGACATTAATGTCATCAGTGCCACTCTTGTGATCATAGTAATCATTCGCAACGTTTACGCCTATGTGAATGAACACTCCTGCAATTAGTGTCAGAAGAAACACATCTAGTAAGAAAACTCCGCTTGACGCCCATGCCACGCACGTACCCAGAATGACTGGGACAATGGCTGCTGTCAGAAAAGGAGCCCTCATCTCAGCAAGCCATATTCGAAATCGGGATGGTTTTTTGAGAGAGGTGTCAACATTGGAAGCCATGATGGTCACCAAGATTAATACATCACAATTTCTAATCATAGAAAAGGATTGCCTTTGGTTTGATAATTGCATGAGGAAAGGTAACTGCTTTAAGGTGCTTAAGAATTGAAACAGTCGCTAGGTGTACCATCAAATGTCAGAACGACCCTCTGTTAAAACTGGTTCTAATCCTCAGCTTGAAGATGAATCCCTGAGGTTGATGGATACAACCGAGCTGCTTACTAATGAAAAGATTCGTACTCGAATCAACCTCATAAATGAGGAGATCAAACGATGTCTTTTGGATGAGGATGGAGAACCAGCAATCCTCTATGAAACCACACGTCATCTGATACTTGCAGGTGGTAAGAGACTACGATCTCTTTTACTGATCCTTTGTTGTGAAGCAGTTGGTGGAACTGTGGTTGATGCGCTACCCTTTGCAGTCGCAACAGAGTTTGTTCAAACAGCTAGTCTGATTCATGATGATGTCATTGATGAGGACGAAGTTCGACGTGGGGTCGAGGCCACTCATGAGAAGTATGGTAGGAAAATGGCAGTGATTGCAGGAGACCTACTGGTAGCATTAGCAATCAAATTGATTGGAGAGAGGTCGACACCTCAGCTTCTCACCTATGTGGCGGCTGGTGGAATCAGAATGTGTGAGGGAGAGGCTGCAGACCTTCTAATGAGCAAGGACAAAGTACAATCGTACACGACTACCGCGGCTTTGGATATCATCCGTATGAAAACCGTCTCATTCATGACTTCTGCTGCAAAGGTTGGCGCAATGCTTGGAGATGCTAACGAGAACCAACTTGAGGCTTTGATAAAATTCTCAGAGAAGCTTGGCTACTCGTTTCAGATTCGAGATGATATTCTAGATATTATTGCCACTCAAAATGGAACCGGAAAGACAGTTCTGTCGGATCTAAGAGGCAGCCGGAGTAACTACGTCCTGGCCCATGCAATTGAAAAATGTTCACCTAAAGAGAAAGAGATTTTTGTTCAGAAATTGAATGATGGCGATGTGAAATACGCATTAAAGAGAATCAAAGAGTGCAAGTCAGTTGAGCACTCTACCTCAGTAGCAAGGGATTACATGCTTGAAGCGAAGCAAGCGATAAGAGGATATGATTTGATGAACGAGGAGCTACTTCTACTCCTTGCAGACTTTGCTATGAAACGACTCTACTAGTTCAAAGAAACTGATTCATGATTTTGACCATCGTTTTGGACGCAATATCAACCGGGAGAGGTAATCGACAGCGAATCAACGGTTCGAGAAATCGAACTCCTGCAAGTTTCATGCATATGTCAGTTAATCTATCGGAAGGCATCACGTTGTCTGCAATTCTTAAGACGCGAAGAGCAGTTTCAAGCTCCCTGCCAAATTCATCTCTCCAATTTTCTTCATATTCAGAAAGTGAGATATTTGTATGGAAATGGTTTGAAATTACATCTCCAGCTATTTCACCTCCACACAAAGCTGTTGGAATACCTCCACCATTCGATGCCATAACATGGCCAGCGGCGTCTCCAACTAAAATCACATTCTTCGACCATGTTCGTGGAAGGGGACCTCCGACAGGAATAATAGCTCCAATCCTACTTTCTATTTTCGCATTCATCAAGACAGTCGCCAAAGTTTTGTGAACAAATCGTTTTAGGTACGTTTGGAGAGATGTATCATCAGTTGCGATACTTCTCCTCATACCAAATCCGATGTTTGCAATACCATCACCTTTAGGAATGACCCAAGAATATCCACCTGGCGCAATCTTTTCGCCAAAATACATCTCAACAACGGTTGGATCAACATCTGTACCAGACATCACATACTGAAGAGATGCGCTCAAATCAGCCTCTGCATGCATGTATGAAGACCCAAGAGATTTACCTACAATAGATTGAGCACCATCAGCTCCAACAATGATACCAGCTTTTTTGGTAGTAAATGATTGATGGGTCCTGATTGCTAACTCGTTAGTCTTATTTCGGCTCTTTACAGTCGAGCTATAATGGAACTCAGCTCCAACCTCTTCAGCTTGAAGCGTTAGATGTTCATCAAACTTGGCTCTATCCACAATATTAGCTTCAAACGGAAACTCGTATGTGGTCCCATTTGGGGATATCAACCGTATACATCGAGTCTTGTTTGTGATGAATTTTGGCGGTATATGAACAACTCGAGGCATTCTCTTTGAATTTGGGAAGAGGTTTTTAGCTTCCCTAGGTGATGGAATCAACTCTCCACACTGGATTGGAACACCAACTGTGGAGCGTCGATCAAAGACTATTGTGCGCAATCCATTTCTTGCGGTCACCTTTGCTACACTAGAACCAGCTGGACCCGCACCAACAATTGCAATATCATAGGAATGAGTCAATTGGCAACCGTCCAATACTATTCTTCATGATAGAGTCGAATGTATAACTCTTCTTGAAATAGAGAAGCGATGGCCGAATTGAAAGCTTGGCCATCCTGAATGTTAAGATTTCCTTCGTAATCCTACATTATCGCTTCTTGACCTTCTTGAGCATCCTCATAGAGATGCGCCTCCTTTCCTCGTAGAGATTTTACTAGTCTCTGAATCTCTATACCAAATATCGGAAGCATCGCTGATACCATCAAAAACGCGCCAATCCACACGAAAGATACCATAGGTAGTATCTTTGTATGAACAGTGACCTGATATATGCCTGGAACAATTGTCGAGAAACCAGTGACAGCGATGAAGACATCTCTAAAGGCAGTTGAATGTAGAAAGACCCTATGGCTGACCATATTCCAGCCAGGATGTCCTGTGACCGAGGCATACCCAACGCCAACACTCTCAAGACCTCGACTTGTGTTGTGGATGACACTTATCGTTACGACCATATTGAAGTCCCGATCATGGACCCAATACATCAGGTTGATATCCGTCACTTGAATGAGAATATTTGGAGCGATTTCCTGCATGTCATTTTCTCGATAGCCAAAATTGGTCTCGTGGACAACATTCTCGCTCATGAAGACACCGAAAAGCAATAGTAACAGGCCTAGATGAAGCATTAAACGTCCCATCTGCCGTGTACTGGCTATCGCGTCTCTTCCAATCATTTGACGTATGAATGCTATCACAAGAAAAACGATTGCTGCAACTACTGGTATGACCAAAAGATTCGCAGGCCAGTAGTTTGTTGGTAATGGACCAAATCCTCCAAAAACAGAGAAGGCCACAAGCATAACACCAGCACCACCAGCTATAGCGATAATTATTCCTCTTATCGTATAAGTCAAGAAATTCGTTCTCATGCAAAAGAATGCTGATCCTATTAGGAAGACACATGCTGCGTAGAATCCCATCCTAAAGAATTCAATATCGATCCCAATCATGTTATCAGAGAGGTTTGCTGGATCGACGATAGCTTGCCATACATTGTGAACTGCAGGAAGAACAACACCAATTGTGGAAGTGGCAGTTACCACGAGCACACCAATCAACGCCATCTTAATTGAAAATAGCCGAACATCTGACAGATCAAACCAACCAGGTCCATCTGCTTGGTCATCTTCCATGTCGCGGAATCCTGAGTATAGAATTAGGATAGTACCTATCACAAAGTTAGCTACGAGTGTTGTCAACATGGACCAGCTGACATTTGAGAGTCCAAATCCATGCACTGTTGTAAGCACTCCACTTCTTGTAGTCCAAGTCGCGAAAACAACAGCGCTATATGCCATCACCAAAAAAGAATCACGGACCACATCATTATTCTTTAGCGTAGGCTTAGCGTGGTAGTATGCAGTGAGTAATAACCACGGAATGAGCGATGTTGTCTCAACAGGGTCCCAAGCCCAGTAACCACCCCAACCAAGAACAATATAGGCCCAATATCCACCAATTGCAATTCCACATGAGAGCATTAGCCAAGCAAATATCGTTGTGAATCGAACATAAGAACCCAGAACAGGAATTGGATCTTGATTTCGTTCCTCACTAGGCAATGTATAACCAGCTAACTTTACTGAGAAAGGAATAAGGATCAATGCGTATCCAATGAATATTATCGGTGGGTGAATCACATTCCAAATCGTGGACAAAAGCGGATTAAGACCAAGTCCATCTGTAGGAACAGTTCCGTCAATAAGCCTGAATGGTTCAGCCACAAGTGTGTTCACAGCCACTAGGATAGATTCCACAACAATGATTATTCCAGCGCGATAGATGAGTTTGTCATCTTCATACCCTCTAGTAACAAGTCTAAACCCGAAATAGAAAGTGAATGACAGGAAAGTCCAGAAGATCAAGGAACCTGACTGTCCAGCCCATATTGCTGATAGCTTCAACAGTAGGCCAGTATTCCGACTTGTTACTTGCGCAACATAGTCGTATTGGAACTGATTGGTGAAAATCAAAGTAGTCATCCATAATAGGGCGCCAACTGCAGCTCCGAAAGAAACTAGAGAAGCAAGAAATGAGTATCGATCATAGTTCTCAATTCTCGGACCAATTAGTAAAATAATGGCATCCAAAATCCCTACTGTAACAGCAACGATTAGAAATATAGTTCCGATATCCAAAGTATCAACTCCGAATTAGTTTTACCTTCTCCCCCTTGGCCCCCGCCGTCGTGCCCTTCGTTTCGCGGCTTTCTTCCCCTCACGTTGTGCCTCGCTATAGCCTCTTTTCCGGGTCCTGAGATACAAATAACCTATTCCAGGTGCAGCAACCAACCCAATAGTTAGTGAAATTTGCCATAGGGTGGTTGGTGTGAAAACAAACTTTGGTCCGAGTATGGTCAGTTTGAACCTCGAGCTGATGCCAAGGTTGCCAGATTCATCCAAGCATTGACCTTCAAACTCAACTACATCATTGCGATGAAATTGTCCAAGATTGTAACGAAAGACCATATTATCCTGGTCCACACCCATGAAGGTCATATTCTGAATTTCAAACGATCCTGAATTTACCCTCCACCAGATCTGACAATCATAAACAAAGCTGTGTGAAGGAAATTCAACGACATTGAAGTCAATAATCACATCATCACCTACTCGAACTTCATCTGTTGGATATATAGCTCGGAGATTTACACTAGGTGCGTAGATATCTTCACGCACAAGAAAGTAGTAAGATCCAGCGACATATTCCCTGCCGGTAGTGTCGTTTGCCACTACAATAAAGTTGCAGCTTGTCTGGTCTGGGAGATTACTCATTGAGCTGTTGAATACACCTCCAGCAAATGGATTTGGTTCTAATACAAGTACACCGTTCGTTTCACTCCCGTTAATATTCATGGTGTAATTCACATATACAAGACTAATTCCATCTTCATCATGAGCAGTAGCAATGAAGTTAATGAGGTCCTGGGGGCGCGGATTTGTTGGTTGAATTCGGACATTGCTCACAAAAGGAAGTCCATAGCTCCACACTCGCTCAAGAACAAGAACAGCTTGACTTTGGACAGCAGTATAATGAATCTCCCAATTTGGATCGATTACATCCCAATCTTGATTTCCATTGCTTACAAAACCCTCATCAACAGGTTCCCACAATTTAGCAAGAACAAGTTCCAAAGTATCAATAATCAAACGAAGTGGAAATTGGTCAAGTGTAGTTTCATAGAGTTCTTCAAGTGCAAGTATCATTTGAAATTGAATTTCCGAATATTTGTAGAATTTCACATCTTCATCATTATTTGGATCATAAGGTACACCATTTAGTACCTCTGCAAACCAACCGCCTGATGTTTGATCCCAATTATTCGCTAATAATGCTTCAAATACATCTCTAGCCAAATCCAGGTAACTGGAGTCACCAGTTGTTTCGTATCCTTTCAAAAGTGCTCTTATCGCTATAGCATTAAGATCAGTCACAACAGTATGGCCGGGTCGCAGTCCCTCATCCAACACAAGGGTTCCGCCATTTCTAAGAACAGCCAATCGCAAACCAACAAATTCCATATCGTAATAATATCTCATCTGAATTGAAAGGAATTCCAATGCTTGTTGAGCAATATTGATGAGTGTAGTATTACCGGTTGCGACTCCAGCATCGAAGAGCGCTGTCGCTCCAAGGGCCAAGTGGTCCAATCTCTTGCCATTATTAGGATAAACCTCCCAGATGTACTCTGGTATCGAGAGAGACCCATTCCTCATTGTGAAAAAGAAAAATCCACCATAAATTGGATCATTTAGCATATCAGCTAAACAGTGTATTGCGCTCTCTTTTTGAACTGAGAAATCAAGTGAGGCATTAACTGTTTCAGCTCTATCAAGTGCCCAATACGCATAAGCTTGAACACCTGCTCGTTTAGTGGTTGCGACCTCTGGGTCTGAGTATGCATTTACGTAAAAACCAGGATATACAGGGTCGTAGAATAATTCCACCATTTTGAGTGCAGCTCTACTCATTGCAATAGAGTATGTGATATTATTCGTTGTTTCATAAGCTTGAGCGAGAGCTCTAATTGTCCAGTGATAATTCGAGAGACTAGATGTGAGCTCAAATAATTCCCAGTCCGCATCACTTGAATGAAAAACAACACCAGTTGTCAAATTAATCAGACGTGATACAATTATGTCCATTGAAGCGACTGAGAAATCATAGTATGATGATATATTGAACTCTTCCTGTTGCGCAAGGGTTGATGCAGTATTCAACCTCGTCTCCACTAGTCTATACTCTCCTCTAACTGTGATGTTTGTGCCCGACATAAGTGCATTAAACATCACAAGAGTCGCGATTGCAATCGATATTGTTCTCGAGTTCATTGATTATTCGGTCCTTTTGGGTTGCGTGTCACAAATTGTGCACTTTATAAGAATCAGGATGTGGCTATTATCGGACTTCTAGTAGCTGAAAGAAAAAGGGTTCCCAGATGCATTCGCATCTGGCAACACCCGTACGAATGTTTGTTTCTCGCAGCGTCTATCGACGTCTGCCAACCAAAACTCCTAGGAGTAGGCCGACAACAATTCCACCTACGGCTCCACCTACGATAATTAGCGTATTTGCAGGGAGACCTGGTCCACCACCGGTGCCACCAGTCATCTCATAGAAGTACGCTTTAGCATCTAGAAGGTCAGCGTATGCCGCATTCAGGTCACCAAAAATCTGGTGAGGATGATGGAATCCTTCGGATCCATCGCCATTGTAGTACTCAACCATACCAGTAGCATCGTCAGCTATACCCAAGACATAATCGACAAGGGTATAGTTTGCACCAGCTGTGGCATTGTATGCTAGTACTGTAGTTTCGAATGCTGCAGCCTCAGCCTCGATTTCCGCAGTCAGGTCCTCATATGAGGTCTGATAGGTTTCGAGCTGATCGACCGCCCAACTTTCTAGGCCCATGTGACATTCTTCAGCCTGACCGCATGCGACATCAGGATCGACGACGAATGTGTGGTTCAGGAAAACGTTGTCACCGGGTGCTATATCATAGCCATGACAGTCGATACATTCAACGCCAGCTAGAGCGTGTGGACCACCTACCCATGTTTGGTATGTCGTGTGACGATCACCAACATGGCAGGAACCACATAGCTCAGAAGGCGAGTCAGCACGAATCATAGCTTCGCCTGCTGACCAGTTGCTGTGAACTGAGTGACAGGCAGGACAGCTGACCGGGCTGAAATCACCTTGTGGGTCGTATGTACCTTCTTGGTCTATGAAGCCTTCCGTGGACATACAGTGCATACAGGATGAACCAGCATGACTGCTCGTCCTTAGATCCGTTAGAGAGTTGGCGTGAGCAGAGTTCTGCCATGGAACCATCTGATGTGGATGCTCTTCACCACTGGGTAGGTGGCAAGGTGCACATGCATCACCAGAATAATCCACGACTGGGTCGCCAGTGTGACATGCAAAGCAGTTGACTCCAAGGAAGTCGTATGTTGGTGTTCCTGTGGAGTTGTCCCAACCACTTGTGTGGCACTCAGAACATGTACTATTGAACATAGTCCATGTGACCCAGGCAAATGCGCCGATGCGCACATGCGTGGAGTTGTATGTGTCCATGTGTGTAGCATGTTCAGTTCCACTCCAGTTGCCATACTTGTCTGGGTGACAAACATTGCAATCACTTGGATCAGTTCCAAGTCCTGGAGTAGCAACATAATGCTCATCGCGGACCTCATTTCCAATCACGGTGATTGGAATCCCGGATCCAGTCGGTCCTAGGAGAATGCTGAAACCAATCAAGCAGAGGAACAGGTAGTAACCTGCAACCAACCGCTTATTGACCCCTGGGGTCTCATCAGTGTAGTACACCATTGGTTTTTTCACCATTTTCCCAAGATTTGGGCTTGTAATTTCCACAACATGCTCAATAAAAATTTGTTCCCTCCAAGGGTGATGTGTGTTAAATTACACTTACAAGATGTAATAAATTGGTTACGGATAGTTAGTAAACGAAGCTTTCTTTGCAATTTCTGTAAGTAAATAAACTAGTTGAAGTTTCAGTTTCTGAAACCAACTATAGTTATCCCCATCAAGTGTAACCTGCCAAAAATCTAAACTATAGTACCCAATTCCATTCCGTAAGATTTTAAGCAAGGTCGTTTCCTGCCGGGCTCAATTATCCGGGAAATATATCCGGGATAAGACCGACCATATAAAATTCGGTGACTACTACATGAAACGAAACGCCAAGTTCGCTCTTCTTCTAGTTTCAGTTTTCTTGCTAGTTATTCTTGCATCCAGTAATGTATTGGCTAGTCGAACGTATGAGAATAACTGCAGTGACTGTCACGATAATAATTCCGGAATATCAATATCTGCTCTTTCGACCATTGATGTTGATGCAGGTGCGACTTTTCAGTTGGACATTCAAGCAACTGGAAGTGTATCAGAAGCAAGTTTCATTTTGAAGATACCAGCTGATGTAGCAGATAATGACCAGTTTAGTGTCGTAGTTCCAAGTTCAGGTAGTCTTGTTGATGACAATGACGCTAATGACTTGGATACTGACGTCAAAGAGATTCATGTAATTTACAATATTACTGCACCAGCCTTTGCAGATACCTATACCCTAACTGTCTATGCTGTTCAGGATTTTGGCTTCGGTAGAAGCCATTCTATAACTGTCAATGTTGCACAGGTCGGAGCAGGTCCAGCCATCGGAGCTCCTTCAACCGATCCTGAAGTTCCTAGAGCCCAACAAGACTTTGCGGTAACTGTAGAGGTCACCTCTACGGTAGGCGTTGCAGAGGTAAAACTCCAATATAGTACAGATAACGGGACCACTTGGACAAATCGGTCAATGACAGAAACCACAGAAGCTGGTTTCTATACAGGAACTATTCCAGGTTTAGCAAAGAACGTAGAAGTACTTTGGCGGATTGTTGCGACAGATACCAATGGTGAGGAGAGTGTAAGTCCGACTCTATCATATGTGGTGGGTCAGATACCAGTGGAACCAATCGAGATTCCACAATTTCACTATGGATGGCTCCTTGGATTGCCTGCATTGATCTTTGCCTATACTGGAACTGCCTTAGAGTACTATGACGAAGAACGCTTCACGAAGATGCATGGCATTATGCTTACTATAGCTTATTTCCTGACTCTCTTCAATGTCCTAGCTCTGTTGATGGAACCAGCTGGCATATGGAGTGTCATGAATCCTGCTTACTTATTCGATCTAAGCAATATGCTTCGGTTCATGCACGCCTGGCACGTATGGCTTGGAATCATTAGCATGATTCTCGGGTCTCTAGCACTACTTACTCATCTTGGTGGATGGAAAACATGCAACCTTGGATTACCAGCGGTTGTGCTTTGGACAATACTTGGAATCATGGGAATCTATCTTGGAGAAGCCTTTGTGATGTGAGGTGTTCGAGATGACAGATACAGAACAAGGAAGTAAACCCGAAACTGAGCCAACAACTGCATCCACAACAACCAGCTTGTTTGATCAACTCAAGGAGATTGTTGGTGAGAACAGAGTTTCAGACTCTGAGCTAGAAAGAGTGGTGTACAGTGGAGACCCATCTGCTCTCCCTCAGTATCACTATCGCTGGAAGGGGAAGTACTTAGCAGACTATGTTGTTCGAGTAGAAACCGTTGAAGAGATCCAACAGGTACTCAGAATCGCTCATCAGAACAGCATGCCAGTTATCCCAAGAGGTGGAGCTTCAAGCTGCATGGGTTCTTCAAGTCCATCGAGAGGTGGCATTTCTCTTGATATCAAACCTATGAACAAAATCCTTGAGATTGACAAGTCAGCCATGACCGTACGAGTTGAACCTGGTGTCACCTTTGAAAGGCTGGAGAACGAACTTGAGAAGGAGAATCTGACTCTCGGAATCTATCCATCTAGTGCCAAATCAGCGGTGTTAGGAGGTTGGATTGCATGCGGAGGAAGAGGTGGCGTTGGTACCCCTTACTTTGGCTCCCTCAAGGACCACACGGTATCACTATCAGTCATTGGAGGAGATTTCTCGGTCCATCAAGTTGAAGGAAGTGAAATCGATCTTTTCCTGCACTCTTATGGAATACTCGGCATCATCACTGAAATTACTCTACGAGTTCATGAAAGACCAGATGGATACAAGACATTCAGTTATGGTTTCACAGACCTCGAAAACCTCTGTAATGCAATGAAAGAAATCGCGAGCTTGGAGAAGAGACCCATCTATCTAAAAATCGCAGATGAGGAGCTTCAGAAGTACAGCAATCCACTTGAGAATGGAAATTATGTACTCTCAACCACTTACATAGATTCAGCAGAAACCATTCCAGCAGATGAACTTAACTCCATCACGAGTAATTACTCAGGAGTTTTTCTCGGGAACGAATATTCCGAGAAGGAATGGGAACTCCGATATGATGCTGAGTTCAATCCAAAGGAACACACTGAAACATTGATGTTTCAAGAGTTATGGATGTCTATCGATAAAGTGCAAGAGATGCTTGAGGCCTATGATGCATATCGAAAGTCACACAAGATCTCAGCACTGTGGTTCGGAATGCTTGGTACTCCGGATGGAATGCGACTGGAACTCATGACAATGATAAATGCAGACCACTATCTGAAATTCATTGCAAGTAAGGCCATTCTCCATAAGATGATGAAGAAAGCAATAGCAATCGGAGGAGTGCCATATACGATTGGATTGCAGAACTCTATCTACATGTCAAGAGCATACCCAGAACGACTAGAACAGATGAAATTAGCTAAGGAGAGATGGGACCCAGCAGGATTGATGAATCCCGATAGGGTCACAACATGTTTGACATCGTTCAGGAGAATAGATGTGCTGTTTGCACTGGCCGCCGCATTTCGGAGGCTTTCAAGATATGTGGGGAAGTGAGGTGTTACAATGAATATCGATAATCTATCAGAAGTACTACGAAACTGTGGTTCATGCAACTACTGTAGGGACACTTGTCCAATGTATATCGAACTGAGATCTGAGCTCGATAGCCCAGGAGGAAAACTCCGAGCGCTTCGAGCTTATGCAACAAAGATGAGGAACCCTCCTGCTGAGCTTCTTCAGAGACTATATTGTGCTGACTGCCGCCGATGCGAAGCTATATGTCCAGCGGGTGTTCCGGTCACGGAAATTTGGCATGAGGCAAAGGGACAGCTCCTAAAGACTGGTGCTGAAATGTCAGAACCAATTCAGAAAGTCCTGGAATGGATTGAGAAAGAGGGCACACCCTTTATTGGATATGAGTCTGAAGATAGAACCGTTTGGGCAGAAGACTTGGAACTACCACCTGAATCAAACACAGCTATCTTCTCAGGATGCATGGGCTCATTCTGGTACCCAGACCAGCCTGAAACTGTGGTCGATATGCTGCACAAGTTGAAAGTCAATGCAGGCTACGTACCAAGTGAGGTTTGCTGTGGTCTGTTTAACTATTGGGCTGGAGATGACAAAGGATTTGAGGAAGTGGTGAAGAAGAACTATGAAATGTTCAAGAAGGCTGGTGTTGACCACATTGTTACAGGATGCGGTGGTTGCTATGGTACTTTAGCAGAACACTACCCTCGCATCATTCCTAATTTCGATATTAAGATTCTACATACAGTAGAAGTCCTGGCTGACCAAGTCAGGAATGGAGTTCTAACCTTTGAGGGCTTAGAGGGAAAATACACTTTCCATGATAGTTGCCATCTTGGTAGAGCTCTTGGTATCTATGAAGCCCCGCGAGAGATTATTCAAGCAGTCCCGGGTCTTGAGCTTGTGGAGATGAAGAATAATCGGGCAAACTCAAACTGCTGTGGCGGTTTTCTAACGGTATTGGATCCTGAACTTTCCGAGTCGGTTGGAAGGCGGAGGGTCGCAGAAGCAGAAGAGTTGGGTGTTGATGGAATAATCACGACCTGCGTGTCGTGTTACAAAAACCTGAGTTATAATGCCAGGGATACAAATCTGGAAGTAATGCAGCTCGATGAACTTATTCTTGATAAGGCTCGAGCGTCTCAGGTGGAGGAGTAGGAAGAATTAACAGTAAGAAATGGAGATATCAACTATGAGCAAAGAAAAGGGCACACGCGTTGTTATCGTTGGCGGAGGAATCTCAGGATTCAGCTGCGCACTAGAATTGAAAGGCCTTAAGGCTCGATGTACTATTCTTGAGAAAGAGAAGACCGTTGGCGGACGTGCTAGGTCGTATACCGAATCAGGCTATGTGTTTGATCAGGGTCTACACTTTTTCGTCGGTGGTTTCAAGTCACTAATTCCGATTCTTGAACGAAGCGGAGTTCGAATGACCACCGTAGGAGAGGGTGCTGTCTGGCTTAAGGATGGAGATAGACACATTATTCGGAGATCGGCTGTGGAACTAGCCAGGTTTGGTCTTCTGCCTACCACAGATAGGGCAAGACTTGGATTGTTAGTGCAAGAAAACATAGGAAGGTCAGAAGAAGAGTTTAGAGAGCTTGACAAGATGACCTTCTCGGAGTATGCAGAGGACAAGAAGATACCAGAATCAATTCAGAATGAGTTCTACGAACCGCTAATCAAGACAGTAACTTTCATGAAACCTGATGAGGTTTCTGCAGGACAATACCTTTACTCTGAGCACCTAAGATTCGCATATGAAGATGGCTTTAGTGCTATGTATCCAGAGCGTGGTGGTTTAGGTAGCGTTGCATACACTCTGATGCTACAAGCTCGCAACTTCGGTGTTGAACCACAGGTCAACTGTGCTGTGAAGCAGGTAATCATTGAAGATGGCAAGGTAGTTGGAGTTGACTATGAGCAAGATGGAGAAAGCAAACATCTTGACACTGATGCAGTAGTTTTGACAACTCCAATAGACATGTTAGCTAACTTTGTCAAGATGAGCGATTTGCCAAAGGACTTCGTTGAAAAAACTAGTAAATTTGAATATGCCCCATCGACTGTTGCATACTTTGGATTAAAATCGAGAGTCCTTGATTTCAATGTAGGTGCTTTTGTACCAGGACGCAAGATCAACATAGTTGCAGAGGCTAAGAGAGTTTCAGGAGTATTGGCACCCATCGGAGAATCGCTTCTAACGGTGACAGGTATCGATAAAGAACTCCTCAAGATGAGTGATGAAGAGGCAACAGCTGCCATACTTGATGAACTCGAGATTCTAATACCTGGTGTCAAGGAGAAGGTCACATGGCAGAAGAGCTGGAAGATATGGAAGTCAGTTCTTAAGCAACCACCAGGCATCATGGGAGACAGACTTACAACTAACAGAACAGGTGTCGACGGGCTTTACGTCGCAGGAGCTCACGCTAACTGTGGAATGTATTACGCATCGATGGAAGCTGCATCAAGGTCTGGTATCGCATGTGCTGGTGAGATGATTAAAGACCTAAAGTAGAGTTGATAGAAAACCAACTAGAATGCCAGGGTAGGAAACTACCCTTGGCATAACTATATACTTAGGAGGAAACATCCCAGATATAGTCATCATCTTATGGTGGTCTTAGAGATGACCAAAATGGACTTTCTTGAAAGGTATGGGCAAGCAAACGAACCATATGTCTGTGCCTCGTGTGGTAATTGCACACTAGTCTGTCCAGTATTTCGTGATCTAAAATGGGAATCTTTTGGACCAAGGGGAAAGCTACACATTGTAAAATCAATCATTGAGGGAGAAGGGAAATTCGGCCAAGATTTCGCGAATAAAATCTTCCTTTGTAACCTGTGTGAACATTGCACATCAGTCTGCACAACAGGTATCAGTCTTGATAGATTCTGGGAGGTTGCTCGTGCTGAAGCTCGAGAGCGAGGGTTATTGCCCCGACCTGCGAGGTTTGTATTGGAATCAGTAAAATCCAGAGGAGACATCATGTGGATGGGTTCAGCTGACCGACTTCTCTGGATGGAGGAGATTGAGGATACAGTTAGTCATCGAGTCTTGAAACAAGCCAAAGTAGCATATTTTCTAGGTTGTAATGTTTCTCTCAAATCTCAGCTCCATGATGTTGCTAAATCTATGATTAAAATAATGGAATATGCGGAAGTCGATTATACACTTCTCGGGGACAAAGAGATCTGTTGCGGAGCACCCTTAGGTTGGGCAGGGAACTTCGAAGGAATTAATGAAATGGCTACCAAAAACTTGGAGCTGATTCATAGTCTTGGAGTGGAAACAGTTGTCTTTAGTTGTCCATCATGTATTCAGACTTGGTCAGAATATAGCAAGTTACTGAAGGAAGAGAGCAATCTTGAACTATTGACAGCTTCTCAGTTCATCAGCCGCTTAGTTCGAGAGGGACGACTCAATTTCGAAGAACAACCCATGGTGACAGTGACCTATCATGATCCCTGTATCTCCGCAAGAGTACTGAAAGCAACTGAAGAACCTAGGGAAATCATAGAGAAAATTCCTGGCGTATATAATGTTGAGATGACTCCGTCCCGGCAGAGTACACGATGTTGTGGGTCTCATGGACTGCTTGATGTTGTAGATCCCGTTCTATCATCAAGAATAGCAGAAATGCGCCTGAGAGACGCAACAGTAACACCAGCATCAAGAATAATCACGGAATGCCCACGGTGCATCCTTGCGTTTAATCTTGCAATGTTTACTACAGGTTATCAAACGACAGTACAAGACATCTCACAGATTGTTTCAGAATCCTTGTTACCAAAGAATGCAGGAGGGGATAGGGATTCATGAGGATAGATGAAATGCGTATTGGAGACATTGTAGGAGCTGATAATGTTTCAACAACATATGAGACTCGTACACTCTATTCGAAAGATGTCACAAGTCTCCCAGGTATTGCGTATCAGATAGTTAGTCCAAGATTCGATGTTGTAACACAGCCCGTTGATGTCCTTTCGATTCAGAAATTAATCTGGTATGCTCTTGATTACAAAATACCAATTGTTCCCCGGGGTAATGGAACATCTGGCTGGGGCGGATCAATCCCGACAAGAGGGGGGCTGTGTGTTGATATGTCGAGTATGTCGAATATACTCTACTTCAACGAATTTGAACAAGCGATTACAGTGGAATCTGGAATTACTTGGAGAAACCTTCTTGAATTTCTTGAGCGTCTGGGATTCACTCTTCCAGTTTATCCCTCAAGTGCGACTGCTGCCACCGTCGGAGGTTTTGTTGCAAGTGGGGGTCTTGGTATTGGTTCAACACGATACGGGGAAATCCTAAAGCAGGTTCTAGGGATTGAGGCAGTCCTTCCAAATGGCAAGGTTGTAAGACTTGGAAAAGTCTTGTTAGACCCTCAGACTGATAATCTTCAAGAAGAGGTGGAAAAGGGAAACAAGTGGCTTAGTCAGGAACTGACTGATGCAGGTTTAGGGACTCCCGAACAAGAGTCAAAGCTTATTACAGGGACGTATGGAACGCTTGGAATAATCACCAAAGTGACACTCAAGACCATACCTAATTTGCAGCTTGTTCCCTTTGCATGTTCTTTCGAATCGATGAGGGAACTGATTACCGCTGCCACGAAGATTATCTCAGAAACTCAACCGTACTTTCTGAGGTTTCTTGCAGACAACTACACAGCAAAATTAAGAGCTCTTGATGGTTTTGAATTGGAACAAGGGAGTTATGTTCTGACAGGCGCACTTCTCGATACGATTTATCAAAATGAAGAGAACATAGAGCAGATTGAAGACATTACAAAGAAAGAAGGCGGGATAAAGTTAGATGATGATAGAGCATGGTTCTATTGGGATGAACGACTTTATCCACTAAGAATTAAACGTCATGGACCAAGTCTTGTACCAGCTGAGATGCTTGCTCCACTGAACAAGCTTCCAGAAATACTTGAGAAGACTAAAGATGAATTAAGAAGATCCAAGGTAGCAATTGAGGGAACTATAAGCAATGATCATTCTAGCTCCTTCATGGTCTGGATACTAGATGATGAGCGAAAGAGTTTTTCATTCACAATTGGGTGGTACAGGTCTTTTCGGATAGCAGCTTTAGCTGAGAGATTTGGCGGTCTCCCATATGCTGTTGGTCTTTGGAACTCGCGACATGCGGAAAAGTACTATGGTAGTAAAAACTATCAAGACCTGAAGATTATGAAGAAGAGGTTAGACCCTGACAATCTCATGAATCCTGTGAAGGTGTTTGGTGGAAGAGTTACGGTTGGTCGTGCATCGATGGTATTCGGATTTCTGCTTGGATTCTTTGTTGTGCTATTTGCAGGTCTGATTGGACCGGATTTTATTGGTTGGGAGTGGTTGTCACAACTGTTGGGATCGAGTCTGGTTGGATTAAGTCCTATTCCATTACTGGTGTGGCTATCATTGGGAGCTGGTCTTTTTGGTATATTTGTCATTAGACTAATGTCACTTAATCTGTCACTCTCAATAGGTATTCCTCTACTAAGAATTCTAAGCAAGATTTTTCGTAGGTAAACATTGAAGTGATTGATGAGCTTACAAAACTGTGTTGCACTATAGAAAATTGACATGCACCATTGTGTGCAATATTACTATTAACATGGTTTACCAATATGCTCTTATACGGGATTTATGTTCAAAATCGAAACTTGGATAATGCCTTGAATCGTTCTATAGATGCAATATGTAACCAAGTCTAGGTGACGAATATATGAAACGGAACCACGCTACGAAGCTCATTGTAGTCATGAGCTTTCTTGTTTTGGTTATTGCTGCAGCAAATTCAGTTGTGGCAAATTCTGATTACACAAGTGAGTGTGGAAATTGTCATACAAACACAGGTACACTCACAGTTACAACAAACTCCACAGTTGATGCGGAAACTGGAGACTCCTTTACACTTCAGATAGAAGCAGGAAATGGAGCTGAATATATCGCAATCAAGAGTGGATGGGCTGACAATGATTATTTCATGGTTTCTGAACCTCTAGTCCAAGACGGATCAACAAATGACACTAATGGAGCTGCTGGAGAAATATCAGTAGCGATAACTTTTACACCATTTACCAATGGCACCTATACAATTCGAATCTGGACCGCAGCAGCAGGAGCTCTTTCAGATTCATTTGATGTTGCAGTCAATGTAACAGGCGAACCTGGTACTTTGCCAACAACTCCCCCACCATTGGATCGAGTGGAAATTTGGAGAATGATGATGATTGGGGTTCCTATTGTCACCGGAGTGCTGCTGATAATCTTTGGATACCTAGCATTCAGGAGAGGTCAATGAAGAGGTGATATGAATGGCGATTCATCCTGTTTTCGTACACTTTCATACTGGAATTTTGACTGCCACAGCTGCTGTGGCTTTGGTAAATCTCTTACTTCGTATACTCTTTAGGGACAACATAAACACACCAGGGACTAGATTATCGAAGATATTTCATCAATTTGATGTATTCATATATGTAGGGGGTATCATCGGTCTTCTAGGACTGTTCGCTGGGGCATTAACAGGTTTCATGGACGAGTACACATTCCTCGACTTGGTTGAATCATCAATAATGCGGTTCAAGATTCTCTGGTCGGTAGTATCTATGGAGATCTATGTCTATCTGATTATTGTTCGCGCAAGGCTTGGAGACAGAGTGTGGGTTAAGGCGTCCACCTATTTCCCCTACGCGATTCTAGTAATCTTTGGTGGGGTCTTGATGATGATCATGGGAGCATTAGGAGGTATATTTGTCTATGATACCTCAATCCTAAAACCAATCCTAGACTGGATCGGAATACCATGGCCGTGATAAGGAGATTCAGTAATGACAAAACCATACGAACCTCACAAACTTGAAGGACTCGACATAGAGCCAACAGTGTGTGCAAAGTGTGGATTCTGTACATTCGTTTGTCCAGCATATTTGGACACACTTTGGGACTCGCAATCACCTAGAGGAAAGTTACAGCAACTTAGAACCCTTATCAAAGAAAACAAACCGATTCCACCCGACTTCGCTCAGAGGATCTTCTATTGTACACTATGTGGAGCCTGTCAAGAGATTTGTCAGACAAACATTCCTCTCCTAAGATTTTGGCAACTAACAAGACAAGAGATAGGTAATCTAAATCAATGGCCAGAGATTGTCAATTACATTGATGATTCGCTACAGCAGACTCAGAACATTATGGAGATGGACCAAGCTGACAGGACCCTCTGGACAGATATGGTTGATGATCTCGTGGAAGATAGGATTGGTATTGAAGCAGAGGTTGCTTATTTCGCAGGATGTAACATTTCATTCAAAGGTACTCTTGCCCACATGGGTGAGAACACCATAAGGGTAATGGATGCTGCAGGAGTGGATTTCACAATTCTAGGAGATGATGAATTCTGTTGTGGAAATCCTTACTTCGTTGCAGGTGGTTTTGACAAAGGAAAAGAACTGGCCATGCACAACATTAAAGCTCTAAAGAATCTCGGTGTCAAGACAGTTGTATTCAATTGTCCAGGCTGTCATCGAGCATTTGCTGAAGAATATCCACATCTCCTCGGGAAAGAGGTGGTTGAAGGTCTCGAATTCCTTCCATTTTCTGAGTTCGCACTTAGGCTACTGAAAGAAGGAAAGATCAAGTTCGATAAAGAGTACCCACATGAAGTGGTGTGGCACGATCCTTGTGAATTGGGAAGACATCAGAATATCTACAATCCAGCTCGCGAGCTTCTTAGTGCAATTCCGGGCCTTACATTGAAAGAGATGAAACACAATCGGAACAAAGCTAGATGTTGTGGTGGTGGCGGATTACTCAAAGGAACATATCCAGTAGCGTCAGTTAGAGTTTCAGCAAGACGGATTGAGGAGGCTGAAAAGACGGGTGCGACTATATTGGCGAGTGAATGTCCATCATGTACAATGTCTCTTAATGATGGAATTGAAAACCGCGAATCTAAGATCAAGTTCAAAGACCTGTCTCAGATTGTGGTGGAGGCGTTGGGTCTCTAGGTGGTGCTAGAATGATTGGGAAGAAACACATTCAGAATTTGGCTGACATCGTAGGTGAAGACTATTTCTCAGCTGAGAAATACATGACCAAACTTTACTCAAGTGATATTGCAGCACTGCCTGGAATTGTCAATGATGTATTAAATCCGCACGCGGAAGCCGTAGCTCAACCAACAACAACTGAAGTTGTGTCGAATCTGTTGGTTTATTGCAAAGAGAATAATATCCCTGTGGTTCCCAGAGGTCATGGGACAAGTGGATATGGGGGCGCACTTCCTACAAGAGGTGGACTTGTTGTTGAAATGACCAGAATGAATCAGATCCTGAACATTGACAAACAGACAATGACAATTGAGGTAGGTGCTGGAATAATCTGGGGAAAACTGATTGAAGAGCTAGAGGATGAGGGTGTCACCGTAGCCGCTTATCCTTCCAGCGCTCCATCAAGCACGGTTGGAGGTTGGGTTGCAGCAGGCGGATCTGGAATCGGAAGTACAAAATATGGTGGTATATCAGAACAGGTGGTAGACCTTGAAGTAGTACTTCCAGATGGTAGAGTTATTCGAACAAAGGAAACGTCCGAAGAGGAATTCATGATAGAAAAAGAAACTAAGAACTTTGGTGGAGGAGATACATTCTATGGTGATGTCGGCGAGTTTATGTATAATCCTGATTCAACGCAGCTCTTTCTGGACAGCAATGGTACACTTGGTGTGATCACAAAAGTCGTCCTAAAAATCATTCCACTTCGAAACATCAGACCAACAACATCCTCCTTTAGAAGCCAGAGTCTAATGGTTGGAGCACTTCAGGATATTCTTGAGGCTACAAGACCCTTCTATCTGCATTTCATAACGGACAAATTCTATGGTATGCTAAGAGAGGTGAATCAAGCTCCACCAACGACTGGTGAATTTGTAATCTCGTGCGCTTTCGAAGGTACCGAGGATGAAATAGCTACCGAGATTGAAAAACTTGAACATATTGTAAGTCGGTATAGTGGATCCCTTGAATCAAAGGAGGTTGCAGAGCATGAATGGGGTGAGCGGTTCTATCCCATGCGGATTAAGAGACTGGGACCGAGTCTAGCGCCTTCTGAGGTATACGTTCCACTAGAGAATCTTGATGAGTATATCACTCATATGAACAAGCATTTCAAAGATGAGGATTTTGCCCTAGAAGGGGCAATAACCGACAGAGGAGAGGTTGCAGTTCTGACATGGTTCCCAGATGATGAACGTCGCAGAATATCATTCCTCATGGGTTGGTATCGTTCCTTGGATGTGATCAATCTAGGATTGAAACATGGTGGCAGGGCTTACTCTATCGGAATGTGGAACGCTGCACATTCGAGGAGCTTCTATGGTAAAGAAGAATACGCTAAGATGTCAAATCTGAAACGTAAAACTGACAAAAAGGGATATCTCAATTCACACAAAGTATTTCCAGGACCATTGGTACTGAGTATTAGGATAAATCTGCTCATCATGTTCGCTGCAGGATTAATTGCACCAGTCGTCATCTGGGTTGCAAGATTGTTTGTACCAACCATATTTCAGGCATATGTTCCATGGATAGTAGTCAATGATCTAACGAGCTTTCTCATCTGGTTCGCTGTAGGGTTACTTGTTGGATATGCTGTTTCAGAGTTTGCTAATCTTATTCCAATAACGGTCGTACTTTCAATTGGTACACCATTCCTTAGACTAGGAAGGAAAATCTTCCATTAAAGGAGGTAGAATGAATGTTGGATGTGACCAGGGCTTGAATGTAATGAAAGCACCAATTCAATACTTATTCTATCCATTTTCAGAAAGAGGTGACCTTCTGCAACTTGTTTTTCTTTCGTGCAAGCCATCAAAACATCATTTCTCACTCAAGGAGGTATCTGAATGACTACAACTATGATAACTAGTCAACTTCAGGCATTACAAATCGGCAATGTACACATGAGCGTCATACTTGGACTTCCCGCACTGATACTCCTCTATATTGGTACTTCATTATATTACATTTCTAAAGAGAAATACACCTTTGTCCATGGAGTATGTGCAGGACTGGCCTTGTTACTGACATCAGTCAATATCGTAGCGATTCTCCCACTTACAGACACGGTGTTGAGATCAGGAAGCGCGGATCTGTTTCATCTAATCCATATTGGTTTAGGTGTGATTGGGTACTTGGCTGGTGTTGGTGCCTTTCTTACTGGCATATCAGGCATTCGAACACAAATACCTGGTCTGACTGCTGCAACATGTTGGACAATAGTCTTTGTCATGGGATATCTTCTATATATTGCCTAGAGGTGAATAATGATGAATTCAACAGACCAAATCACAAAACTTTCCGAAGTGCCATGGGTTAGTGACCTGATTGCTGAGCGTCTATCTGCAAGTGGAGATACAACCGGAATCCCATATTATCACTATAGATGGAAAAAGAAATGGCTTGCAGACTATGTAGCGTGGCCAGAGTCAAGTGAAGAAGTATCACAAATTATTCAATTCGCCTCAAAGAAGAAAATACCCATCATTCCAAGAGGTGGAGGGACGTGCTACTATGGTTCAGCAAGTCCGACAAGGGGCGGAATTGTGATTGACACAAAACGCATGGATAAACTCAAAGAAGTAAACAAAGATGATGGGTGGATAATAGTAGAAGCAGGCGCTGTTTGGGAGATTCTCAACAATGATTTAAGCAAACATGGCTTGGCAATACCATCTGCACCTCAGAGTGGTGTGGCATCTACCCTTGCTGGTTGGTTAGCAATTGGTGGTTCGGCTGGAGTCGGAACCCCGAAGTATGGTTCAATGATTGAAAATGTGCTTGAGATGGAAGTTGTTAGACCAGATGGCACTATCGATACGGTAACGGGAGAAGACATGAAGCCATTCTTTGGAACTTCTGGGATTGCTGGGGTTGTCACAACCATAAAGATGAAAGTGATTCCGATACCAGAAGAAATTCAGGGCTTTATGTTTGCGTTCGACGACCTGCATAAAGCCGTGGATGCTCTTTCCCGGTTAAGTAAGACGAAAACACAACCAGTCTACTTAAGACTGACGGACCTTGAATACGAGTGGCGGATTCAAGGAGGTCTACCACCGGGGACATCGGGGCTGTTCTTTGTTATGGTAACATATGGCGGACCCGCAGATGAAGTAGCTGAATCAATGAAAACTGCCCGCGGTATTTTTGAGGTTGCGGGTGGAGAGGAGATGCAACAGGATTACTACAACAAGAATTGGGAAGACAGAAACATCGTCGAGATGAAACTGAAGCTCGAGGTCCCCACACTGTCAATGCAGAATTTCTGGATTCCGATTCAGCATATTGAGCCAATCGTAAGGAAGATGTACAAAATCGCAAGCAACTACCACATCAATTCTTGTTTCTATTGCGTTCTTGGTAGCTCTTCAATGGCCCGACTTTGCGTGTTTGCTCCCTCAGACCACAGGCATTGGATGCATTTTATGTCTGGAAAATCTATGCTTCACAAACTTGTAAAAATGATGTATCGACGAGGTGGTAGGCTCTATACTTTAGGGCTCCAGAACACCGTCTACATCAAGAAATACCAACCTGAAGATTACAAGCGCTATAAGGAACTTCGTAAAACTTGGGATCCGAAAGGAATAATGAATCCTGACAAGTTGACACATTGTGTCATGTCATACACACGATTGAATCTCATGTTTACAATGAATGGAAACTTCCGGAGGTTGCAGGCATTACTCCGAAGAGCGAAGAAGATTCTACAGATTCCAGTATCATACCAGGAGGGAAGTTTCTAGATGGCGCGATTCTTTACACCTGAGCTTGATGTGGATCCTGACCAGATTGTCCTATGTAGTAATTGCTCGACATGCAGATGGACATGCACTAGTTATGAGGAGTTTAAGTCGGAAGCGTACTTCGCTGGAGGACGTCTTAGACTTTTACGATCATATGTTGAGAAGAATCTACCTGTTGATGAAGGATTCATACGAGCAGTATATGCGTGCAGTACCTGCGAACAGTGTGTCGAGAGGTGTCCTATCAAAGTACCATATGTCAGAATAATCGAGGATGTTCGGAAAAAACTCGTTCAGATGGGCAAGGGGCCCTATGGAAAATTGCATGTCATGGGTGATATGGCATTTAAATTCAACAATGTGTTTGGAGAGAACCCTAGGGAACGAGGTGACTGGGTCCAACCAGATACAAGAATCTCGGAAGATTCTGAGTGGGGTTATTTTGTAGGATGCACAGCATCGTACAAGAGACCAGAGATTGCTGATGCGACTCTTCGAATGCTCAACTACTTTGGAGTTGAACCTCAGATTCTTGGAGCTGATGAATACTGTTGTTGTAGCCCATTGATTAGAACAGGACAGGTGGTTCGTCCGATTCACGAGGAGTCAGAGGATGGTGAGATGGAGCTGCTAGGAACACTCGAGGCTGAGAAGTTCATCGTTCATAATGTTGAGCAAATGAAGTCTAGAGGTATCAAGCATGTCATCTTCTCATGCTCAGGATGTTATCGGACAACAACTTTAGATTGGCCCAGATATTACAGAGAAAGACATGGTATTCTCCCCTTCTCTACCCAACATCTTACACAATTCTTGGCTCTCAAGCTGAAAAAAGGAGAGCTCGAGTGGAAGAAGGATTACCCCGAAACAGTAACATACCACGATCCTTGCCATCTCGGCCGACATGTTGGCATCTTTGAACCACCTAGAGAGATACTAAAAAGTATCCCTGGAATTAATTTCGTTGAAATGGAGCGGAACAGGCAAAACTCTGTTTGTTGCGGAGCCGGAGGAGGATTCAAGGCTGGATTCGGCGAGAATGCGATCAATGTGGCTGAGAGAAGGTTAAATCAGGCCCTCGAAACTGGAGCAACAACTGTTGTTTCATCCTGTGTGTTCTGTAAGTTGAACTTTCTTGATGCCGTGAAAAAACGTGGAGTGGATATCAAGGTACTCAATATTGAGGACCTATTCATGAGTTTGATGGGACTTGAGTAACAACATCCTCAGCATCAGCTGAACCAAGTTAAAGCATGAGGCATTCATCCAGCACATTAAATAAGGGTTTCAAGTGCGTTCAGCTGACATCAAAGGTGGATCAACTAGTGACAGTAGCCATAGAAACAAACGAACTCACAAGACGCTATGGCTACAGAGTCGCATTAAGGAAAGTTTCACTCAGGTTTTCGAAGGGAGGGGTTCATGGTCTCTTTGGATCCAATGGAGCGGGCAAGACAACGCTCATGCGAGTCATCTCCACCCTTCTGAGACCTCATGGAGGGCAAATCTCTGTGATGGGATTTGATCCTCAGGAAGAGCCTGAAGAGGTGAAAAGCAGAATCGGGCTGGTAGGTGACAAAGTGCTTCTCTACGAGGAACTGACAGGTCTGGAGAATCTTAAGTTCTACGGGAAACTCTACGGGCTCGCAGCAGAGTTTTTTGAATCTCAGGTCGCGGATTTGACCACACGATTTTCCATTAATACATGGCTTGAAGAACCTGTGAAGAATCTCTCAACGGGTCTGAAGAAAAGGTTCGATATTGTCCGAAGTCTGATACACGATCCTGAATTGTTGCTTCTGGATGAGCCTTTCAGTGGGCTGGATAAAGACACAACTGAAGACTTCTGGGAATACCTGAATGAGTATAGGAATGCAAGAACGACTATTGTAACAACACACAATCTTGCATATGGTGCAGCATTGTGTGATGAGTATGTGACACTTAGAAAGGGTGTGGTTGTAAGCCAAGGTCCAATATCTGAATTTGACCAATCTCTGTGAGGTGTAAGGATGACATCAGGACTAGGTGCAGCACTGGCAATCGCGAAGAAAGACATTCTCACTCAATTTCGTAAGAAGTTCGAAATGTTCTCGATGTTCCTCTTTGCATTGATTGCAGTTCTAGCCTTTTCCTTTGCAGTAGTCACAGGAGGAATAGTGCCACAAGAAGTTGGTAGCGCTTTGCTTTGGGTCATCATATTCTTCACAGGCATGTTTGGATTTGCACCTATATTCCTTTCAGAAGCAGAAACAGGCACACTTCGAGGTTTAGCCACAGCTCCAATTCCAGCATGGTCTGTATATCTAGGAAAGGTAGTCTATGGATTTTTACTAATGGGACTCGTGGAGATTTTTCTGGTTCCTATCATCTCGGTATTGTTTGGTTTCTCTATATTCAATGACCTCCCACTAATGATGGCCACTATTCTCATCGGTACATTGGACTTGGCAGCAGTGGGATCAATGGCATCAGCCTTGACGATGCCATCAGAGTCGAAGTCGACCATTTTTCCCTTGGTATACTTCCCAACAGCAATCTCAGGTCTGATGTTGTTAATCGAACTCACCAAAATTGCTGTCCTTGGAACAGGCGCACTAGTATTAGGGATGGGTCTAACAGTTTTGTTCATTTTCGAAATTCTACTAGCACATCTGATAGCAATGTTGACACTATCAGCATCAGTGTTTCACTTCGCACTTTCACCGTGAAGCTTTGATGTTAACACTGTTAACAAAACCTTCATATTACGAACTGTGTTGTCCGCCGACAATTCGAGTTGAAAAACCGTGAGAAAAACCCAGCTGATTTTTCTTGGAATCACCGCAGCGATAGCACTCTTGTATGTCTATATGACTTGGATCTTCGCACCACCAGATGTCCAGCTGGGAGAGAATGTTCGAATCTTCTTTCAGCACGTAGCACCCGCACTTGTGGCATATGGACTATTTGGGGGGACATTACTCTGCAGTGTAATGTATCTCTGGAAAGGAGATTTGAAATATGATATCCTTGGAGCAGTAGCAATCAAGCTTGGCTTGTTGTTCACAACGATAACCTTGCTTTCTGGAATGATGTGGGCCAATGCAGCTTGGAATTCATACTGGAACTGGGATCCTCGAGAAACAACCACTCTAATACTGTGGGTGGCGTACGCGTGTATTCTAGCATATCGAGCCTCAGTTGGTGATCGTGAGTCCAGAGCTCAGTTTGGTTCAATTTTTGGAATTGTAGCATTCCCAATGGTAATATTGAGCTATCTTTCAATTCGAATTTGGGATACTCTACACCCAATAGTCATTGAGCCATCAGGGCTCCAAATGGAAGTTGAACATATGATGACTTTGTTCGTTGCGATGATCGCAGTTACGTTCATCGCTTTGATCATGGTGGATTTGTCATACAAAATTGATTCAGCTCAAGAAAAATTGATGAGAATAAGAATGGAAAGGAGTTAACGTCATGCAGCAATTTGAATTGTTCATTGTAGCCGTTATCCTCTGGGGAGGCATCTTTGTATTCCTAGCATATCTTTTATTGAGGATGATAGGAATAGAGAAGCAACTCAAGATGGTGGATTCACAGCTAGAAGGAGACCAGTAGTAATGAAGAAGAGAACGCGAATGGCAGCTGTAGCAATCATCTTGGTTGCAACAATTGGTTTCGTTGCATTTGCTATGCTGAACCTATTCGTAGATCCATATCTAGCAGTTGATGAGGTTGTCACAAATCCCGATCCGTACATGGGTCGCAACATTCAGGTCAAGGGAGCATATCAAGCTGGTTCACTGGCAACAACATCAGAGAATGTGACATTGGTGATGGAAGGTGAGAATCACACAATCACGGTGCTTATACTTGGAGATACTCCGAATCTGATAGATGGTCAGGAGATAGTAGCCATTGGTCAGTTGCAGTCAGCGTCGCTCATACACGCTACGAAAATATTGACATCTTGTCCGAGTAAGTATGAAGCGTCCACGACGACGTGATTATTGCCACTCATGTCCAAAACGGACTTTTTGTCCGGTTGGTCTTGGTTCATGCGCCCAAGGCACAGGATTTCTAACTAAATTCGTAGCAAGTTGAGTAATGCGTGTCCCCATTTGTTTTGCCATGGCAATAGCTTCAGTATCAGCTCGAATGTCTCCAGCATTCAATGCAAAACCTATTGGCCAATGTACTCCACCAGGTACAATCATCTCTTTGACTAACATGAAAAACAACATCTGAGTCATTGTGATGTCAGTACCTGATCTACGACCAACGACAATGCTAGCACCAACCTTGCCCTCAAGCTTCATGAAACGGCCTGTACGATCCATCACATTTTTCAAAGGTGCGGCCACGGATGCATGGTGGTCTGGAGAGCCAAAGATGATGCCATCAGCAACTCTCATCTTATCAGCAACTTTGTTCAAGTCATCATTAAGTTTGCACCTTTCAGTTTGAGAGCACTCACTGCAATGTTCACACATTCGAATATCGAGTGCAGACAAGTCTAGAAACTCTATTACTGCACCTGCTTTCTCTGCAGCATCGAGAGCTGTTTCCACAAGTATCGCGGTGTTGCTGCTCGTCCTCGGACTTCCGGAGAGTCCTAGAATGCGTGTTCTCAAGAATTGCACCCTGTCGCTCTCAAATCGATTCAAAGACCCTCTTAATTGTTCCTTTTAACTCAAGCTTATTTGATAATGGACTAACTGTAATCTACACGTTAAAAAATTAGATCAGTAAGTTGCAAAATGAAAAGTGTCAGTGTTCGATTATGGACAAATTTTACTCAAGACATGAATTATTAACCGGAACCATTTTGTCGATGCCATTATTAAAGAAGCAGTCGGAAATAAGAGAAGCAGGGAGCAAGAGTGAGTAAAGAAACCCCTATGCAGAGGCAATATCTTCAGTTGAAGAGACAATATCCCGATTGCATACTCATGTATCAACTTGGGGATTTTCATGAGATGTTCAATGAGGATGCCAAGATTGCAAGTAAAATCTTGGATATTGTACTCACTGCACGGGGAGAAGGGATAGACAAGTGGCCAATGTGTGGAGTACCTAATCATTCTGTAGATGGGTACATCGCCAAACTTCTACAGGCAGGTTATACTGTGGCCATCGCACGACAGGTTGAGGAGGCATCGCAGGCAAAGGGGCTAGTGAAACGAGATGTCGTTCGAGTTGTAACACCAGGCACAGTTCTTGAGAGTACAATGCTTGATGACACAACCAACAACTATCTAGTTTCTTTGGTGCAACATGAGGACTTGATTGGACTGTCAGCAGTTGATGTTTCAACCGGAGAGTTTCTTGCCACAGAGTTCGAAGCCTCACTTGATGGCGAAACAACGATGAACGAGATAGGTAAGTTCTCACCCTCGGAGATTCTCCTTCCTGACTCGACAGCAAAATCGAATCTCAAGACGATCCTTGAGGAGATGGGTGTTAAAGTCACTTTCCGAGCTGACACTGACTATTCAGTACGGAATGCGGAAGAACTTGTGAAAGAACAATTTGGAGTAACAACTCTGGATGGATATGGACTGAGCGATAAGCGTGTGGCTCTTGGAGCTGTTGGTGCGGTCCTATCGTATTTGAATGATGTTCACAAAACAGGGACTATGACAGTTTCTGGAATTCGTACCTATAGCGTTGAGGCGCATATGATAGTCGATCCAACAACACAACGCAATCTAGAGCTTGTCAAGAATGCGAGGGATGGCAGTACTAGGGGGACATTACTCTCGGTGCTCTCAAAGACAGTAACTCCCATGGGGAAACGGAAGTTGAAACAATGGATGCTGAGACCCCTCCGTAACCTCAAGGAGATAGAGAAAAGACAGGATGCTATAGAGGAACTAGCACGAGATGCCCTTCATAGAAAGGAAATCTCAAACAGTCTTAGAGATTTGGGAGACCTGGAGAGAATCACCAGCAGGATTGTGTTTGGTTCGGCCAACGCACGAGACCTCTTGGCTCTTAGGAATGCTCTTGCGAAACTCCCTAAGATCAAGATGTCCCTCTCAGAGTGCAAAAGTGAGATATTGAAGGAGTCAGCAAGTTCTATTGACCCATTCACCAAGCTTCACAAAACATTGAAGTCCGCAATTGTGGATGACCCACCTGTTTCAGTGCGAGATGGAGGCATGATACTAAGAGGTTTCAGCCAAGAACTTGATGAGCTGAAGGACACAATTTCTTCCGACAAGAAATGGATTGCATCTCTGCAAACGTCTGAGCGAAGAAGAACTGGAATCAAGACATTAAAAGTTGGCTTCAACAAGGTCTTTGGTTACTATATTGAGGTTACGAAAGCCAACCTTTCAATGGTGCCTGATGAGTATGAACGCAAGCAGACCTTAGCCAATGCAGAGAGGTTCATCACACCCGACCTTAAGGAGAAAGAGTCCACTGTTCTTGCAGGAGAGGAACGGATCAACAAGGTTGAGTACGAGTTGTACGAGGGTCTCCGCGAACAAATCAGGAAAGTCACCAGCAGCTTACGGCAGGACTCAGATGCTGTAGCAACTGCAGATGTTCTGGTGTCTCTAGCAGATGTTGCAGTCACTAGACGCTATAGCAGACCAAAGATCACAGACAGCACACGCATCAAGATAACTGATGGAAGACATGCATCACTTGAGGTCATGCTTGGACCTAATGAGTTCGTGCCCAATAGCATTGAGATTGGTGATGGAGGGACAACACTGATGATTGTGACAGGTCCCAATATGGCTGGGAAAAGTACCTACATGCGTCAATGTGCCATCATAGTGTTACTAGCTCAGATGGGAACCTTCGTCCCTGCAAAGAGTGCAGAGATAGGACTCGTTGATAGGATATTCACCAGAGTTGGTGCATTTGATGATCTCACTGCCCGACAGAGTACGTTCATGGTTGAAATGGTTGAAACCGCAAACATCCTGAACAATGCAACCGAGAAGAGTCTGGTTATACTGGATGAGATAGGTCGAGGGACATCAACATTTGATGGGATGGCTCTAGCGTGGGCTGTTGCTGAGCGAATTGTCCAGATGAAGACAAGAGCTCTCTTTGCTACTCACTTTCATCAGTTGACAGATATGTCGAAACTATATCATGGGGTCAAAAATGTACACACTCTAGCTAAGGAGTCAGGTGATACCATTGTCTTCCTTCATAAGGTGGTAGATGGCGGAACCGATAGGAGCTATGGAGTGCATGTGGCGGCATTAGCTGGTGTTCCAGATGAAGTAGTCAGACGCGCAAAGGAGCTTTTGGTCAGACTTGAGAAGGAGAACATCTCAGCGGTCGACCTGACAGATGCGGACTTTGAGAATACTGAGCAAGCGAGTCTAGAGGCTCTTGTCATTGATGATCCAATCGTTGAGAAAATAGAACATATGGACCTGGACAGAACAACACCAATGGATGCTTTAAACGAACTCAAGGAAATCCAAGATGAGATAAAGCGTCGAAAGTCGTGACGCGCACAAAGTTTAGACTCTTAACGAGCCACGGAACCCTCTATCTCTATAGAAAGAAGGAGCACTATTGTGAAACGTAAAGACATGGTTGTAGCGGCGACTAGCAAAGATGGCACCACCTAGTTCTCTGATAGCAGAAGGTGTTTTCACCCAGCTTGAAGTCTTAGTGTCGAATTCTCCAAGTTTCTGCAACTTTCGATACTGCTCTTCTGTTAAGATCTCAATACCTATAGTACCTGCCATATCGATTGCGTTGCCTTTCAGACCTTCCGAGCTCGTACTTTTGGTACCTTTCATCTTTCTTCTCGCATCCTGCCCTTCACGATCGTAACAGACATATCTGCGACCTTCGGGACTCTGTGCTGAACAATCATAGAAAATGAATTCGTTCGTTTTCTTGTCATATTCAGCTACATCAGGTTCACCGCCAGTCCTTTCCATTTCGTTTAGCGACCACAGTTTCTCAGGATCAGCCTTCAGCCTTGCTTCTACATTCGCCCATACAAGACCCTTATGACGGTTCATGTTTTCTTCAAAACGGATTCTCAACGCATCGAGTAAATCTTGACGTTGAACTGGTTGTAGCTCCTTCTTGACCTTCCTTTCTGTCATTCCAATCATCCTTATTATATCAGGCAACTAGAGGTATAAAAAACTATAGTTAAGTTTCTGTGTTACTGCTGTTGACATTAGAGAAGATTAAAATCAAGGCAGTCAGAGGTTTGGTTATGCATAAACCTCTACTCACACCCTCAATTCTAGCAGCTAACTTTGCCAACCTTGAAGCAGACATCAAGGCGGCTGAGAAGGGTGGAGCAGACTATTTCCATCTTGACATCATGGACGGACATTTTGTACCCAACATCAGCTTTGGTCCCTGGGTAGCAAAGCAGATGAGGGCAATCACCGACCTTCCTCTCGATGCCCATCTTATGATAACTAATCCTCGGGAGTACATCCCCAAGTTCATTGATGCAGGAGTGGAGCTGATTTATCCACACATGGAGGCGTCCTTCGATGTCTATAGAACAGTCCAATTGATAATCGACCATGGTGCACGGGCAGGAATCACTTTGAACCCAGCGACCTCAGTTCAGACAGTTGAAGGAGTAATTGACCTTATTGACTCAGTTCTTCTGATGAGCGTCTGCCCGGGATTTGGAGGACAGAAGTTCATCCCTTCTACAATGGCGAAGGTAGCAGACCTTCGGGCACTGCTTGATGAGTTAAAACCGGAGGTCAGGATTGCTGTGGATGGTGGTGTGACTCTAGATAATGTTGCTGACCTTCGGAAGGCAGGTGCTGACTTCTTTATCGCAGGATCAGCAGTGTTTAAGGCTCCAGACATCGAGCAGAGAGTTCGCGATTTCAAGAAGGCAATGAAATAGAGACCCAGACCCCACGCTTTAAATTCAGCAAACACACCTACTCGGATAGTAGAGACCATGTTCTGGTCAAGACAGGAGATAACTAGAGTTGAAATTCTTCATTGATACTGCCAATGTTGAAGCAATACGCAAAGCATATGATCGAGGAATGGTTGATGGAGTGACAACCAATCCATCCCTGGTAGCAAAGGAGGGTCGTGACTTCCGAGAGGTCATTGATGAGATTGCTTCTTTTGTAAAGGGACCAATTAGTCTGGAGGTCGTGAGCGAGGACTCCGAAGGTATGCTGAAAGAAGCTCGGGAGCTCAACAGTTGGATTGATAATGCTGCCATCAAAATACCCATGACATGGGAGGGGCTTAAGGCAGTCAAGGTCTGTGCAGATGAGGGAATCCAAACCAATGTCACGCTTGTCTTTAGTCCAAACCAAGCTATCCTTGCAGCAAAAGCAGGTGCAACTTTCGTTTCGCCTTTCATAGGAAGACTCGATGATATCGGACAAGTTGGAATGGATGTAATTGAGGGAACAGCCCAGATTTATGCGAACTATGGATTTGAAACTGAAATCATAGTTGCTAGTATTCGACATCCGATACATGTCTATGAGGCTGCATTAATCGGCGCAGATATCGCCACGATTCCCCCAGCAGTACTAGACAAGATGGTCAATCATCCACTTACGGACGTCGGTATCAAGAAATTCTTGGACGATTGGAAAAAGGTTCCAAAGAAATAAAAAAGAGGGAAAGAGGGGCAATATGGCCCCTCTTCTTGTTCTACTTGCGTCTCTTAGCCATCACACCGAGGACGACAACCACAACGCCTACACCACCAAGCATCAACAACATCTCTGTTGATAGCTCAATCGGACCACTTGGTCCAGTTGGTCGTGGGGTGGTTGGAGGCTCTGTTGGTTCCGTCACTGCGCCTTGGCCAACGATGTAAGACTTGATGTCAGATTCGTAGGTTCCAGAGTTGGTTGTGACAACTACCTTGTACCAGACTTGAGTATCCTCAGGATAGGAAGGAATTTCACCAACCCAATGGTTTGGTGAGTCAGACCACATTCCGGAGATGCCATTGAAGTTGTAGCCATCAGTACTGTACTGAAGCGCCACACTGAAGATCTCATCGTCGGTCACTAGGTCCACGCCAACAGTCACAGCATCAGTAGAGGATGGAACTGAAGGACTGAATCCCAGATTGTTGAATGCTACAGCACCACCAGGATTGCCAGAGTTACTGACATAACCAACGAAGATTGGGTCCTGATAGACGTAATAGCCATCCCAATGCGGAAATCCAATCGAAACGTAATACTGTGTTGAGGTGAATGACCATGAGGTGGCAGATTTGCCATCCTCAGACTGGTAAGCACTAGTGAAAGTACTGAATGGAGTTGTCTGGCTTGTGACATTATATGCAGTGTATGGATCAGCGGCCCACTCGTATGTTACTCCACCGATAATCATCTCAGCGAATCTTGCACGGTTATCACCTATCTGGAATCGGTCTGAAACAATTGTTTGTTCCGGATCAACACCGACTTCTTCTACCCTGAATTGTGAAGTGCTCACATCTGCAAGATAGTTGAGAGCAAGCGACTTGCCTTCGAGATTAGCGATACCACCGATTAGATTTACACCCCACTGTCCAACTGTGTTGTCAACCTTGAGAGTTGCATAATTGTTTGTGGCGCCTTCGGTTTCATTGATGAAACCTTGGAAGTGGACCAGAAATGAGAGCTCATCGATTGTGACCTTGGTTGGTCGCTCATCGAATGTCTTTAGATCACTTCCAGTCACTACACCACCGTACCAGTCCCAGTATGCATATGCATTGAATGGGAATACAGTACCGTTGATATCACTGAAAGTGACACCCCATGTTATCTCATCCTCAACGCCAACCAACAGATGACCAGATGCATCAGTAACGCCAAATGACATGCCTGGTGTGACAAAGCTCACACTTCCAACTGAATCAGGTATGAAATAGTGAGTAAGTTCACCGTCTCCTGGATTTGTCAGAAATGCCTCCATGATAGAGTTGTTGTTTGTGTCTTCCCAAATCATGAGACCCGAGTACTCGTAGCGTAAATCAATGCCACTATATCCGGTTTCTGAGTCAACACCATAATGTTGACCAACACCAAAAGACAACCAGGTCCATTCCTGTTCACCTTGATCAAACCAGTCCCAACCATTGGCTTCAGCCTCAGCAAGGATGTCCTCCCAAGTGACATTACGACCCATATGTGCAATATCCCAATAACCAGCCCGAGGAAGCCCTTCAGCATCAAAGATAGTGTTATTGATTGTGTCCCACTCAGCTGAACCTACTGGTGTAAGGTCATCTGCATGGAACCAGTAAAAGGTCTCCTGCCACTGATAAGACCACGAATAGGTCTCAACACCCATCCATGAATCAGTGAGCATCTCATCACCAAAAATAGTTCCATTTGGATCCCACATGAGGTTGACCCACATGCGCGTCCATTCTTGATAGTAGCTGTTTGTCGACTGATACTCAGAGAGTACGTAGTACTGGTCATCAGTTGTCGATAGATCACCATCTAAGTCGAGAGCATTATTGGACTCTGATTCAGCCCAAGTTTGAACACCCCAAAGTGCCCATCGTGGGTTGCCAACGATTATCTCTTGGAAGTTTTTGAAAACGACACTCTCGATTGGAGCAAGTGTGTAGGTGTATGCTTGGCCTTCAACACTACCAATCTGATAGATGTAATCGGACCTTGCGACTGCTTTGTATGTTCCACCCATGTATGACACATTATAGATGGCATTGTCATAATTGGCGTATCTGAAGAAGTACTTGCCACTCAGAGTTCCATTTGTGAAGACCATGGTTGACATTCCGCCATGACCACCTGAGTAAGGTTCGATGTGCTCTGTGCCATTGACGAAATAATGGAATGTAGCTGTACCATTTGGACCCCAAACATCCCAACCTTCGGTGATGACGACATCCAGTGCTGGTAATTCATAGTAGTAGTCAACATAGTGTAATGCTCCATCAAGATCAACGATATAGTAGACATAGTTGTCACCACCAAGCCATTCTTCGTATGGGTATCGGTCATATGTGTAGACAAGCGTTCCATTCGCATCGACAAGATACACCTCAAAGAGTATTCGTGGTTCACAAGAATACACTGAACCATTTCCGAGTGAAACTGTCCAGTTGGACTCGTAGTAATATGTTGAATTCCAATTGTATTCAACATAATAGGTATAGGGTGTTTCAAGTGTACCCTCTGTTTGGAAGGCTAATTGAGCAAACGAACCATACTCTAATGATCCTCCAACAGTCATTGGTTGCCATGTTGAAGTGCCATTAACAAGTGCATGCCACATCTTCTGACCATCTAGTGTGTAGTTGGTTGAATCTATGATGACCCAGAAACCTGTATGGTTGAAGTGGTCAGATTCGTACCATGTGCTTGTGTCAGGATTGCCACCAAGGAAATAGGTGACATCTGAAACAGTAATGGTCTTGGTTGTAGGAACCTTACCATCGTATTCAGTTGTGGTATAGTATACACCACGCCAATCAGCTAGAGCTCCTGGATATGGCATCTCGTGATGACCATCAGTCGTGAACCATTGAGCTTGAAGAATACCCCAGTCTGCGATAAACGCAGGAGCTGCCTGAAAGGTACCCTCGTAACTCTCAGACACATAGGAAACTCGTTGCAGGAGGGTCTCATATTCCATGTAGTAGTATCCTGAGTATGGATCATATGTCATGTCGTACCGAGTTCCATATTCGTCGATGACATAGACAGTGCCAGTTCGCGGATCATTGATTGGGTAGTCCTTCACCTTGAGCACATTAGCTTCACCAATACGAAGGTAGTAGCCATCACGAATAGCGTCAGAGGCTTCAAGGAATTCAACAGTCACATTATAACCCCAGATCATGTAGTCGGTGCCTTGGTGAATGTTGCCATAAATATCCCACCAGCTATACCACCCATTAACACCATCATCCCAAAAGATGTAATCTTTCTGAGCAGAGATGAAGGAACCGTATCCAGGAATAGTGACATTGTAAAAGAAAGCACTTCGCTGCTCTTGAATGTAGATTTTTGTCCCGTTCAGCAACTCATAGTAGTCACCACCATTGTCCCAGAACATGATTCTTTGTTCAGTTTCAGATGAGTATGGGTACATGATGTTTCTTACCTTGATAGGGTAGTCAACACCATCAATTGTGATGTATGGGACTTCATCAACAGACATCCAATCAGATGAGCCCGGAATAGTGCTATTGAAGACACCAATCTTGGAAGATATTTCAACAAACACATCCTCACCCATGTAGTCAAAGGTGTGGACCCATCCAGGTCTCCAAACTGCAACATCATGGAAACCAGTACCGGATGACGGATCAATGACCCATGTGTTGTTTGCAAAGTTGAAATCCCACCAGTGAGTAATCTCACGGACTGAATTAGTCAAGTTAACGAGGAATGAGTAGTAAAGGTCTCCACCAGCATTGTAATGGGTGATACCAATAACCTCTGCAAAATCAATATTCACTTTGGTCATCTCAGAACGAACATCATTACAATACCAATCCTGAGAGCTGACCCATTCACCATCTTTTTGGTTGAAGTAGAACCATTCCCAGTACCAACCCTCAACCCAGACGTCCTCTGAGGTCCAGTATTCCCCGTAGACCCACTCTGTTTCACCACTTGTAACATTGTACTCCCAGTGCCAGTCGGTTACTTGGACCTCCTGCCACTCCCAGTGGTAGCCAAACGTTCTGTTTTCCATTGCAGTATAGTTGTAGGCTGAGAAAGTTACACTGTTGTCAGCCCCCACGAGAATCTCATAGTACATGTCAGTGTACATGTACATATTTTCTGTCCAGATGCTGTCATAGGACTTCATCGAGAAGAGCGCACCATCGATATCAGTTGCAAGATCAGCACCACCCTGAAGTCGACCCTGAACCTCGAAAGGTGTACCTGGGTCAGCAGGGAAGAACCAACCATATACATCGGAGTGGTCTTGTTTCAAGAGCTTCGCAATTGTAACTGGTGATTCCACTGCAACTTGTTTTGCATCAAGATATTCTTGATAGGTCATTGGAGCGTTACCATAGTCATCAGCTAGAACATTGAATTCATAGCCATCCTTGCTGACAACTCTATCATTGAAGTTGATGGTTGCTCCTTTTGGTGCTTGGTCAGTAAAGTGTCCAACGAACTCAACGCTGATGATTCCATTGTTGACGTACTTATTGCTAAGAGTGTCATTCAACGCATATATCTGGAGTGGAGCATTCTCAACGGGCTCAAGGTACCAAATATATTCCTCATAGACATCTGGTTGGTAGTAGTCTAGAGGATAACTCCAGTACTGAAAGCCATATAGCAGCTCAAAGGTATTGGAAGTAAAGTTGTAGATGTACATCAGGTTCATTTCTTGAGAGGTTGTATAACTCTCGACCTCCATCATACCTGACGTTTCGTTCCACATAATGTATCGATATTCATAATCACGCCAGTCAGAGCCATAGTAGTAGTCATATTCGATATAATCACCATAGACTCCTTCTGGGACTGTATATTGGATTGAACTATTATAGACATAAGTTTGGATTGCAGGATCAAAGACCCAGCCACCAGTGTGTGTTATCATCTCTGTATGAAATCCAGTCCTGTTGATTGGAATTCTGACATCACCTGTCGGTAGGTAGGTCCAAAGCATGGCATAATCAAGCTCACCATTTCCGGTGATGTTGAATCGCATCATGAAGTCAGTACCCCGACTCACACTGTAAATCTGATCACCAGCCAGGTCTTGTTTCTCAAGGGTATATCCACCATAGTATGAGTAAGTCCACGCCTCACTTCGTGGGATTCCGACTGCCATGTATTCAGACATCATCATGTCTGTTGCCCAACGAGAGCGAACATCATAGTAGTTACCATCACGATCATAGAGGTTGATATATGAATTGTAGAGTCCCATTGGTGCAGAAGAAAGGAATCGAACTTTGAAGTTGACATAATACATTGAAGAGTCACTTGTTAAGGAACTAGCTCCAGCATTGACTTCGACATATGGTGTATAATCAAAGACTCCTGTTGTATAGTTCTCACTTGACGAACTCGCTGACCAGGTTATAGGCGTACTATTGTAGAAATCAAAAGCGAAACTTGCACTGAAATTCATGTCAGGAGATACATACCATCCATTGATGTATACGTTATCTATACTTGCGCCTCGGAGAATACTTTTTGGAATGTTGATCCTCCAAGTGATCTCTTCATTTATAGGTACATAATCATCATCATGAATCTGTGAACCATTGTTGAAGAAGAGCTCATAGTTCGCCCGAGGACCAAAGAGCCAGTAGTTGTTTGACCAAGTCCAGGTGTCATTATAGTTCCCAGTATCTGTATACCAATCCAAATTGGTTCCTTCGTCTGCAGGAACTACAACATCGATTGGTTGTTGAAAGATTGCGGAGCTCCCTGCCACGGTTTGAGAAGGCAGTGCTGCTGAGCTTCCAGCAATGGAAAAAGAAACTACGAACAATGACACTATGAGCAAGGTAAACGTCTTGTTGAATAATCGCATTGATCGCATCTGAATCATCTCCAAAATGCAGCCAAAATGCAAGTTCCGCAGTAGAACGCGGTGGTGGATCAGACAAACCTGAATATGCAATCGGCGGCATTGATGAATATGGTCTATCTATTTATAATAGTATATTTTTATATATATGAGGATATGTTGGATGAAATGTGCGAAAAAAAAGACCTTTCGCGATGCCCCGTATGACAAGAAAGATATGTCAATATGATTCCAAATGTGGTCGTGTCTGATATGAAGGTGGAAGCTGACCTAGTTGTCTTCAATGGCAATATCATTACGATGGATGCACAAAAACCCACAGCGAATGCGCTTGCAGTAAAGAGCTATAAGGTACTCGCGGTGGGAGGGGAAGAGGAAGTGATGGACCTTATTCCCAATGCAAAAAGGGTTATCGATCTCGGTGGGAAGACTGTAATCCCAGGATTCATTGATGCACACACCCATTTGACTAGTGCAGGAATAAAAGCACCTCATGTTCAACTGGGCAAGGTTGGATCTGTTGAAGAAGCTGTAGAATTTCTAAAAGGAGCAGTTCCCAAATATCCCAAAGGCGAGTGGATTCTCGGCTATAACTGGGACGAGAGTACATGGACTGAGAAGAGATACATAACAGCAAAAGATCTAGATCCTGTCAGTAAAGATCATCCAATAATGGTTACTCGAGTGTGTGGGCATCTTGCGACGGTGAACATCATCGGTCTCAAGAAGCTCAACATAGACCTGAAGCAAAAGGGAGTTCAGCGAGATAAACTTGGAAGACCAACGGGAATTCTGAAAGACATTGATGAAGTCTGGGAGAAGGTCAAGCCTACAGGCGAACAGATTGAGGAGGGGGTCAAGGTTGGCAATAAAATTGCAAATGAAAAAGGCATCACTACCGTTATTGACAATGCTTCAAGTGGGACACTCAGACATATTCGTGAGATAGAAACAAAACATCAACTTTCCACTCGCATGATCGTGAACATACCTGTAGATCAAATCGACCACATGATTGAACTAGGTTTAACGTCTGGGATGGGGAGTCCAATGGTTAGGATTGGAGGAGTTAAAATCTTCACAGATGGATCCATTGGCGCGAAGACTGCTTTTGTTTCAAAAGGATACAACGACGACCCCAAAAACAAAGGAATGCTTTTGTTTCCTCAGGATGAGTATGAGGCGGTTATCAAAAAGGCAGTAGCAAATAACATCCAGACAGTCACACATGCAATTGGTGATGAAGCACTCGAGATGGTTATCTCTACTTTTGAAAAGCTGCCAGACAAGAGTATATTGAGAGAGCAGAGACATAGAATCGAACATGCAGAGATGATCAATGAATATCAGATTCGTAGAGCAGTAGGGCTTGGCCTTATTCTTTCGATGCAGCCCAATTTCGTTGGAAGATGGCAACAACCAGGAGGTCTCTATGACGACAGGTTTGATGAGGAACGAGTCCGTGGTATGAACATGTTTCGAGTGGCTCTCGACAATGGAGCCAGGGTCTGTTTCGGTTCAGATGGTATGCCCTATAGTCCATTATACGGAATCTGGTCTGCGGTGACACATAAAAATGATAGAGTCAGATTGACTGTAGAGGAGGCACTTCGATGCTACACGATGGAGAGCGCATACTCGGTCTTTCAAGAAAATACTCTAGGGAGTATCACAGTAGGTAAGAGAGCAGACTTTGTCGTGCTTTCTGAGAACATTCTGGAAGTGGCACCAGACAGGATTATTGAGATAGATATTGAAATGACTGTTGTCGGAGGAATCGTTGAACACTCTTCGCTAGGTACGTGAGGTGTTGCAGTGGGAAAGATAAAAGTCCTGAGCGAGGAATTGGTTTCGCTTATATCAGCTGGAGAAGTAATTGAAAATCCATCTTCGATTGTTAAGGAACTCATTGAAAACTCACTAGATGCAGGAACAGATATGATTGA
Organism: Candidatus Thorarchaeota archaeon; assembly: GCA_048882325.1. Classification (GTDB taxonomy): domain Archaea; phylum Asgardarchaeota; class Thorarchaeia; order Thorarchaeales; family Thorarchaeaceae; genus SMTZ1-45. Next base: position 101,585 of record JBHLRS010000001.1, on the reverse strand, counting down.
CATTATCATTGAAGGTGGAGGAATAGACAAGATAGTAGTCTCAGACAATGGGTCTGGTATCGCAAGAAGTGACTGTGAGGTTTGTCTCGCAAGACACTCGACAAGTAAAATTGAAACCAAGAAGGATATTGATGCGATTTCTACATACGGGTTCAGGGGAGAAGCTCTTGCAAGCATTGCTTCAGTGGCAGAATTAAGAATAACCACTCAGACTACAGATGAAGATGTAGGTACACTCATCGTTTCGAGAGCTGGAGAAAGCCCCACAATAACCGATTCATCCAGACCCATCGGAACTACGGTTGAAGTGCAGGACTTATTCAAGAAGATTCCTGCAAGACGAAAGCATCTCGCGAGTGCAAAGGTTGAGGGACAGCGTATTCTGGAAGTCATCATGAAACATGCAGTCATCCGAACAGATGTTGGATTCAGACTGACCAGAGATGAGAAAGTCGTAATCGATTGCCCTCCAACTCAAAACTCCATTGACAGGATAACTTACCTGTGGGGTAGCGATGTAGCTAAAGGACTGGTCGAGGTATACTATTCAGATGCAGGCGTGTGGGTAGAGGGATTTGTTGCGATGCCTCCAGTGTCGAGAGGAAATAGATCTCGCGAATACTTTGCAGTAATGAAGAGACCGATAGCAGATGAGCGTTTGAGTCTGGCTGTTGAATCAGCATACTCAACAATGCTCATGAAGGGACAATATCCCGTGTGCTCACTTGATATCGCGATGAATGCTGGTGATGTTGATGTTAATGTACACCCCACCAAACGAGAGGTAAGAATCCTGAATCTTGAAAAAGTGAGTTCCATAGTCACCAAAGCTGTGAGAGATGCATTGGGTGTGGATGTTTCACAAGATGAGAGCCAGACATTGGAAGAGTTCTTAGAAGAGGACCAATATGATAGCAACAAGCAAAACGGAGAGTCAAAGACATCCACGTCAAAAGGTGTTGGTGAAACAAGCCTCAGGACGGTACCATTGATAGAACAGACCATCCTTGAACCACTAACTCAGATTGGTGATGATGAAGACCCTGTAAGTCTGTTAGGCGGTGTATTCAGAATCATAGGTCAAATTCACCAACTCTATATCCTTCTTGAATATGAAGAAGGGCTCTTAATCATAGACCAGCACGCAGCTCATGAGAGAGTGCTCTATGAACAGCTGAGAAGAGAAGTCAATGAAAACAGAGTAGCGATTCAAGAACTACTAGAGCCGTTTGTATTAAGCTTGAGTCCTAACGACACGGAGCGGATTCTTGAACTTGTTGACACTCTTGAGGACCTCGGTTTTTCGTTCTCGAGTTTTGGTGGCAATGAGGTTTCGGTTGCCGCTGTGCCTGAAATCTTTGGGCGAATGGCCTCGGAGATCGAACTCATCTCACTCATAGATCAAATTGTGACAATTGGAATCGATGAAGCGCGAGACTCATTTATGGATGAGCTTGTGAAACTCACAGCCTGTCATTCAGCAATCAGATCTGGTCAGACAATGAGTGTTGAAGAAATTCGTAATCTTATAGAAGAGTTCTCCAAAACCCAGGGTACGTATACATGTTGTCATGGGCGTCCATCAATGGTCAGAATAAGGAAGGACAATATGGACAAGGCTGTTGGCAGATTGGGACATGACGCTATTGACCGGTTCAGAAAAAGGCACAGGATTCAGTAGAATGAAGAGTGAATGGAGAGTATTTTGGCAACCTTTCACTCGCATTGAACATCATTCATGTAACTTAGGGAACCATACAGAATCTATCAAGTAATCCATCCTACGGAAGAAAGAAGTACTACTCTGTCCCGACGAGATGTGTTTGGAAATGACATTTGAACAAGTTCTCTTCATCCTCGGAATTGAGCTCATTCTCATTGTATTTGTTATCTGGATTGCATGGTCAGGTGTAATTGGTGCGCCTTGGGTACCAACCCCAAAAAAGAAAGTCAGAGCCATGCTTGAGATTGCTGAGGTAGGTCAGGACGATTTATTGTATGACCTTGGCTCAGGAGATGGGCGAATAATTGTCATGGCGGCTATGGAGTTTGGTGCAAAGTCAATTGGAATCGAAATTGATCCTGTTCGTCTGTTCTGGTCACGCTTTTCAATACGACGTCATGGTCTAAGCGAAAAAGTGAAAGTTCTAAGAGCCAATTTCTTCAAGGTGAGTCTTGAGGATGCAACTGTGGTCACATTGTATCAAGGGCATGAGATTAACAAGAAGATAAGAGAGAAACTTGCAGGAGAACTAAGAACAGGAACTCGTGTTGTATCATACCGGTTCATCCTTGAGGGATGGGAACCAGTAAAGACTAATGAGGATGAATCAATCTATCTATACATAGTGTGAATATCTAACTCTGATTCTCGGTTTTGCCAACATCCAAAATCTGCGCGAGATATGTATTGACAGTCCCATCATCTGATACATTCAATGCAATCCCGATAACTTGTAATCTAATTGGTTCTCTCCTCTTTGACTTGAGACCTGCTTTTTGTAGATCATAATCGACTTCAAACCTGTTTACATCGCCCTCTCGTATATCGATCAAAACTGTTGGAGGAATATTCTGGTCTGCCTCCAAGCTATAATTCTCATAATCCTTAGGATCAGACACGCCCAAGATATCCTTAGCCGCCTGGTTGAGCTGAATGATTTTTCCTTGTTGATCTAATAGAATGATACCGATAGGTGACAGCTCGAAGACGCTTTTGAAACGTCGCTCACTCTCTCGCAATTCATTCTCTGCCTTGTATTGCTCAGTGACATCAACCTCAAGAACCTGTAAGGCTCTTCGGCCATCATGATCAACGACTTTGGCATAGGAGTCTACCCATCGCTCCTCGCCATTAGGGCGTATGTATCTGAATCTGTAATGTGGAAGCGATTTTGCTCCAGAAACGATCTCTTCATTCCTTCGTTCCAACTCTGGTCTATCATCTGGATGTACAATATTCCAAATACTCTCAGGAGTCATCTCAAGTAAATCCCTCAGAGGTCTACCAACTGTTTCTGTGTATGCAGTGTTGGCAAAGACAAGATTGCCTGCAACGAATATGGCTATACCTTGATTGGAATCATTTACAAGCCTTCGATATCGTTCCTCGCTTTGATCCAGGGCTTGAAGTACAACTTTCTCATGAGTGACATCAAGCATTGTTCCAGCAGACCTGACAGGATTGCCATCTTCATCTCTTTCGACAACTCTACCTCTATCTAAAACCCAGATGTAATGTCCGTGTTTAGTCATCATTCGATGTTCAGAGGAGTAAGATGGTGTTCTTCTCTCCAGATGATCATCCCACTTCTGTAGCACTGTTTCCAGATCATCAGGATGAATTAATTCCTCCCACTTATCAGCATACACCTTCAATTCGTTAAGACTAAATCCCAACATTTCAGCATACCGATCACTGAACGTCATTCGTTTAGCTGTATGCAACCAGTCCCAAGGCGCGAGATCAGCACCCTTGAGTGCAAGATCAAGTCGTTCCTGACTTTGTCTTAATGCCTCTTGGGTATTCCTCTGTTTCGTTATGTCTCGGACTACTGAAACAATACTTTCACCATCATCATGAAGACTCATTGTGACTGAAAACCAATACGTAGTCCTTCCAATCTTTATCTGATATTCGTAGGCATCAGCCCTCCCGGTTTCTTTGACCTTTTGTGCGAGTTGAACGGCTTTCTCCGTCACTTCAGGAGGTAGGACATCTTGCTCCGCTAAATCAGGAGATATCTCAAAGGTGGTTGGTACGAAGAACCTCGCTGTTGTTCTAAAGAACATCCCGCGGACTCTTTTTCTATCTCCCTTTCTACCTCGTTTGGGAGGAGGATACTGCTCAACCAATCCCTGGTTTCGTAATTTCCTGAGATGATAGTAACAGTTGTAGTTAGAGATTTTGAGATCTGGTTTGGTTTTTGCGATAGCCTCAAGAACCTCATGAACACTCATCCAATATCTTTGGGATGGCTTTCGAATTGTTACCTCTTCCAAGATCAAAGTCCCATCATCAAGTTCTTTCTCATTCTTCCTCACTTCTGTTTCAAAATCCTCAACACCAGTACTCAGTGCCCGGAGAATCTCGAGTCTTAGTGCGTGGTAGAGAGACTCCTTTTGATCGGGAGTTTCAAGAACCATGAAGTCCCTCCTTTGTGTGTCAGGAAATTCTGGGAGCGCTGCAAGTTTACTATCCAAGGAAGTTCTCCTCTCTGATTATAACGTGTATTTGTCCAAACTTAAAAGATTTGGTTATTGTGATTTACTATATTAATTATTCTTACTAATGAAATAGATTTAAATACTGTTATTTTTTTATTGCAACTCGTTACAATAACACTTGACAGCAAGTGTTGACAGAATGAAGTGATAACCGTGGGAATTAATGTGGATGAAACAACTCTTATCAGTCAAGCAGAAAGCAGTCCAAGAACGCTGCTTCTGATTGAACATGATGAGCAGAAGGAATCACTCCACCATCCAATTCGTAAGCACATCATTCGGGTCCTCTCTGCCGGAATTAATGATTTTGAAACTGAGGTCACAACAGAGGTACAGACACTTGACGATGGTACTGGACTCACTCATTCGGTAGAGGTGAGGAGACCAATCCAAAGATATTGGTTGACAGTCCCGGAAATTGTTGAGGAACTTGAAAACAAGTACCCAGAGCTCAAAATCACTAGTCATCAGTGTTATTATCATCTCCAGAAGTTGGAAGAACAGGATCTCGTTGAACAAGATCCCCCATCAGAGTTTGACGATGATGGCAGGAAGAAGAGGACAAGAGGGTTGCAGTTTCGATCAGTAGCTCGGTTCTTCATCTACCATCGACCAAAATTCTCCACTGATAGCCCATATCCCTGTATTGATTTCTTACAGAATGGTTGGGGAATTGAGCCTTCGGAAGAGGACTGTAAAGAACTGACTAATCTGATTCTGGAACAAGACATGGTACTATTCAATGCCCTCGAAAAACTCGTGAACCAAATGAACGCATCAGCAATAGATAGTGTGTCATTCTCAGTATTGCTTGAGAGACTTGCTCATGTTTTGCTATCTGACAATGATGAATTCATTGAAAGATACAGAGATGCCAAAAGAATCCTACTTCGTTCTGGAGGGGAGATTCTTTGGTCTGTCAACACTGTCGAAGGAAAAGAAACCAGAGGTAAAGCCAATGATTAACACAACTAGAGCTCCAGTCTTCAAAACGGTGATAATCGGTGAGGGCGGCGTTGGTAAAACCAGCATTACCCTCCGATATACGGAAGACCGTTTTGATGATAACATGAGACTCACCATAGGTGCAAATTTCGCATCAAAGAAAATCGAGTCAAATGGCTCTACTCTAACCCTAATGATTTGGGATCTTGGAGGACAGCCACGGTTTCGTGATGTCGTGTCAGATTATTTCAGGGGATCAAAGTATGCCATTGCAGTCTATGATGTCAATCGGTCATATTCCTTAGGTCGACTAACAGATTGGATTGATCGGCTCAAAGAGAGTGCCCCAGATAGCAAGATTCTCCTTGTCGGAAACAAAACTGATGAACGAGAGAATGGTTCTGGTGTGTCATACGAGGACGGAGTAGTGTTCGCACAGAATTATGGTGCTCATTGTGTAGAGGTTTCAGCAAAAACGGGTGAGGGAATTTCAGATATGTTTGATCTCATTGCTCAGGGACTAATCAAAGAGCATCTAGAAGGGGTGTAAAAAATGGCGAAAGTGTCATTGAGTCCATTCACATGTCCAGAATGCAAAGACGGAACTCTAGTAAAAGTTGATGTTGATGAAGATTCGATAAAGAAAGCTAAACGTTTGCCTGCAATGGTCACGACGAGCTGCTCGAAAAATCATACACTTGTCTTGTTCGTGGATGGTCAATTCAAAATCAGGGACGTTGAAGCTGCTTTGGGAACTTCAGGGGAAGATGATGGCAAAAAGGATGCCATCGAGAAGACGGAGGACTGGTTCAGTTCATTGTAACAACTTGATCATGATAACACAGTTAGCTATCAATCGGAGAAAAACGAAATGTACGGCATTATGTTGGTGAACCAAGCAGGGGAAACCGTTGCATCGGTTGGGTGGGAACACCTAGAGGGTGACGTCACCCTGTTTGGAGGTTTTGTGTCAGCTGTGCAGATGTTCATCAAGAAGATCGCTGGTGGCACAAGAGTGGAAGAACTCCGCTTTGGAGACATGAAACTGCTGATTGGCAATTCCGATGAATACCATATCGTCACACTCCATGAAGCCAATGAGGCAAGCGCATTAGCTGCAAACCAGGAAGTAGTCAAACTGATTCAAGAGAATGGTGGGCAGTTCGATGATGGTACTCTCGCCTTGATGAGAGAGCTATTCTCGGATGATAAGGAAGCTTCTGCAGAGGTAACTGAGAGTGTGAAGGAATGGACCGAGTCGCAGGTTGAAAAGGCTAAGAAATCCGCTAGCGACTGGGGAAAAACTGTGTTTTAGGATGTGTTAGCTATGGGAATATATGAAACAACTCAACTCTATCTTGGATTGGCAACTTTAGTGGCTGCTCTGACCATTATCATGTACAGCAGATCCAAATCTGCTGGAATGGATTCAGAGTCTCGAAAAGCTTTTCGACCACTATACGTTGTCGCAGTCGGTTTTGTTGTCCTTAGCCTTGGTGCAATGGCAACATTCATCGAAGAAACAATTGGACAAGCCATCTTGGTTGACACCTATTATGCCTTTTACGCTGCATCAGCTGTAGAGGTGGTTTTGTTAGGTGTAGCCGCAGCGATGATTCTGAATGCAAGACAATTCTATTCCATTCCAGCATCAACTGGACTTGTTTCGGTTTTGCTGTTTGCACTCGCAGAAATGTATCCGCAGACAGGGGATTTCCTACTACTGATAGGAGTTCTATTTCCATCAGTAATTCTCATTGTTGTGGGAGGATTGTTTGTCTACATAACACGAGAGACCAAGCGTGGAACAAGTGCATCTCTCGCCTTTGCACTCATTGCCCAAATAGCTGGTCTTCCGGTACTTTACTTCGACTTGCTCATTGGACCTGAGTCATTAGTAACCTTATTCATAGCACTAATGGGTCCCGCAATGGTTGTCTTCACATTCTTGCGACCGGACCAGAAAATCACTTTTGAACTGGTTGGTTATGGAGCCTCTTTTGCATTTCCAGTGCTTATTCTTGTCAGTATCCAATCAGCAGGGTTCACATCAGACTTCTTCCTCTTGAGCATCACATCGATGGGAGCAGTAGCAATTCTCCTGTCAATAGGAACAGCATCATATCTCTTTGGTAGGTGGGCTGAAACAAAGCAGATTCCTACGCTCATGTTCATGATTGCGTTCTTTATGTTAGGAATTGGACAGATGACGGGGATGCTTCAGAACCTCTCGATGTTTCCGGATCCACTTGGGATTTACATAGAATTCATCCTTACTGGATACGCATTGACATTCCTCTCAGTGGGAGCCATTTATGCTGCTGGGTGGAGGAGTGCGGCATTAGGACCTATGATTGTCTATGCACCGATCTCATTACTTATCGGTCAAGCTTATCCAACAAGTATTGGCCAAGCGTTCCTGGATCTCCTATACATCATTCTCCCGACCATTGGGATTATGTTGTTGCCTTCCGTGATATTCCTCGGAGTTTGGAGGCGTATGAGAAAAAGTGGTGCTTCTGGTAGTCTAAAACCCTTGGGAGTAGCTATTGCAATAATCCTCTTCTTCGTCATCAGATTGCCTCCAATTGTGATTGGACTTGCAGGAATTGACTATGGCTACGGTTGGGTTGTGGTAAGCTATCTATTGTTCTGGTCTGCACTGACTGGGAGGTTGGATCGGATAACAACAACAGCATCCACCAGACTGTGAACTAAATCTAGGAGGAGTTGTGAGTTGAGCTTCATACAAACAGAGAAGGGCTCTACTCCTTCTCTCCTCCCATACCCCATTTGGCAAGGTGTGAACAATGTTAGCAATTACTGACGTGGAAAACATGAAAGAAGAGCCAGTTCAACTGTTTCTCTCAGCCGCCCAAACAGGTGTTAATCTTGCGTCTGTAGAGTTCCACCCATACCTGAAAGATAATGAAAATCTTGTTTCTAGTTTTTTGACTGCCCTTGTTTTTCTGACTGACAAGATATTCGCAAGACCTCTTGATAGTGTCACTATTGGTGAATATACCATGATTATGAAACATGAATCCTCACTCTTGTTTAGTTATGTCTTCAAGGGACAGACATCACATGCTATTCAAAGTCTGAATGAATTTGTCAGAAAGGTGGTGGAAAATCCCGTACTTATAGAATGCTTAGACAAAACAATTGCGACGGGTTTTGTTAGTGGTATCACTAGAGCCATAGTCAGACACATTGCTGACAAAATCTTTGTTTCATAGTTGATTGAATATGAAAACTGTTAAGGCAAAGTTTTGAAGCCTACTGTATCTTGTAAAGTCGATGAAGGTCAATAGGGTATCAGCAAAGAGTATCATTACAAAAAGCAGGATACCAGGAATAGATTTTGTGATTAATCCTTACATTGGATGTCAGCATGGCTGTATCTACTGCTATGCAGAATTCATGAAACGATTCACCAATCATAGCGGTGATCAATGGGGCGAATTTCTTGATGTGAAACAGTATGATATGAGTCGGATAAAACCTGAGAAATACGATGGCAAAACCCTCCTTTTTAGCTCAGTTACTGATCCATATACACCCTTAGAGGTGAAGTACGAGAACACGAAGCGAGTTCTAGAGAAGCTCATTGGCACGACGGCATCAATACAGATATTGACAAAATCCAAACTGGTGACAAGAGACATTGATCTTTTCGAACAATTTGGAAAAATCCGTATTGGAATCTCCATAAGTACTCTTGATGAGAGAGTTAGCAGAGTCATTGAACCAAGAGCTTCGAAACCAATGGAACGGCTTGAAGCATTGCAGACCATCTCGCAAGCAGGAATACCAACATATGTTTTTGTTTCCCCAATCTTTCCAATGATAACTGATTGGCAAGCGATAATAAAAGCAGCAGTTCAAACAACAGATGACTTTCGTTTTGAAAATCTGAACTTCAGATCACATAATATTTCTCGAATAATGAGTCTAGTTGAAAATAGATTTCCAGAGTTAAAAGACTATTATAAGAAGATTCGAAATCGACCCTTAATGTGGAATGAGATGGAAGAGGATATTGAGAGCTACTGTGCGTTGACGAAAGTACAATGCAAAATAGAGTTCCATCATGGTGGATTCTCAAATCAGTGATTGTATTGTTTAGGATAGGATCTGAATCTTCTCTCTAGTGACCGTGGCAAAGATATCTCCTGGATTGTGATCATGAAAGACTCTCATGAACACTTCATTACCAAACTCAATAATCAATGCTGGAAAGCCATCATCAAACTCACGAGGAGTGACTGAAACATATGCTCCATAGTCTTTCTTCTCTTTCTTACATTCCTTGCAGAGATAGAGATTCATGGAGAGATGCATCTTAACCTCATTGAGTGTTTCCAATTCTTTCAGGTAATAGTCGTACTTGTCTTCTATCTCAGAAGAGATCTCAAGCGCAAATGAGCTTGTGACAGCTGGTTGAACACCAAATATCGTTCCTATGACATATGTAAGAGCAACAGCACCAATTCGTTTCCAGTTGAGTCTTCGAACAGCCACTTCAACGACTTCTGTTTTTGGAAGTGTGAACTCTGCATCCCAATTCACACCCTGCAGTTTAAGCTGCTTCAGTTGAGTTTCGCCACAACCACAGCACATCTTTGGCCATCTAGCTTGGTAGGAGAACTTTGGAACCTCAACGTAAGCAGGTCCTTCAAGTGGTTCCTCTGTATTATCTGTTATCTCAATGATTCTTGGTACTCTACCATCCTCAATCGTGACCGTGACCATGGTTCCTGCGGGATATATCTCTCCTTTGCTCTCAGGACCATACCTCATCTCAAGAGTCACATCTTCCAAACGTACTACGACTCCACCCATGAGATATCCTGCTCGCTCTTCTACATCATCTCTCAAGAGACGACCTCTAACTTTTCGGATCATCCCAGAAATGACATCCACATCGTGATCAACTGGTTTTGCTTTAGAGAGCTGAGGTCCTGAGGGTTCACCTTCTGCTATTTGAGCTAGTAGCTCCTCAGATCCAGTTGGATATACAATGAGAGGGGTAGGATAATCAACTTTCATTGCGGATTTTACTTGGTCCTTGAGTCCGTCATCAAGTTTTGCTGCTTTCTTTAGCATGCCTTTCCATGAAGGGTCCTTAATGCGTTTCATTGCTACTCCAATATTGAAGTGTACAACCGCATTACTCTCGGCCAGCTTCTTTGCTGATTCGAGTGCCTTGTCATACTCAGATTTGCGGCCAAAGCAGCTTGCGACATATGCATATAATGACCAATGTATTGCAGAATTTGGAGTTTCCTTGACAACTGTTGCAAGAAGCGACTCAGCCTCACCTAGTCGTCCCTGCTCAACCAAGTGCAATGATTTTACAGTTAGATACTCAAGAGATCTGTCATCACTCATCAAACCCATCCCATTCATTGCATTTCGAAACATAGTGATAAATCATAGTGATAGCAGGAACGACCTCAATAATTAGAGAAAGCTGTCAATCCAAGATTCCACTTCTGGAATTTGAATCTCAGTCATCTCAACAAGCAAAGAGTAAACGACCTTGACGTGACCCATTTGTTCCCTAATTAGTTCTACTGCACCTTCTCGCATTCCTCGCGAAGTTGCTCCCTCATCCATAGAAACTAGTACATCAAACAGACGACGGAGTATGGCAAGAACTTCGAAATATTCGATTTCATTGATCTGATGCCCTACCTCATCCTCGTACCCTTTGAGGATGAAATCATGATTCTCTTGAGTCGAGTATGCTCTAGTAAGTAGTAATGTCCACGCAAGGTCCATTCTAAAATCTCTCACGCCAGCTGCGCCCCAATCAATCACATATGGAAGTTCATCGTCATCAATCATGATGTTCATTGGATGGAAATCGCCGTGAGTGACAGAGGGCCTGTAGCATGGCACTCGATTCGCATTAGTTTCAAGCCACTCAACAATAGGCAAGAGCTCCTCCTTATCATATTGTGTTATCTTGACTCGATAGTCTGAGAGCATTGTGTTGATTATGAAATAAGGGTCATCTTTAGGTATGATGTTAGGATCAGAAAGGAAGACTGTCCAGTCAAGATTGTGCAGTTTAACAAACAACTCACTAAAAACTCGCAACCATTTTGAGAAGTCAGCATTAGGCACCGATATTTTGTCTTCAAGAGTACTCCCAGTTATTCTGTCCATTATCATGAAGGGTTTACCGAGTAGAGACTCATCAGTTTCTGTGATATGTACCATTGGTACAGGGTAGTCCATCGTGGATAGTTGCTTCATGACTCTAGCTTCATGTTCAGTCTTCTCGCTGATTCCAGGAGCATACACCCTCACAATAAGATGCTCGCTCTCTTCCTTTTGATTGACTTCCCACCTCAAATCGAATGCGTAGATTTGAGTTTCCCATCCGCTAGTGATGTCTTTGTAGTTTACGATTTGTAGAGAGTTACGATCGGTGAATTTTGATTGAAGATATCTTAAGAGGGCGGATGAGTCCATAGTAAAACGAAATTGATGTCATTGATTTATCTTTAGTTACTGTATGGATGGTCGTATTCTCTATCCCATTTTACCAGATTCTGTTTTATGATTAGAAGAACTAGACGAACTTTCCTTATATTTCACAAACTCTGATTTAGACTGAGCAATGAAAAAGGTGCTAATATGAATGAGGGGTTTCTCAGTGATGTGGGTAAATTCCTTTCCAGTCTTATCGAACCACATCCATCCGTACAGGGTTTGAGAAAAAGACAGCAATCACGTCTCCTCTCGTCATTTCTTCTCATCGCAATTCCAATATTCTCCTTCGCGCAATTCACAAGTGAACTCGTTTTCTTCTCCACTCCCACATATCTTAGTGCGATTCTACTAGTGTTCTTCATGTATTTGGGAACAAGAACCAAGTATTATGATGTGGTTCAGACAACTACGGTAGCTGCAATCACAATATTACCAGTCACCATCTTTCTATTTGGGACTAGCTGGCAACCAAATGATCTACCTCGATTAATGGTCTGGTTTATGGTTGCACTAGTGGGTGGTGCATTACTCACAAGGACTACTGTTGTTTTTGCTCAAGGAGTAGTTATGATTTCAACAATGGTTTTCATTGTGAATGTCATATTTGGCATTCCAATTACGGAATTTGACAGTCACATTGGTACTGCTATCGTTGTTACATTCTTCATTCTTGTAGCATCCTATACATTGGAGCAATACATTGAGCAGGTTGAGCAGAGCAATAGTGACTTGACAAGACAACAGTGGGAGCTTGAGGTGTATACCCAGCTGTTGCGACACGATCTAAGGAATGATTTGCAGGCCATTCTAAGCTCAATTGAGCTGGCTCAGCTGTTTCTTGATATCGACATCAATAAAGTCAATCAGAATCTCACTCAATCAATTGACCTTGGCAATAGAATGGTGCAATTACTTCATGTCTTTTCTATGCCACTTGAGCTACCAGAAATGGATTTAGTCAAACATATAGAGGAAGTTGCACTCGATTCTCAAAAGACACATAGACATCTGAAAATAAAAGTCACTGGCGAAAAAGAAGTTAGCAAGTGTGCTTTCACTGCAAGCAGACTTCTTCCAATGGTTTGGCAAAATATCTTCAGAAATGCGGCGCAATATGCTGGAGAATCACCAACTGTTTTTGTTGATATTTCTCTTGAAGAAGATAACTTTGTAATCTCTATAAGTGATGATGGGCCGGGCATTCCTATTGAAAAGAGAGAATTTCTCTTTCGACGGGGATCAAAATCTCAATCAGAGGAAGGGGGCGTCGGACTATATCTCTCTAAATTTGTCCTAGAATCTCACAAAGGTTCCATTGAATTAGTTGATGATCCAGACCTAGGTGGTACAAAATTCATCATCCGACTGCCAACCTCATAAAGAACGAAAAAGAATATACCTTAGAAACCTAGCCTTCTGGAAAAGCGAAGACTTTTACTAGTATTTGCCCATAGGTCACTAGTCTAAACTGCGGAAACAATTGGTGAAGTGAGGAGAGTCCTCAGGCAGGAACGAGAATAGATGAGCACAACATGGTTCATTGCGAAAGAGTATCTGAAAAGATTAGAGATTGACTTTGAAGAGCATGGTCGAAAGACATTCAGTCTGTATCCATATGGACCAATTGAAGCCAAGATTATTGAAGTCTTTCCCGGAAAAAATTGGATCACACTCACAACTAGATTAATGGACTTATCTAATGTTCCTACCAAGAGCAAGAAAGGGATCTATGAGAAATTATTGAAATCAAATGCGACACTTGTTGAGGTCAATTTTGGAATTGATAAGAGAGACTTTCTGATGATTCGCAATGCCATACCTGTTACTGGTATCTCCTATGACCTTTTCAACTGCACTTATGAAGCACACCTTGCAGGTGTAAGATTTTTCCATGAGAAGTTAAAATCTCAACTCGAGTGACATGACTCAGAGCTTGAAAAAGAGAGTAAAGCGGGCACAAGGCCCGCCATATATTCTACTTACGTCTACGAGCTGCTAGAGCCAGAACAATCACAACAAGTGCTCCAAAGGCTCCGTAAACCATGAGCAGGGTTTCTTGATCACCAGGTCCGGGACCAGGAGGTCCTGTTGGTTCGGTTGGTGATGTTGGAGTTTCGGTGGTTGTTGGCCCAGTTGGTATAGTTGTTGTGGCAACATCCTCTACATTGTAGGAGAATTCACCAGAAACTGCCTCATTCCCGACTGTATCATATGCAACAATTCGGTATGTGACAGTTACGCCATCAGCCTGCGAAGGAATGGTAGCACTGTAGGTTGTTCCTACTGAAGTCATTGTCACATTGTTCCATGCTCCACCATCAACCTTGTACTGTAGAACAGCTGATGCAACTCCAGAAACATCCTGAATGTCAGCTGAAACAGTAACAGCATCAGTTGATGCTGGACTAGCTGGGTCGTGAAACACCAGCGTAATCGACGGACTTACTGTATCAGGAGCTCCGCCAGTTGCAAAGGTGAACGTGTCCCATCCACTCCAGTCGAGGTTGCCATCAATGTCGTACACGGTAATACCATATTGTACAATGGTTCCAGGTGCATGGTTTGGAATCTCACCACTGTATTCACCTGCGGAGTATGCCATGGTTATGTTGTATACTCCAGTTGTGTTCCAGTAAGATAAGACAACATAGTCAATACCTGACCCACCAGTGTCAGATGCAGTTGCAGTGACTGTAGCAATCTCGTCACCGTAGATATCAGTTCCATTGACAATGTTCAGGGAGTCTATCGTTGGAGGAAGATTATCTCTGAACAGGAAGGACTGAATTGTGGTTGTGGCTTCATTACCAGCATTGTCTTCAGCTACAATTCTATAGTTGAAGTTGTAACGACCATCAATCGTTCGAGCAATGTCAACCTCCCACACACTTCGGCCTTCATCGTAGGTCATTGTATGATTAATATTGTTGTCAATGTCCCAAACTTTGACTCCCGCAAGACCAGAACCTCCACCATCTGTGACGCTTGCTTCAATGTGGACATTATCCACACCTGTTATCTGAACAGCTGAGTGTATTGTAGTACCGAAACTCGGTGCCTCACTATCTGGAGTTCCTGGTGAGATGTAACCAACAAAGATTGGGTCAACTGTTACTGCCCAACCATCCCATTGTGGGAAACCAATTACGGTGTAGAACTGTGTGGATGCTACTGAGAATGTCGTAGCTGAATGTCCTCCACCAGACACATAGATTGCACTGAACGCATCGACTGGAATTGTCTGAGCGTCAACTGTAACTGGCATAGACGTGTTCTTTGTCCAGGTGTAGGGTGAACCACCCAAGCTCATCAAAGCGACATCACTCAGGCCACTAGCCATTGTGAAGTTGTAAGATGCTGCAGCTTGGTCATTGGTTACTGTCTGACCTAAGTCATCAATGTAGGTAGCATTAGCAGTCATTCCACCACTCGTGAGGATAGTGATGTCACTATAAAACGAAACTGCGAGACTTCGCCCATCTAGAGCATCATCTCCACCAGGTGTGTACATCTCCCAGTCTCCTACGGTGATGTCAAACTTGACCTCTGCGATACCAGAGTCATCGGTCTGGTTAACTGCACCTGTAAAGTGTACATCAATCGAGAACTCTTCTGTAAGACACTCGGTGGGTCGTTCATCAAAGTCAACAAAGTCAGAGCCATAGTATGCATCTTCGTACCAATCAAAGTATGATCGTACACCGAATGGATAGACCTCTCCAGTCACGTTGTTGAATGTGACGCCAAAGTCTATTGTTTCATCAACGGATCGATACTCTGAATCTGTTGTGTTGAGATTGCCCCAAGCTTCACCGGGCGTGGTGAAACTCACAGATTCGACATTTATAGGCATCCAATAGTGGGTTAGCTCTGCGTCACCCAAACTTTCAGAAGAGATGTCCATGAAGTTGTCACTGTTTGTGTCATTCCACGCAAACATACCTGCATACTGGTATGCGAGATTGATATCCATTAGATCTGAATGAGTACCATTGCTCACCACAGTGCTGTATTGCTCATCAAGCTCCCACCAAAGCCAACTCCATTCCTGAGAATTGTCTTCTACCCAGTCCCAACCTTCATCCTTAGCCTGATTGATCACATCAGCATATGTCCGATTCTCAAACATCCATGCTATGCCCCAATACCCTGGTTGTGGATTCCCATATGAATCGAACAACACATTGTAAATTGTTGCGTATTCACCTGAAGTCAAGGTCGCTCCAGTGTCTGCATGAGTCCAGATGTTTAACTCACTCCAGTCATAGGTCCAGTTGAATGTGACCATTCCTGTGTATGAGTGTAGGTAGAACTCATCAGCATAGGTGGTATTATCAGGTTCCCAGAGGATAGAAACATCAAGATACTGCTGAGTTATGTTGAAGTAGTCTGTGCTGGAGTGAATCTCCTTCACATAAAACTGATCTACAGTGGTACTAAGATCGCCATCTAGATCAAGTGCTCCAGTTAGAGGATCAATTGTCCAGACCTCGTGATCCCACATTCCATAAGCAGGAACACCATATACGATAACTTCCTGAGAACGGACAATCGAAATTGGAAGAGGCGCATAATCCAGCTTCCTGCTATAGCCCTGAGTTTTAAAGGCTTGATAAAGCAGCTCCTTCGCTCCGAAAGCATGATACTCGGTTCCACTCACATTGAACGCCCATGAGGGGAAGTTAAATTTGTAACTCTCAGGGATTTGCTGCAATGACACGATTTCGTACATTGATCCATTCAGAGCAGACTGTAGGAAATTGTAGTAATGCGGCACGATATTGTCTTCAATGAAAGTCCTGTTGAACCACATGGATCCATCCCATTCCCAGTAATCAACAGGATACTGGATGATGGGTTGGTAAGTGCCATTCCAGAAGAATGACCCACTACCAGGGAATGGGTCTCCCAAGACATCTTCCACGAACACTAGCTGTGCCGTGAAGTCCATCCATCCTCGCCATCCTTGATAGTTGCCGTAGATGTCAATCATAAAATAGCGGTCAATCTCTGGTTGTGTAATATCAATTGGCTCTGCGACTGGATTGTCCATTCGCGAATAGAAGAATGTACCATTAGACAATGAGATGTTGAGGAATGTTGCTCTCCAAGTTTCGTTATAGAAGAACTTCTCCCCACTCATTGTCAGGACATAGTCATATCCTCCAGTCGTGTTCCAATCAGAGATCATGCTTGTTTGATAATCTCCATCATAATACCCAGTTTGGAGGTCTAGCCAGCCATCAGCAACAAACTCGTAAGTCTGCGTGTCGCGATGACCGACAGCAACGGTCCAGTCCTCTTGAGCAACAGTGGGCACCCAAATAGTTCCGTTTGCGACTGTGGTCCATGGCAGGTTCTTCATGTAGTCACCAACATCATAGTTGAACCTACCTGCTGGATTCATACTCCAATCAGTTAGATTGCGGATTACTCCGGTATCAATCTGATAGATATCATACCAGTAACCAAAGATTGGTTCCCACTCCTGCATTGGCAACTTAATTGCCTCATAGGGTACACCATCAACGATAGCGTACTCCTTTGCAAAGTAGCGGCCTGTTGCAGGATTGATGATATTTTCAAGATCATTCAATTCCCAAGGACTCCACATGGGAATTCCGGGTGCTGGAAGCTGGAACTCCTTACCTGAAACAACTGTATATACATGAGAGCGAGTCATGAACTGTGGTATGAAGAATGGTTGTGAGTTGTAGACTCCTGTCATCAACTCCCATGGCCAATCAAACATGTACAACTTCCCATCTGTCATGTTCCAGTAGTGATATCCAAACGTTGGATCATACCAGAACTCTACTGGTTCATATGTTTCATTCCGATACATCACATAATGATCGTACCCTAAATACTCGGGCCAACCTCTCATATAGAACGGTTTTGTACCATTGAGGTAAGTCACATAGGTATACTCAACCTGAGATACCTCAACCACCTCATAGAATTGAGCTATCCACAGATCCCAGATGAACCACGGTTGAATAATCATAGTTCCATTTACAGCAAGCATGTAGTAGAGGTCATCAATACCCGCATATTGTGGTCCATCGCCCCAAGCTAGAAAGTTTGCATTTCCCAGATTTGGCAATGTGATATTGAAAATGACCCCAGCACTACCTGAATACACCTGTATCTCGGTTCCATTTGCAAATTTGATGAAGTATTCTTCTTCACCAGTCAAATAGTTGTATTCGGACCGGACGGTCTCTTCCCAATTGTATTCCATATCTGTCATCAAATACTTGTCAAGGTTAATCTCTTGACCATTTATCACGACATATGGAATCTTATCACGCTGATAGAGATCAGGAGTTATTTGGTCCTTGAAGATTTCAGCCTTAACTGGTTCATCCATGTATAGCTTGGATGTGCCATTGATGTAACTGTATACTGTGTTCTCGTTCCAACCGAGTACGGTGTGTTCACCCCAACCAGACTCGTAGTCAATAACCCAGGTAAGATCACCATAGAAGTACTTCCATCTCCATTCTAGCTGCGGTAGTTCAGGAGTAGGTATAATATCGAATGATATTCTGAGGTCGTTGCCTAAAGGATCTATCATGAGACCAGCAACATCAAGCCAGTGAACTGGCATTCTGAGATTTGGTGATTCGAACGACAGCCATCCTGAAGTCCAATCATCTGCAACAAAGTCCCAGGTCAACTCCTCCCAGTGCCAGTCGTCGATAAGTTTCCATTGAGGCTCCCATCGACCAGGCATGACTTCAACCATGACCCAGTCCCAGTAAGTACCATTGATCCACTGGTTTCGAACAGTCCTGTTATAGACAGCTACATCGACTGCACCATGAGGATCTATTCGAATCTGAATCTCAATTTCAGACCACTGGTGCCAATCAAACATGCCATCAAAGCCCCGATTGTCCTCATAGGCGGTCATAAAGAATCCTATGCCGTCAATCTCATTGATGTAATCAGCACCACCCTGCAGCCATGATTTTACAGTGAAGGGCACACCAATATCGCTATAAAACATCCAATCTGGCTCGTATGGTTCACCACCATGAGTCAAAGTCACGATTGAAACTGGTGATTCGACAGCCAGAGAGTTCAGCAGGTCATACTGGGCTGCGTCCTCTGGTGAAGACAATGGCAATCGAGCTGCAGGAGCAAGACCGCGACCATGGATATCTGTGATAATTTCCCAAACATTGAGTGGCCAATTCCCATCGTCTTGAGTTGTTGGACGAATATTGTCACTGATATGACCTCGGAAAGTAACCACAAGTTTTCCATTTGCCCAATAAGACTCACTTGTGGTCTGGTTCACGATGTAAGGGAGAGGAATACTGCCATCTACAGGCCACGGTTCATACTCGAACCAGTTGATTTTCTCCCAATGCGTGCCATACTGGTCTGTTACCTCTGTCATGTTATCGTAGTGATAAGCAAGAACAGTTGTGAATGTACCAGTTGTGAAATTGTAGACTATTGCAGCCTGACCACTTGTCCATCTCGTCTGAATGAAGCCATAATCGTTGAAGTTGTATTCCCTTCCAGTATCTAACCAAGTGTATCCATCCTCGTAATGGAAACCCTCCTTCTGAGAAGTCCAGTTGACCGTCTTTGTTGCATTCCAGAAGTAAGTTTCACTCACATCATCAAACTCCCAGACTCCAGTGACTTCTTCGGTCACTGTGTATGGGCCATAGACCCAGTTCTTTGTCCTGATCTGATTGGGAATTTCAAAGAGCACTGTAGCTGTGCTCAGGTTTGTCCCATTGGTAATAGTAGCAGTCATGTTGAAGTCTACACCACGAGTGGCGGAATATAGAGGAAAGCCATCATCAGAAACTCTTTCCCAGTCATAATACCCACCAACAGCTTGATCCACGAGGAAGTCAAATGTTGTCCCGATGATTCTTCCACTGTTGAATTCCTCAAATCTGCTCTCAGCAATAGTCTGCAGTTGGGTATCCTGCACCCCGCAAGAGATTGTGTAGAACCCTCCAATAGTGGATGAATTGAATCTCAGTCGAACATTGGCCCAATAGGACTCTGCTCCTGCGACATATCCCGATGCCGCCATGTTCATCTCCATGAAGGGGGAAACTTCTGTTCCAAAGACGTCACTCAATGCAAAACCAGGTGGCAGCTCAGCAGGTGGCGCTTCAGGCCAGGTTGTATTTGTGCTACTGAAAGTGAGCCAGTTGCCGCCCGATATGTTATACCAGACCATGAACATTATGGGTGAGTTGCCGCTCATATAGAACTGACCTTCACTGTTTGCTAATGCAGACATGTTGAAGTATTGTCCCATGAGATAGACTCCAAATGGGGTCTGTCCACCAAGAGAGCTGTATGGTATCTCAATTCTGAAATCGACATACTCATTGATTGCGATTTCATCATTCCAGGTAATCAATGTAGAATCAGTTGTATTTCTTGTATGCCAATTAATTGTTGGTCCAAATCGATAATGACTCGAACTCCAATTGTGTGTGTTTTCTTCGTTTACTGTCCCTAGATCCCAATCGACTCTGGTATAATTCTCAGGGTAATCAGCGATTGAGTATGGATTATACCTAGAATAAGAAATTGGAGCTGTGAGTGACTCCTCAGTTGAGATGTCTGCAATAGGAGGAGTCATGAAAAGTGATAAGGAGAATAGAGCCAGTACAGCGAGAGAGAATACTTTGGTGAATAGCTTCGTCGTGTACACCTCAAGTTAACTTGATTGGCGACCGCAGCTGCTTTCAAAATGCATAGAACCGTGCGATGCATTCTTGTTCCAAAAGAGAACTGTTTCCGGACAACAGTCTTGATTGGTCATATCCCTAGCAGCGGCGCTTTTCTCTTATGTCCGAAACTTAGAATATAAGCCTACGTTGAACAGATTGAATGTAAAAAAAGGAAAGAAGTAGGAGTGGTCTAGCCACTCCCCAAATTTCTATAGAACTACCATCCAGTAGACAATCGGAGTTATGAACGCCTCAATCAAAGCGGCAATCACAAGGAAGAACACAATTAGGGCGTATGTCCTCCAGGTACGAGCATCACCAAGTAATGCACGGGTCTTGGATGGAACTGATTCCCATTCCTCGGACTCTATAATCGGCCATAGATCCTTCGATATCCTAATCGCAGCACCAGCAGCAACCAAGAAGGTGGGTATCTCTACAATTGCATGGGGAATAATTCTTGCAAGAAGCTCTAATGGGCTTATCCCAATGAACTGGAGCTCGATGATTGCAATTCCCCCAAGAGTCAGTGCAGTTGACAGCACTTCTGATATAGCCAAGGACATTATACTGAATTTGATGTAGGAGATGAGAAAGTCCTCTCCACGCCCTCGTCCAGTAAGCTTGTATCCCGCGGCTAGAATGATTGGAAGTACGACCAATGCTATAATGGTGAATTGGTCATCATAGATGAAGTACTCAGCTGCAAAGATGAAGATAAAGAGTGGGAACCACCAAGCTCCGATACCTTTTCCTCCACGACTGCGGATTATTGCAATCAAACCTACAATAAGAAACAGTGCTCCAAAGACTACGAGTGCTCGAAGCCCAAGCTGTGCAGCAACGCCCCACCGTAAATTATAGGGGTTGAAGAGACCAATCCTCGCATCGTGAACCGTCCATACGTAAGTTAATACTCCGCCTATTATTAGAGTAACAATACTCCAAGTACCGATGCTCTTCTCACTATCAGTCTTTTCAACGCCAGTCAACCACAAAGCGGCAGACCAGAACATAGGACCGAGGACCAACATCAAGAGAATCCGAACCATGTTGTGTTCTGCGAAGATGATGAACCATCCAAATGGGTCTGCTGCTGGATCCCATCTTGGAATCATGTTGTCAAGATTGAATGGAACTAGAACAGCCTCTAGTCCCTCAGGTCGAGAAATCTGGTTAAATAGACCAGTAAGTAGATTATAAACTAGCCCCGGGTCTGCAATCAGTACTGATAATCCCCATGCACCAATAATAGAAAGTACGAGACCTCCAAAGAACATCACTGCAGACTGGAAGATGTCTCTCTGATGGACATGTAATAGAGGCCCAGCAGTTTCTCCAACCTGATTCCTCCAGCTTTCCCTATACTTGAAGAAGTATAGAATGAAGAGTGTACTGAATATGAACAATGGCATGTTGATAATGAACTGAGAAGCTAGGCGCACCCATTGTTGCTCTGGTTGTGGAAATGAAAGAACAGGGCGGAATCTGTTGAATACTTCACCTGCATAATATGCTGGGGTTAAGCTAAAATTGACAATGTAATCTAAACCTGGAAACACATAGTAGGTCACCATGGATAGAGTCAAACCTGAGAATAGTGCAAATGATTCTATTCCACCCTTTGAGCGTTTCCAAACAAAGTGACCTATAATTCCAAGAACAATAATCATAGCGAAAGGTATTGCCAGGAGCATTAACAACCAAATTGTTTCGCCCATCATCCCTAGATTACTTACTGGATTGATTAGAACACCCGCAACAAATTCATCATCAATCTCTCTAGGGAAAAAGAGGAATAATCTGCGTTCTATTGCGTAATTTGAAGTGATAGCGAATACTGAGCCAGTAAATGCTGCTGTAGCTGCAAGACCTGTTCCTATACTCAAGCTTAGATTCCGAATTACGCCACCCATGTTCATCTTAGATACTTTTGTTCTTGCTTGAGTAATTGAGTCAAATGCTTTCTTATACAAAACAACTGCAAAGTCCTCAACAAGTGGTAGAAGCAAGATTGCAAAAATGATAGGAGGTACACCATAGATGAGGCCAGCTGTGTAGTAGGCAAACAAAACATTGAGAATCTCTGACACTGCAACTCCAGTAGTGAAGGCTTGATATACTTGGAATCCAACAAGACCAAAACTAAGGACAAGGTTGAGTCTGAAGAACCAACCAAGTACCCCACGCATCATTTCTCCACCAACATCGCGATTTCCTAGGCGTAGACCCGCACCTTTGGCAATTCGGTTTGATGCTGGATATCCGAATCTGTATATCCAGGTTAGAAAAATCATAATATTCCAAAGGTAGACATCAGGTGAGTATCCATTCACAAAGGCGGTTACACCTCCGATATAGATGGGAATCGATGGAATAAGTGTAGCAAGACCAATGATGAGATAATCTCTCCAAGCATCTCTCCATGCTCTATCTTGAACCTCTGGATTCAGAGGTTGGGGTTCAAGACCTTCGAAGCGAATGTTTGCTAATCGATCGCTGAAGCCTGTGTAACCATCACTTTCTGGTTCCCGTTTAGTAATACTTCGAATTAGATTCTTGAACCGCATCTTCAAGGGGTCCTGGAGGGCTAGTTTGGCTGCGAGAACGACCATTCCAAACATAACAGCAAAGAATGACACCATTACCCACATCATATATTCCTGGAGTGAAGTCACAAAATGGAACAACAAATCGGTAAGAAGAAGCCATGAGAGTGTTCGAGTGTCTACGAATGGGTCGAAACCGCTTCCCACAGAGACTGGTAGCAGAACCATATTCATCAAGAAATAGGTCACGGTCTTCAGATACATCAGAATAATGAAAGCTTCAATGAACTTACTCTTACGATTTCCGAAGAAGAGGAGATAGATCAAAGTTACTACGAGAGGGGGAACAAACTCAAACATAATGGTCAGAGTTGTAAGGTCTGAAAGTACCATTTTCACAGCTCACTCCGGGCTATATATAGAACTGAAACTTCATTTTCCAAAAGAAAAAGGTTCGTTGGATGTAAGAGGTGTATTCAATTCGTGAAGAATGAATCAGATTGAGTATAAACCGTCAATGTCCTACCGAAAGTTTAAAGACAGTCGATTAGCTATAGTGAAGTGAAATCAACTGAGAGTTGAGAAATTCAACATGGAAGTTGAGGTGCATAATTATGGAGATTAGTCAAGAGTTAGTTGACGCAATAAATGACCAACTGAATTTTGAATTGTACAGTGCATTCATCTACCTCGCCATGGCAGCATGGTTTGAGGATCAAAACCTCACCGGAATGGCCCACTGGATGGAGGTTCAATATCAGGAAGAGTTTGGACATGCCATGAGATTCTACAGACATCTTACTGAACGTGGTGCACGAGTTCTAATGAAACCAATTGAAGGACCAAAGACAGAATACAAATCAGCTCACGAAGTTTTTGCTGATGCTTATCATCATGAAACCATTGTTACTGAGAGAATCTACAAGATTGGTGACACTGCTGACAGCCAAGGTGATAGATCAACTCAGTCAATGTTAACCTGGTTCTACAATGAGCAAACAGAGGAAGAAGCAAACACAATGGAAATTCGCGACAAGTTGAAACTGATTGGGGACTCAATTCCCGCTCTACTTCAGCTTGATGCTGAGCTTGGAACACGTCCGCCAGCACCACCAATCCCTGCAGATTCAACTGCGCCTTAGTTTGTATTCAAGAACATGACCGGAGGATGCTAAGATCACCTCCGGTAGTAGTATTTTTTTCTCAGAGTCATCATTTTGTTCGAGTCGCAGACTACTTATGTGAGAAAATCACCCGAATTTTCCACTGTGAGTGGTTACTATGCTACCAGACGATATCGTCAAAGTCGTTACAGACAACATTTCTGGAATCAGTGCAAAGGATTACGCTACCGCAATCTCTGCATTCCATAGAATTCAAGCAAGCCCGGGGTTCTCAGAGGCTATTGAGTACCTAAAGAATAGAATCGAGTCAATTTCAGATGCCAAAGTCAAAGTGTATGAGTACCCAGCCGATGGGAAAAGGACAATTGGTACTTGGCAAAACCCATTCGGGTGGGAAGGAAGATATGGAAAACTTGAGCTGCTTGAGCCTGAAAAGAAGACACTTGCAGACTTCAATGCAGAACCGATCTCCCTGATTGCACACTCAACATCTGTAGATATTGAAACGGATGTTGTGTATGTTGGTAAAGGTCTTAGTCCGTCAGACTACGATAACAAAGTTGTGAAAGGAAATCTTGTCCTCACTGAGAGTCTGGCGCGCATTGTACATAAGGTCGCTGTGGAAGAACATGGTGCAGCTGGAGTTCTAACCTTCGTACCTCCAAAGGGCATAGATGAACTTGCTGAATTGCGAAGATATGATGCAATTTGGCCGGATGCTGATGCAAAGGACAAAGCTACCTTTGGTTTCGCCTTGAAACAGGGAGATGGAATCAAGCTGAAGCAGTGGTTGGAAGAGAACAAAGTAGTTCGTGTAAAAGCCAAAGTTGATGCTTCATTAGCAGTTGGGAAGACACAAGTCATCTCAGCTTTACTGCCTGGAGAAGACAAGTCCAAAGAGATATGGTTAGCAGCCCACGTTTGTCACCCACATCCAGGAGCAAACGACAATGCTTCTGGAAGTGGCGCATTACTGGAAATTCTCCGCGTACTCTCACGACTTATCAAGGAAGAGAAGATACCCAAACTGGTCTACTCCATCAGATTTCTATGGATTCCTGAATGGTCTGGTACTATTCAATTCATTGAGAATGAGAAGGACATTCTCAAGCGTTGCACAGGGATGATCAATCTGGACATGGTGGGAGCGGACCCAACGAAGTCTGGTTCGGTTCTTCATCTTTACAGGACACCTTTCTCATTGCCAACTACACTGAACAATGTCGTAAGGTATTGGTTGCAGTCTGAAGCTAAAAGAAAAGATGAAAGGCGCGAGGGTGGAATGGTTGCTCCATTGCCTCACGAGTATAACCGCTACTCGCCCGGTAGTGACCACTTCATGTTGACGGACAGTACTGTTGGTATCCCAGCAGTCATGCTCAATCAGTTCCCAGATAGATTTTACCACACTTCTACTGATACTGCGGACAAACTTGATGCAAGACAAATGGGATATGCCTCGCGTATTGGAGCTCTATCGGCACTCTCATACGCACTTCCAAATCATGTCTATGAAGAAACTATCCTCACAGAGAGCAGGAACGAGTTTGTCGAACTAATGCAAGCGGTAAGTCTTCGTGGTGTGACTGAGCTATCGCGATGTTTGGGCGATCCGGAAAAACTATACCCGAGAGTTCTTCGTTGGCTAGGACTCGCACACGATCTAGGCCAAGAAACTCTAGACAAAGCAGCTAATGAATGGTCACTGATATCGGAACAGGAATCGTTACGTGAATCACTCAAGACCAGTCTTCAGATGGTCTATACTACAGAAATGGTTGTAGCACGAAAGGCGTATGAAGGTGCCTGTGCTGAAGTTGGACTTGAAGCTATGCGGGAAGACCAAATCTCACTAGATACAATCAGCTTTGGTATCGAGGTGAAGCGAATCTATGACTATGCAATGTCACCGGGATATATCATGAACAACCTTGGCGAAAAGGCGGCAGAATATCGAAAGCTGAGCGAAGAGAACGGGAAGATTCTCTCTTCAATCGATGAAATGTTGAACATGGCAAAAGATTGGACATCTCTGGATCTTATCTGGGATATGATATGTTTCCAATTTAAGGAAATAGACTCAGCGAAGATGATGCAGATTGTAAAGGACCTTACAGACGCAGGAGTCATAGAATCTAGGAGTGTGTAGCCACTGGAAACAGATGAGTCGAATGCTTGCCATTACAATAAGGTTGTATTCGCGGGAACATTCGACCATCTCCACGAAGGTCACAAACATATCATACGTACAGCCTTCAAACTGAGCAGAACTGTAGCACTCGGTCTAACGACGGATCAGATGCTAGCTTACAAGAGTGATAGAAGACTCATTCAGCCTTATGCTGAGCGGTACACTGAGTTAGAGAAATTCATAGCATCAGAGTTTGACCTCAAGCGAGCAAGTATCTTCCCAATTGAAACCACAGAAGGTGGTGCGGATAAGATGAAGGACTTGGAGGCACTAATTGTTTCTGATGAGATAGGGGTTGTGCAGAACGCGTTTGATATTAACCAGATGCGTATTGATAATGGACTCAAGCGGTTCCATATCATCGTGATACCAAGAGTCAGGACAAAGGACGGCAGACCACTCTCGTCCTCAAGGATTCGCCGCGGAGAAATCTTTCACGAGGATGAGCTAGTATACTAAGGAAAAGGAAGATTCTTCGCAAACAGACTCTTGAATTCGGGATTGTCAGTCAGTTCAATATAATTAGTTTTGGAAACCAAATTCACCGCATGTTCCCTGCATTCCTGTTTATGCATGAGGTCAGCTCCTATGCTGGCTCCTCCAACAATCTGGTGCACATCAGCTTTAATCATCTCAGGTAACAGACCGATTCTAATCGCGTCGTTTATCATTAGTCCAGAACCAAACACACCAGTGAGGTACAGCACATCCACATCGTAGGGATGCAATTGTGCGTATTGAAGTACCATACCCAATGCAGAACGAATAGATGCCTTTGACTGTTGTAACATTCTTACATCTGGCTGAGTTAAGACGATGTTTGAGTTAGTAGCTGATTCAGATGCTGGTGTAAGTATGTAGTGAATTATCGGTGCCTCGGTCACAAGCCAGGGACTTATGCGGCTGCGATTGAATGAGCCTCTTGGAAAAAGCATTCCTGTTTCCAAGAGACCAGCTATCGCGGAAATCACACCAGTTCCACAGATACCAGTAGGTTTTGTTCCACCAATGACTTCATAATGAGGACTAAAGTCGATTGGGTCAATCTGGACTCTGTATATGGCACCCACATCTCCAGAAGTTCCGCATTCTATCGACATCCCTTCAAATGCTGGACCTGATGCAGCTGACGCTATCCAAATCTTTCCATCATTTAGGACTGCAATCTCTGTATTAGTACCAACATCGATTGAAACGATACGAGAATCCGAATTGACAAACTCACTAGCAAGCATCATGGCTACAGCGTCTGCTCCGATGAATGATTCAATTATGGGCGGCGAGTAGCAAAGTGCTTCATCGGGGAGCTCTAATTCGAAGTCGGAAGGTTTGGCTAGAATGCTGTCCTTATGTTCAGCTCTGTAGGGAGGGCTTAGTAAAGAACTGGTCGAGAGTCCAAAAAAGAGATGGTGCATGACAGTGTTTCCAACTATCACAACAGAGTCAACCGATTCTAGGTCACAATTCGATTTCTGAAGAATTTCATTTATACCATCATTCACAGTGTCACGAACAACCTCAGTTAGCAGGGATGCATTTTCTGGTTTCCTGGCAAAATCGATTCGAGATATGATTTCTTCACCATAATCACGTTGAGGGTTTCCAAGTGTCAGTACTCCCGCGAGTTCTCCAGTTTCATGCCTAGTCAGATGAAAGGTCAGGTTGGTAGTTCCTATGTCAACCGAGATTCCACATCTGCTGGAATCGACCACTGGAAGAAACCTCACTATGTGGTGAATTATCGAACAATCATCACAGGACAATGAGCATGACTAGCAACCTTGTCACTGATTGATCCCACAAACAACCTACGGATGCCACTGAGTCCGCGTGATCCCAATATGATGATATCAGTTCCTCTCTCGCTGGCAATATCAATGATCTTAGCAGCAGGGTCTCCATGAGATATCATATCGATGACCTGACAGTTAAGGTCACTTGCGACCGTCTTTGCGCGAGCAAGAATGTCTTCTCCAACTTTTTGCAACGCTAGGAACGGCTGATCTGAAACTGTGTCATGGTAAGGTGTAGCAGAAACAAGCATCGGAACAACATGTAGCAGAACAATCTCAGCGCCTAATGAAGGACCCATCGCGCAAGCGTATCGGACAGCCTTAAGCGAGTGCTCTGAACCATCCACTGCTACTAGAATACTCTTGATGTCAACGCGGTCGTCTGTGTTGTTCATCAGGCACCCTCTCTCAGACCTCTGATATGCTGCAGACCTTATCTCTCTTTCCCATGATTTTCTATTTTTGCATTGGAATCAATAACTAAGTGCAAGTCCATTCTTTCATACCTCTTGAAGTATTCCTCCATACCTCCCAGTTCACTACGATCAGAAAGTATGGATAGAATTCGGAGTGCTTCACGAAAAGACGGATCGTTTCTAGCATTGATAACGTCCATTCTAGTTAATGCTTGGTTCCTCCGACGAACAAGATAAGCCATAAGTGAAATTGCAAGTGCCAGTTCCACTACGCCCCATGTGAAACGAAACAGAGAATCAGGTCTCCAAGGAAAGAAGATTATACTTGGAGAGATTAACATCACAGCGATTACAATAATGGCAAGTTGCCGATCTAACTTACCAGCAATTTCAATTCTCTCCGAATTGCCCCTGATGTATGCCACGAGTAACTCAGGGCTGTCAAGCAATTCCAGCTCATATTCAAATAACCAAGTCATATGTTTCCCTTCAGGGTTCCGAACATCAAAGGGATCATGAAGTTCAGGATGGGGTTTAGCCAATTTTCTATCAATCCTCAACCGGTGTACGGTCCACTCATCAAATTCAGAACTAGTACGTAGAGTAGCCTCAATAGCTTCACAGATCTCATCTCTATAGTGTGTTTGTGGATCAATCCTCACTAACTATTTCCTCCTCCTCCTCATCTCTAAGCAGTCTTCTTGCTTCAACGCCAACATTGTCAGCTCGACCTGCAAAGTGCCTGAGGATAGTATCAGTCTGACCTTGGGAGAGTTTGTCAAGTGTCACGAATCGGTAGATGAGATATTGAAATTCCTCGACTGGCGTGTCAGATCTGTAGAGCATACTCTCGGTGAGTGATATGTATGATCCAAGATCCTTTGTCTTATCATAGGGATCGCCCTTTACCGGGCCAATAATTGAGAAGATAAGCAACATTGAGATGACCATTACTATACCTGTCACACCCTCATGAATCTCCCAGATGATTGCTGCAATGAGTAGGATGAATCCCCCAACTTGAATGCGCTGTTTATTCCTGACAACCCATCGAGATTGTCTTTCATCATCGTTCAGTGTCGACTTCCTCCACCCGACTATATCTAAACTAGGAGGTCGCCAACAAAAGTCCTTTGATTTAGAAATGACAACTCGATCAAACGAGAGAAACAAACTGTGTTTTCCCTCGAATAAGTCCTCTGAGGGTCTCGATGAGTGATTCCTTGTGAACACGTATCTGCTCCATTGAGTCACGGTCTCTAACTGTTACTGTACCATCCTCAAGTGTAGTGTAGTCAATGGTGACACAGAAGGGAGTTCCTACCTCATCCTGACGTCTGTACCTCTTTCCAATCGATCCGCCTTGGTCAAACTGAGAGATGAAGCCTGCATCCATGATGTCGTTGTAGATTTCTTGGGCAGGTTCCAAGAGCTCAGGTTTACCCATGAGTGGAAACACTGCCACCTGAATGGGGGCAACCTCGGGCGGAAACTGAAGCCAATCAGTATCACGATCTTCTGACTCGGGTCTGAATGAGTTATCAATCAGACAGAAGAGGGGTCTTTCAATGCCGAAAGCAATCTCGAGGACCTCTGGTACAACAGGTTTCTTGTTTACCTTGACATGTAGTTTCTCCTTGGAGAATTCCTGATGGCGAGACAGGTCATAGTTACCTCGGTCATGCACACCACAACATTCAACCCAACCAAAACTGTCTGTGTGAATCTCAATATCCCATGCATCTGCTGCATAGTGAGCTCTCTCAGTCTGGAGATGCTGTCGTAGTCTCATTTTGTCTTCAGAGAAACCCATCTTTCGAAAGATGTCATACCCAATATAGACACACCAAGCGTAAGCGGGTTTCTGGAAGTATCCCTTCTTAATGGCATCAGACATCTTAGTCATGACAGGATTGTACTTGTCCTTCTCCTGAGCTTGGTATGTCACCAGAGGAAGTTTCTCATCCTTAATGTCCTCAAACTGACGCCATTCCATCTCATCCTTCTCGAGAAGGAATATCTGGCCTTCAGTCTGTGTGAACTCCCGTAGACGCAACATGCCCTGACGTGGAGATATCTCATTTCTGTAAGCTTTGCCAATCTGAAAGACTGAAGCTGGGAGCTTGTCACGGAAGAATGTAAGAAAACGTCTGAATAGAAGATAGGTCGTAGTAGCGGTCTCTGGTCTCAGATAGGCTTCCTGATCAAGACCCAACCGCGTCCGCATCATGAGGTTGTAGGTTTCCACAGGACCAAGTGCACCCTTGCAGGATGGACACACAAGACCAATTTTCTTGATTGTCTCTGTCAGCTCGTCAACTGTCTGACCTGCAATATTAGTGCCAGGTGACTTCTCCTCAATGAGGTTGTCTGCACGATAGACCTGACCACACTTTGTGCATTGAGTGACAGGGTCAATGAAACCATCAAGATGGCCAGAGGCCTTCCAGACCTGAGCAGGACTGACTGTTGGACATTCGACCTCCCAGAAGTTCGCTCGCACAAAGGCCGCTCGAATCTGGTTCTCAAGTCGATTCTTTAACAACTTGCCTAGCGGACCTAAATCATAGAATCCAGAGCTGCCTCCATAAATTTCCGGAGATGGTCCCCAGAAGAATCCGCGTTTCTTAGCTAGGCCTGTGATGATGTCACTGAAATCTCGCTCTGAACTCATCGTGCTCAACTATTCAGCATCCTCAGCTGTTCGAGTCTTAAACCCTATGGTCGAACTTTTATGGGTACCACGATGTGAAGTATCTATCAA
Source organism: Candidatus Thorarchaeota archaeon (assembly GCA_048882325.1). Lineage (GTDB taxonomy): Archaea > Asgardarchaeota > Thorarchaeia > Thorarchaeales > Thorarchaeaceae > SMTZ1-45. The sequence goes on along the minus strand of JBHLRS010000001.1, from coordinate 70,349 downwards.
GCGAGGTTGAAAACATGGTTGATGATTCGAGGATTTCTGGCTTCTTCAAGCTCTCTAGAGTGGACCGTGTGAAGAAACTGAAAGAAGTCACTGGACTTGGAGATGACGATCTGGGACCTTTGGTGGATCCATGCAACGTAGACATGGGAGTTCTAGACCACATGATTGAAAATGTGGTCGGTTCAATGACTCTCCCACTTGGTATTGCAACGAATTTTCGAGTCAACGAGAAGGACTATCTTGTTCCAATGGCTCTCGAAGAACCATCCGTAGTAGCCGCTGCAAGTAATGCAGCTCGAATGACACGAAACCATGGTGGATTTACAGCTACTGATACGGGCCCGAATATGATTGGACAGATACAGGTTGTAGAGGTCGCATCCCCTGAGGATGCCAAGACAAAGATTATGGACGCAAAGGATTCGCTTCTGGAGTATGCAAACGAGCAGGACCCAATCCTTGTGCGATTCGGTGGGGGAGCACGCGACATCCGAGTAAGAATATTCGATTCTAAAGTCGGTGTCATGCTTGTTGCAGAGCTCATAGTAGATACTCGCGATGCCATGGGAGCCAATGCGGTCAACACAATGGCTGAAGCGCTTGCACCACGTATTGAGAAAATAACAGGTGGACGAGTAATCTTGCGAATACTCTCTAACCTCGCTGAATTTAGACTTGTCAGGTCAAAAGCGACTTTTGACAAAGAATTGCTGGGTGGAGAAGAAGTAGTTGATGATATAATCGCAGCCTGGGCGTTTGCAGAGGCAGATCCCTACAGATGCTCAACACACAACAAGGGAATCATGAACGGTATTGATGCTGTCGTTATTGCTACTGGAAATGACTTCAGAGCAATCGAAGCTGGAGCTCACAGTTACGCAGCGATGAACGGATATAGTTCGTTGACCAAATATGAGAAGTCACCAGAAGGTCATCTACTGGGTAGTATCGAAATCCCAATGGCTGTAGGGTTGGTTGGAGGTGCAACCAAAGTACATCCTGTCGCCAGAGCAAGCGTAAAGATCCTCGGAGTGGAAACTGCAACTGAGCTAGGACACATCATTGCAAGTGTAGGGCTAGCACAGAATCTTGCTGCGCTTCGAGCTCTAGCTTCAGAAGGTATTCAGAAGGGACATATGGCGCTACATGCTCGTAACGTTGCTGCAACTGCAGGAGCCCGCGGTGACCAGGTTGACATCATCGCTGAGAAGTTGGTCAAAGAGAAGAACGTGAAGGTCGAGCGTGCCAAGGAACTTCTTGAGGAACTCAAATAACCAAAAGGAAAAGGTGTCGGGAACACCGCAGAGTTCCCGACGAGTTGGTTCCTAGTTAGGGAAACAGGATTTAGCCAGCAGGGCTAGTTCTCTCCAATCTCTTACATCGCTCCCTTCTCGCGAAACCTACACAGCTCGATGACAAATATTAGCGTAACTTGTATTTAAATTACACGTAAGCTCAAATTCGGATTGTAATTAATAAGCTGTAAGAGAAAAATCGTAATGCTGGGCTCTTTTTCAGGAGTAAATGCTGTGACGACATAAGTGAGAGTTGTGGTGTCGATAAATGGTGCTTTTTACGTCGGAGCTACATTTTTGTAGAGCACAATCACTTTAGGCACATCCTGTTTGGACTCAGAGAATGCACCATCAGAGAGAAGGACAGGTAGGTCGAGATAGCATGGAAGACGAATGTGCTCAATGGGAACGATTAGCCAATGAGTTTCTCGAGGTTGAAAACTACTATCAAGCTGCTAACCAGTTCAAGAACGCAGCAATCTGTTTTCTCGATAGAGTTCTTGAGATGACACGGAAAGCCGCTGAGTACTATCACATGTATGCAGAAGACCGAGTGGAGAAAGATGATCATAAAGCAGCCGCCACTGCATATCTTGAAGCGGCAACGCAGTACAAACAAATTAGTGATTTCTCTACAGCTTTGACACTCTACGAGAATGCTGCTAAAGAAGCTCTCCTTGAAAGAATGACTGAGACCGCGGCTCAAGCCTACCTCTGGGCGGCCTATGCATGTCACAAAACAGGAAATAGTGAGTATTTCCTTACTGCTGCTCAGAACATGGGGAACCTCTATGACAAAGCTGCAGACAAGGCTATTGATGATGGGAATGCAGAACGAGCTGTAATCAACCTGTCACTAGCAGCTATGGGATTTGCAACTATCGAGAAGATGGATAAAGCCAAGGAGCGCATAGAGAAAGCGAAGAAGATCATTTCAAAGACAAGATGGGAATGGCTTGAAACCCTCCTTAATTTTAGTGATGCACTCGCAAAGAACGACCTTGATGATGCTGAAGACATGCTGAAGGAGTTCAAGGAAGAAGAAGCAATCGAACAGGTCATGAGTGCATGTTTGAGTATAAGAGCTGAAACAGAGAGAAAGAAGAGGAAAAGTTAGAATTAACCTACTCGCACCATTGTCGTCTTCACAACCTCATCGCCTGAGCGACCATCTACGACCTTAACTGTGACAAGTTCATCTCCTTGTCCAACTGCTCTTACAAATGCTTGGAAACGTACGTTCTCTCCACTGCCTAGAAAGTTAATCGTCTTAACTTCAATCCCTAAAGACAATTCGAGACCGTCGGACAATTCCACAGTCACCTCAATGTTCTCAGCTGGTCCATCTCCTTCATTCAGAACAGTAATCTCAAGTACAGCTTCTTCGCCAAGATTGCAGGAAACTCGTTCTGGTTTCACATCCAATGCAATACTTGAAGGAGCTCGAGCAATACTGAATTCGATAGTGTTGCTATGTTTGTTGACTAGAACTCGGTCACCCTCAAGTGTCACTGTCAAAGGACCGATGCTTCCCATTCCACTCAGGACGGGCTTAAACTCCAGCAACCAGGACTCTTCTTTTGATGGAATCTGCGTATATTCGGGTTCCTTGGTCATAATGACACTATTCGACAGAGATAGTCTATGGTCAACAATCTGAACCTCAGCAGGACACTTGTATCTAAGCTCGATCTCGAGAGGTTTTTTGACATTGACCTCTTTCTGTGGAGCCCCAGCCCATTCCAACATAATCTCAGTCTGAATAGCTAGACGTGTAGATGTCACGAGAAAATCGAACAGGGGTTGTTCTTTAGCATTAGGTTTTGCACTCTTCGCTGCTTTGTTGAATCGGTCAAGAGGGATATCTTCGCCCTCACAAAGTATCCTGACACAGAGTTCTGCAAGAACATACAATGTATCTTTCTTGGCAGAACTATCCTTGATTCGTTTCTCAGCCTTTCGCATCAGATTTGTAGCAGTTCCAAAATTTCTGGCCGCCAAGTAACCAATGATGGCTACCCCCAGGGATCTATTAGATTCCTTAGTCTTCTTCTCTCTATGTAGATGGTCTGATGACTCAGAGTAGAGACCTCCAGCCTCATCATATCGGCCTTCTTGCAATAAACACTCAGCTGCTGCTATCTTCATATCCGAGCATCTAAAGTGATCATTCACCTCTAATGCGCAATATGCAGCTTCTCGGAAGTACTTGACAGCGAAGTCTGTTTGGTCTACTTCAAGGAATTGGCGAGCTGCTTTCTCGTATTCAGCGCTTGCATATTCTGGATATCCTTCCTCGATCTCGATGAGGGCTTTCTCAATGTATTTCTTGGCTTTCTTGACTGGATCGGATTTTAGAAACTTAAACATAAGATGATGCCTCGAGTTGAATATCTGAACACCAGTTGTTCAATCAACACTGGCTATATCGGTTTCGGCAGATATCGGAATTTCAACTTCTAGTGGAAACAGTTTTGAAACGATAATGTAATTGCGATGGTGGTAGATTATGACTGATATTCCTCCGTATTGGGATGATACATCCAGGAGAGAGTTTGAGGTCTCCATCGAATCTGTCGAGAAAATTAATGATAACTATCACGTTAGAATCGGTGAAGATGTCATAAGACCGGCGGGAGGAGGACAGGCAGGCGAAAGAGGAAGTCTCACTGTCGGAAACACTTGTGTTTCAGTGAAAGACACCATCAGTGATTTAGAAGGAACTGTTCTGGTTGCTGATGGATATGTGGATCAGGGTGAAATGGGCCACCTGAATATCGACATGAAGTGGCGGATTTCGTTGATGAGAAACCATACAGCTGAACATCTCTTCGTGTCAATCATCAACAAAAAACATGTCATCAAGGTAGGAGAATTATGGATAGATGGAAAATATGGGTCAGTGGAGATATTGGGTGCTGATTTGACACTTGAGAATATCCTTGAAGCGGAGCTTGAGGTCATGCAAGCGATTGAGCGGAATCTTCCAGTTGAAAGTAGTTTTGTGGATTCCAACAGTCTTGATTCATCAGTAAGAAGTAGAGATGGACTGGCTCAGAAACATGACAGGCTGAGAATAGTTAGAGTTGGGGAGATGGATAGTTCGGCCTGTTCAGGAATTCATGTCGAACAGACCGGAGATATTGGATTCTTCAAGGTGATAGATGTCAAGTCAGGTGAGAAGAGGACACGAGTAGAATTCATGGCAGGTATGAACGCTGCACTCCATGTCTTTTCCGTCTATAATGCAGCACTAGCGAGAAAGTACTCATATCCTTTTGAAATGGAACAGTTAGGACCAGTTCTCGACCGGGCTAAGATAGCAATTGAGGACAAACAAATGATGATTGAGAAAATCGTACAAATGGTTTCAGAAGGACCATCTGTTATTGAGATAGGCAATGTGAACTTTAGATCAGAATTTCTTCCTGGGTTTGATGCGGGTTCTCTTAGAGTACTTTCAAATCAATTGAAAGTTTCAGGACCAACAATCATTCTTCTGTTTGGATCTGGACAAAAATCACAGGTCATTCTTCGAGTCAATGCTGTACATCATGAAGCAGCTCATTACATATCTTCCGTCGTCAAAAAACTTGGAGGAAAAGGGGGAGGGAAAGGGGAGGTTTTCACTGGAGGGTTTGTCGATGTATCTGAGCCAAATGCCTTGTATGAGGAGCTAGTTGAGTACGTCCGAAAGCAGATATCCTGATTGCTAATAACTCGTGTATTCCCAATAGATTTGGTAGACAGACATTGTTGATCGACCACTTACAACATGAACTTCGGGAGGTACTGTAACTGTATAGACTGTTTCATAAGCTTGAGTAGGGAGAAGGCGGCTGATATGTCGAAATAGGTCGTTGAAGAAGACTATGTAGGTACAACCTTTCATCCTAAGATAGGATAGTTTTTCCCTGGTGGTCATATTTCCATGAACTATGTCTGGACTGACCAACCCGGCCATGTCGATCATAGTCCTGTTCGAGATAAATCTAAGAGCTCCTGCGTCATGGGTCGCGAATACTGCATCCTCAGGTGTGTTCTCAGCAAGCCAAGTACCTATGTTGACCTGCAGGTCATTAATATTTTCTACAGCTCGGCCATAGTTTGTTGCTTGCCAAACATATGTGGGGATGAGTGGCATAATAACAAGAAGAAATGCGATTGCAATTGCTGTAAGGTGACTGTCTCGACCGTCTTTGAACCTCAGTCTTCCAGTGAGGAATTTTTCCAGCCGCAGTCCCATTACTACAATTGCTGCGACGAAATAGAGGTCAAAGATAGGCAGAAGGTAGCGACCATTGTTTATCAGTGAAATATATGGAATTGACAACCGATACATGATGGTAAGGATAGTTGGAAACAACCATGGAAAAGGCATTCGCTTGAACACCAAAAGAACTCCTACAAACATCCCCACAAGTAGGAATGGCATCTCAATTAGGAATACTAACCAGAAGTAATTCCAAGTTTCAATTTCAGACACTGTAGGAGCATGAACTTTAGCATAAAATGTGTCAGGCAAAGGTAGTCCAGTAATATTGAAACAGTGCAGGATCCACGGTAGTGCAACTAGTATCGCAAGACCCGCAGATACAAACAGCATAGCGACTCGATTTCTATCAAGACTGCCCCTTGATGATATGATAACTAACCTTACTGGCACTCCAAGGGCAATTACAAGACCCTCAGGTCTTGACAGATAAGCCAAACCAACTAGCACACCAATAACAAGGTCGTATTTCAGCTCGATTCTATCCATGATTATGATAGAAAGAAGTAATATGAAGACAAACAGAGGCGTTTCCATCCCTGAGAGCATGAGCCAAGTATTACGAGGAATCAAGACAAATCCAAGAACTGAAAGTGTACCCCATTGAAGATTCTCAGTATATGTGCTTACTATCTTACCCACCATGAATGTTGAAGATATGTAGAAGAGAGTCGAGATGAAATAGATACACCAGGCTAGGTTGACTGGATCAGCTGAGACGTAAAATAAGACTGAGAGTATTGTAGACCAGAGAGGACTTGTCGAGCCTGTACTCGGATAACCTGGTGAGTATTCCCAAGGTGTTCCTTCGTATATTGTACGTGCATATTGCAAGTGAATCCATGAGTCATCCAAAGCAAAGCCGGGATGAGTATATGATAACATGGTTAAGAGATAATGAATGCAGCTGAAACCCGTCGCTATCAAAGCTGCAATGAAAAGATGGATGTTCCATCGATTCCTTTGCTTCCATTTGAGGAAATACCCAAAACCAACTTTCTCATCAAAATCAGTCGAATCAGTTTCAGTACTCTCAGAAGGCGCGATCATCTCTCAAACCATGCTTGAGCGTCGCCACGCATATAGAAACTATATGTCTTTCGTGAGAGATACTTTCGGTCATCTCTCTCACGACGTGTCTTATCCTTTCTATAGAACCAATATAGTGCAGAATTGGCTTAGCAAACTCATTGAATGAATATATGGGTCTACATAAGAAAGGGGAAGGCAATGGCACTCGATCATGCTCAAACGACTCAAATGCAGCTAAGACAAGTTGAGTCACGTCGCCACGTAACAGCGTTCAGTCCACCCGGCATTACTATTGAGGCTGCGAAATACCCAGTCGTGATGGCAGGGGTATTGGCCTCGAAGGAACCTTCAGAGTATCTCTCTATCTTCGATCACCCAGCGTCATGGATGGGCTTGGACAAAGAAGCTATCTTGTCCATGCGACGAAGGTTGTATCGATTCACAGTTCCTATTGATGCTCGATCTATGGAGCCATCAAGTTTCGTAGAGGCACTGCAGACCATAGCCCTGTCAGTCAGTCCAGTCGCTCTTGAATTCGAGATTGCCAACCTTCCCCCACGGGGACTCTACGCTCTGGGAGGTCAGCTCCCAGCAAGTTCTCAGGTAGATATCAGTTCCATTGAAATTGTTTCTGAACCTGAGATTAGTAGAGTAGCAAAGAGAATTACGGAGCTAGACATCCCAGCTTCAGAGGCGGCATGGAAGCTTTTGGAGTATGATTATTCTCTGGATCAAGTTGCACGACTGATGTCAGTCGGGCTCCTTGGTCGACTGGATAGTAGAAGATTCGTTCCAACTCGAGGATCATACAAAGCTGTGATTGATGCCTACATCAGTCGTTGTTTGATCGAGCTCGCAGACAAACCTGTTGCATTTTCATACCGAATTGGAAGGTCTGAGATTCATGGTGAAAATTTCACAATCTTCATTCAACCTGGTAGACCTAAGGTTGATTATTTCAGAATTGAAAGAACCCAACAGGGATTTGCCAGAGATGTGAGCCTAGAGGGGATTAAGAACGTCACTATCGACTCAAGGACCTCTGTCTTTGCAGACCATGCACGATTTTCAGCATATAGAAACCTTGTTGGACAGAAAGAGGCGGCTCATGTAACAGTTTTCCATTATGCTAGAAACAATAGCAATATTGTAATTGGACCATGGCTAGTTCGAGCTGGAGTTAATTCCGCGTTCGTGTCAGACCAAGTAATCCTTGATACAAAAGAAAATGCGATTACAGTACTAGACTCTCTTCTCTCCCCAGACATCAGTGTCTGGACAAAGGAGGAATCACTTCTCGACGAGTTCGGTGGTGTATTCAAGACTGTTACAAGCTCAACTTTACTAGATTGAAAAAAAAGGAAAAGGGTGTAGGATGACCTACACTCGCTCTTTTGCTTCTTTGCTAGAAGCGCCTTTATACATTAAAACTAGACCAATGATGGCTAAAAGACCACCCGAGAATAGGCCCCCACCCTGAAGCATTGGACCTATACCAAGTAGGTCAGCAAGGATACCCGTCGCAAGCATGATTAGACCTGCTCCGAGGAGGAGCATGATCAGACCGACTCCAATACCTCCGGCTCTGAAAGACATAGAGCGAGGATACTCACTCTCAATCACATAACCGGTTGGAGCTGAAACCGATGCCTTGTATTTCTTATTGCCATATCTGTATTCAAGCTCCCAAACAGGGACATGAATCAGAAATGTTTCGCCGACATCAATCTTGTCATCTCTGGACTCAATCTTACTCACTTCTTGCAACACAAGGTTTGTCTGTCTGTCGTGAGCAATCTGATGAGCCATTTTCTTGGCTTGGTCTTCAGTCATATTACTGTGTAGGACTTGACCATCGAACTCCTCAGCATGTGCATGACTGAAGTATTCCTTGGCACGAGTCGGTATCGGATGACTGCGAACATCTGGGTCGATGTTTTTTACACCTGCAATATTGATCTCATGTCTTCGAGTGAAAGCACCTGATTCAGGCTTCCAGAAGAAATCAATACGCTTGTATGCACCTCTCCTCTGAGGCCATTCATCATAGAAATTGGCGTCGCGACCCATTCCTCGGTACTCTGTGTGGGCATCAACTCTGCTAATCCAGAATGGATACCAGACCTGTTGGTACTTGACAAACTTTGCACCTACATTGAGGTCTTCAGGTACACCAAGTTGCTTTGCTATCCAATCAAGCAGTGTTGTCTGTGCCTCATGCTGATCGAAATGAACACGAATCATGTAATGATCCTGAAACTTTACACCATCAGTAGTCTGTGCAGTACCACAGTAAGGACAGACTAACAGGACATCGCCAGGACCAGTTTGAAAATCTGCATCACAAAACGCACATCTTGCCATTTCAATCACCCCTTCTTGGTGCGCTGAGTCATAATCAGCACCCTGAACCCTGCAAAGGTCATTATGATTCCAATGATTATTGCTGCAAGCCCAAGGACAATTTGCATTGTGTCACCCTCTGGGACCGAATTGATTCCCATCCCTGCGCCCATGAAGAACTCGCCACCAACTCCTGACACGATTATTCCAATAAGACCCATTAGAGTCCACATGATACGTTGACCACGTGTGATTGGAATTTCGCCAAGAACCACATTGCCCGTGTTACCGTCAATCGCAGCCTTATAGAGGTCACCCTCGAACTTGTATCGTATCAGTGAGAATGGTGCCTGAAGGTATGTAGTTCCTCGTACGTTGGTAGTAGTCCTGCAATCAAACAACTCTGTCAGTCCACTCGCAGCTTGCGAGCGGTGTCTGTCAGCCACACGACCATGGACAGTTTTCTCATATTCTTCTTGACCAATCTCAGCATTGAGCATATCTGGTTCCAAATCCTTGATCTTCTCAAAGTCATATGGGATTGTCTTTGCCAGGTTTATTTTGTCTAGATACTCCTCGAGACCATAGAAGCGAGCGCCTTTTCTGGCTAATAATCGCTCATCTGTGTCAGAGTGGATTTCATCCTGAACTGGTTCATAACCTGTTTCGTAGTCAGTATATGTTTCAGTTCGTGTGTGTCCTTCACTATCTCTAACGGTCCGAGTCTTTTGAACCGGAACTTGGACAGTTCTGTAACCTTTGTAGTAGGAATCTGCTTTTACCTTCGCAGTCCACACAGGTACATAGATCAATCGATTTTCAACCACTTTTGCATTCCGAACTAGGGATTTGTTCATTCCCTTATTCTTGTCAAGGAATGACTGGAAACCTTGCTGTCGCTCATCTGAGTCGACAGCGGTTTCCATAAGATGGTCTCCAATAGCTTTGCCATCAATTGTGCTTGTACTGCCACAATAGGTACATGAAATAACAACGTCGTCGGGTCCGGTCTTTACATTGCCATTGCAGACTGGACACTTGAACATGTCCGCTGCTTCTGCTTCTGAACCCATTATCAAACTCTCCGGAGTCTGTATCTGAAGGCCATTCGTGTTGTAGGCATTTAAGAGTTCGTCACATGGCTAAACAGCCAATTATTGCTAATAGAGAACACAAGGCGAGTAGGTCCCACCTAAGTTCAGGACCTACCAGCTCAATCTTGTTTAAATCACATTGTCTCTTTTGAATTCAACGGAGAATAACACCATTATAGTCACCAATCGCAGGTAGTAGACTATCGTAACCGGCAGGGTGATCAGAAAGTATTGTGTTCCAAGTATCAGACTACTGATGTTTACCCACACAAGGAAGTAGTGCACAATGACAACAATAGGATTCGCCAGCATCATTATGATTGCGAAGTATAGAAGTAATCTCTTCTTAATCTGATATCTCGTAGTCAATAGAATCATACCCAAAATGAAAGCTATAGATATCGCAATTGCTGTATCAAGTGAAAGTAGAAACTCGTATTCAAACAAAGATCCTAGCTCCTCATAGAGGTTGTACGTATATGGAAAAAGAAAGATGAAAACGAATATCAAACTGAACCTTCCTCCAGACGAAACAATGACCGCATAGAAACCTAGTGCTATCATCATGGCCGGAATGATATAGAGATCACCAACGAGCTGAAGAATGTCTATGAGATATATATAAGCTTCATAGTTGAATGGATCAATATTCATGAGTCGTAGATATTCTAGATATACACCTGTTTGTACAGCGTACATAACCATTGTACTTAGGATGCCGAAGACACCTAATGCTATCAACACCTGGTGAGTTCTTCTATCAAGTTGACTTGGGCTGGTATCAATAGGAGTTGGAATTGATTCTAATGCCATAACAACCACCTCTCCAAAAAAAGAGAAGCATACTATGACATAAATATTCGGGTTTTCGAACCATCCTACTTCCGAAGTTCATCACGCAGTCGAGCGGCAGAGAATTCATCAACCCTGTCCTTCACTTCTTCCCGTGCTGCTTGATGCTTCTCAAGAAACTCCATCATCATAGGAGCAAGTATCTGCTTGCACTCACCACAGAGTATCTCTCCACCACGACACTTCTTCTCAATGTCTGCTAGGTCATTGTCATCAGGCATGAAGATGAATGTGTAGTACTTGAAGACACTGCAGATATCGGGATTGGCACCGAGTTCTCGTTGCTCTTCAACAGTGGTCCGACCACCAGTAAAAGCAGCCATCACTTTCTTCTTTGCCTGCTTCGGCGTGTCAGTTGTGAAGACAGCTGACATCGGATCAGACGATGACATTTTTCCACCCTCTTTCAGTCCCGGTACAAAGGAGCACTGGATGGCAGCGGGTTTGTGGTATCCAAGACGTTCTGCGACATCACGAGTTATACGCCAGAAAGGATCCTGATCAATTGCAGACGGAATGATGCAGGGAGTCTTCTTTCCATAGATCCATGAATGAATGAAAGCTGGAGCTGCCTGAATAGCAGGATGCCAAGTTGAACCGATGTTTGTGCTGTTGTCGAAACCAAACACAGCCTTCACTGTAGAGAAGGTCACCTTTCTGGCGACCTCAACTGCAATCTCATAAAGGAGGTCTATATGCTCTATGTCTTGAATGATGTAGGTGTTCTCTGGCTCAAACCCAAGAGCAAGTAGGTCTAGAGTGTTATCATAGGTGTACTTCCTAACATCCTCTAGGCTGAGATGAGGTTCGAAGAAGTATTTCTCATCGTTAGTCATTTGAAAGTAGAGAGGAGTGTCGAACTTGTCTTGCATCCATTTGGTGAATTGCCAAGGAACCAGATGGCCGATATGAGTAATGCCGCTAGGTCCACGGCCAGTGTATAGAACGAATTTATTGCCTTTTTCATATTCATCGAGGATCCAATCGAGATCCCTATGTGAGAAGAAGAGTTCACGCTCTAGGAGAACATGCTTCTCCTTTGTGATCTTGTAGATTCTTTCTCGAAGTTTCTGCGTGATTCGTTCGGTTCCGAATTTCTCAATGAGACGATCATAGACCGACTGGTCCATGATTCCACTCACTTCCCAGGGAGTTACCACGAAGTCTTCCTTGTCTTCACCCATTGGATGTACTTCCTTTGAGATTTCCAAAGCAAGAGATTCTGGATTTCCAATTAAGGATGGTGGTTGAAATTAGGATTTTTAGCTAAAGAGCTACTCTAAAAAGGCCTGATACACAATTTCGCGAGTAATTGCACTGCATATCAAAGGAGAATGCAAGATGCGTATTGAAGAGTATGAATTCGAGGAGGAGAAAACGCTTAGTAGTCTAGCGGATCTTCTTGTCGAAGTTGCTGAACAAATTCGAGCTGGAGATCAACTTGAGCTTCCCATGCCAACGTTGAGAGAGGGAGTAATCGAGGTTCCTCTTGGTGAACCTATCGAAACTGGTATCGAGGTCACGATTCGCCGTCACTTCATCCATGTAGACTTTGCTTTAGCATGGAGAAGAAGAGAACCAGAGGAGGATTGAAAGATGGCCGCGGAACCACTGGATAGAAGCACCATCATGGAGAACATCAGAAGCATACTTGAAGTTCAGGAGAAACTCAGCGAGTATATTCACAAAAGACTGTGTCTGAAATGTGAGGAGCTTGCGGAGGAGGAGTGGATGAACAAACGAAAAGAAGCTTTCAAGTTCGTCCGTGGCTTGATTGACAAGTATGCATTTTCAAAAAGACTTCCTCACGATGAACTGGGAATCTTGGCTCAGTCAATTATCTCTTACATGCTAAACATCCAACACACTTTCCTCAGGGTTCTCGTTCTTATTGATATCTTGCAGGATGAGGTCTTCAATGATATATTCATGGATTCCATGTCTACAATCTCAAAGAAAGTGAATGAGATGATGGCTACCCTGAAGAGAATGGTAGAACAGAGGGCGGATAATCTAGAAGAAGCAGACCACTCACTTGAACTTCTAATTAGACTTGAAAGGGAGATTGACGAGGATAACATTGTCATCTGTCGTCAGATATCAATTGCTTCTGGTGGAAGAGATTGCGACTTCGCGAGTTACATTCTGCGAAAGATTGTGGGTGAATTAGAACATGTATCAGATTATGCAAAAGAATGTGCGGAGATTGTGGCGGAGATTTGATCTTCTTTGATGCAGGGAGAGGAACTATCAACATCAATTCTTGTTCTGATAGCTATTATACTAATCCTTGGTGTGGCAATAGCGAAGATTGCTGAGAGGTATAGAGTTCCCCACCCAATCCCACTTGTACTCACCGGTCTAGTAATGGGTCGTATCCTAATTATCTTTAATCCGGGAGAGTCGCTGGTTCAGATCGCAGGATTTGACTTCATTGCTCAACTGACACTGGCAGCAGTCCTATTCTATGCGGGTCTCACTTTGAATCTCAGAGAGCTCAGATTGTCTATTGAGAATGTAATGTTGTTGGCGACAGTAGGGGTGTTTGCCACAGCAGTAATTGGGGGTTTCGCAATACAAACCTCAACAGCAGCTCTCGGAGTGCCTGTTGGGATTGCAGCATTTCTGATTGGAGCTATCCTTGCTCCCACGGATCCAGCAGCCTTGTTCTCTGTATTAGAAACGGGAGGAGTAAGAGTCAAACGCAAACTATTTTCAATACTAGAGGGAGAAGCAGTTTTCAACGATGCTACTTCAGTGATTCTTGTAATCCTTGTTTTTGAACCAATAGTGGTAGCCTCACTAGCAGGCATCGTTGGTAGTATAAATTATGGAATCATCTTTGCAGAATTTCTTGCAAGCATGGGTCTTGGTGTGTTTCTTGGATATATTGTAGCGCTCATAATTGGATGGTTGATACCTCGAGCTGGAGACGATACCAATGTCACAATTCTGACAGCCACCGCTCCGTTTCTTGCCTATGGCTTTGGAGAACTTTTTGTCATCTTCTATATCCATCCAGGCGCACTAGCTGCTGTTTTCGCTGGAATCTTCTTGGCAAATTCAAAAATGATTGGTCTCGAACCACTACCCCAACGGTCGATGAGAGGTGTCATGAAGAACGTTTCATTCTTTTTTGAAATCGTTGTCTTCATTCTTTTGGGTTACACATTGAGTGTCCCCCTCATTGCAGGTGACGCTGAAACTGAAACAATCGCATTCTTATTTGCCAATCCTGGAATTCTTGGAATCGGTCTATTAACCGCAGTGTTAGTCATTCTTGTTGCAAGACCAATCTCTGTGTTTCTGGTTACTGCTAGAGACAGAGCAATGGGATATAAGGAGCGTATCTTCCTTAGTTGGGCGGGAGTCAAGGGTGTAGCTAGTGCAGCTCTTGCTGCAATTGCTGTTACTTTCATCGTACACGTTTCGACAGATTCAGTATTTCTTGATTCCATTAAACCAGTTGTACCGACAATATATGCCATTGTTTTCATTGTACTGTTTGTAAGCTTAATTGTACAAGGTTTAACAACATCTTATTTTGCGAATTTCTTAGGGCTCATTGAAAAGCAGGATCGAGCAACGGAAATCACTGTACATCGAGATGCCACCCGGCAGGCATTACTTCTTCTTGTTGATAGATATACGGAAGGGAAAGTAGATTCAGCCATGTATACAAGACTCAAATCTGAGTTAGAGGAAGAGATCTTCACTCTTGAAGATGAATTGAGAAGGGTTGTGTCGGAGAGAAGGGCAAGAATACAAGAGCTTGGCTTCCGTGAAGAAATCTATAGAAAGAAACTCGAGTTCTATGAGAAGGAATTTGAATCCGGCAAGATCTCAGAAGGAATCTATCAAGATCTAAAAAGTGAGCTTGAAGCAGAGATTGAAGAGGTCATTAACAGAATGAGAATGCAAGAGCAGGACATGTCACCTGATAGCGATACTCAATGAAAGGGATGAATCGCGTGTTTTAAATTCCGCATGGAATTCAACCCAGCCAAGATTGAGAGAGTGGGATGATGACTAGCGAGAGGACTGAAACATCAGATGAGTATGTAGATTACAAAGAGTGTCTACTAAGTCTTGGAGCAAATCCAGAGGGACTCACTGATGATGAAGTGATCCAGAAGAGCGCTGAGTTTGGTGAAAACACTCTTACCTTGGGAAAGGGAGACAGTCCTCTAATCATGTTCTTTCGGCAGTTCAAATCACCTCTAGTCTATGTCTTGCTCCTTGCTGCTGCTATATCATACATTGGTGGCCATGCTGAAGATACAATAGTTATTGCAGTCATCCTTTTGATCAATTCAATAATTGGATTCGTTCAGGAATGGAGAGCAGAGAGGACAATTGAATCTGTCAAGCGACTTATAGAAGAGAAGTCAGTCGTGGTCAGAAATGGCACTGAACTCGAGATTAGATCTTTAGAGATTGTACCAGGGGATTTACTTCTCCTTCGGACTGGTGACAAAGTACCAGCTGACGGAAGAATCATTTTTGAAAGTAATCTTCATGTGGATGAGAGCTTGCTCACAGGAGAAAGTGTTCCAATAAGGAAAGATGTTGTCTGTCTTATTCAAAATCCCCATTATTATGAAAAGACGAACCAAGTATTTGCTGGCTCCTATGTAACAGAGGGCAAAGCAAGAGTATTAGTTGAGAATACCGGGGATGATACGGTTCTTGGAGAAATTAACAAGGAGCTTCAAAGTATAAAGAAAGAGAAAACAACTGTTATGATTCGACTAGAAAGATTGAGCATCTTCTTCATTGCTCTCGCTGGAGTGTTCCTTGTAACAACATTGCTACTTGGGTTCTATCGAGATATCCCAAGTCAGGTCGGACTCAGTGAATTCATTCTCTTTGCGCTATCTGCGTTGGTATCAGCTATTCCAGAGGGACTCATCGCTGTTATAACAATCGTACTCTCTGTTGGAGTCTATAGACTATCTAGAAAGAAGGTCATTATTAGAAATCTAGGGGTTGTTGAAACTCTTGGGTTGATCAATGTAATCTGTTCTGATAAAACAGGCACGTTGACAAGAAACCAGATGATGGTCCGTAGACTAT
The DNA here is from genome assembly GCA_048882325.1 of Candidatus Thorarchaeota archaeon. GTDB lineage: Archaea > Asgardarchaeota > Thorarchaeia > Thorarchaeales > Thorarchaeaceae > SMTZ1-45. Next base: position 54,384 of record JBHLRS010000001.1, on the reverse strand, counting down.
TCACTCCTAATAATTATTTTGAAGTCAGTGGGTCGGGGTTCAATCCCAGGGTTGGAGGTGTATTCATCGAAGGATGCGGACCAACTGGTTGTCTCCGATCTACGCAACTCCATGAGGAGGTAGATCTGGAGTTACATCCTGATTCAAAGGAACCTATTCTTGGCGATAGATTGAATGAATTTCCGGACCTTGAAAAACTACTGGCATATTTTGCACTCTGTAATGACTCAGAACTATATTCGCTTTGCTTGGATGAAGATGACTCAATAAGAAAATGCACAGGAGATGCAAGTGAGTGGCAAATTAGGGGTTCACCAACTGAAGCAGCATTGCTTGTCAGTCTGGAAAAAGTAGGACTTCACAAGTATGTTCTTGATGAGGCATGGCCTAGAGTTGCTGAGATTCCTTTTTCTAGTGATAGAAAATACATGGCAACCTTACACCTACCTGGTCCGAAACTGGATGCTCATGAGTCGAACTTATTGATTGTAAAGGGGGCACCTGAGAGAATTGAGTCATTCCTTACAACTGCGTCAGGTACAGAAGAAGTAGTGAGTGAATTTGCATCTCAAGGTCTTCGCGTGCTAGCTTGTGCAATCAAGTACGTTCCTAAGAATCATACGCTGATTTCAGACGAAGACCTTGTAGGTATGGAGTTTGTAGGATTATGTGGAATAAATGATCCACCCAGAGAAGGAGTATCTGATTATATCAAAAAGAGTAACAGAGCGGGTATAAATGTCATTATGATTACTGGTGACAACGAATTTACTGCACAAGCCATAGGTCGAGAAGTGGGAGTGTTTGATGAAGAACGGGGTGATATCGCAATCAAGGGCGATGATATTGATACTATGGATGATGAAGAACTCAAAAACACTCTGGAAAAAGGTGCGACCGTGTTGGCTCGGACAAATCCGTTTCACAAGCTAAGAGTTGTAAAAGCGCTTCAGGAAACGGGCAAGGTTGTGAGTATGACTGGGGATGGTGTTAATGATAGTCCTGCACTTCGTCAGGCGAATGTAGGCATAGCTATGGGAATTACTGGGACAGACATCTCCAAAGAAGCAGCAGATATTGTCCTTCAAGATGAGAGGTTCGAAACTGTAGTTGATGGAATAGAAGAGGGACGGAATATCCTGAGTTCTCTTAAGCGGGTTGTGCTCTTTCTAACTGCTACTAATCTTGCTGAAAGTTTTCTAATATTGTCAATTCTTCTTCTATTCACTGGAAACAATTTGGTACTTCTTCTGCCACTTCAAATCTTATGGGTCAATCTTGTTACGGATGGTATGTTAGACATCGCGTTATCTCTTGAGCCTAAGGAGAAGGGTCTCTTAGATCAAAGTCCAGGATCCCTGAAAGATCGTGTTCTCTCACGTCAGAGCCTTGGCAGAGCCATATTCTATGGAATTGTCATGGCTGCAATCGTATTGGTTGTATATTACCAAAACCTTGGATTTATCGCAAATGCACAGAATGAAACAGACCTACTCTTAGCTCAGAACAAGTTGAGAACAATGATGTTCGTCACTCTGATTATAGTTCAGTGGTTTAGTGTGCAGAATTGCAGATCTCAGACTAAGTCAATTCGTGAGATGGGAATATTCAGAAATAGATTCATCTTCGGAGTCTATGTCATTGATATATTTCTAGTAGGAATTCTATTTCTTATCCCCTTCATGACGGAAATATTCAGGTTGGTACCTCTTGGAATTCTTGAGTGGCTAGAGATCGTTCTTCTTGGATTTGTGGTCCTAATCATAGAGGAGATAAGAAAAGCAATTGCTTCAAGAAGATCTTCTTGAGATGTGGAGAATTAGAGTTGTATTCTCTTGTACTGGTCAGGTATCCTAATACCTGTCTTACCAGCAAACACATCTCTCAGCAGCTCAACATGCTCATCTAGATCTTTGAGAAGCTTGTCACGTGCGTTGACCTCGATGTTGGGTTCAATGCCCCAAATGGTAAGATAATTGCTGACAACACCAATCTCTATTGCGCCTTCCTCAAAGTCTCGGAAGATTGTGAGCTTCACGAGAAACTCAGACTCATACATATTCAGAACTTCTCGTACACTAATCATGATCAAGTCAAGGAATCCCACAAGATCATCGAGCTCAGGGGAGTCTTCAAGGTTTCCACGCATGGTCTCGGTCAATGTTTGAATCTTCGAAGATGTATGACGAAGATTCTCGAACATATGCATGAGTTTGGTGAACTCTCGGATGGAGGTTTCCAATGCTGGTACTAATTTATCATAGAGGGTGACAAGGAGAATTCCCTTTGCATTCTCACGGATATTTTGAAAACTCTCAAGTTTACCTACTGGTCCGTCCAAATGCTCAATCTGCATAATGGTATTTGTAACTGCTTGGATGGCTTTCACAGACTTCCTTTGTATGTTTGCCCACTTCTCGACAAATGTGTCGAGGCCCTCACGAAGGTCGTCAAGTGTATCTAGGTAATATGCCATGTTATTCCGAATGTTCCTACTTTTTTCGCCATATAAGACATTCTGCGGGGGCACAATTTGTAGGAATGTACGATATGGAACATTCACTAAGACATTCCACGTGTGTCAACTTTTCGTCGACCTAGAATCATGCGAAGAGCATTATATCCACTAGTGGCAAGACCGACTACATCCCCCGAGAACAGGGCAATCATGACTTTGGCAGCTTTCGCAGGGGCATCAGTCCTCTTCTGTAAATTGTCAACTCGAGTTGAGAAACTATGCATCAGCTGGTCCAACTGTCCACGTTCGACCAATCCCTCTTCCTCGAGTGCTCGAATCAAGTTCTTACCCATTATACCCTCTTTACTAAATTCGAGAACAGTTTCCAATGCAGCCCGAGCATCTTCATCATCTTGAGACCTCTCAAGGAGATCAATAAAAGCAGAGGTAGTCGATTCAACAGTATCCAATAGTTCGAGTAGCTGAATCTTCTCAGCTGATGTAAGGTCGGAGGTCAATGTGAAATCAATTGTTCTCTCGATATCCCCAAAGTCGACAAAAGACAAATCACGAAACCTCAAGCTTGCAGATTCTGATTCTGGTCCAAATAGAAGATCAATGAATGATTCATTGTTCAATAGGTCTAGAAGTGTTGTGATAGTCCTGAGTTTCGATTCATCTTGAACAAATTCATCAATTCGCTGTAACCCTGACAGGAAAGAAACAAGATTCATTGAGAAGAGTCTGATTTCAGCAACAAGTCGATCGACACTCTTTCTAGTTGATGGTTCAAATTCTGACGTGTTGCTTATCGCATTCAGCAACAGAGTTGAGAATTCTACTGATTTCTGCCATTGAGGTTCCAACTTGGTATCAAGAATGCTGTTGAGAAGTACAGAGTCTACGGACTTCTTGAGATACTTCTTGTGATCTTCATCAATTTCCTTCTTGGATTTCGCTGACTCACTTTCAAGGATACTAGCATGATTCAAGATTAGAAGGAGATCATAGATTGTAGGAAGAGTGCTGGTTGTGGATAATAGCTGCAGTCCTTCAACTACTCTTTCTACCTGTTCTCCTGATAGGACCGACTCGAATGCTAGTGCGCCCAGTGGAGTCAACCTGAGTTTGGTGTCTTCGACTTTTTCTACAAGAGGTGGTTTAGCTCTCACAAGTTCATTCAGGACTCTTCCAGTTGATCCTTTCTTGAAGAGAAGTTCTAGTCTTTCAGAAAGTTCAGTTCGCTGAGTTTCATTGTTCAAGAGATCTAGACCAATCAGACCTAGAAGAAGATTTGAGATGTTATGGTTAGTGATGAACCGTACAGGGAGGTTAGGATTCTCATAGACTCTTTGGAGAGAACCTACATCTTTGATACTTTTGGCATAGACTGTACATCTTCCTGCATGACCCTTACCCCGTCGCATACGAATGGCGCGTGCCATCATAGACTGTCTGAAAATCTCATCGATTCCAGGGGACTCCATAACCACATGTGAAACTGGAGTGTTCACACCATATGCAAGTGCTTCAGTACCAAAGAGGAAGCGAAGATGTTTTCGCCTAAATGCCCACTCAATGAACCAGCGGTGCTCTTCTTGCATCAGTCCGTGATAGCAACCAATACCATGTGTAACCAGATGATCATACTCGTATTCCAGTTCGTCAAGGACACACGCGATTTTCTCAAGACGTGATCTGACTAGTGGGTCTATGTCGTAGGATGCCAATTCCGCGATACTGGAACCATGCTCATCAAGGAATTTGGTGATTGTACCAATGGGTTTCATGTAAACGAGAGTTCTCTTTCCTTCTTCCGCAAGATTCTCAATAAGTTGAACAAGTTGCTTCTTCTTGTCCTTAGGGGCTGAGTACTTCACAAGGTCAAATGTGGGAGATACATACTTGTTCTTGTCTTTGATAATACGAACATCAAAGAGCTGCTTCAAGCGTTCCGGGTTATCGAATTCTGCTGACAGAAACAGTCGCCGTGGGGATTGAGAACATTTCTCCTTGAAGAAATCACTGAGTTCAATCAACATGCTTCCTCTGGATGGGTCGTGCAGAATTGAATGCACATCATCGAACACAGTAACAGCCACATTTCTGGAAAGGAGCCACTCACGAGTAGTATTACCTCGAATTAGATCTCGAAGTGCATCGGGTGTAGCAATAATCACGTTCGGTGCCATACCCTTAGAGAGTCTTAATGCAATCTCAGTCTGCTGAACCTCACCGACAAGGACTAAAGGCCTCAAGAACCAGCCAAAAATCTGTGAAACAAGTGTGGCGGTTTCACGAGCTGAAGCATGAAATGGGGCTATAATGATTGCAAGCCCGTCATCGGATTTCAATTTGAACAATTCATTTGCAACTAGTAAGACACCAACAAAGCTCTTTCCAGTTCGAGATTGTGAAACTAAAGCAAAGTCATCTTGAGTTGAAAAGAGACCACCATTTGATGCAGTCTGCTGAACCTCATTAAGATGAGAAATACCAAGTGCACGAATGACTCGGGCTAGAGAAGGATCAAGATTCTTCATGGTCAGCGCGATCTCCACACGACGGTAGTTCGAGTGTATCACAGGTAAATAAACCTTTGAGCTTCAAATGAGATTGTCATTTCAACTTGGTCTGAATGTGAGTATCGATGCCATACTTCTGCTTGAACTCACCCAACCAATCGCTATGCCGTCCAGATTCAGAGATTGCTTGGACTACCTGTTGAATAGTCACCCGTCCGATTTTCCTTTTATGTTGACTAAGAACAGATTCCAAAAGAAATGGCCACAGACCAGATTCAATACCATTCTTAGAGGTCTTGACAAACACAGGGCTTCTCTCATCATAGAGAAGAAGGAAGCAACCCTCTTCTTTCAATGAGAATAAAACCTCTCTGAAGAATTGATAGTAGTTTGTGAACGGACAGATGAAACCAGAAGCGATTCCAGAATCTCCGAAGCCAAACTCACTCATCAGGACCCAATATTTCCTTCCGATGTGGTGGAGATAGCAAGTGTCAAGTCCATAAACTAGGGGATTTCTGCCATCACAATCACCCCCAGTAAAGACAGAACAATCACCAAATTCCTGTTCTGTGAATTTTGACTCGACAAAGATTCTTCCGTTCTCGCCCGAAATTACGAGGTCCATTGATGTGGGTTGTCCAGAATCTTCATTGAAGATGGTCTTATTATCATACTCAAACTCTGTGGTAATCTCCCCTTCAGGCCAGTCAATGCCTGCCCTCTCAATTGCTATTCGAAGAGGTTCTAAATCCTTTCTCACAATGAGAGGTCCAACAAGGTTGAATATCAAAGCTTGACTACTAAGTCCGTGATGGAGATACTTGTGAAGAGGGAAAAACTTCTCACCCATACTCTGTTCATTTTCCCTCTGGATATACTCTGCTACGTCTTTACAGATTATATTCAATGACCAATCATTTCTAGATTTCAGACAATAGCGCATCTTCGTATCAGTTACATAGCCTTTCTTGGAAAACCATCTTGCGGCAGCTTTCCTCAACTCGCGTTGATATACTGTAAACCTTGTATATGGCCATATGCGAGCCATTCGTCGACTGCTCACCTCAAACCACCGATTTTTCCTGTGCATATTTTCAGATAAGTCTAAGCAGGTCTGACCTTGTAATGATGCCTTGGATACGCCCTTGGTTCTGGACAAGTACCGCTTGGTAGTTCTCGAAAAGAGGTATGATGACGTCGATGGATTTATTCCCGTCAACCATTAGTACACTACTGGGACTCATAATAGCCTGCACTGAAATCTCATGAAGATTATGTTGCAGGTTTTGTATGATGTCCCATTCCGTGATGATTCCAACGATTTGTGTACCACGCATAACAGGTAGCTGAGAATAATTGTGTTCCTGCATCAGGGAAACAGCAGTAGAAACCACATCACGAGCATCCACTGTGGTTGGATCTGTTGTCATGATTTCAGAACATACTCTTCCAGATTCAATTGTTAATATGTCGACTATTTTCTTGACAAGAGAGAGTTTGGGATCGAGCGAACCACGTTCTAATCTCGCAATATATGATTGTGAAACACCAACCTTGGCAGCAAGTTCTGACTGAGTCAGACCCTTTCTTTGTCTGAGTTTCTGGATGTCATCTGCTGTGAGAATCACACCCAGGATATTCCTCTAAGTAATATGAATATTTAGTTTTAATTACCCTACGGTATTTTTTCGTCACTTAACGCAATTCTTTTATATTAACACCACTGCGCCGAGTGAAAAAGATGAGTTGATTTATAATGAATTTGAAAGTCACGCCCGGTGCTGGACCTTCTGTTGACAAGCTCCCAGTGGAGATTGTTGAAAGGAAAGGTAAGGGGCATCCCGACACCCTTTGCGACAAAGCTGCAGAGGAATTATCGGTTCGCCTTAGCGAATATTACATGGAGACTTTTGATCAGGTTCAACATCACAACGTGGACAAGGTCCTGTTGGTCGGAGGACAGTCAAACGCCAAGTTTGGCGGCGGTGATGTAATTGAGCCAATTTACATTTTGATGAGTGGACGAGCTGTTGATGTTGTTGACAAAGACTACGAACGACAAGTTCCAGTTGGCAAGTTCGCGGTTGAGCACACAAGAGAATGGCTGAGTAAGGACCTCCCGAATCTTGATGTAAACTCTGATGTGATCATTGATTACAAGATACGAGCTGGAAGCACGGATCTCGTTGGTAACTTTGATCTGGAAACTGGTATCCCACGAGCCAATGACACAAGCTTCGGTGTTGGCTATGCACCACTCTCACCTACTGAGTTAATCACCCTCGAGTCTGAACAACTACTGAATAGTGAGAAGGTGAAGAAGCAGTGGCCGCAGATTGGAGAAGACATCAAAATCATGGGAACTCGAATTGATGACAAGATCCATGTTCAGGTTGCGGCAGCCATAATCTCCAGTAAGACAAAGGACAAGGATGAGTATGCCAATGTCATGGAGGGAATCACTGATCTTGTGAAGGACCTCGCTGTCAAGATTACGGACATGGAAACTGAGGTTAGTGTTAACACTGCAGATAGTCCCGAAGATGGTCTCTTTTACTTGACAGTAACTGGCACATCAGCTGAACATGGCGATGATGGTCAAGTTGGTAGAGGTAATCGAGCGAATGGTCTGATTACTCCTTACAGACCAATGACTCTTGAAGCAGCTGCTGGAAAGAACCCTGTGTCACACGTAGGAAAAACTTACAATGTAGCCGCAAGGGAAATCACCGAACGAGTCTATAAGGAACATCCAGACCTTTCCCAGGTCTACTGCTATCTTGTGAGTCAGATTGGTGCACCCATTACTGAGCCGTTGGCAATCAATGTCGAGCTCTATGGAGACTGTGACATTGAGAAGGTGAAGGCCTCCACAGAGTCAATAACAGAGGAAGTCATTGCCAAACTCCCGAGAGTCTGGGAAGGATTTGTTAAGAGACAGTATCAGCTCTGGTAACCAATATTACAAAAATGAGTAGGGCAGACTGACTGCCCTACGATGTTCTTTCTTTTACTTGGCATCGAGTCCAAGGGACTTCATGAATGCATCAATCTTCATGTCGCGCCCGAGGAAACTATGAACCATGTCATCGGGGTCTAGGCTTCCACCAGGAGCCAGAATCTTCTGACGGTACTCGGTCCCAGTTTCGGGATCCATGTAACCGTTCTCTTCGAACTTAGTGAAGATATCTTCAGCATACACCTGAGACCATGTGTAACTATAGTATCCAGCAGCATAGAGCTGACTCATGAGATGACTGAATCCAGCCTCAAAACGAGTGTTTTCAGGAAGGTCGTATTTTGTGACCTCCGTGAAGAGTTTCCTAAACACTGCATTCGGATCCTCAGCTCCCTTAGTGTGGTATACCATGTCGATCAATGAATAAGCAACCTGTCTGAGTGTCAGGGTTCCGATATTGAGTAGTTTGGCATCAATGAGACTCTTGAGGGTCTCTTTGGGTAGCTTCTCATCTGGGTTCTTGTAATAACCAGATAGACCTGAAAGAACCTCGTCCTTCCAAGCCCAATTCTGGAACATCATCGATGGAGTTTCAATAAAGTCCTTCAATACTCCATCCAATCCAAACCGTGCATAACTCGCTTGATTGCTAATCACATGCATAAGGTGACCAAACTCGTGGAAGAATGTCTCGACCTCTGAATGGTTGAGAAGAGAAGGTTTGTCCTTAGTTGGCTTTTCATAGTTGGACACCATAGAACAGATAGGAAGTAGTTCCTTCCCATTCTTGACACGACGGTCCATGAAATCAAACACAGCATAGTGTTTGTACTTTCCATCTCGTGGGTAGAGGTCCAAATAGAATACTCCGAGTGTCTTGCCATTTGTCTTGTCAATCACCTTGTATTGTATGACATCTTCATGCCACACATTAGGTTTGTCGGGTTCTTTGAACTCGAGATTGAGAACAGCCTGGTAGACATCAAGAACACCTTTGATCACACGATCCATCGGAAAGTATTCTTTCACCTTATTCTGGTCGACTGCGTATTTGTCTCTCATGAGCATCTCATGATAGTAGAACAAGTCCCAAATCTCAACCTTAGTTTCTTCGAGTGGTATACCTTGTTCTTTTGCTTTCATCTCACGAAGGACAAGGGTTTCCTTGTCACTGAGTGGAGTAAGTTTATCCTTCAACTCATCCATAAAATCAATGACTCTCTTAGGAGTCTTGGCCATTTTCCTGCTGATTCCATACTCTGCGTAATTAGCGAAACCAAGAAGCTTTGCTTGTCTTTCCCTTAAGGCTAGAGCATCCGAAAGGCGTTCGGTGTTCTCTTTTCCACCACGCTGCAAAAATGCTATCTGCATCGTCTTTCTGGTTTCAGGATTCTTCGCATATGTTCTTACAGGAAGGAAGACGGGATAATCAAGAGAACACAAGAACTTGTTACCATCTTTCTCCAAGTTCTCATAGACATGGGATGGTACACCTTCAAGCTCCTCTTCCGTGAAGGGAACAGTAGTAGTAATTTCATTTAATGTTCTGGCAAATTCGGTTTCAAGGACAGTAATATTATTGGCAATCTCGAGAAATTCCTTTCTCTTCTCATCATCTAGAGCAGCCCCTCTATGTCGAAACTCCTTCAGTGTCAAATCGAGTAGAGTCTTCTCTTCAGGATCCAGAGAATCCATCTTGGGTTCGAGGTTTACAATCACATCATAGATGTCCTTTCTCCCCCAAATCTCGTTGAGGAATTTCCTTGCATCCTTCTCTATCTCATCAGCCATATCACGCTGATCCTTATCTGGAGACACGTTCTTCATGAAGAATATCTGACCAATTTTCTCACCAAAAGAGCCCAATACTTCCTCGAAATCCTTGAGCGTCTGAAGAGTCACCTGGTCATGTACCGTCCCAGCAATTTCATCAAGTTTCTTCTTTGCATTCTCAATTTCTTCATCCACAATAGACCTCATCTTTGCAGGTTCAACGTTCCAGTCTATATCGCGGATTACACCCTGCTCTGTCATGATTGTCGACCAACAATTAATCATATTTAAGGAACGCCTTGTCGGCGATTCCTGAGGGCATCAGAATAAGGCTAAACATGTTGTGACATGTTTTTTAAGGACTCAAGTATAGTCCCAAGCAGGTCAACCCCATTAGTCATGCCTAGGGGGTTGTAAACATTCAGGAGAATCATCAGCATGGGTAAAGTAACTGACCCAATTGCCAAGAGAATCAGAAAGAAGGCTGCCAAGGACATCAAGGGAGGCTTCTTCGGTAAGATCACTCACTACATCCCCGGCTGGCACGGGTATCAAGAGAAGGAAGAACGCCGCGCAGCAGACAAGGTCCTTCGTGAGTTCATGGCTGACCAGCTACGACTTGTCAAGCAAGACCTTGAGAAGCTGCAGATGATGGCAGTGGATTACAATCTCACTAAGACGTGGGAAACATTCGATAGAATGCTCGCGTTGACAGACAAGATTGAATCAGCCATCAGATACGCCGACTATGGATACGCTGCCTGGGGTTCAAAGGAGAAGATCAACGAGAAAGAGCTCGACCAAGTGTACGAGTTTGATGCAGTCATCATCGATGACATAGGTGCAATCAATGATGTCGTGGAGGAGTTCCAAGACGACATGAATCAGGGTAAGTTTGACGAAGCCTGGAATTACACCTATCAAATGTGGACTATCATGCAGCGCCTCGAGGAGAAATGGAATCAACGCGAGGGCTACATGAAGGGCTATCAAGAGTAGTCTATTTAGCTATTCCGGAGCTTTGGCTCCGGAATTTTACTTCTTTTCATTTGGGAGGGGAATAGATGCAAATTACGATATCAGGAGACATAGGAGTTCTCTTTATCCTTCTGTTCACAATCCTCCTCTTTGTCAGTGGAATCATTTTGGAGCGTGTGTTGAAATGGTATTTCAAAAAATGCATCAAGAAAGGAGTCGAGGAGTATCAAGGAAGAAAAATCAAACACCTCTCTGAAGACCAGATGGAGAGATGGCAACGATTCTACATGCATAGTATCAATAATCCAAGAAGACTAGGTATTATCACTCAACTCCCATATTTTGTTGCAACAACGATCATACTGATTGTTGTTTTCATCCCGATGGCAATGATATCAGGACCCGATACTTGGTGGGTACTCTTCCCAGTATGGATGTTTTTTCTAACAATACTATCACTTGGAAGAGCTGGAAGTATTGCTGCAGAATTCGAACGGATGAGGAAACAATGACATCAGAAAAGTTCTCAATTACGTAAGATAAATCTGCTACTTGTCAAGCAATCTCGACCTTGTATCATCCCATGTCATGCCCTCAAAAGGTTCAAACCAATCAGGAAACTTGGCGATTGTCTCCTCAATGTTCAGAACTTCCAATCTGTATTCTGGCGGTCCTGAACTCTCAATTTTAACAAATTGTGCTACATCTTGTTTCTCCTTTTCAAAAATAAATCTATCAATCAGGATCGACATGCGTGTATCTGTCATTGACTCATTAGGGTCATACATCAACTCATGCAAGTCCGATAGATCCTCAAGAAGCTTGAATTTGACTTTCTTATCATTAAACTGTGTAGAAACCTGAATTAGTGTGTCTTCCATCTCATCGAGGTTGAAAAATAGTGTCCATGCGCTGATGATATCAAAGAGTGACTTCTGCATTTTTGCCACAGACGAAAGAAAAGATTATGATTAAATACTTGGCTATGGGTCGATTCCAAGATCACGAAGTGCCCTGTCAATTAGGCGCATACTCAAGTGATGTTTGCAACTTTCGCAGGTGAATGTGTCGGGACCTTCCCAATTGACCTTTTCAGCGAAGTCTATGACTGTACCACAGTGTGGACACTTAATCATTCTAGTCATTGATGATGAGAGAAATCTTTCAGTTACAGACACAAAGGGTTTGGCGTCCTCAATGTGCACTCTGTTGCTCAGTTTGGCGTCGCGATGTCCTGTCAGTCTCATTCTTACACACCATTCATTGCACATGTCACAGAAAGTGTTGCTATAAGACTGGGTAATACTGAACAGCTCTAGAACAACGTACTGCCTAGTCGATTTGTCGCTCCGCTTGCGTACAAGGAAAGTGGGTTAATAGATATTGTAACTCTCATGGTTCTAGAGTTTCGATTTTTCACTTCATATCTTGAGGTTTGCCGTTATGCCTGAGAAAACGAAAGTACTGGCACTAGTCATCGTTTCGATTATTGTTGGTTTTGGAGTCTACATTGGTATGATGTCTATCACTGCTCCCGGAACAGATGGCTTTTCGACAAATACATCTACATCAGAATCTACAACCAGTACAACGACTCAACCTACGGAACCTGAAGTGGAAATTAATCCTGACATCTTCACGTTTGAGGGAGTAGACCTCATGTGGATCATTGTCGGGGGGTTCAAGTTGAAATTCAATGACACAGTTGTATACATTGACCCTTACAATATTGACAACATTGACGATCCGGTCTTGGAAACAGCTGACTACATCGTCATCACACACGATCACAGTCCACACTTCTCTCTTGCTGACATCTATTCACTCTCAGATGACGATACTCTCACAATTAGCTCACGGATACCAGCTGGATTCCTCCATCCAGATTATACAGTCTATCCAGGCGACAACCTAACATTTAGTGATGTCTCCTTTGAATTCGTTCCTTCCTACAATGTGGACAAGTATCGACCAGGAACAACAACCCTGTTTCATCCGCCAGAATATGATTACATTGGAGTCATTGTTGATTTCAACGGTACACGGATCTATCATTCTGGTGATACCGACCGAATACCAGAGATGACGAGTGTTTCTACAGACATTGCTTTGCTACCAGTGAGTGGATATGCTTGGATGGAGCCAGATGAGGCGGCAAGTGCAGTTGAGGATATCAAACAGTCGTCGGATTTGGCCTATGCTATTCCTATCCACTGGGGGTATAATCAAGGCACTAGATGGCATGCAGAACAGTTTGTTGAGTTGGCGAATTGTACGACTGTTATTCTCGAAAAACTCTTTGAGAGATATTAATTTGCAGAGTCAAAAGAAAGAGAAAGGAAAAGAAGGAGAACCTCCTTTTCCATAATCCAAAACTACTGTTCGAACTTCTTAGCAATCTTGCCCATACCATAGATGAACAGGATTAACATCAGGATAGCTGTCAGGTTTGAGTCTGCCAATGTGTTTAGTCCCGCAAAGAAGGCAATTGACGCTGATGTTCCCGTCGGCGTCCAGTTCAAACCTGCCCCAATGTAGTAGGTCACATTGAAGAGAATACCTAGTAGGAACACGAGGACCATAAGCATGTAGAATATCTTGGCCAGACTCCCGAAGAATCCACCAATAGTGTCGCCCGTGTACATCTTGAGGATGTTGAAGAGACCATAGCACATGAGGACAAAGGCAAATGCAATCATGATACCTCCACCCATGTAGATGAATTGAGGCATGAAATGATTAGCACTAGTATCGCCGATCATGTCATCTAGCAGGAACTCTGCCTGTATCGCCACAGCGAGCACCAGAAACAGACCTTTCAGGAAATGGAATACGTTCTTTATAAGGTCCCAATTACCCATTCTGTTTTCCAGAAAAGGTGCAAGGAAGAACAGCAAACCAGCTAATAAAACAAGGAATGCTGCAACTATATTTGCACTCGGTAAAGCCATCCAGATAACAGCGTTAATTATCAAGGATAGACCCAAACATAACCAAGCAGTGTTCTCCTCTCCAATAGCATAGTACATCGGGAACAGAAGTCCGATTACTAGAGTAAAGTAGTATACCCAAGTCAGTGCGGCATTGTCAAGTACAGCTGAAGACAAATATGTCCATGGCATGTACATCAAGAAGAATATTGCCAATGCTATAGCGCTTAGGTATTGAATTAGAGTCTTGAAATCATACGGTTCACTCAAGCTCATTTCACTCCTTAGCCCGAAGGCTCACGCAGTAGCATAAAGTGCCACGAAGTAGTATAAATCGGTGTTGTTTTTGAAAAAAAGAATTCGACAAATGCCGACTTTTCAACGCGAAACTCGGTTTTTTACTCGTTAAATCATGAGCTTTTGGCGCCGTTCGACTTGTAGAACGATTTGTTCAATGATTAGACCTATGTTTCATGAAAGCATACCATTCTGATATCGGGTAGTTGAGTGAATGAATATCATTCATCATGTGTATCGAGGAGCACAGGCGGAGGTTTATGCAAGCTATCCCAACCGTTGATGGGAGTGGATTGCGTGACTGAACGAGATCGCGTGGCAATACTAGTCGGTATTATAGCAGTACTTCTAGGAGGATCACTGCTCCAAAACCAAGTGATATTTGAATTACAGTCAAATCCGTCGAAGGTGATATTGGCTGATGAGAAGCTTGAACCATTTGAGGTTTCTATTCAAGGAAGCATTGTGGATAATTTCGTGAACATTAGCTACTGTGTTTTCTACGACAATCAAGCTGCATCTCTGGCTTCAGAGATCGAATGGTTTCTTGGACTTCAGGAAGGCCTTCGATTAAGTAACATATCTGTCGAGTTGAATGGCAAAACGTATTGGGGCCGAGTACACCCCGAAGTCGAGGCTGTAAGAATCTATAATGACAGCGTTGAGGCGGGAAAAAGTGCAGTTCTAGTTCAAAGGTTGTATGATGGATACAACCTAAGAATGAATGTCGAAGCTGGTGCTACAGCACTCCTCAGAATCTTCGTGGAAGGATTGCTGACTCGACATTCAGGACTGTATTCTCTGGCACTTCCAGTTGGTCGAACAGGCATTGAGAATACTGGATTTGCTTTTGATCTCAGAGTAATATCAAACTTCGAACCAGTCATGGGATATTCCGTTCACGGACTCCCGAGTCTGCAAGTCACTGACATTACAGATGGAATTCATCTGCAATATGAAACGGATTCATTGACACTGGAGGAATTGATACGTGTAACATACACTCTAGATAGACAGACTGCAGGGGCTCAGCTCCTAACGCACAATAATGGCACTGACAATTTCTTTGTGTATCTACTCGCACCTAGCATAGTTGAGGATGTAGAAAGTGCGCCAAGACAATTCGTCTTCGTGTTAGATAGATCAGGCTCGATGAGCGGAACAAAGATTCAGCAGGCAAAGCTCGCATTTAGAACTATGATTGGTGGACTGCGTTCAATAGACATTTTCAGTGTTATTGCATTTGATAACCAGATTCTTACACTGTGGGATGAACCTCATTCGGGCTCTGAAGCCAACATTGAGGCTGCTCAAACTTGGATAGACTTGATCGATGCAGGAGGTTCAACTAACTTCCATGGTGCAGCGATCCGTGGGCTTGAAACTTTCACAGACGGAGCAAATGCAAAAGCCATGTTAATGCTCTCTGATGGACTTCCAACTGCAGGTTCTATAACAGATTCAAATGGCATTCTGCAAGCTATCAATGAGGCAAACACTCTTGGTGTGTCAATAGCTACGGTTGCTTTCGGGTCAGACGCTGACGAGAACCTAATGGCGAATATCGCTGCGCAAAATGATGGGTTCTTTGTCTTCATTGAGCCTGATGAAGATGCAAGCACGGAATTACTTGATTTCTATGCAACATTTTCAACGCCAGTTGCTGAAAACTATGAGATTGGCTTTAGTGGAGCTATAGAGGTCATCTCGCTATCGTCCCTAGGCGAAACAGCTTTCTTCAATGGTACAGAAATTCTAGTATCTGGAAGATATCATGAAGGAATGACCGTCACAACGTCGATTGATTATGTCACAGGAACTGAAACATACACAGACACTGTGGGAGAGGGGACAGATGAGTTTGAACATGTGGAACTCATCTGGGCTCAACAAAGAATCAACTTCTTACTTAAACAAGTACAGCTCTATGGAGAGAACGAAACTCTTAGGGAGATGATCGTTGGTGTTGGCATGCAATACGGGATTGCAATTGGTGGATACACAGCCATAGCGCTTACAGCATATGAATCATCATCAACTGAAGAAGCATATGCAGCTACAACTTACACCTGCACCACCACTGCTACGCAGCCAACAACCTTGCCTGCAACTTATCCAGCTCCGCCAGCAGCATTTGATTCGCTCCTTGTAGGCTCTGTTGGTATATTTGGATTTGTTGGACTATTCGTTGGAATTGTTCTCCTTATCTCACGAAATAGGAGGGGATAAAACCCACACATCGAGTCAGAGTAGAGAGAAATGGTCCGAGTTCATCTGCTCTGGCTCACCTTTTCTTTGTCCCGATTGACAATTGCTGATATTTATCGGATTATCTTATTGATATTGCAACCTTGGAAAAAGAGGGAAATATATAGTGCTTTACAGTGTTATTTTCTAGTGACCGGGAGTGGACCACCGATTCAGTGAAGAATTGCATCGGTCAACCAAATCAGGTGAGAATCTGAGTTCTCGTTTTGTGACAGAAGCCAAGAGCATGACTGGGCTTGTTATGGAAGATGCTGGTAATAGAATCGACAGGAACCTTCTCATTAAACAGCATGAAAATGTCGTCGAGGCTCTCGAGGAAATCTGGAACGGTGTAGAGAATGGAGATATTCAAGTTGATTGTCTTCCCTTACTCAGAACAGCACGCGCTGTGTCTTGTCCAGAAATCAGTCGAAGACTTCGTTCTCCTGAAATCGATCACCGAAAGATAATCAGAGACCTCAGGTTGATGGTCAACGCTTTTACCTATGTAATCAAGCCAAAGAGCACGCATTACGATTTCTAGGACCTGTGTTAGAAAGGAAGACTGAATACAAGGGGAGCAGCAGATTTGACTGATTGCAATGAGAGTTGTCTTATTGGGAACTGGCACATCTGTTCCAGATCCTAATCGGGTTCAGTCCGGAATTCTGGTCGAAGACGGAAACAATCGTATTTTACTTGACATTGGATCAGGTGTTCTCCATCGACTTACTCAGCTTGAGATTGATATCAAGACGTTGAATGCAGTGTTCATCAGTCACTTTCACATTGACCATTGCTCAGATTTCCTACCCCTGTATCAGAGTCTTTGGTTGTCCGGTTATGACAAGACCTTGAAGCTATTTGCACCTCCCACTGTGAGGGAATGGTCAAGGGGAGTCAATGATATAGCTTTCAAATATCTCCGGGATAAAATTGGCATTGAAACGACTGCACTTCAGGAAAATCAAGTAATACCTATTGGGAATCTCACGATTGTATCTTCACCTACGCTTCATAGCAAGTATGACACTAGAGCTTTCAAGGTTGAGTATAATGGGAAGAGTTTAACATTCTCGTCAGATACTTCACCTTGCAGGGAAGTCATTGACCTAGCAAAAGGTACGGATGTGCTTGTCCATGAGTGCAACTGGCTAGATGGACCGCATCCAGAGGGTGTACACACAAGCCCAAGTGAGCTTGCAAATATCGTTGAAGAAGCAGACCCATCGAAACTAGTGATGACTCATGTTTCACCAGAGGTTGTAGCAAAAAAGAACAAGGTCATAGATATAATTAGTAGACGGACAAATGCAGAGGTTGTGATGGGTGAGGATATGATGGTTCTCGAGCTATGACCTCAGGGATATTGAAAACCAGTCTTCCTTGGTCCATACATGCGCTTGATGTTTGCCATTCCAAAAACGCCACCAAGAATGAACATTGGCGACCAAGAAGCAAGTTCAGTGAATTCCGGCCAAATGGGAGGAGGTAGTCCCTGACTAAGTGCCGTACCGTTGACCACAAGAACTACAAAGAAGGTGAGTGAGTAGCAGAGGTTAATTACTGCAGCCTTTCTAGCAAATGGAAGTTCGTATGTTTTCACTACATGAAATGTGTCTCTAATCAGAATGATGACAAAGAACATGGTGAATGCAATCAAGGCAGGATAATGGAAAAGCCAGAAGAGGATGTAACCAACTAGTACTAGTCCAGTGTAAATCGCATAAGTAGCAAGGGGATTGAAGGGTCGAGATCTATGTTTAACGGTTTTGCTCGATTCCTCATTCATCAAAACTCACACATTGGAATTTATCAGGTCTCATATAACTAAACGCTTAGGAGCAAAAGTACGACCTTTTTATTGTTTCACCTGTCAGTTTCACCATTATGACGTGTTACAATATATCCTCGTTAGTACAGGCAGAGAATGAGTTTGCAAAACAGAAATTGGCTTACGGAACATACCATGTCAATGTTTAAAACATATGAGAACTCTATCCAAAACAGAACTCGATACAACATTACGAGTCGATGAATCATGGCCGACGCGATAGAGTGGACTAACGCCAGTCCGGATCACATTGTTTGGCGTTATCCAGATAATAGGATTAGATGGGGATCACAGCTAATTGTTATGGAAAACCAGGCCGCTATCTTCTACAGGGATGGTAAGGCTCTGGATACTTTCCTTGCTGGCCGTCACAAGTTGACCACGAGCAGTATGCCTGGCCTCGTGGGTTGGTTGCAGAAGAAGGTCAAGGGCGATGTCTTTGAAGCCACTTGCATTTTCATCTCCCGCTCACAGTTTCAAGGTAAGTTCGGAGGAAGAGGTCAGACAAGTGACTTAGCCCCGTTAATGTTCCATGGAAACTTCTGGTTCAGAGTTAAAGAGCCAAAGATCTTCACTAATGAAGTAGTCAGTAATCAAAATGCCTTCTCAACCAAGAAGGTAAACGATTTCCTACGCTCATTCATGAACGAGCGTATCATTGACGAGTTCGCTCATTATGATCTACAGGCAGTCTTCACACAACTAGATGAGACCTCTCTCAAGGTAAAGACCAAGGTTCGCATGAACTTTGAGAGGATTGGTCTAGAACTAGTGGACCTGAAGTTTGAAGGAATCGATACCACAGAGAAGTACAGAGAGAGATTATTCTGGCTGAAGACAGGTGGCGTCAGTGGACAGCAAGTCATGGGCGCTGAAACAGTCAAAGACTCTGCAGAATCACTAGGTAGAAGTCCAGGTGCTGGCTTTGGAGCTGGTATGGGATTCATGGGTGCCGCTGCAGGCATGATGCAAGGTGGACAGGGTCAGGGTGGCCCAGCTGGAACCCCTGCTGGTGCCAAGTTCTGCGCTAATTGTGGAACTGCACTGGAAGGTGCAAAGTTCTGTCCCAACTGTGGTTCAAAAGTAGGATAGACAAATTGTAAGTGGACGGTTGTGCCGTCCACACATTTCTCTTTTTCAAGAAACAAGTGTTCCACTGATTGACTCGCAAGTTTCGTGGGAGTAGTCCAGAAGAGGATCAGCTGTGGAAGCAATCGGTGAGTATATTGTCTTGATGGACTGACCGAGAAACTGTAGTTAGAGGTGTGTATGCAACCCCTCGCAGACCACGCTTTCTTACCTGTGACAATCAGAGCTACACACACGTCGATTATGCTGCATAGTTTGCATTTACTGTTTGTGTGAATGAACAGATAGACACTGATTACTAACTGCTCTATCAGCCTTCCTTTTCCAGCAGAATAGGTGTGGTCGAAGGTTCAGCAGAGCAATGTATGTGGTAGAACCAGGACGGGGGGAGCTGTGTAATGTGACACCAAGTAAGAACTAGTCCCTGCCACTCTATCGACCACAGTACGGAGACTACCTTTCTTAGATTTATGCGAAGTGATAGAGAACATAAGCTCATAATCATCATTGCATAGATAAGACTCACCAGATTGATACCCTTTTAACAAACCACCAATCAAAGCATAAAGGCAACCAACCACACTTCCGTTATCATTCTTCATCGATGACCTTGAATGAACTCACAGATTCTTTCGAGGTAGTAAATCGAAGAAGACAACAATGGGTAACTCCCAGACTCATCCCTAAGAAGCATTCGCAAATACCAACCTAGCGTACTCGCCCTTGAAACTTATTGGAATCCTGTTGATTTACACTTACATCTTCATAGACATTCAATGTACCACTTTTAGTAATCTCAACCATGATATTACCACAAATTGCTGTAGATAACACACTAGTATCAATCTCTTCTAAGGTCATGCTGGTAATATGATGTGGGAATTCATACCTGCTATTTTGAGCGTGAGTGATGATGGCATATTTGGGATTTAGGACCTCGAGTGGTTCGAGCGCAGTTCCGTGTTTGCTTCCATGATGTGCAACCTTCAGGACATTACATCTCAGCGGATTATGAGATTTGTCAATCTGCACATGTTGGTCAGGATTCTCTGTCTTCTCATAGCGTGGGAATTCCTCTACCATCTTGCTCCAACTATCCCATTGTGCGTCTCCAGCAAGGATGATTGATTTCCCGCCATATTCCAGTTTCAAGACGATTGATGCGTTATTGATGTTCACTCCGTAGGAGTCATACCGGTTCCGTAGATATATTGAGGGAGCGAGAACTGTCACTTTCACGTCAGCAAATGTGATATACATTCCAGATGTAGGTCGCAGAAACAGTGCCTGGGACTTGTTTACCTCTTCTGTCAGATTATCCCAAGTCACTGAGGTGTGTCTGAAACCACTATCCCAAAACTGGTCTATCTTTCCAGAGTACATCCCAATGACACTTTCTAAGCCAGCAATGTGATCATAATGCGGATGGGTCGCGACCACTAAAGCGAGTCTACTTGCATTGATGGCACGTAACCAATCCGTAGTGTCTTTTGCCCTTTTACAATCGATAACCATGTGACCGTTGGTGTCTGGGTTAGGGAGTTGCACAATAATGCTGTCGCCATCACCGACTTTGAGAATGAAAACCAAGAGAGAATCGATAGCAGGTGTAATATCATCGCTCATTCACTTTTCCCCCTTTTTCCGATGAATTTGCCCTCGACCTTCAGGAGTTTCTTGTATGATTCCTTTGCTTTTTGTCGTACAGACTCGGTGATATCTAGTGCATAATCCTTATTCCCTAAAATGACTCTCCCCTCTAGGATTGAAATTCCCTTCACAGGAAAGAGATCATTGATATCGTCCAATGTTCTGTGGTGTTCAACCTCTTCTGTCCAAGTCGATGAGTCAAGATAATCATAAAATGTGAATCGCTCTTTGGTCTTCCTTGTTGCTTCAATAATTCTACATATCTTTTTATCAGGACCATCTCGCACAGGGATTTCCTTAACTGAGTCTATTGTATATCTCTTTAGAGTCCTCAAGGTCTGTTTTTCTTTCTGGAAGAATGCTAATTGCTTCGTATTTTCTACCTTTAGCGTCTTTCCGATAGTAACACCTTTAGAGAATTCAATTACACTTGCACCTCTTTTGAACATCTCATCATCTAAAATACTTTGAAGCTCCTGCTGAATCCGTGCTTGCTTTGCTTCCTTTATAGTCGAAAGAAACTTTTGGAGCCGCTCAACAGCTTGTACTACGTAAGGTTCAGCCATTTTGACTTTCTTTTCCAAGTTCTTAATCGACTTCAAGAAATCTCCGTATTTCTCCTGATTCTCTAGAAGGTCGTATGTTAACGAGTATAATGTTGGCATATGAAACTCTCTCCTCGCGAATCGTCGCGATGCCCTAGTGAGTAATCGCTCTGTGCTATATTTACGATTTACTTCTGCGTGCAAAAGCACAAAATTACTTACGAATACTTTCGATAACCCCATACTGCCATACAAACAAGGATTATCGCTCCAAAAGGAATTATAGTCCATGTGAGGTTGAGGGGTTCGGTCTCTACCAACTGCGGATTGGTTCCAGCCTCATACTCTTCGAGGTTTGTTCGACCGTCCCCATCAGGATCGAGTTCAGCATCAGGAACCAAAGGATCGAGCCCATTCTCTAGCTCCCAAAGATCCGGTAGAGAGTCATTATCAGAATCTGCTGACAAAGGGTTTAGACCGCCACTATATTCTTGTGCATTACTAAGTCCATCCTGATCTTCGTCATCAGCGGCATCAGAGGGGTCAGTCGGATCAAAACCTTGATCGTATTCCCACCCATCTGGCATAGAATCAGAGTCTGAATCTATCTCGTTACTATCTGTACCCAAGACAATCTCCATTGCATCACTCAGTGAATCCGAATCAGAGTCAATCTCAAAAAGTGAAGAATCAAGCCAGTACTCTTCATCGTCTAAAACACCATTGTTATCCATATCGGATTCATAGACAATCTCTGCTTCGAAACCGATTGATTCAGAATTCATATTGTCAATTTCCAAGCGGTAAAGACCAGGACTAGTGATGCTGGTGGATAGAGCAAGACTAGGTTCCCAAGGAGAGGCGCTGGGATATATTGCTGAGTCCAGAAGGATGTCATTAGGCTGGTAGAGTCGAAATGCCACGCCCCCTCCGTACCAACGACTTGTGATGTTCATTATCGTAGATGTTGTCATCGCGATGTGATAGACCCTGGTATTGCCAGGTGAGAGGATTCCATCAGGATATAGGTGAACTGTTTCACCATAGGCGCGACTCATTGTGAATGCCATGGTGGCTGCAAGTATACCAGTCATCTCACGACCTAGATAGAATGAGAAGCGACGTTGGTCGATCGTGTCGGCACTTGTGCCTGAGAGACCGTCGTACATGTATCCAGTTTCAAAAGCACAGAAGACATTCTCATAGCCCTTTTGGTAGAATGGGTAATGGTCTGAGGATTCCCAGATGGGAATAGCAACGTGAGGTGTAGGAGCAATGATATTGTACCCCCAGAAACTTCCAGCCATCTTTGCCAAGTCAGCCCAGTATTGACCTGTGTGATAAGGTGCGGAGGACACGTATCCGAGATGTATGCGTTTGTCCAGGTCCGCGTATCGATCCTGATAGAGAATAGTATCAATATTGTAAAGAGCTAACCACTCCATTCCCTCATTGAAAGCCACAAGAGAAATTTCACTACTACCTGAAAGAGGGTTCAAGGAGTTTGCACCATTGAATGCGCAGAAGTAGATGTCAAGAGGCCACTCATATTGGGACATGACCCTTGCGAGCTCGAGAAGGACACCCATCCCGGATCCGTTGTCATTCGCACCGGGCGAGTCGTCAGGACTATCATAATTCGCAGTGATGACGAAACCAGGAAGGTTACCGGGGAGATAACCGGGAAGTCGACCAATCACATTCATATAATTCCCAACAAGCTCAATTTCGATTCGTCCATCAGAAATTGTTGTGAGCTGATCAATAATCCACTCTCGAGCATCGCCATTATTTCCAATGAGTCGAGCAGCGGTCATTATGTAACGAGATCCATTGGCTGTGAGTGTATCTATGAAATCCATGTAGGATGTCTGTGATGTATATCCATAAACTTCACCAGCCACATTCTCGCCGTATATCCTAAACGGATTAGATATAGATGGTTCAGCGCTTTGGAAAATGGGATCGTAAACGACTGCCTTAGAGCTAGCAATAGGTGTACATGTCAATGAAAATAGTATCATAGCTAATATGAACAGTCGTTTCATAACTCGTTGTCGAGAGAGACCCATCAATAAATCTAGCCCTGAGGGCAACTGTTAGTAAATCTAACGAAACTCCGAGTTAATTATATGGACCAAATTAGAGAAGGAAACAGCCTCAAAAGCCAGATCCACTAGAGCTGTATCAGCATGCGGAACAACTCCAGTTATCAAACCAAAACCGAAGACTCTCTTATGTCCATTAGGTTTCACAAGAAGAGCACTGGAACCTTTTACACTCCAGAACCTCTTGCAAAAATGATAGCACATGATGCAATCTTTGCTTGGATTTCTGAAAAAATCGGAAAACGTGTGTGTGAAATCAGTACTCTTCAGAGGCTGAAAAATCCCAAGAAAAGAGAACTACTAGAGGAGATCTGTCATATCACGGTTCTCGATCCAGCAGTTGGCGATGGTGTTTTCTTAGTTTCAGCAGGTGAATTACTCTCACGAGTACGTCTTGAACTAAGTGATGACCTATCAGAAAAGGATCGAAAAACAATGATTGCAAAGCAGAGCCTCTTTGGTGTTGATTTAGCTAGGCAAGCTATAGAATCTTGTATTGAGAAAATTAGTAAGTGGGGTAATCTCCCTTCATCAAAGCTTCGAAATTTCAAGACAGGTAACAGCCTAGTTGGCTTCATCAATGAGTATCTGGATTTAGAATCTAGTGATGACCTTAATTATGAGCTTGCTAGAGCCATGAGTTCAAGAAATCCGCAAAAGTATCTAGAGCGTTTTGAGGATTCCCATCCGATACATTGGCATTTTGAGTTTCCGCAGGTCTTTACAAGTGCAAACTCCGGATTTGATATCATTCTTGGGAATCCACCATACGGGAGTATTCTGGGTCAACTTGAACGTCATCACATATCGACCACCTACCCGATTTCTGTTGGCGGTAGCAGAGTGGGCACATGGAACAGTGCAGCACACTTTCTTGTTCGGGCAATTTCGTTAATGAGTAAAAACGCACAGCTTGGATTTCTTGTACCCAATAGCTTCCTACGTGTCAAGCAATTTACTAAAACTCGGAACTTTCTAATGAATCACACCAAACTCAGGAAAGTTGTCGATGAAGGAAGTCCATTCAATGATGTCACGCTTGAGATGGTTAGCATATTCTGTGAAACCTTGAGAAGTCCACATGATTATGAGATTGAGATCTATTCCAGACGACCGGGGATGGAACAATCTAATGTTGTATCAGCTGGTGTAATGAGAGAGAGTCAAGTTTTCTCCATCTACCATGATCACATCCTAACCCAGATACTCAACAGAGGAAAGAGATACATGCTTGTCGCTGGGAGAGGGCGAGACATTCCAAAAGGACATGTCAGAAAGAATCGAACTCCTAGATTCAACGTTCCATACATAACCAGTGGAAGAAGTGTTCAACGATATGGTTTACACGAATCACATGTGTACTATACTGATGATTGGTTCAAGACAGACGCTGCACTGAGACATTCCTTTGAGAATGACCTGCTAGTTGCTACCAAGAACTATAGGTTTCCTCGCTGCATAATAAAACCAAGTGGAATGATACATGGAGGGGGCATTGTCAATATTACACCCCTCTATGAAAATGCAGACCTACCAGTACTAGGGTTGATTCTGAACTCAAAGCTTGTTCGTCATATTTCAATACGGTATCTTACAAACTACTCCCAACTTACTTGTTGTCTAAACACAGGGATTATGGAGGAACTCCCGCTTGTAATTCCAAAGCGACCTCAAGTTTACAGAAAACTATTCCTCAAGCTGAGTCAGATCTACTCAAGTAAAGAGGACCACCCAGATCGACAGCATGTCCAAAGTCTTGAAACTCTTGCTGATGGTCTCGTTTATTCTCTCTACTTTGGTGATGATACTCTCGAACAACGAGCTAGTAGTAAGCATCAGGACTTGATTACAACATGCCAAGAACCTGACATCATGTCGAGTATTGAGAATGTAATGACCCACAATCTAGTTCGTGAACTGGAGAGTCTTAGTACCTATCCAGCATCAAGGAAGATTCGCATATACTGATACTTAAATGCGTGAAGATATGCAAGCAGTAGGAACAAGAATGGACGAAGACAACCAGAATTCAGATGATATGGCTGAGGACCTCGTTGATGCCATTGATGAAGAAGCAGATGATGACGATATCGATGACGGTCTTACCAAAAATGAAAGAGAAATTGAAATTAGTCGAGAGTCTGAGCGGCAAAGAAAAGCGCAGGAACTTAGAAAGCAACTAAGAAAACGTCAATTAGGTATGCTCACTTATCGGTGGCCCGCAACTTCACTGGTCCTTGGTGGTTTCTTGGCTATTTCTACTGAGTTTTTGGAAGTCATGCACCGTGAACCCGGTGTTCCTCCAGAGGTTGGATTCAGCACATTTCCTGAAGCATTTACCAGAACTTGGGGTGTTGTCTACTTGTTCCCAGTGATTGCTGGAATCTTCATGATTTTACTGAGCTACTTTGCATATCGAAACCCAAGATACACATGGCTGGCACTCATACCTGCAGCCTTAATGGGAATGGCAGGAGGAACGGTACTGTTTCTCATAACCTTCGCAGTTTCTGCAGATCGTTCTTTGGAGGGATTGATCTATGCAACACCAACTGTGCTCTCTATGTTTATCTCCGCAATAGTGGCACTTCTTGCAATTGCCCTTAAAGAGAAAGAAGACTAGTCTCTGAGAAACTCATCCAGTCTTCCTTCTTCTTCTAACATAGACATCCAATCAATTCGAATTGGCGAAGATCCGTTCTTCATGATTGCTTCAATCTTCGAAGCAACTTCTGGTGCACCCATTTCAGTTGTATCAATCTCAAAAACTCGAGTTTCTCCAAACGCGTCAAGTGCATCCATTTGACAGACACCCATCACTTCCGCTTCCACATTCTCTGATACTTTCTCCTCAGAATAATCTCTCTTTGAGAGCCTAGTTTGCAGATGCTCAGGGTGTGTCCGAAGGATGAATACCCATTGAACTGAGGCGCTTGGAACAAGATCAATGTAATGCCCCTCAATGACCATCCGCTTACTCCGATCCTCAGTCAACTCTACTAAAGCATCAACAAGGCAGTCTTCGTTGATAATGCCTGTCTGACGAGCCTTGTCTTCCGCAGAGATGCAGCCATATGCATCAGCTAAATCCCCAAGTGCAATCACTTCTACACTAAGCTTGCTTCCCAGAATTTTTGCGACCATTGTTTTACCGGTTCCAGGTGAACCACCCAAGAGTATCACGGACATAGCGCTTTTTTGGTTGAAGCTGCAAGATAAGCTTTGAGAATGTAACAAGAAGTGCGTGTGCATAATTGATAAAAGATGTATGAAAATGATTTCTCCAACCATGAATGACTCCTTTACACTTCGTGAATTTGAACCGGATGACATCAAGCATGTCGTGTCCATCAACCAGAAATGCTTGCCTGAGAACTATCCGGATCAGTTTTTCATGGGTCTCCACTATCATGCACCTAAAGCATTCTTCGTGGCGGAGCATGAGGGAGAGATTATAGGATACATCATGTGTCGAATCGAGAGGGGAATCTCTGGCTTTGGCCGAATGCCCGTAAAGAAGGGGCACATTGTTTCTGTTGCAGTTCTTCACACAATGAGGAAGAAAGGAGTTGGCACAGCCCTCATTACAGCTGGAATGAAGGGCATGATGGACTATGGAGCAACAGAGTTCTTTCTTGAGGTCAGGAAAACGAATGAAAACGCTATAGCAGTCTACGAGACACTTGGATACTCAGTTCGTAGAGTTTTGCGGGGATATTATCGCGATGGTGAGGATGCATACCTCATGATTAAGCGGATTGACGATGCGCCTGAGGCTGAGTCTACTGATGAATGACCGTATTGAGGTCCCACTAATTCCAGAATGCTCAGCCTGTATCGCCAACAGTCTGAAGACTATGATTCCACTTCTTACGAAAGATGAGGAAAAGCAGAACAAACTATTCTCATTTGCGTTCAAACGAATCTCTGAGGGGTATAGAGAAAAGCAAACTCCAATTCTCTTGTCAATACGACTCTATCAAGATTTGTATAAAATGGGAGGGGTTGAGGATCCATATGCAAAAATCAAGAAACTCAGTAATGAATCCGCTCTCAGAGCATTGCCTTTGGTTGAGAAGAAAGTCATGGAATTAGAGGGATATTCACGACTCAAAGCATGTCTTGCAGCGTCCATTACAGGTAATGTCATCGACTACAACACTGCAGAACACCAACCAGATCTAGACACATTGGCGGAGGTTTTTGATTCCGTACTCAGAGAGGGATTCGCACCTGATGACTCCGAGCATTTATGGAAATCTCTAAGCACAAAGAGGGGTAGACTCCTCTTTCTGGGTGATAATGCAGGAGAAGTAATTCTTGACATTCCTCTCTTGAGATTTCTGAAGGAACTTGGGTGGGAAACGACCTTTGTTGTGAAGGGAAAAGCAATAATCAATGACGCCACTGAGGATGATGTGCGTGGAACTGAGATAGAAAACCTAGCTACTATAACAAACAGTGGTGCCTGGGCGCATGGCGTTCCCAAAGAATATGTCAGTAAGGAGTTTCTACAATTAATGAAGGAGAGTGACATGGTTATCTCGAAGGGACAGGCAAACATAGAGACTGTTCCAGAAATCCAACGAAACACTGGTGTGGAAACATACTACGTGACGAAAGCCAAGTGCTCTCACATCTCTCAAGCCCTTGGTGCAAAACGGGGAAACAATGTAGTTCTGAGGCGGCCCAAAATCATAGCTTGAAGCTAACGTTTTTATATCAAAACCTCTGCGAAGCGCATGTACAGTTTTCTTGAACTGGTCAAAATCAGTCAGTTTTCTATCAACTGGCTAGGCAGACCAGACAAAGGAGGAACTAATTGATGAGTCAACAGGTACCGGTGATAGTTCTTAGAGAAGACACCGAGAGAACACGTGGCCGTGACGCACAGCGAAACAATATCATGGCCGCTATCGTGATTGCTGAAGCTGTAAAGTCCGCCCTTGGACCAAAAGGCATGGATAAAATGCTAGTTGATAGCTTTGGCGATATTACAGTGAGCAACGATGGAGCAACCATTCTGAAAGAAATGGATGTCGCTCATCCTGCAGCTAAAATGGTGATTGAAGTCTCAAAGACTGTGGATGCAGAAGTTGGTGATGGTACAACAACGGCCGCAATTCTGACTGGAGATCTGCTTAAGCAGGCTGAAACTCTCCTCGACCAGAAAATCCATCCGACCACAATTATCAGTGGTTACAGAAAGGCCACTCAAAAAGCGTTGGAGGTCATTGAAGAGGTAGCAGAAAAAGTAGACCCAGAAGACAAGGACTACAAGAAGATCCTCATGGATGTAGCCGAGACCTCAATGTCAAGCAAGTTTGTATCCACTCACAAAGAATATCTTGCAAAGATAGTAGTAGAAGGAGTCCTCGCAATCGCTAAGGATGTTCCGGAGGGTGAGGAACTAGATGTCGATAACATACCTCGCCAGAAACAGGAAGGAATGCCTGTCGACCGTACTGAACTCGTGAAGGGTCTAGTACTGGACAAGGAGATTGTCCATGCTGGAATGCCCAAAAGGGTAGATGGTGCAAAAATCGCACTGCTTGAGTCTGCACTTGAAGTTACTAAGACCGAGTTTGATGCCAAAATCTCAATAACAGATCCATCCTCTATGCAGAGTTTCCTTGACGAAGAGGAGCGAATGTTGAAGAGTATGGTCGATAAGATCGTTGAAGCTGGCGCTAATGTTGTGATTGCGCAGAAGGGCATTGATGATGTTGTTCAGCATTACTTAGCTAAGGAGGGCATCCTCGCAGTCAGAAGGATTAAGAAATCTGATGTGGAACGAGTTCACAAGACAACAGGTGCAGCAATTGTTTCCAAGATTCAGAACCTGACAGCTGATGATCTTGGTAAAGCTAAGCTTGTTGAGCAAAGAGATGTCGGAGATGACAAGATGCTCTTCATCGAGGGCACCCCCAAGTCAACAGTTGTCACGCTGCTAGTCAGAGGCGGGACTGACCATATTGTGGACGAGGTTGACCGCGCACTTAATGATGCACTCTACGTTGTGAGAGATGTTGTCATTCATCCAGCAGTCACCTATGGAGGAGGTGCATTGGCTTCAGAGATCTCGAAGCAGCTCAGAGACTATTCTGCAACACTCGAGGGACGTGAGCAGTATGCAGTGAATGCATTTGCTGATGCAATCGAGTCCTTACCAAATGTCTTGGCTGAGAATGCAGGTCTTGACCCCATTGATGTCATTGTAAACCTCAGAAAAGCCCACACCGAGGGCAAAGTTCATCATGGTATCAACATCGATAAGGGAAAGGTAGACGACATGAAAGCAGCCCGTATTGTAGAAGCTGCTATCGTTAATCGACAGATTGTTATGTCAGCAGCTGAGGCTGCACAGATGATCTTAAAGATCGATGATGTCATCAGTTCTAAAGGTACACCTGACATGGGTGGTGGTCCTGGCGGAGCTGGAGACTTCGGCGACGACGAATAGAAAGAGTCAAACGTGGAACAGAATCAGGTGTAGCTCATGTCAGAAGGCTCTAAACCACAAGAAACAGAAGAAACTGAGGCTGAAGAATCAGCTGAGCCTACCATCGAACAGATTGTAGCGCTTCTCACCAATATTCCTGGAGTAGGTCCGAAGACTGCAGAGAAACTTGGTGCCGCGGGTTTCGATACACTCGAGAAAGTAGTGGAAGCAGACAAGGAGGAACTCGCTGCCGCAGTTGCAGGGTTGAGTGTTGCCAAGGCTGAAGCCACTATTTCGGAGGCTGCAGATCTTCTAGAGAAGGTCAAGTCAGGAGAGATTGACCTGAGTGGAAAGACTAAGTCCAAGAGGAAAAAAGCTCCAGAGCCCGAACCTGACAGACATACGCTTGAACCAATAAAGGCCATAGCTCGTGCTGAGGAACGTACAAGACTTGTCACTGGTTATGACCAGGAGAAACAGGCAATGGGAATTCCCGTTGGTCCAAAATGGCTGACGAAATTTGAGAAGGCTCGAATAATTGGTGCTCGAGCCCTTCAGATTTCTATGGGTGCACCTGTGTTGATTGACATGAAGAATGCGCCAAAAGGACGTTTTGGATTTGCTGAGGCTGAGCTTCGTTCTGGTGTCTTGCCTATGACTGTTCGAAGGACTCTCCCGACTGGCGAGAGTTATGACATCCCACTGTCGACACTCTTGCAGAGTACGAGGTTGGACTAAATCCAACCTCGAAACCTCATTTTTTCCTGAGAATACTGAGTTGTGCAATCATACTACGCCTTAAAAGCAACGCATACATTTCGTTTATTCCGAGTGGTGAGTGAATATGCAGCACCTGTTACCGAATCCAGATCTTGTCGTAAAGATTCTACTGGGATTTGTGGTAGGTGCGCTGATTGGACTAGAACGGCAAAAGAAGATGGAGGCTGAGCGTACCGCGGGAGTGAGATCCTTTGGGTTACACAGCTTGTTCGGAACACTAGCTGCATACTCTTCAGAATATATTGATGAACCAGTGATCTTAATCTATTCAATTATCATCTCTAGTATCCTCGTAACTGCTCAAATCTATCACAAGCTTTTCAGGACAATGGGTAAGGGACTTACGACACCATTGGTCTTTGCGATTTCGTTTGTACTTGGAGTCTTAGTAGGATTGGATACGCCAGATCAACCAGGTGCCTTGATAGGACCACTTGGCGTGCTGGCAATGACCGTTTCTTTTGGTGTCTTCGTAGTTCTTTGGTTTAAGGATGAACTTGCGCATGCTGTAGAAGTCGTGACCCGTGACGAGATGATCAGTGCTGTGGAACTGGGCGTGATTATACTCTTTCTTTGGCCATTGGTGCCACAGACGGTAACGATAGGCTCGATTGTGTATCCTGCATTCACAATATACTTGCTTGTGGTGATTCTTCTCGCAATCAGTTTTGCAAATTACCTTCTTGTAAAGAAGTACAAAGACAAGGGGGTCTACTTCTTTGGATTCTTTGGAGGTCTCGCTAATAGTGAAGCAGCAGTTTCAAGTGTGACAGATTTCTATGTAAGTTCCGAACGCAAAGGCTCCAGCAAGATATCCATATCTGTGGTTTTTGCTAATGCCGCAATGGTTGTCAGAAACGGATTCCTTCTAATTATTCTTGATACCACGTTGAACCTCTTGACAATGTATCTAATTCCAATCGTAGCGATTCTAGTCTTTGGACTGATTCGAATAATCATCGAGGAAAAATCGGAGAATAGTCCGAACGAGCAAAATTTTGACACCAAGCTGGTTTCACCATTTGAGTTCGGAGCAGCACTACGATTTGCAGCAATTTTCGCAGTGGTCTATCTTGTTCAGCTATTCCTTACTGAGACTTTCAGTGATATCGGTCTAATAGTTGCGGCTGTAATCGGAGGCTTTGTCTCTGCGGGTGCTGTAGTTGCAAGTGCTGCATCATTGTTCTTCGTTGGAGATATCTCTCTATCAATGGCGGTATATGGTGTCTTACTAGCGACTATCATGTCAGTCATGAATAAAATGTTCTATGTCTATATCGCGGATCGGGAAACAAAACTACTAAAGAAAGTTGCACGAGACTCGATTTTCATTGGTGGATTCTTCATTGTCTATCTTGTATTGTTAACACTCGGTATTTTAGGATAATTCAGCACAAGACTTAAAGTGGAATAGTGCGGATTCGCAGATGGTGACAGATATGATAGTAGGTGAATCTGTTCATTCGTTCGAATAGTTTTAGTGTAACCGCCGACATCTCATCCTGTAACCGATACGACTTCTGGAGGAATTTCAATGAGTGAGATGAGAACAGTCAGGGGAATGAGAGACCTCATGGGTCCAGAGATGCAAGTGAGGAATTATCTCATGAAAACAGCTGTTGCGATTTTCGAGCTGTATGGTTATGAACCCCTAGACTCACCTGTGATGGAACTTTGGGAAACACTATCGGCTAAGGGTGGAGAAGAGGTTGAGGATGAAGCTTTCAAGTTCAAAGATAAAGGTGAGAGAGAGGTTGGTCTAAGATTTGACCTCACAGTACCACTTGCGCGAATAGTTGCTACAAACCCTCACTTACCAAAACCATTCAAGCGATATGCTCTTGGAAAAGCCTGGAGGTACGACAGACCACAAGCTGGAAGATATCGAGAGTTTGAACAGGCGGACGTGGATATCATCGGGACATCAAGTCCAGCTGCAGATGCTGAAGTGGTACTCATTGCTCTGGAGTTTCTGAAACAGGTTCTTGGGTCCGATTATGTAATTCGGGTCAACAACCGAAAGGTCCTTCGTGGATTGACTGAGAAAGCTGGGGTTCCAGATGACCTTGCGTTTGAATGTTTCAGAGCAATTGACAAGCTAGACAAGATTGGTAGAGATGGTGTCCTAAAGGAACTCGAAGAGCGAGGGATCGGAGAGAAACAGAGTGACTTTCTCATAGACGCTATCACACTCAAGGGTAATGGATTAGAAGCTCTATCAGATTTCAGAAACCTCCTTGAAGGTTCAGAGATTGGTATCAAGGGCGTAGATGAACTCTCTCTAATGGCTGAGATTTTCGAGGACAGCGGAGTCACGAAACAGGTTGAGTTCGACATGTCCCTTGCACGTGGATTGGACTATTATACAGGTCCAGTCTTTGAGGGAAGATATCTTGGAAAGCCTGTGGTTGGTTCCGTTCTAGGAGGAGGTCGCTATGACAATCTAATTGAGAAGTTTGGAGGTCAATCAACTCCGGCAACAGGTATCTCTCTTGGGATTGGCAGATTGATTGAGGTTGTTATTGCTAGAGGAGTGGATGTAGAGCTCACAAACCGTCTTGATGTCTTTATAGCTCCAATCAAACGTCCAATGCGTAGAATTGCTACATCATTTCAGACAAAACTGATTCAATCAGGTGTTTCATGTGAGGTTGACCTCATGGACAGATCCTTGAAGAAACTTCTCCAACAAGCAGATCTAAAGAACGCCAAGTTCACAGTCATTGTTGGAGAACGAGATATAGCTAAGGGAGAAGTCAGTGTCCGGGATATGACTACAAAAGAAACTGAACAGGTCAAGACTGAGGACCTTATCGGGTATCTCCTCAAAGCTCTTGACAAGGAGTAGACATTGTAGGTCTCTCTGGACAAGCAATTCAGAGAGACCAAAGGCTTTTCTCACAGGGCTACAATGAATTCTATGGGATTGCTATGGTTCGAATGCCGGTAGTCGCAGGACGCTTTTATGAAGGAAAAGAAGACCTGTTACAGGATAGGTTGAGGAACTGCTTCTTAGGATCCTTGGGACCAGGTAGGCTTCCAGAGGGAGATCCTGGATCAACCCGGTCGCTCAAGGCAGTCATTGCCCCACACGCAGGCTACATGTATTCAGGTATGCCTGCTGCTCACACATACTTGAGGATTTTCGAAGATGGAATACCAGATCATATAGTAATGCTTGGACCAAATCATACTGGAATTGGCGCAAGACTTGCCGTCTGCAACGACGATTGGCAGACTCCACTGGGAGTTGCACAATTCGATGGAGTTCTTGGAGCTGCTATTGTGGAAGAAGATGAGTTTGCTACAAACGACTGCATTGCACACAGCAATGAGCACTCACTTGAGGTGCAGGTGCCATTTCTTCAATATACATTCGGACTCGGTGTGAGCTTTGTACCAATCTGTGTGTCGGACCAGTCCTACGCAGTATGTGAGTCAATCGGAAAGACACTAGCTAAACTGGCGGATGAGATGGATATTCTTGTCATCGCTAGTTCGGACTTCACACATTTTGAATCAGCTGAGAGCGCAAGAAAGAAAGACAATCAAGCGTTGGAGTATCTTGAATTTCTAGACCCAGAGGGTTTCCATTCATTCGTGCAGGGACACAGAGTGAGTATCTGTGGAGCTGGACCTATTGCAGCCGCCATGGTGTATGCAAAAGAACGAGGTGCGGTTCAGTTCGAGGTTCTGAAATATACAACGTCAGGAGATATTACGAAGGACACCTCAAGTGTAGTTGCCTATGTATCAGCGACCATCACGTAGTAAGTGACGAATCATCATCGGCATGTTCGATACCATCAACTGCTAGTTCTGCATCCATCACACATGTGTCCTGACCAGCTTCACCAGGAAGGAACATTGCCGCAACACCACCAGCTACTGAGACACCACTGGCTATGAGAAGGCTCAGGGCTGCAGAACCGGTTTCATCAAAGATTCGGCCTCCTAATAGTGGACTCACTGCATATGCACTGTTGCTCACAGCACCAAAAGCACCCATTAACACACCATATGCGCTTGGATCTGTAACATCTGCAATCAAAGCCTGTATTGCTGGACCTCTCATCGACATCCCAATCGAGAGAACCATGCCTGCTGCTAGAAGATCAATGGGGTTACGAGCAAAAATGAACATCACAAGTGAAACAGCTCCAATCATTGCACCAATAACAATCAACCACTTGCGACCTCGTATATCAGATAGTTTTCCGAAGCCTAAATTACCAATCATCATTGTAATTCCAATAACCCCAAAGAACATCCCGATCTCATACGGTTCAATTCCAAGGTTGATGACTGCATCCAGCATGAATGCGACCTCGAGTATACCCATTGCGAACATATTTGCAAACATCGCAATACCAAGAATTCCATAACACCTTTGAGCACGAGCTAGAATTTCTCGTAGAGGGACCTTTCGGATGGATTCTTTGATTGTTTTCTTCACAGGTTCGTCAACCAAGACATGAACCAAAACCATCGTGACTAGAGTGGCTACAGCCGCTAAGAGGAAAGGAATCCTGAATCCAAGAAACTGAGCAAGAAAACCACCAAGTGCGGGACCAACTATAAACCCTACCATGTTTCCCATGCTTAAGTAACCCATAGCAGTCCCCCGGTTTTTTGGTGTTGTCACGTCGGACACAAAGGCGTTTGCTGCTGGGAAGAAACCTGCAGAAACTGCTCCTTCGAGAGCTCGGGCGGATAGCATGACAATAACATTGTACGCAAATGCGTATACAATGTTTGAGAGGGCAAATCCAAAAAGTGATAGTATCAGAACAGGTTTTCTACCTACCCTATCTGACAGTCGTCCCATTGGACCTGCCAGAATGATACGTGCAATGGCGAAAGAGGCTGCTAGGACTCCGAGTTCAATACCAGCCATTCCTAGTGACTCTATATAGTATGGAAAGATAGGAGTGACGATACCAAAGCCAACCTGAAGAATACTCAGTGAGATGGCCAACATCCAGACTTGATACATCCCGATTGGTCCATCATCAATAACGAAGGTTTCTTCATCCACATCTACTGGAAGAGTTTCAGCTTCGGGATCCATTTGATATACACTCTATCGCTCCCACGTTCAACTCCTTTTCAAGCTTCGTAATTGGGATGAAGTCATTTGTCGATGATAACTTTCCGAACTCCTTTGATATCAGCAAGGGTTTCGATGACCCTTCCTGGGAGAGGTTCCTCAGTCACAACTTTCAAACATGGTTCCTGATATATCGCTACATCCTCAGCCAAAACCTGACGAATAGGAATACCATAACCAGCAATCATCGATGTGACTTCTGAGAGTATTCCGGGAGAGTCAGGAGACTCTACAAAAATTGTCACAACTCCATAGCCAAGTACACTTCGAACCTTTTCCAAGGAAGGACCTGCAGGTCTCAATAGCGAAAAGAATGTACAGAGTTCATCATCAGCACAGATGTCCTCTGTGGTTGCACGGACAGTTCTCCGATCTATTCCTAGCGCTGTTCCTAGTGATTTCAGTGGAATACGAATATCGCCGCATTTGATTATACCAGGACCTTCAATATGAAAGCCATGTCTAACAATCGCTTCAGCCACCTTCAAACGCTGAGGGGATTCACTGAAGCGATCAACTATAGTCTTCCACATAGAAAAGCACCTTGGTTATTCATCGATTAGCTCTTTCTCCATAAGTACTTCATCGATATAACCCTTAGGCATGTTGAAATGATTCTTGCGAATTCCAATGGTTCGATATCCAAGCGAGTCATAGAGAGTTCTAGCAACATTGTTGTCAGCGAATGTGCTCAGAATAATCTTGGTGTAGCCCCTAGAGAGGGCAATCTCCTCCCCAGCAAGCATCAAAGATCTGCCAATGCCGTTATTCCGATGGATCTTCATCACGATTATCCCTAGTTTGGCTACATGTTGAGACGCATGCCATTCCTCGGGTTGCAAGGACAGATGACCGGTGTACTCACCATCGATATGTGCAACAATAAGAGTTTCACGCGTATGTTGACATCTTTCAATCCAGTTCATCCAGTCTGATACATGAGAATTAGGTGTAAATGTTGGAAGCCACATATGCTCCTCAACAACATTTCTAAAACCATTATGC
Organism: Candidatus Thorarchaeota archaeon; assembly: GCA_048882325.1. GTDB lineage: Archaea > Asgardarchaeota > Thorarchaeia > Thorarchaeales > Thorarchaeaceae > SMTZ1-45. The sequence goes on along the minus strand of JBHLRS010000001.1, from coordinate 17,651 downwards.
AGATTCTTTGCGTCGCTGACAATAGCTTTCCGAACTACTATCTTTCGACTATCCTTTGCCTTGTACTCCCACACTTGCAAGGCTCTACACCAGCGGTTAAACATTCAGGGGTTACAAAAAGGGTTGTGGTGTGACGAAAAAGCTCTACGCTTCGGGAGTGAGCATTGGTTTATCAACTCTCACACCAGGTCTAGGAAGTGAGCAGGTATAAACCCGATCCAGCTCGATGTAACCTGTGGAATCATCAATCTCTCTGAAGTAGCCTTTGAGTTGGAATGCTGCTGGTTCAAGCGTCACAAGAGATATTGCTACACGCATACCGTCATTGAGTGAAAACCCACGTCGCCTTTCCTCCCCCCTTTTAATGACAAGTCTGTTTGATGACACTGGTAGGATTCCGAACTCGGGAAAGCCAACAGGATAACCATCCTCATCTATATAGGCGATTATCTTTACAGCAGCCATCTGCGACATTCGTTTCAAGACGTTGAGTGGCATGTTTCCCTCTTCTGTTTCCTGAGTGGGGACATTGCGTCCCGCCATCTTAGCTTTCAAGAATGAAGAAAGGACTGCCAATTTCGAAATGCTATACTTTGGACTTGCCCATTTTGCAAATGCAACACCGGCACCTCGCGCATTGGTGTATTGATTATAACGGAAAAGTGGAGTCTGAGCGATGAATTCATAGACCTCATCATTGCGATGGTATGATTCAAACTCAGCCTTAATTAGCCAACTATCAAGATCTGTTGTGAAAACGACAATGGACATCTGTCTATTTCCGTTGTTCACATTTTTCCTAGATTTGTAAGTCATGAAATCTCCATAGACCAATGTATTGCCTTCGTAAACTGTCCATGACATAACTGGAACTACATTGGGTTCATCATCAGAGTTTTTGGTCACCATAAACTTAGGAGTCAGAAACTCCCTCATTGCATCAACTAGTTCTTCCGATATTTGAAATTCAGCCACAGGATTTGACCTCCTGGTTCTTCACGACTTTATTATTCTTTGAGTTCTTGGTCATTCCCGACCAAACAACATTCGAGAACCCCTCTTCTCGCGCAACCTGCGCCAATCGTTCCATCTTTTCTTCTGAAACAAGATCGTAGTCTTTGAGAGGGTATTCCAAATCAAATAGAGCATACTTGTCAATGCACATCCTATTGAATGCGAGTAGATCATATCTCTCTACTGTTGGCATATTTTCCAGAATGAACTGAGTGATTTTTCGTATGTTCTCTTCATCATCAGTATGCTCAGGTATAACAGGGGTTCGTATCCAAACTGGTTTCTTACTCTTTGCTATGACCAGAGCATTGTTGAGAACAGTTTTCAAGGGAACTCCAGTGTATTGCTCATGCTTGCTTGGGTGCATCGTCTTGAGATCATAAAGCACCATGTCAACATGAGGAAGTATGTCGCTCAGCACCTTTTCACTGCAATAACCACAGGTATCCAGTGCAACATGAACTCCTTCCGCTTGCAAACCCTTGGCAATTTCTATCGCAAACTCACTCTGGAAAGTCGCTTCACCACCCGATAGCGTTACACCTCCGTCGGAGGTTTCGAAGAACACCTTATCTCGAATAAGCTCCTGCACGAGGTCTTCAGAAGACCAAACTTTTCCCATCACTTTGACAGCACCCGTCGGACATGCATCCTCGCAAACACCGCAAACCAAACATTTCTCCCGATCAATTTGCAAACCAGAGGGAGTCATCTCCAGGGCTCCCTCAGGACACGAACGAACGCATCCCTGATCTCCAATACACTTCACAGAATACCAGACAAGGGTCGATTTGGGATCAATGGTTTCGATGTTGTGACACCAAATACACGACATCGGACAGCCTTTCAGAAATACAGTCGTACGTATACCAGGTCCATCCTCAGTAGAACACCGTTGAATATTAGTGATGATTCCGGTTGTGGTCATCAGAGTGAATGCTCCGTTCGTTGAATAATCTCTTCTTGTAATTCTCTGCCTACTTGCGTAAAGAATGCATTGTATCCGGTCACACGAATCATGAGATTTGAATACGCATCTGGATTTCTCTGGGCATCACGAAGGGTCTCACTATCAATGACATTAATCTGTAGAGCAGTCCCACCGACTTCGTTGTAAGCACGAAGCAAAGCTGCAAGTTTCTCTATGTGTTCTTGGGTCTGGACCATCGATGGACTAATGGTTATTGTGTGAGAGGCACCATTTGGAACAGTCTGTAGGTTGAGTTTTCCGACTGAGCGAATAGATGCAGTTGGACCAGTAGAGTCCATGCCCTGAACTGCTCCGACTCCTCCAGACAAGAACTCTCCTCGACGGCGTCCGTCAGGCGTTGCTGCTGTTAGTGGTGCAAGAGGAACATAATAATTCCAAGAAAGATATCCAGCTCGGTATCTTCTTCCAGTGTATGGGTTTACGTGTTTGAAGGTTTCCTCAGCCCAATATACAGAGAGCTCACGAGCAATCTCATCAACAGCGTCGTCATCATTACCAAATTTCGGTGCCTTAGTTCTTAATAGCTGGCGGGTTGCTTCGTGACCTTCGTAGTTAGCAGCGAGTGCCGCTAATAGCTCTCCCATGGTAATCCGTTGCTCATCATAGACCAATTTCTTTACAGCAGCAACCGAGTCAGCAAGTGTGGCAATACCCATACCTTCAAGCGTATTGAAGTTCCAAGTGGTCCCACCCTCATTAACGTCCTTCCCATTTTTGGCACAGTCATCCATTAAGGCACTCAGGTAGGGGACAGGTTGGTATTTTGCCCGAAGTGTATCAGCCAGATTTCCAGCTTCCACCATCAGCTCAACGTGGTGTTTCAGTTGAGCCTTGACGGCATCCATGAACTGCTCGAATGTCGTGAATGACGTTGGATTGCCTGTCTTTGGTCCGAATTGTTCTCCAGATGCAGTGTCTTTGCCATCATTCAATGCAAGTTCTACTGCTTTGGCGAGGTTGATGTTCACATTGACTGTGTCCGATCTGTCGTTTCCTTGCATGGTGTTCTCGAGACAACCAACTATACCATAGTCCCAAGCATCCTCTCGAGGAACTCCCTGCCAAACAAGACCATCAATACTATGCTCGTCAAAGTTCATCAGGAAAGGTGATCCCTGTGCTCTGGAAACAATCTCAGCCACACGGAGCAGGAAGTCTTGAGGAGTATTTTTGTGTAAACGAATGTTCGGTTTTGGTTCGAACATATTCATCTCTTCAATGACTTCAAGAGCGAGCCAAGTGAGGTCATTCGTCAGGTCCTCTCCATTTGGACCACAACCACTCAGGGTAACGAGTTGTCCGAAACTTGAGTTGATGCCTTGATTGATTCCCAATCGACCCTGATAGTCATAGACGTAATTGTGCTTAATCCAATAACAATGAAGAAGCTCCTTTGCTTCCTCACGTGTCAATCTGCCTTCGTCAATATCTTTCCTGTAGAATGGATACATGTACTGATCCCAACGACCATGAGAGAGTCCAGCACCAGGATAGGATTCAGCAGCCATGATTAGCATGTGAACGATCCAGAAGGACTGTAAGGCCTCCCAGAATGTTGATGGTGCTTCCCACGGCACTCGTTCTAGTATTTCAGATATCTTCTGAAGTTCTTGCCTCCGGTTAGGATTCTTTTCCTCTGATGCAAGTTCGTAAGCTTTCTTAGAGTAACGCAGTCCAACATCGCGTGCCGTCTCGCAACTGAGAATCAGTGATTCGATGAACTCCCTATGTTCTGGAGTGATATCACCATTCAGAAGTGTCTGATACTCCTCTGCAATTCCTTTCATCCCGATTCTCATAACCTTGGAATAGTTTGGAATGAGATGACCACCAACGCTTGATGCCGTGCCAAATCCATATTCATTAAGTCTTGAAGCTTTTTTGAACCAAGAGTCCATCTCTTTGTTCCGCTTCTTTGTTTCAGATTTATTGAGGGCTTTTGAGAGCGCTGTATTGAAGTTAAAGCCTACAATGAGTTCGCCATCGAGAATAGTTGTTGGCATGTACTTGGTCATCGCTTCATGAAAGAAGATTGCTCGCCTCAGTGGAAGTCCTTTCTTCCAAAATCCTTCAGGAAGATCAACTTTCACAGCCATTGCCTTGAGAGTCTGATCAATTGATGGCATGAAAGGATAGATTGCTGGTTCATTCGCCCAATCATGAACTGAATAGACCTCATCCCATTCGGTTCCAGTTGTAAAGGCAAAGGGTTCATTGGTTTCTTCGCGGTCATTGAAAGAATAGAATTGTTCTCGAAGTTTCTGCACACGCTGCGACAGATTTTCAGACGGCGACCAAATCTTAATCAATGGATCTTTACTCTCGTCAACGGTCAAAGAGTGACACCACCAAACTACTTTCTCGTTTTACTAGTTCGCATTAATAAGATTACATGTTCTGAGAAAGTCTGAAAAATTCATTCAGCAAATTAATATGACACCTCTCTGAATCTCACAATGGTGGAGTCTGTTGTCTGAAACAGGATTATCGTTTCTTGATAGTGAAAATGCATCAACTACATGTGGATTGGGAGTAGCGATGATACTGATTGCATTTGCTTGTGCTATTGTCGTAGGAATTAGTCCACTCTTGACTAATTACTATGTTCAAGCCAACGCGATTACTATTGGTATACTTGGTGTGTTTTTCTTTGGATTTGGCGGGGGATACTTAATGAATAAGGGATTCACATTTATGCTCCGCAAATCCCAAGCTGATAATAGTGAGGAGTTAGGTTAAGGCAGTACATCCATGCTACTGGCGCTAGCCTTAAAAGCAGACCAACTTCACGGGGCCCTATCCGCCCGAAATCAGATTACTGGGTATCAGGAAGGCTACATAATGAGAACAACGAGTAGACTGTTTGCGCTCCTAATTGTAACAATGATCTTCGTTGGAGCTGCTCAGACTCAGATGCAATCAAATATTACATTGATAAACGATGCAAGCCTGACACCAACAACTGAACCCCTAATAGTTTCAGGATATGATTCTCCTAACATTTCAATTGCCTTAACAAGTCCAGCAAATGGGAGCTCAGTGTCAGGAACGTTCGACATCAACATCGTAATCACTTCAGATTTCAGTAGCCTTAACTTAACACTCTTGATTGAAAGCACAGTCTATCCAGGATATGACCATGCAAACTTGACAACAGGAGCTCAGGCAATTTCCGTGGATTCCACGTCTCAACCTGAAGGAATGCTGAACTTCACACTCTTCTTCGAGTATTTTGCTGAGAAAGAAACCTACTATCTTCTCTACTTCGTTGATAACAATGCGTTCAATTTTGAAGTTTCACTATATACACCAACGAATGGTAGTACCTTGAGTGGTGTGGCAAGCATAGATCTTAATGTTACTCATGACTACGGGAACCTCAACTTGACAGTTCTAGTGGATGGGGTAGCACAAGCACCATATACTCCTCTGCTGATTGCCTCGGACGACATCAGTATACTCATTGATACAAGCAATCTCTGGGAAGGTTACAACAACTTCACCTTCATCTTCGAGTATGATGTTCTTGCTACAAGTTTCTATCAAGAATTGTACTTAGAATATCTAATAGACAACGATGGTCAACCAATTACAGTTGATCACCAGTCACCAGCATATGGTTCAGAGGTTGCGAATGTTTTCAATATGACCTTACTCATCGGATCTGATTATGACCCACTGAATCTAACCCTCTATATTGAGGGAGTGATTCATCCAGACTTCAATAAAACCTCAATTGGAATTCGTATACAGACAATACAGATTAACACAACTGGACTTGATGAGGGTCTTCTGAACTTCACATTTGTCCTTGAATACAATGTGACAGGTGAGAATGCTAGAGGAACCTATTTCGTGGAATTTTTTGTCAATAACCACGGTGCTCCTAGTGTCGAAATACTTCTACCAGAACCTCTCACTACTATAAGTGGTATCGCAGATCTCTGGTTGAACATCTCGTCAACATACAGCGATGTCTACCTCAACATGACTGTTGATGATATGCTTGTTCCAGAATGGAATGCAACACTTATTCCTGTGGGCGATGGTAACTACTCCTTGAACTCCAGTAGATACGAGAACGGAAACCATAACGTCAGCATCATTGTTTACACTGCAGAAGGAGAATCATCTACGATTCAAGTGGAATTGATATTTCTGGATCATGTGAGGCTTTTTGTTTCAGGGATTTCCAACTATGATGAGATCTCGGGGGATGGAAATATTCCAGTTAGAATTGAAACACCATATGACAATGTGACTTTAACGCTCTACGTGGATGATGCGTTGGTGACAGATGCCATTAACATAACCCTGGTACCTGGACTGAATATTGTTCAGTTCAATACGTCTCTATTCACAGAGGGAGAACATAATGTCACATTCAAAGCGTATGACGATTATGGACACAAGTACTCCTACACGATGGTACTCGTCATTAACAACTATGGACCACCAGCCCTGAGATTTGCTACAACTGCGGATGTGGTGATTGGGCGTGCTAAATTTGTTGTCAGAGTGGAAACAGATTGGACATCTTTACAGATCTCGGTCTATGTGGATGATGTGTTAGTAGGTGAGTACCAAAACACAACAGTTGATGTGACTGAGGATACATTCACCTTCTATATCAATGTAGGAAACTATAGCAAAGCTCAACATACTGTCCGAGTTGTTGTGCTCACACCAGAGGGAGAAACCTACGAAATTGAGCGAGCATTCGGATTTGCCTCCTTCAGAATAGAAGAAATCGCAAGTATCCTGCTGCTCTTTGGATTGGCTATGATAATCCCATTATATCGCAAGAGATCTGGTCATCCACTTCGTCCAGTGATTATCCTGGATGTTGTGTTCATGGGGGTAGTCATTGCTGCATTTCTGATACTGGGTATAAACTCACTACCATTCCTCACCTGGCATGTTAACCTTGCGAGTATTTGGGCAATAGGTAGTTCACTTGTCTTTGCAAATTGGGCGCTTCCATTTATAATGATGAGTGAAGAATCAGAATGATCATAGGAGTCTTGTCACTGGTATGTCAGTTGACAACTTAGAGGACCATTTAGCGGAACTCATGAAAGTTCCAAGATGGTCCTTTGGGATGGTTGACCGTACTTTCTTTACCTTCCACCTCAGTGCATAACCAGCAGTTTTGTTGATGATTACATTAGCAAGAGCAAGACCACGTTTTGTCACATCAGCGACAAAATCTGCAGTCTTGGAATCCACTTGAGCTACCGCACCAACCCCAATGAGTCTTGAATCAGAGTAGTATTCCATCAATTTGCCCTTGATGTCACCCTCGATAATACTTGCAGCTAACTCAGCTAATGAACCAGGATATGCAATGTGAGAGAATTTCATGGAGGTTGGGAGCTTTGTCACATCTTTCAACAGAAGTGTTCTAACCTTAGATGATCGTAGCTTGGGTACTTTAGCTGGGGAAATGTTGATGTTCATAATGGATCCCCGAGCGAAATATTTCACCTTCATCCAGTAGTTGTAGGCTGCTGGAGGAGTGGTAGCCACAACTCGAACCACTCTCTTTGACCTCATTACATCCTCTGCAGCCCTTGTTAACATCGTACCAACTGCTGCTTTCTGGTTTCTTACATCAATATCGAGATTCCGAATTATACCAACCTTGCCGGACACTGGATTCTTCTCAGCTCTAAAGACTATCTCGCCAATTACTTTACCCTTGTCTTCAGCAACAAGCCAACCCCAACGTTCAAACGCAGGCCCCCCATGTTCATCCTTGACTTGCTCGACTGTGGTATAGCCACCTTCTCTCGAACGATAAAACCATCGTGTTCCTTGGTAGACCTCGAGTAAATCAGTGCAATCGTTCATCAAACCCTTTCGAATGGTGACCATCACTAGACGCCCCTAACATGAAGCAATTCTCATGTCTGCGATGGACAAAATAAATTGATGTAAGACAAGAAAATCTCAAGATCCTACAGCGTCACTCAGTCTTAAACTTCGCATACTCAATTCGACAGAACTAGGACCAAAGAGATAAAGAATTGGTTCAACTCCATATCCGCCTGGAACATGTATAGCAGGGAAGGATGATCTTGATCCAGGAAGTTTCGTCGTTGATTCTAAAGATTCGATGATCTTGGCTGCTGAGCTTTCAGGATTTTTCATAGATAGGATTTTGAAACCGAATCTCGCTGCTTTTCTAACAACATCTTCACGACCGCTTACACATATACAGGCTCTAACCTGAGGCCAGATGTGTTTTGCATACAAGAGTAGCTCAGCGGTATGTTGCGATGCTCCGAATTGTGGACTCATGAGAGCACGAGCTCGACCATCAACAATGGTGATTCGTCCTGGTACACCTGCAACATCTCGGAAAGTTTCAGCTTGGTCATTACTGACAACAAAGTTTGCTCGAACTTGAGGAACAATCTGCACGAATGATTCAGATTGTTCAATTAGCTTCAAAGCTTCCGACATGTCCCCAATCACAATGGCTCGTTCTGCAAGTACATCATCTCTTCCTCCAATAAGTTGAGAACATATTTGGCAATTGACAGCTTTAAGGGATGGTACCCTGTCCTGATGCATCTTGCAAAGAGTGGATGCCATTCTAGACTGCATGCATGTCGAGCAAATTTCTTTTACCATCTGATCAGCACATGATTCCCCAGTCTTGATTAGATCAGTTATCTTCTGACAGAGCTGTTCAATCTCTCCTCCCAGCTCTGTCTTGGACATCGGCTGACTCAGGTATTTACTAACAGCAGCCTGTGTCAAATCCATTTGTGAGGCAATTTCTGTCTGAGAGAATCCTTCATCCTTGAGAGCCCTCGCTACGGATATTCTGACAGCTCGCAGAAAGTCCCTCTGTACAATTTCACAAGGCGGTCTCACTCGATTCACCCCTAATTCTATAACACTGTTATAAGAAGCGTTATAAGAATGCTTGCATGCAACTCCATTGGAGGCTCCAGAAAAGATTATGACCGAATATCCTGTCAGAAAAGACCCCAGGCAAATAATCGCTGTAATTGCCATTGCAGTCATCTTAATCATAGCAACTTATGCAGCAGTGACTTGGTGGCAACCAAGACAGGAATCTCAGATTGTCGTCTACACCTACAGTTCATTTCTTGACTGGGGAGATGAAGGCGCAGAAGTTGTATTGGAGCGAGCTTTTGCTCCTTTTGAAGAGGAATATGGGGTCGATGTAGTAATTATCCTATTAGAGGTAGATGCGAATGGCATCGTATCCAAACTGGTATCCGAATCTGCAAACCCAGTAGCAGATGCGGTTATTGGAATTGACAATATTCTCATACTTCAGGATGAAGCTAAAAATGTGTTAGAGCCATATGTGTCGCCAAGTCTAAGTCTCATCAATGACACCTTTGTGAACTTGTTGGATCCAGACCACTACCTCACACCATTCGATTTTGGACTTGTCACTCTAATCTACTCGATGAACACTATTAACACAACCACACACCCACAGCTGGAAAATCTAACATTCGCAGACCTAGCTGATCCAGGGCTAGCGTCAGCACTTGTCACAGAGAATCCACACTATAGTAGTCCAGGGCTTGCGTTTCTACTCTCGCAGATTGCAGTTTACGAAGACCTACTGGAAGAGGACTGGACCACATGGTGGGACACTGTGAGCAGTGAGATTGATGTGCAGGAAGGATGGACCGAGGCGTGGTCAGTCTGGTCAGGCGACCCGAGTAAGCATCTATTGGTGAGCTATGGAACTGATCCCGCATACTCAGCCAATTATCTGGGCACAGCTCCAGATACTGCTGTAGCACCCTTCTATTATAATGCTCAGTATTGGGCATGGATGCAGGTTGAGGGAGTCGGACTAGTCAAGAATGGTCCTAATCCTGAATTAGGCAAAGCATTCATTGATTATTGTCTTAATGCCACAGTCCAAAATGAGATACCACTGAATCAGTGGATGTTTCCAGTCAGGACAGACTTAACACTTCCAAGTGTGTATCAATACGCAATTCATCCTGATGAGGTGAGTGTGCTCAATCATCTTCTGAATTCTACTCAGATTGCAGCAAATCTCAACAACTGGTTGAATCTATGGGATGCAACTCGAACACCATAGAAGAGGAATCCAAAGTGAGAGCACAAGGAATTGCGAGATATGCAGCACTAGCATTTCCAATTTTGATACTCGCAGTTTTCATTCTCTTCCCAGTCTTCATAGTCACTGTTCGAGGATTCATGGATGGAACTTCATTCATTGATGTACTTGGTTTATCCAGAATTCAATTTACAATCATCTTTACCTTTAGTCAAGCAATTCTGAGTACAATTCTAGCAGTAGTTATCGGGTTGCCAGGGGCCTTCTTAATAGCCCGTTTGCGATTTCGAGGAAAGTCTCTAGTCAAGGCAATGATGATTGTTCCCTTTGTGCTTCCACCCATCGTCGTTGTAGTGGGATTTCTTCAGATGTTTGGATCATATGGACTCATTGATTCCATCCTCATGTGGATTCAAGGCTCAAGCGCATCAGTGTTCAATCTAGCGAGAGGCGTTCCTGGTATAATCCTAGCCCATACATTCTATAATGTGCCCCTTGTGTTACTAATAGTATCAGCGTCACTTGAACGTCTAAATCCGGAGATAGAAGAGAGTGCAGAAATACTTGGAGCGTCCCCATTTCAACGACTTCGTCGAATAACACTTCCTCATATCATGCCATCTTTACTTGCCGCAGCAGTACTGACATTCATGTTTTGCTTCATGTCATTCCCAATTGTTTTGGCATTTGGTCAGGGAGTCTATCTCACAATTGAAGCTCAGATCTACAATGCTTTCAGATTCTTTGATTATGGGCAAGCCAGTTCGCTTACTCTAGTCCAGATAATTGTCACACTAAGTCTGGCTTTCGTCTACGTGCAATTGGGAAGACATCAGGATTCAACAGGTCCAACGGCCTCCATCAAAACGACAACAATCAATCGCTACAGCCACATCGAGAAGGGATTTATTGCAGGTTATCTCATTTTGATTGTAATCTTGGTCTTAGGACCTATTGCCACAATCATCAGAGCATCAGTCTTTGATCCCACATTGCAGAGATACACTCTTGATGGTTTCATCACTCTCTTCACGGATGGAAGTTGGTATCTGGTCAATTCTCTATTCTACGCAGGTCTCGCGACTTTGTTTGCAGTTCTCCTTGGTATACCTTTGGCAATTTCAATGAGGTCAAGATCAAAGACCATACCTACGCTTGCATCTATTATGATTCTTCTGCCATTGGGAATATCATCAGTCACAGTTGCTTACGGTCTAGTTCTGGTTATTGCCGTCCCACTTGGACTCGTAACGAATCCATGGCCTATCATAGTTGTGGCACAGACAATCATAGGACTTCCATTTAGTGCTAGGGCGATAGAGATAGCAATGAGTAAGATTGACATGGCTTTATTGGACCAGGCAGATTCCTTGGGTGCATCACGAATTCAACGTCTTCTTTACATTGAAATTCCATTGCTAGCTCCTGGTATCATAGTAGGTGGAGTTTTTGCATTTGCCATGGCGATAGGTGAGATGTCAGCCACTCTGTTCATTGCGTTACCACAAAATTACACGTTGGCAGTCGCAATCTACAACTATCTAGGTGTAAGAGCATTTGTTGAGGCAGGCGCAGCGGCGCTCATCCTCGTAATCATCTGTGTGCTTGCATTTCTTATCATGGAACGAATCTCTGAAGGTAGTACTGGAGGTGCTTTATGATGGTAAAGGTCGAGCTGAGAGGACTTATTCGAGAATTCGACGATGGATCTAGAATAGGACCCATCGATCTTAAGGTTGATGAAGGTGAGTTTCTTACTCTACTGGGTCCCAGTGGGTCTGGAAAGACAACTACGCTTCGTATGGTGGCTGGATTCATTGAGGATGTTGGTGGAAGTCTGCTATTCGACGGGAAAGACATGGTCAATGTCGAACCTCGTAATCGAAATATTGGGATGGTCTTTCAGTCAGTTGCACTGTTCCCAAACATGACCGTCTTCGAGAACATCTCATTTGGACCAGACATGGCAGGATGGACAAGAGAGGAAACAATTGCTCGAGTAGAGGAACTAGCGGATCTTTTAGATATCAGGAATCTTCTATTGAGGAAAACATCAGAGGTCAGTGGCGGTGAGGCTCAACGAGTGGCTCTTGCCCGTGCCCTTGCAACGAACCCATCACTCCTCCTACTCGATGAACCACTGTCGGCACTTGATCTTCAGCTTAGAGAGCGACTCCAGACAGAGATTCGCAGGATCCAAAGAAAACTTGGAATCACAACTATCTATGTTACCCATAGTCAAGATGAGGCATTTGCGATATCTGACAGAGTAGCCATACTCAATGATGGATTGATAGTTCAGGTCGGAACACCAGAGGAGTTGTATGATTCACCAGCAAACGAGTTTGTTGCTAGATTTCTCGGGAGTGGAAATGTCTTCACAGGTGAGATTGTCAAGGTTTCTAGAGATGCTGTGAGTGTAATGGTGAACAATAATCAGTTTGACATTCCTACTGCAGGGGAACTGGGAACTGAACTTACGTTTGGTGTCAAGCCAGAGGATGTGCTGATTTACGATTCCTCAATTGAGGGAGGAGGAGTAGCTAATCTTACTGCGATTACGCCTCAGGTAGGATCCTTCAAGATTGTTTTAGATTTCAATGGCACTCCCATTATTGCTCTTACGTATGATGAAGAGCTAGTAAGACGCTTGAGGGCCAATGGAGAGAATGTAGTATCATTTGCCTTCAAGGAGGATTCAATCATCATCCTCCGACAGTGATGCGGGTTTATCACTTGGTGCTGGTGGAATATGACCTCCCGGCGGTGGAGGAACGTGTTTTCGTTTTGCCTTTGTATCTCCTTCAGTGTCTGGTTCATATTGTGGCTGTACCTGCTCATCTACCACAGGTTCTTCCTCAACATCCTCTGTAGTAACAGATTCAATGGGTGGGGCTGCAGCTGTCATAAATAGCTCACGTTCAACCAGTGCCATGACTTGACTCCGAATGTAAGTAGGAGAGGTTTTCATGTCAGGAACATCATATCTCTCCGAGAGGTAACGCATCATCGAAATGGTTGCTCTTTTCTTGACGAATACAAAGATGATGGTAAAATTGAGAATAATAGCAAACAGAGGACCTAGGGCGACTAGAATAATGAAAATTGGAACCCAGACAGCTTCAAGACCAACACTCAATGTAAGCTCAATCCAGACAAGAATGATGTCAACACCTGCAAAGAACTCGAGTATATCTTCAACATCGTCTCCAACATTGCTTAGAGACCTATCCTTGGCATCGAGGTGAAACAGACCAGCCTCTTTCATCAACCAGGGACCGAAGTAGAGAAGCATGACTGTAAATGGAAGAATAATAATACTAACAGCCATCAGGATTGAGCCCAAATAGATCACATCAATGGTAGTTACATCAGCTATTAACTCGAATCCTAGGATTGTTAATGCGATTCCAACAATTAAAACAGAACCATAAAGAGACCGTCTAAAAGCGTCCTTTAGATTCTCATCCTCTGGGTCTGGAGACATGAAATAGTCTCCAGCGTGGTGCTTCGCTCTTCTATGAATCAATAGTGGAAGACTCACAGATCGGGGCCACTTTATCAGAATCCCGCAGAGAATGATTGCCAGAACCATTGTTCCTCCAGATGCACCAAGCATGTAAATCGTATATCGAGTGAAATTTGCAGGATCTAAAATGAATATACCTACAGAATTCAGTAGAGCGAGAAGCCCCCAAGTTGACCCAAGCAGAATGAGGGTAGATATCACAAGTCCAAGAAGCAGTTTTCCAAAGCTAAGATCCTGCGTCTCATCGAATAGCTGCTTATAGGGACTGACATATGTCTCTGGTTCTTCCATCACGAACGCCTGAATTTTGATGGTGCTTCTAACTCATAAGCCTTCTCCACAACGATAAGACGATGATTCTGCCACCATATCTAACACAATAACAATCATATAGCACAAAAAGGCAATAACCACGCTGGCTAGCTATCACAGGTGACCAGCGTAGATGTTTAACGAGTAGCGTAGTGATTGATTATGGTAGTGGGCTACGAGGTCTTGGAAGACGGAACCCTCAATGAGGTCGAATTAACTAAGGATGATCTGGAATCTACCAAAGTGGTTTGTGTCGTCGATGATGAAACAAAGAGCATCTATCTTTGGAAAGGAACTCAAGCAGGTATAAGAAGAAAGTTCATCGGCGCGAGGGTTGCAACCAACCTAAGAACAGAGTACGGTTTTCATTTCAAGGTAAGACCACTAGACGAGGGAGAAGAACCACCAACTTTCTTCACCGCTTTAGATGGAACCACAGCCGCATCTCGTGTTTTGAAACCCGGTGAAAAAGCACCGCCTCCATCTCCACCCAAAGCAAAAGCTAATGATGAACCTGCCACTTCAGCACCACCACCAAAACCACCAGCTACCGAACCAAAAACAGAATCAAAGGTTTCAACACCTCCGCCCAAACCGCCTACTGCAACATCGAAACCTACCACTGCTAGGCCGCCTCCGAAACCACCAACTTCAGCTGCATCTTCTGCTATGGCAGGAGAAATCCAATCGATGATCAGTGAACTAGAAAATGTTGATCCTCCAGAAGGATATCAGAGAGAGTTGTTGATCATCTACAATGAACTTTACACTGTTGCAGAGCATAAGATAGCTGTATTTGGTCAGGAGAAAGTCGAACGAAAGTTCGAGAAGGTGAAGGACCCTCCGGAAGGCACGTTTATGGCTGAAGGATTCATCCCAAGAGTAATTGTGAAGGATGGAAGAGTCTTGGGAATCGAGCTACTCAAGGGAACTCCAGATGCAATACTAAGCCCTATCAAAGCTGAGATGAAGGAACGTCTTGGCGATCTTATCACCTTTTTCAGGTCAGAACTTGAGGAAGAACAAGCTGAATCACAGAAGAAGGGTAAAGGTAAGGCGAAGGGCAAGAAGCTAGTTGCCAAATGATTACAATCGCGTGAAAAGAGGTATACAAAATGTCATCTCATCTTGATCCTGCAAAGGAAAAGGAACTTGTTGAGCTATTGATGGGTCTAACCAACTATGCTGACCTTGATGCGATAGCTGTTGTGAGCAAGCAGGGAGTGAAGCTCGCCTATTTTGCTACGGAAGACTCTGAAGCAGACCCAGATCTCATGGCTGCTGTCAGCGCTGCACTATTGATGACTGGAGACATGGCTGCAAGCAAACTTGAACTGAGTGATCTCTATGAGGTCGTTGTTCGTGGAAAGGATGGCTTCGTCGTCCTCTCTCATGCAGGTGAGTTCTTGCTCATGGGTTCAGCCAAAGACCTGACCTCAATGGGTCTTGCTGTGACTCAGATGAGGAAATATGCAAAAGAAGTAGGAGAACTTCTTGGACAATAACAAAGAAGTTACATTGTCTATACTAGGTACCCATAATACAGGTCTTCATTAGCATGTGTATAGAGTACCAAGTGGTTGTCAAGACTTTGAAGGGCATAATTGTATTTGATGAAGCAGGCATTCGCCAAGCCTCTGTTGGATTAGACGAGATAAAACTCAATCAGGAGCTGTTCGGTTCTTTCATGTCTGCTATTCAGTCCTATGCCAGAAGATCCATTGGTAGTGAAATGAAAGGCTTAAGATATGACAACGTGAGATTGATGATGGCCAGAGCAGGTGAGAACTACGTAGTTACCCTGCACTCAGTGGATGACCCGGATGCTGAATGGAATCATAGAGCTACGGTACGAGTTGTCGAAGGAGATGGATTCAGACTCAACAATCAGTATCTTGAAATTCTTAAAGAGCTCTTGACAGAAGAAATATTGTCTGTCGATGAAGCTGAAACTCTGGCTCAAATGTAGCGAGGTAATTCTTCCCAAAAAGGCATAATTACTAATGAGTTCCTGATAATCCAAAAGGTTGTGTTAGTTTGGTTAGGCATCTACATCTAAATTTCCTCTTCAAGAAGGAAGGAACAAGAATTGTACCTGAATCAGATGGAATATGTCTTGCTTCAGCACTGGCAACAGCAGAGGCTCTGAAGGGGCATAAAACCAGGATTGTGAGTTTGAGCGCAGTTTCGTTCCCATTCTGGATTGTTCAAACCTCACCGACGAAATCTATAGTTCTAGCTGCCTCCAGCAGTTTGCGAAAGGAGTTCCAGTTCACAGATATGAAGGCTGCAGGTGAGGTTAAGAGAATAATTAGCACGGATTTGTCTCAAGCGACAGATATCCCGAGTGTTGCTTCTAAGATACAACCACTTATTGAGAGAGTTGAGAGTCTTACTGCTGATATTGCCAATATAACAGAGCCATCATTTGTCAAAGCAATAGGGAATTATGTTCTTGTATCTGATCCTGGTGTTGAGCCAAACAGGATTGAGATTCTTTCTGATTCTGCCGCTGCGCTTAAGAGAACAGAAGAGTTCAGAAGTATTTCTGAGTCAGCAAAGCTTCGTATCGAATCAGCTGAAACTCTCAAGAGTTTAATCAGGGAGAATTTTGGTGCTCAAACCACTATCCTCGAGAACCTCACAAATCTGGAAAAGGAGAGAGGAAATGAACGTGTAAGGACTATGGAGGAGAGAACTAGGCAAGAGATTGCTAATCTCACGAAGAAAAAAGAGGACAAGATTTACGAGTTGCGTGAGAAACACAAAATTAACCTTCGGGCCATGACTGCGGATTTCTCTAGAACAATTAATGACTTGGAACAATTCTTTGGAGATATTGTCAGTGAAATTAGAAACGCAAGAGCTCAGATTGGTCAGAAGGAAGCAGATACTGAAGGAGCAATATCAATTTACAACAGACTTGTTAGCTCACTCAAAGGCAGTCTGACGAATAGTCAGCAGCCCATAGACATGATGGATATGAAGAAAGCGGAGTTAGAGAAACGTGTGGCAGAAGCCCAATCAACATTTGAATCTGAAAAAATACAAGCAGAGAATTTGATGCATACTGAGATTCAAGAACGAAATACAAGAATCGATGAAGCGCGAAGGGAATTGGATCTCAAGGTGAAAGAACTTGATGATCTCAAGACTACAGTCGACCATGCAATAAGCAGAACTGAACAATTAATCGAGAACAGAGTGTTGACAGTTCAGCAGGAGTTTCTTGGTCTTATGAACTGGACACTTGACAATAGTGCTGTGAATGACCTTGCGCCGTTGACACTCCTCGACATACACATGTATGTGGCAACTTACGACGATAAATCTCGCGAACTCCTAACGCCCTGTTTCTTACCTGATGGGAACCTATTACCCATGGGGCGAGAGAAAACCTTGAGCAATGACTTTGATAGCGCAATAAAGACCTTAGTCGACGATTGGTTGAAGAATGACCAATCTTTCAAGGGTGCCTTTGATCGAGTGTGTTTGAAAGGCAACATGCTATTAGCTCCTGAGGCTGAGCAACTATTAGTCGGAGGTCTAGAAGAACTTCTTCGCAGAAGACTAGTACAACGTGATGACATAGAGAGATTGCTGATTCATTGGAGTAGATACTCAGGAAAATGTCCCAAATGTGGGGCAGCGATTGAATCTGGTGCTCAGTACTGCCAGAAGTGCGGCATGGAGATAGTCAAGTAAATTCAGGCACATTG